>JAJPIS010000044.1 GCA_021324635.1 Gemmatimonadota bacterium
GGCATTCATGCCGCCCGCGACCCGCATCCGCACCAATGCCGGGGCGGCATTCATGCCGCCCGCGACCCGCATCCGCACCAATGCCGGGGCGGCATTCATGCCGCCCGTTGTTCGCATCCCGCACCGATGCCCGGCCCGGCATGTCGCGCCGTCCCGCGCCCCCGCGGGGGATGGTCGCCCATGCGCACGCCGCCCGCGGATAGGAGGGCGGTCGGCGAACCTTTCCGCGCGCGCGGGTACTTCTCCCTCGCACGGTGGCGGTGTGGCTTTCCTTCATCCGGACTCACGCACATGCGCGCGCTCGCGACCCTCACGACTGTTCGTCGTTCCATTCCTGTCACGCCGACCTGGACGCAGTGGCTCGTCGGCAGCGCGCTCGCGATCGGCGCGGCGGTCGCGGGGACGGCCGGCGGTGCCGCGGCCCAGGGGTCGGCCGCGGCGGTGTCGCCCGCCGGGCATCGGGCGACGGCGGTGTTCTCGGGGGGATGCTTCTGGGGGGTGCAGGCGGTGTTCGAGCATGTCCGCGGCGTGCTGAGCGCCGAGTCCGGGTATACCGGCGGCGCGGCACGGACCGCGGAGTACGAGATCGTGAGTACCGGGTCGACCGGGCACGCCGAATCTGTGCGAGTGACCTTCGACCCGACGCAGGTGACGTACGCGCAGTTGCTCGACGTCTTCTTCACCATCGCGCACGACCCGACGGAGAAGAACCGGCAGGGGCCCGACGAGGGGACGCAGTATCGGTCGGCGGTCTGGTATGCGACGCCCGAGCAGAAGGCGACCGCGGAGTCGGTGATCCAGCAGCTCACCGCCGCGCACGTGTTCCGGTCACCGATCGTGACCGAAGTCTCGCCGCTCGGCGGCTTCTATCCGGCCGAGTCCTATCACCAGGACTACTACATCCACCATCCCGACGCGGCCTACATCGTCATCAACGACAAGCCCAAAGTCGAGCACCTGGAGCGCGCGCGTCCCGCGCTCTACCGCGACACCCCGGTGCTCTACGCAGCGGAGAGCACCGCCCGGTAGCGATCGATCATCCTGTGCACCCGCCGCGGCGTTCCGCCGCGTGCGGCGCGCGATGTGGGCGCGCCGCACGGTCGCCGTGACCGCTCCCCGGAGTCAGACGTGCGGCGTCACACGCAGCTGCCGGCGGCGTTCGACCATTCCTCCTGGATCATGTACGGGCCGAAATGCTTCGGGGTCCACGCGCAGAAGTCGCCGATCTCGTTGCCGGTCGTGGTGCTGTCCCACCAGCCGTTGAACTCGGGGTCGGTGACCGCCTCGCAGATCTCATGTGACACGGTCACCGTCAGCGCGTCGAAGATCGACATCGAGCCGGTGCATCCCTGGGCGCACGGGTACGGCATGACGGCGTAGTGAATGCCGCCCGCGTTGCCGTGGTACCCGCAGAACTGCTTGCAGGACGCCGAGCTGCCCATCGTCACCGTCACGTTCGGCGGGGTGAAGAGGACGAACAGGGAGCCGGAGTCCGGCGTGATCGCGAACGCCGCGAGTAGCTGCGGCAGGAGCTTCTGGATCGCCGAGTCGTCCACCGTCGCGCCGGGATCGGGGGTGATCGCCGGGGTGACGAATCGCCCCGGCGCGCGGAAGGACCCACGGCCGATCACGTAGCTCCCCTGGCTGTACTCGGCCAGTTGGTCGAGCGGGGAGCCGATGTTCGGAAGGCCAGCCGTGAAATCGGCGAAGAACCGATTGAGCTGGGACGCGAGGGCGCTGAGCCCGGGGTCGGACCAGGCGGACCCCCAGTAGAACGCGGTGACCTCGACGTGCGCGATGAGTGGCCCACCGTGATACGCCACGCCGCTGCCCGCCGCCGCGGCCGCTGCCCGGCTGACGCGTGGGCGCGGCTCTCCGGGCCGCGGCACGCTGGGCACGGGCGCGGTGCGCGTCTCCACGATCCCGTCCGGCACGGGCGCGCGGCCCCCCGCCGGCGCACCGGGCGCCCGCGAGCCGGACGCAGGACCCGAGCGGACCGGGGCCTCCCGTGTGGGGACCGTCGTCCGCGGACCGCTCGTGGACGGTGCCTGCGACCGCGCCTGCGACCGCGTCTCCGACGGCACGTGCGACGGCACGTGCGACCGCTCGTGCGATTGTGTCTGCGCGTCCGACGTCGTCCTGCGCTTGCCCTGCCTCGAGTTCTCTCGCATAGTGCCTCCGTTACTCGACACCGGAGCAGGACGTGCTGACGAGGGCGCGGCCGAGCCCGGCTGCCGCCCGCCCGGGCGGGACTGGCAAGCTCATGGTCGCGTCGTGGCTCCGGCACTTGGGACATAGTACTGTAGTACTCCGGCGCCGAGGGAGCGGGCGTGTGGACGATGCATCGGCTGCGGCGTGCGGCGTGATCACCATCGCCGAGCGGTACACGATCGAACGGGAGCTCGGGCGCGGGGGCATGGCGGTCGTCATGCTCGCCCGCGACGTCGTGCATGAGCGACTGGTCGCGATCAAGCTCTTCCGGGCCGAGTTTGCGGGGGCCGTGAGCCATGACCGGTTCCTGCGCGAGATGCGGTTCACCGCTCGGCTCCAGCATCCACATATCGTCCCGCTCTACGATTCCGGCATCGTCGAGGACGTGCCGTACTATGTGATGCCGTTCGTCGACGGCGAGTCGCTGCGCGCGCGGCTGGAGCGCGAGCGCCAGTTACCCGTCGCCGACGCCGTGCGCATCGCGACGGACGTGGCCGGCGCACTCGCCTACGCGCACGCTCACGGTATCGTCCACCGGGACATCAAGCCCGAGAACATCCTGCTGGCCGGCGACCAGGCGCTCGTGGCCGACTTCGGCATCGCCCGCGCCGTGGTCGAGGCAGCCAGCGATCGACTCACGTCGACCGGGCTCGCCGTCGGGACACCCGCGTACATGAGTCCGGAGCAGGCGACCGGCGACCGGGCGGTCGATGCGCGCAGCGACATCTACAGCCTGGGCTCTGTCCTGTTCGAGATGCTCGCCGGTGTGCCCCCGTTCGTCGGGCCGACCCCGCAGGCCGTGATCGCTCGGCGCCTGGCGGCCGCTGCGCCGCCGATCCGCGAGCTGCGCGCGACCGTCCCGCACGACCTCGCCGCCGTCGTCGCGCACACCCTCGAGCGCGTTCCGGCCGACCGGTTCCAGACAGCCGCCGAGCTGTCCGCCGCGCTCTCTGGGCGCGGCCCACCTGCGGTGCGGAGGCGCCTGTGGTCCCGTTGGGCGCTCATCCCGGTGGCGGTAGTGGTCGCCGCCGCCGCGATGTGGTTGCGGCCCGGAGCCCGCGACGCCGTCGGCGCGCGTCCGCCTGCCGCCCCGCCCGGTCCGGCCGCCGATCCCGCGATCGGCACGGCCCGCGCCGCGCTGGCGCAGCTCGACCTCGACGCCGCGAGGCGGGCCCTGGAGCCGTTTGTGGCGGCGCACCCGGAGGACCCCGCGGGCGATCTCTGGCTTGCGCAGGCCGGATCGCTCATCGGCGACTCGGCCATCGCGTGGTCCCGCGCGGCACGGATCGCCTCGACCCTCGGCGGGCGCCTCGCCCCGGCCGACAGCCTTCGCGCCGCGGCGCTCTTCGCGATCGTCGATCACCGGCGGGAGGACGCATGCGCCGGATTCCGCCGTCTCGTGGACGTGGTGCCGTCCGATCCCACCGCCGCGCTGAGCCTCGCCGACTGCGTGGCCCGCGACGACGTCGTGGTGCGTGACGCGAGAAGCCCGTCGGGATGGCGCTTCCGCAGCAGCCCCTTCGCCGCGGTTCGCCTCTATCAGCGGATCGTCCAGGAGTATCCGACGCTCCGGCACGCGCGGGCGCGAGTCTACCAACGACTCGCCGATCTCCTGATCACCGAGCCCTATCAGTTCCGCCCCGGACGCGATGCCGCATCGGACACCCTCGTCTTCGATGCCTTTCCGGACCTTCGGGACGACACCCTGGCCTTCGTTCCCTATCCGCTCGCACGGCTCGCCGCCGGCGGCGACGCACTGAACCCGCCGCGTGTGCTCCCCGCGCTCGTGTACAGCCGCATGCTCCTCCGCACCATGGCGCTGGACTGGGCACGCACCTTCCCGACCGACGCGGATGCACATGCGATGCTGGCGACCGCGCTCGAGGCGACCGGCGAGCTCACGCCGGCGAGGCCGGGCGCCCCTTCGGCGCTCGCGGAGGCCGAGGCTGCGCGGCGCGGACCCGGCGCGCCCCTCGAGTCACGCATCGGAGTCACGCACGCCGAAATCGAGGTCCGTCTCCTTTTCAAGCTCGGAGACTACGCGGCCGCCCGCGCGCTCGCCGACAGCGTGTTGGGGGCGCAGCGCGAGCCACGCGCGGACGCGATCGACGAGCTTGCCTCGATCGCTGCGCTCATCGGACGCGCTCGGGCCGCCCTCGACGTGCAGTTGATCGGAGCTGGCGACTACGACGTGCTCCTCCCCGACGGGCGAGCGCGGCACATCGAACCCGCGCTGAGCGGCCCTGCCATCGCCCTCTTCACCTACGCCGCGCTGGGCGCGCCGGCAGACACGATCCGGTCGCTCGATGCACAGGTCGAGTCGCTCCTTCCGATCTACACGACATCCGGCGAGCGGGCGATCGTCCGCGACGCGTTGCTCGGCCGCGCGCTCAGCTTGGCGGTGCCGGTCACCGGGCCCGATCTCGTGGGTCGCGTGCAGGCGCGCGGCAACTATCTCATCGATCTCGAGCAGAAGCTGGCGCGCGGCGATCGAGTCGGTGTTCGGGTGGGACTCGACGCGGTGGCGCGCGACCGTGCGCGTCAGCTTCCCACCGCGACCACGCCCGACGCCGCATACGAGGAAGCATGGCTCCGCGCGGCGATCGGGGATACCGCCGCCTCGATCCGCCAGCTCGACGCCAATCTGCAAGCCTTGCCGACCGTAACCGCCCGCATCTCGACAGACCTCGGGCTCGCCGCGGCGCTCCCGCGACTCATGGTGCTGCGGGCCGAACTCGGAGCGAGACGACAGGATGGGACCGGCGCCCGCTGGGCGGCGGCGGTGTGCACCCTCTGGCAGGACGCCGATGCCCTGTTGGCGCCGACGCGGGACCGGATGTGTGCGCTGGCGGCTCGACCGAGCCGGTGATCGGCTCGTGAGAGGGTGCTGACCGCGTCCTGATTTCGAGAAGTAGGGCGCTTTGCCCTGGCACCGGCATGATTGGAGGGAGGACGTCGATGACCGATCGCGCAGGCAGGATCCGGTGTGTGGCGGCGATCTGTGTGGTGGCGGCACCCGTGCTCGCGAGCGGATGCCGCCGCGCGCGCCTCGCGCCTGTCGACAATGGCGGCGCGTACACCGACGCCATCGACGGGATCTCCGAAGACTCGCTCGTCGTGCTCCTCAAGGCCGTCTCGTTCGACGCGCGCACCGGGCACGCGAAGACCGTCGCGCTGCCCCGCCGGCGGCCCGCGCCGCACCATGTCACCCCCGACGACTACGCGGACGGCGTGGTCGTCGTCCGGATCGATCCAGAGGCGACGGTCATGGACTTCGGTCCGACGCAGTCGCCGCCGAACGTGGGTCGGTTCCTGGCGCGTCTGACCTACGTCGATCGCACGGCACCGCCGGTGGGATTCTTGGGTGACGACAGCCACCTGTTCAAGCGCGGCGACGCGCTATACTGGTGGGTCCGGCTCACACCCGCCACTGGGGACGGCCACCGGCGCGCGCTTGTCGGCACCGGTGCGTACTACTACGTGGACCCGGCGACGGACAAAGTGGTCGAGCTGGCCAGCACGCGCACCCCCGTCGTGCTCCATCCACACGCCAACGTCGACTGGGGCGCCTCCTCCGCCGACTGGGATCGCGCGGAGGACGAGTCCGACGACCCCGACCCGTCAGATCCGCGCGAGCCGCGCCCACGCGGGGCGCTGGCGCCCGGACCCGCTCCCGCGCGAGCGGCCGCCCCGCTCTCGGCCATGAACCTGTCGTGGGTCACCTGTCATGGTGGGTGCTGCACCGCCAAGTGAGACAGGTCCCCTTACATCGCGCTCCCGCACGATCTGGCGGCGCTCGGCGCACCCGCGAGCGGAAACTGGTGCGCGAGGTTGGTGAGTGTCGACCACTCGAACGGCGGGACGTGCTCGGCGCCACCACGCGTGGGGGTGGGGGTGAGCCGTGCGCGACAGGCGGCGGCGTACACCTCCGATGCGTACAGCGTCGGCGCCGACGTGTCCTGGACGTAGTCACTCGCCCAGAGGAAGCGGTCGTTGAGGAGGTAGGCCATGAGCGCGCCCTCGCTCGCAATGCCGTCGATCGGCAGAATCGTGATGCCGGCGATCCGCAGCGAGTCTCGGACCGGCAGGAAGCGGAGCCGGGCGTGTGCGCGCGCGAGCTTGTCGGGCACGGCAGTCCAGCGGCGGGCGACGACCGAGCCGAGGAAGGGCTCGGAGATGTCGCGCGAGACGATCGTCGCGCCGCTCGCGACCCAGAAGCGCATCCCCGAGACGTGGGGCCAGGCGAGGTCGGTGACCACGACCGCCACCGGGTGGTGGCCCGGGAAAAGGCGGCCGATCCAGGCCGAGTCGGTGCGTGACCGCTCCTCTCCCTGCGTCGCGTCGAAAAGGACGACCGTGTCGCGAGAGAGGGTGACAAGCTCCGTGTACCCGGGATTGCGGAGGGCGAACGTCTGGGGTCCGAGACGCATCGTGTCGACCGGCGTGGGCCGGAGGAACCCGGGCGTGATCACGGCCGAACGAGTGCTGCTGTCGGGGACGGCGATCGGGGGGACCGAGTCGCGCGGGATGGGGCGTGCGGAGATCGTCTCGCGGAGCTGCTCCTCGTCGCCGTCGATCAGCTTGGCCGCGGTGGCCGGCATGAGCGTGCCGCCGTAGCGCAGCCAGCTCATATAGACGTACTCGACGTGCTGCTGACCCCAGAGGTAGTGCGGCTCTTCGCGATCGAGCTTGACCGGGAAGCCGGTCTTCGCATCGATGTACAGCCGCTCGGCCCCGAAGATGCCGTGGCGTTCGACGACGGTGCGGGGGTAGTTCCGATACTGGCAGCGGGCCGTCAGACGGGCGCCGCCCGCCGTGCTCCAGTCCTGGACGACCGTCCAGGGATCGAGCGCGCGCGAGGCTTCGGTGGTCCGCCAGCCACCGTCGGCGCGGACCCAGGCCGTATCGCGCTTGGCGAAGACCGCGTGGGCAGTGCTGGCGCGGACGGAGATGTTCGGCGGGCCACCGCCGAAGCCATTGAAGGCGAACGTCGATGAGTCGCGCTCGACCCCGGTCGTCGGGTCGAGGATGGACTCGACGTCGGTGACCATCGTGATGAACGGCCGGTAAGTGCGATCCGACTCGTAGTCATGGAAGTCGATCACGCGGATCGTGGCGCGGCGCAACATGTTGTGCCCGAGGGCGTCGAGCCCGATCGCCGCCCGCGCCCGGGCGAGCAGCATTGCGGCGTCGCCGGCGGCCGGCGCGCACGACTCGGCGCTCGGTGGCCAGACGATCCAGGGCGCGGTCCGCTGGTCCGCCGCCGCGCGGCCGGTCGCGCCCTCCCGTGGCGAGCGCGCCGGCGCGGGCGCAGGCGCCTGGCCCGCCGACGGAGTGGCGCCGACCGTGAGTGCTGCTGCGAGCACCACGGCGAGCATCTGTGCGGGTGGTCGCGAGTCTGTGAGCGTCGAAGTCATCACGCGATGATCGGGCAGCCGCCGCGTCGTGCCAACCGCGAAGACGCGAACGGTCGCCCTGCTGTCGCGAGCGGACGACGGCGTGATGGCCGCGCGCCGCCGCCGGCAGGGAACGGAGAACGGCGAACGGCGAACGGCGAACGGCGTGAACGCCGGGCCGGACATCGGTGCGAAATGATGGCAGCGGGCGGCATGCATGCCGCCCCTACCACGGGGACACCCGGCCGGCCTCCCGCGCGATGCCGCCCGGTCATTCATGCCGCCCGATGCACGGCGGCACCGTGCCCGATCCCCGTTGGTGCCGTGCGGTGCCCCCGTCCCCCCGATGGCGCACGGCCCTCGCACCCGTCGTTGCGCTTCCCGGTACCCGGGGCAATCGCGAAGCGATTGCCCCGGGTATCACCAGACATCCCCATTCCCCTGGCGTCCGCGGGACGCGATCAGGGCTGCTGCGCGACGGCCCGCGGGGCGGTGAAGCGGGCCAGGTACTGGCCGTAGCCTTCGGCCTCGAGCCGGTCGACCGGGATGAACCGCAGCGCCGCCGAATTCATGCAGTAGCGCAGCCCCGTCGGCGCCGGCCCGTCGTCGAA
>JAJPIS010000051.1 GCA_021324635.1 Gemmatimonadota bacterium
CGGCGTTCCGCGAGCCGTTCTCGGTCGAAGGCAAGGAGGTCTTCGTGACGGCGAGCCTCGGCATTGCGATGGCTGCGCCGGGAACGACCGCGTCGGAGCTGTTGCGCAACGCCGACATGGCGATGTACACCGCCAAGAGTCGAGGGAAGGCCCGGTCGGAGCAGTTCGAGACCCGGATGCATCGCGAGGCGCTCGACCGGCTCGAGCTCGAGGCGGACCTCCGGCGGGCCGTCGAGCGGGGCGAGCTCCAGCTCGTGTACCAGCCCATCGTCTCGATGGGCGACTCGACGATCGCGGGCGCCGAAGCGCTCGTGCGCTGGCAGCATCCGCGGCGCGGCGTGCTCTTCCCGGCGCAGTTCGTCGCCCTGGCCGAGGAGACGGGACTCATCGTCCCGCTCGGCGAGTGGGTACTGCGCGAAGCCTGCTGTCAGGCCCGCGCCTGGGGAGCCGGCGAGGAGCCCGACGGCGTGCCGCCGTTCACCGTCACCGTGAACGTGTCCGGCCAGCAGCTTCAGGCCGGGGGGCTGGTCGACGCGGTCCGCCGCGCGCTCGCGACATCGAAGCTGCCTGCCGAGTGTCTCGTGCTCGAGATCACGGAGAGTGTGCTCATGCAGCACACCGAGGCGATGCTCGAGCGGCTCATGCAGCTCAAGGCGGTCGGCGTGCGGCTGGCGATCGACGACTTCGGGACCGGCTACTCGTCGCTCAGCTATCTCCAGCGCTTCCCCATCGACATCCTCAAGATCGCCAAGCCCTTCGTCGACGACGTGGGTCGGGACCGGCCGTACCCCGTCCTGGCGCGCGCGATCATTGCCCTCGCCGAGACGCTCTCGCTGCGGACGGTGGCCGAGGGCATCGAGCTGCGCGAGCAGTGGCACGGCCTGCGGGCGCTCGGCTGCGATCTCGGTCAGGGCTACTACTTCTCGCACCCGCTCCGCGGGGACGAGATCACGGCCCTGTTGCAGGAGCGCTCGGGTGGCGCCGGCGACCGGCGACGGTCCGAGGTCGCCGGCGCGACCGCGATCCGTTAGGGCTGCCCGCGAGGGGCCCCGCCAGGGCCGCGCCGCTAGGGCCGCCCCGCCCCGATCGCCTCTCGGACGGCCGCGACCGCGTTCCGCTTGGCGAGCGCGGCGGTCCAGATGTCTCCGACTCTCGCGATCCGGTCGGGGGCGGTCCGCAGCGTGAACGCCCCGGGGTCCAGCTCGGGCGTGAGCTCCGACCAGTCGATCGGCATCGACACCCGTGCGCCCTCGACCGCGCGGACACAGTACGCCGCCGCCACCGTCTTTCCCCGCGCGTTCTGGAGGTAGTCGACATACACGCTTCCGCGTGGCCGCTTGCGCAACTCGCGCGCGACCGTGGCCGCGCGTGGGTGTGCGCTCGCGACCATTCTCGCGACACGCTCGGCGAGCGCACCCGCCATCGCATCGCTCGCCCCGCGGGGCAGCGGGACGAAGACATGCACGCCGCGCGACCCCGAGGTCTTGGCGACCCCGTGGAGGCCGAGTGACGTCAGGACCTCCCGAACCCAGAGCGCGACCTCGACCACACGGGCGAACGCGAGGCGGTCCCCGGGATCGAGATCGATGATGGCGTAGTCGGGCGTCCCGAGCGACGGCACCCGCGCGTGCCAGGGATCGACGCTGATGCAGCCGAGCTGGATCGTGTACAGCAGCGTGGCGAGCGTGCCACCGACGAGCCGCGGATGCGGTGCCCCATCGAGCGCCACCCGCACCCGCTCCACCCGCACGCCGCGAGGCACTCGCCCGGGCGCATTCTGCTGAAAGAAGAACGGGCCATCCGCGCCTTCCGGGTAGCGCTTGAGCGCGAGCGGCCGATCGCGCATTCCCGGAAGTACCTGAGGCGCGACGCGCGCATAGTAGCGCAGCAGATCACCCTTGGTGAGGCCATCCCGCGGAAAGAAGATCTTGTCGAGGTGCGTGAGCGGGAACGAGAGTGCCGGCAGCCCCTCCGACGCCGCGCCACCCCCGCCGGTATCGGCCGCGTGGGTGGCGCGGGCCGCACGTGCCGTACGGGGTGCACGGGCGGGTGCACGGGCAGGTGCACGGGCCGGCGTGCGGTCCCGTGTATGGGCCGGCGTGCGGGCTGGCGTGCGGGCTGGCGTGCGGGCTGGCGTGCGGGAGCCCTGCGCGATCTCCTCCATCGTCCGCCCGGTGGCGACCGACGTCATCGTCTCGGCGACGATGTCCGAGCCCGGGATGGCGTAGTCGTCCCGGTGCTTGATCAGGAGCCACTGTGGCTTGTCGCTGGAACCGCGCGCGCCACCGCGCGTGCGCACGAGCACCCATGAGCCGCGGAGGCGCTCGCCGAACAGCTCGAACTTGAAATCACCGCGCTCGAATCCGGCCCGGAGCGCCGACGCCCCCGGCGGCGGCCCGCCGCGATCCGGCGCCGGTCCATAGGTGCCGCGATCCCACAGCATGACCGTGCCGCCGCCGTACTCGCCCGCGGGGATCGTCCCCTCGAAGGAGTTGTACTCGATCGGGTGATCTTCGACCTGCATCGCCAGGCGCTTGACCGCGGGATCGAGGCTCGGCCCTTTGGGCACCGCCCAACTCTTCATGACGCCGTCGAGCTCGAGGCGAAGGTCGAAATGGAGCCGGCTCGCGGCGTGCTTCTGGATCACATAGCGGAGCGCGCCCGTGCGCGCGGGGCGCGGATCGCCCGCCGGTTCCGTCGTCTTCGAGAAGTCGCGTTTCCGTCGGTACTCGTCGAGGGCGGGCCCCTTCGCGCGCGCGCCCGGTCGCCGTGTGGTCGCCATGAGTGTCCCCCGGTACCTGGCGGCGGTGAAGAATCCGTGCCACCGCGCGCTCGCGAAAGGGCCGGCAGTCGGTCAGATTCGACCCGTCATCCAGGACGGGGGCGGGGGGATCATGGCGGTCGGGCGCGTAGCGGCACACTTCGCGGCGCATCAGCAGACAGTCGGCGCGAGCCTCGAGGAGCTCGGGGGCATCGCCGAGGTCGTCGGCGACATCATGGTGGACGCGCTCGTGCGCGGTGGGACGCTGCTCGCCTTCGGCAACGGAGGCAGTGCGACCCAGGCGAGCCATCTCGTCGGCGAAGTCATCGGCCGGTTCGCGAGGACCCGCCGGCCGCTCGCGGCGATCGCGCTGCCCGCGGACGCGGGCGCGGTGACCTGCATCGCCAATGATTTCGGCTATGGCGCGCTGTTCGAGCGGCAGCTCGAGGCGCTCGCCGGGCCGGGCGACATTGCCGTCGGGCTGACGACGAGCGGGAAGTCGGAGAACGTGCTGCGCGGCCTGAGCGCCGCGAAGCGGCGGGGGGCCGCGACCGTCGCCCTCACCGGGGCGGCCGGCCTCGCGGGCGGCGCGGCCGACCACGTGCTTCGCGTCCCGAGCCGGGTCACGGCGACCGTCCAGGAAGTGCACCTGATGCTGATCCACGCCTGGTGCGCGATGATCGACGCGGCGGTCGACTGATCGGCTCCGGTCAGAACAGCACCTGCGCGCCGAACTCGACCACCCGGTCGGGCGGGAGCTTGAAGAAATCCGGTGCCGAGCGCGAGTTGCGGAGAAGAACGCGGAACAGGTTCTTGCGCCAGCGGACGAGCGGATTCCCCGTCGGTCCGGGAATGAGCCGCTCGCTGCTCGTGTAGAACACGACATCGCCGCCGTCGAGCGCCACGCCTTGTGTCCGGCATTGCCGGATGATGGCGGGCAGCTCCGGCTGCTCGAGGAACCCGAACCGGGCGACCACTCGATAGAACCCGTGCGTCAGCGGCGTGATCGACAGACGCTCGCGCGCCCGCACGGTCGGCCGCTCCTCGAACTCGACGTTCAGGAGCACCACCTGCTCGGCGAGCACGTGCATGTAGTCCAGCTCGCGCACCAGCGCCCGGGGGACGACGTCCGGGTGTGACGTCAGGAACACGGCGGTCCCGGCCGGGCGCGGAGGCTGTTCCCGGTCCAGGCGCGCGAAGTACTCGGCGAGGGGAGCGGCCTCGCGACGCCGCAGGTCGAGCAGACGCTCGCGGCCCCACGCCCACGTCGTCATGAGGATCCAGATCGCGCCCGCGATCGCCAGCGGGACCCATCCGTCGTGCGCGATCTTGAGCGTGTTGGCACCGAGGAAGGCCCCGTCGACGAGCAGGAACACACCGCACACCGAGCCGGCGCGGAGCGCCGACCAGCGCCACTCCGACCGCGCGATGTCGTAGAAGAGGATCGTCGTGATGACCATCGTCCCCGTGACCGCGATCCCGTATGCCGCTCCGAGCGCATCCGACGATCGGAACGTGACCACCAGCAGCAGGCAGGCGATCATGAGCATGGTGTTGACCGACGGCAGGTAGATCTGCTCCGAGCTGGGCGCGGTGTGCACGAGCTTGAGGCGCGGAGAGTAGCCGAGGAGCATCGCCTGGTTGGTGAGGGCGAAGACGCCCGAGATGAGCGCCTGCGACGCGATGATCGTCGCGACCGTCGCCAGCGCCACGTAGGCGAACAGCATGCTCCGGGGCGCGAGCAGAAAGAACGGGTGCGAGGCAGCCGCCGGATCGCGCAGCACGACCGCGCCCTGGCCCGCGTAGTTGAGGAGCAGCGCGGGAAAGACGAGCCCGAACCAGCTGAGGCGGATGCTGCGCCGTCCGAAGTAGCCCATGTCGGCGAAGAGCGCTTCCGCCCCGGTGACCGCGAGGACGACCGCGCCGAGGACGAGGGCCCCGTGCAGGCCGTGTCGCGCGAAGAAGGTGATCGCGTACCACGGACTGATCGCCCGCAGGATGTCGGGGTGGCGGGCGATGCCGCCGACACCCGAGACCGCGAGCGCGACGAACCAGAGAAGCATGATCGGCCCGAAGATGCGGCCGACACGCGTGATCCCGTACCGCTGCGCGAAGAAGAGACCGAACAGGACGGCCATGCTCACCGGCACGGCCAGCGCCGCCAGGCGGGGTGACGCGACGCCGAGCCCCTCGACCGCGCTCAGGACCGAGATCGCGGGCGTGATCACGCCGTCCCCGTAGAGGAGCGCCGCCCCGAACAGTCCGAGCCCGATGGTCGCCTTGAGTGTCCGGGGCATCGCGCGCGGCGTGCGTCCGCCGCGGATGATCGCGAGCAGGGCGAGGATCCCGCCCTCGCCGTTGTTGTCGGCGCGCATGATGACCGCGACGTACTTGATGCTGACGGTGACGGTGAGGGCCCAGATGATGAGCGAGACGACCCCGTACACGTTGGCCGCCGACGGCGCCAGCCCGTACTCGGGGCTGAAGCACGCGCGGAGCGCGTAGAGTGGACTCGTCCCGATGTCCCCGTAGACGACGCCGAGCGCCACGAGCGCGAGCGAGATACCCCCCTGCGGGGCGCGCCGCCCGGCCGGGGGCGGACTCGCGCTCCGCGCGGCGGGCGGGCTCGACCCGAGCACCGGGTCGGCGGCCGAGGGCCGACCGGACCCGTGAGTCGCGCCGGCGACCTCCGGCGGAGGTTTCATGCTGCTCCGGGCTGTCCCCTGGAGTGGGCGGCGGGAGTCCAGAGCGTGGTGCACCCCGCCGCGGGGCCGGGCGTCACCGGACGGGCCGGCTCAAGTGCAAGCACATGTCTCACAATATGTTAGGCAGACATGTCAGAAGTGAATGGATGAGCGTGCCAGACGGACCAGGCTTTGCTCTGGTGCTTCCCAGTGAACTATACGACCGGGTCGGCCTCGGCGTGTCGCGAGCAGCCGTGCCCAGGCCGGTCCTCGGGCACGCGCCGGGGCCGTGACGTGTATATGAGAGTGCAGGACTTCCACATCGCGGGATCGCAGGAGGCGTCATGATCGGGGCGATGCTCATCGCAATGCTGGCGGGCATGGTGGCGACCACCCCGCTGCCGGCCGGCGGGATTGCAGCCGGCGTCGGCGGGACGGGCGGCTCCGCGTCCATGGTATCGCTGGCGGCGCCGGAGGAGCCTGCTGTCCGCATCACGCTCAACGGGCGGAGCGTGTACGATCCCGGGGATCGCGCGCGTGTGCGGGTACACGTCCGGGACGATTCATATCTCGCCGTCCTGTACGCCTCGCCGGACGGGCGCGTCCGCGTGCTGTTTCCGGCGAGCCCGGGGGACGACGATTTCGTCCACGGCGGCGAGGACGTCGACGTGCGCGGCCAGGGGCTCGACGCGAGCTTCGTCGTCGAGAACACGCGTGGGACCGGTACGGTCTACGCGGCCGTCTCCAGGGATCCGTTCCGCTTCGATGCGCTCAGCGACGGCGCACAGTGGTCGGCAACCGCCTTTCCCGACACGGCGTCGCCCCAGACCGCCGAAGCGGTGATCACCGAGGTGGTGCAACGCATGGCCCCCGAGGGCGGGCGCTTCGACTACGACCTCGCCACCTATACGGTCACCACCCGCCGGCCCTCGCAACCGTCGTACAGCGAGGCGCAGCCGGCGCCGCAGCCGCAATACTATCCCGTCCCCGAGTATTACCCGGTGCCCGAGTACTATCCGGTCCCGGCGTACTACGACCCCTGGTGGGGCCCCGGGTACGACTTCGCGTTCTGGGGTCCGGGGTGGGGCTTTGGCTTCGCGCCCTGGTGGGGGTACTCGCCCTGGTTCTTCCGTGGGCCGGTCGTGGCGATCGGCTTCGACGGGTGTTGGGGGTGCTACGGCTTTTACGGCGGCGGGTTCTACGGCGGCGGCTACTATGGGGGCTACTATGCCGGGGGCTATGCCGGGCGGCCGTTCCTCTACCGGCCGGGACTCGTGACGACGGTGGGGTACCGGCCGCGCGGTGCCTGGCTCGGAGGGGGGTCCGCGCTGTATCAGGGACGGCTCGGCGTCGCCGCGTGGCGGGGACATGCCGGATTCGTGGGCCGGCCGAGCGTGTTTGCGAGCGCCCGGCTCGGGGCACCGGTCGCCGGCGGGCTCGCCTACCGTCGCGGCGGGGAAGGGGGCCGTCCGGCGGTCGCCACGCCGACGGTGTTCCGGCAGGTGAGAACGGGGGGAGCGTTCGCGCGGCCGGTCGCGGCCCCGCACGCGATCACGCCTGTCATCCGGACGCCCGCGCCGGCGATCGGTGCGCGCACGTTCCCGGTGCAGCCGCGCGCAGGGGGTCCACGTGTCTCGATGCCGGCCGGCGGCTCGCGGGCCGTCGCGGTGCCCGTGGGTCCGCAGGTGCGGACGGCGCCGCAGGTGCGGACGGCGCCGCAGGTGATGGGACCGCGCGGGGTGCGCGGGATGGGCCCGCCTGGTGGCGGACCCGCGCAGGCCCGCCGGGTCGAGGGTGCCCCCCAATACCGGCCGCCGCAGGGTGGCGGTGGGTACGGTGGGTACGCCGCTCCGCCGCGCGGTGGCTATGAGGCCCCCCGAGGCGGCTATGAGGCGCCGCGCGGCGGTCCGGCCGGTCCGGCCGGTCCGGGCGGTGCGGGCGGCGGCTACGTGGCCCCTCCCCGCTCGGGCGGCGGGTGGGGTGGCGGGGGTGGCGGGGGTGGCGGGGGTGGCGCACCGCGTGGGGGCGGCGGCGGCGGTGGCCATGCGCCGCACGGCGGCGGCTTCGGCGGGTTCGGCGGCGGGCACTCGGGCGGTGGAGGTGGGCACCACCGGTGAGCCCACCGGGTGAGCCCACCGGGTGACCCCGCGCGCGGTTCTTGCCCATGGAGTTCGGAGGCGCCCGGCCGTCACGCGCGTGATGGGCCGGGCGTTCCGTACGGCACAGGGGACCGAGCACGCGATGGCCGAACCGACGAGCTGTAGCCCCCAAGTCACGTTCCTGATGGTCGTCGGGCCCGGCGAGGGAACGCTGGCCACCGACACCCTCGAAGGGATCGCCGCGTGCGAGCCCGCCGCCACGGCCTGGGTGCTCGACGACTGCACGCGTGACGGCACCTACGAGATCCTCGAGCGGTGGGCGGTTGGCCATCCGGGGACGCGGGTCCTCAGGAACCCCCGTCCGCGCGGGTATCGGGGCATCGCGGGGTCGTTCTTTTCCCTGTTGCGCGCCGTCGCTCAAGAGCCTCGGGTGCCCGAGATCGTGCTCAAGGTGGACCCGGACACCTGCATCGTGGCTCCCGGGGTCGTCGACCTCGTCCGCCAGCGATTCGCCGCTGTCGGGCCCGGCATCAGCGGCGCGTACCGGATCGGCGCCAGCGGCGGGCGACGCCACTTCGGTCATCTGCGGCGGAACATGCTGCTCGATCTGTTGCCGATCGGCGTGCACAAGGATCGCCGGTCGCTGCGCGTCGGGCTACCGTTCTGGACCCGATATCTGCGCGCCGCTCGCCGCCACGGCTACGAGCTCGGCGAACACGTGCTGGGGGCGCTCAGCGCGATGCACGGCGAGACGGTGGGCGCACTGCGCGAGTCCGGATTCCTCGACTCGCTCCCCGACGACTATCGAGCGCTGACGGTCGAGGAAGACGTGCTGCTGGGCCTCGGGACCAAGGCCGTCGGCCACCAGCTCATCGACATCAACACCGATCCACTCGATCCACGCGTGTGGATCCAGTTTCGGCCGCCCGTTCCACACGATGCCGACGCGCTCGTCGAGCGGGGCATCCTGGCGGTGCATCCGGTCAAGGCCACGCCCGACGGAGAACGCATGCGCGCCGCGTTCCGGGCGCGCCGGCGCGAGGTTCTGGCCAGCTAGCTGACCCTGGCGCCGCAGGCCCGCGGGCAGCAGACGCGCGACAGCGCCCGCAGCGCCGACGCGTGGCGAGCGATTTGCCGAGTGGTCCGCCCGTGAGGATCGCCGCGGCATCTCGCTGGCCCGACGTGATCTACGTCACGGGGCGCGCCCGTTCCGACGGCCCGATACGTGCGCCTGTGGCTGCTCAGCCCGACGGGTGCGAGACTTGCTGCTCATCCGTCGCGTCGACATCCATCCGGTCTCGTGTGATCGGGCAGGGCGGACCACCGGACAGATGTTCATCGGGGACGCGAGCCGGGCCGACGTTTCGTCGACACCGGTGCGACGCGTCCGTTTTCAGCCGAGGAGTTCGCGTGACGCAGGGGCACGTGCCGCAACGAGAGACCGTGAGAGCCGAGCGCGCAGCCGGCGCTCACGCGCGCGACCTTCGAGGGCGCGCGGTCGCCCGGGCCCCGATCGGATGGGTGGTTGCAGTCGGTGCGGTGATGTGCGCTCCGGCCGGCGCCCTGCTGCACGCCCAGGCCGTCGCGTCGACGGCGAGTGCGCCGGCTCCGACTCCCCAGTCCGCGCAGCAGTCCGCGCCGCGGCCGGTCGCGCGGCCCGCGTTGGCGGCCGCGCCGCGGCGCGACGTGCTGTACCCTGGAGACATTGTCCGGCTCAGGATCTGGCGCGAGCCCGATCTCTCCGGCGACTTCGACGTCAGTGCGCAGGGCGTGGCCGTGTTCCCGAAGATCGGTGCCGTGCAGGTCACGGTCATGTCCACGGATTCCTTGCAGCGGTTGCTCATCAACACCTATTCCCAATTTCTCCGCGATCCGGCCATCGAAGTGACGCCCTTGCGTCGCATCACGGTGCTCGGCGCGGTCAAGAATCCCGGTCTCTATCCCACCGATCCCACGATGAGCGTTGCCGATGCGCTGGCGCTCGCCGGTGGACCGACGCCGGACGGGAATCAGAAGAAGCTCCAGCTGATTCGCGCCGGAAAAAAGCAAAATGTCACGATCACGGTGCACCAGCAGGTGGCGGAGACGCCGATTCGCTCCGGCGATGAGCTGTACGTGCCCGAGCGGAGCTGGCTCTCCCGGAACGGCTACATTGTCGGCGCCATCATCGGGGCAGCCACGATCGTGACCACAACCATCGTGACACACAGGTGATGCGCCCGCGCATCACTCGGCCGCAACACGTACCCCTCAGCGTCGCCCCGATCACCCTCGTACCGACTCGCCCCGCCGCACACTCGCTCCCGCTCCGCCGACGGCCCCGACCGTGGCCGCTGATCCCCGGCCGCTGATCGTGGCCGCCGCCTCGCTGGTCCCGCGCCGTCGCTCGTCCCCGACCTTCCGCCCAGACCCACCGATCCGTTCGCTGCCGCCCGGCCAATCCCTCAGCCACTACCATGCTCCTCAACGACGGCCAGTCCCTCCCGCACCCCATGCTGTCGCCCGGCACGCCGGTCCTGCACCCGGCCGTCCCGCCGACCGTCGGTGAGCGGCCCGGTCGGATCGATCCGGCCACACTGGGTGGGCTCTGGGCCCTCGTCCGGCGGCATCGCCTCCTCGTCGCCCTGACGACGCTGCTCGTCGTCGTCATGGGTGGGTTGTACACGTTTTTCTCCCCTCGCCTCTACGAGGCGACCGCGTCGATCCGGCTCGAGGACACCAAGGTCGATCTGCCGAGCGTGGTGACGCGACTCGGACAGGACCGTGACGTCAGCACGGAGCTGGAGGCGCTCCAGAGCCGAGTCCTCGCCGAAGGGGTGATCGACTCGCTGGGCCTCCGGGCGATCACGACCCCGGTCAACGTCCCGCGAGGCGCGCTCTTCAGCTCGGTCAAGGTGGCCGTGCAGGACGACTCTGCACTCTACATGTTCCGTCGCCGCGCGGACAACGCGTATACCGTTCACGACGCGGCCACCGACAAGGACATCGCCGTCGTGCCCCCCGGCGGCACGCTCCAGCTCCCGGCCGTGACGGTGACGCTCGCGCCGACCGTGTCGCGCGAGGAATTCACCCTCGGGATCAGCGGGCGTCAGGCGGCGGCCGAGGCCTTCGGCAAGGCGCTCAAGGTAGCCCGCCCCGACCGGGACGCGAACGTGCTGACGGTCACCTATCGCGGCACGGACCGAACCGTGGTGAGCCAGGTCCCCAACGTGCTGGCCGGTCTGTTCATCCTCGATCGTCAGGCGCTCAGCACGGCCGAGGCGCGGAGTACCGCGCAGGTGCTCCGGCAGCAACTCGACAGTGTCGCGCGCGAGCTCAACGCGTCCGAGGGCGCGCTCGAGAAGTTCCGGGAGCAGAACAACGTCGTCAGCCTCCCTGACGAGGCGACGAGCGGCGTGACCCATCTCGCTGAGACGCAAGCGGATCGCAACGCCGTCAGCGCCGAGCGGAACGCGCTCGCGTCCCTCGTCGCCGACGTCAACGCCCAGGCCGCGCGGGAGGGCCCGGATCAGCCGTCCCCCTACCGCCGGCTCCTCGCCTTCCCGACGCTGCTGCGGAACAACACGGCCTCGACACTGCTCAACTCGCTGGCGACGGTGGAGGACGAGCGGACCGCCCTGCTCCAGCGGCGGACGCCGCAGGATCCGGACGTCCAGGTGCTCACGCACCGCGTGCACGACATCGAGGAGCAGCTCAAGTCGATCGCCACGACCTATCTCCAGGGGCTGTCGGCCCAGGTCGGGGCCGACGACAGCGTGCTGCGGTCGTCACAGCAGCAGTTGCGCTCCATTCCGCAGAAGGAAGTGGAGTTGGCGCGGCTGTCGCGGCAGCCGACCGTGCTCCAGGACATCTACACGACCTTGCAGACTCGCCTGAAGGAAGCCCAGGTCGCCGCGGCCGTGAAGGATCCCAGCGTCCACATCATGGACCCCGCGGTGGCCCCGCTCAAGCCGGTTCGTCCGCGCCCCCTCCTCTATACGGCGGCGTCCATCGTCCTCGGGCTCCTGCTCGGCTTGGGCCTGGCCTTTGCGCGTGAGACTCGCGACCACGCGATCCACACGCGCGCCGATGTGCTCGCTGCGACCGGCGCGCCGGTGTTGGGTCTCATCCCCCGGATCAGCCTGACCGACGAGTTCATGGCACGCTTACGGTTGGCGGAAGAGTTGGGGCCACCAGGGACCGGCAGCCAGCGGCGGCTGACCGGCAAGCGCAAGACGCTCGGCGCCGCCCGACTCAACGGGCACGGTGACGGGGTGCTGGTGAGCGATCCGGCCGCGCGCAACGCGGTCGCCGAAGCGTACAGCACGCTCCAGACGAATCTCGCCTTCATCCGGCCGGACGACACGCTCAAGACCCTCGTCTTCACGAGCCCCCTCTCGGGGGACGGGAAGACGACCAGCGCGACCAATCTGGCGGTGACGCTCGTGCAGCGCGGCCACTCCGTCCTGTTACTCGACGGTGATCTCCGGCGCGGCGTCATCAATCGCGTCTTCGGCGCGAACCGCGAGCCCGGGCTGACGAACATCCTCGACGGATCGGCGCCGCTCGAGTCGGCGATCCGCCGCGCGGACCTGGGCCGCGTCGGCTCGCTCCACTACATCTCGACCGGCACGCTGCCGCACAATCCGGCCTCGGTGCTCGACTCGGCGGAGATGCACGCGCTCCTCGCCAAGCTCAAGCAGCACTACGACACGATCATCATCGACTCGCCGCCCATCAACGTGGTGACCGATGCGGCGCTCCTCGGCGCGCACGCAGATGGTGTCGTGCTCGTCGTCCGGTCGGGGGTCACCGCCGTGCAGGCGTTGGCGTTCGCCATGGAGCAGCTGCGGCACGTGCGCGCCCCGGTGCTCGGGGCGGTACTCAACGACATCGACTTCCATCGGGACGCGGCCTACGACGGGGCCTACCGCTTCTACGGTCACCGCGACCGCTACTACATGGCCGAGGCGTAGTGAGGTGATCGCGCCCGTCGGTCCTCCGCTCGTGCCGGCCGCCCAGGGCGGCACGGCCGCGGTTTCCGGAAACGGGAACGGCGACGGAGCGCGCAAGCTCTCCGTCCGCGTGAGCGGCGAGACGGTCACCTTCCCGCGCCTCGGCCCGCGCACGCTGCGCGCGAATCGCGCCGCCCAGCGGATGCTCGGCGCCTGCCGCTACCTCGACGTGCTGGTCGTGCTGGGCGCCGTGTTCGGGGTCTTTCTCCTCGCCAACGCCGAGCACGCCGGAACGCGCGGCCTGGTCGCGTTCCTCAACCTCCGGATCACGGTCAAGAACCTCCTTCTGCTCGCCCTCTTCGCGTGGGTGATGCACGCCAGCCTGGCGACGTTCGGGCTCTACGACGAGCGGCGACTGGCCGACCCGGTCAACTACGCCCTGCGGCTCGTCGTGGCGTGTCTCGTCGGCGGGATTCCACTCGCGCTCTTTCCTCTGGCGAGCAGCACCGGCACGGTGCGGCCGATCACGGCCGCGGGCTTCGCCGTCGTCGCCGTCGTCGGACTGGCCGCCACGCGCTGGCTCGTGTGGCTGGCCGCCGCCCCGCCGCCGGCCGCCGCGGTGCGCAATGTGCTCATCGTCGGGAGCGGACCGCGCGCGCGCCGGCTCTACCGCGAGCTCGCGGTCCACGCCGACCAGGGCATCCATGTCTACGGGTTCGTGGACTCGTGCGACGAGCCGCCGACCGACGAGATCGCGCGCCGCATGCTCGGTGCACTCGGCGATCTCGAGAGCATCCTGGTGCGCCACGTCATCGACGACGTGCTGATCGCGCTCCCGATCAAGTCACACTACGAGCACATCCAGCGCACGATCGCGCTCTGCGAGCGGCTCGGTGTGCGCGCGGCCTATCTCGCCGACGTCTTCCAGTCGTCGCTCGCCCGGCCCACCTACGAGCGCACCGGGCAATTCCCCGTGGTGCGCATGCACGTGGTGACCGACGATCAGCGCCTCCTCATCAAGCGGGCGATCGATCTCATCGGCGGCGCGCTCGGGCTCATGCTGGCGGCGCCCCTGATGGTCGCGATCGCGGTCGCGATCAAGCTGACGAGTCCCGGACCGATCATCTTCCGCCAGGAACGGTTCGGCCTCAACAAGCGGCGCTTCTCGATGTTCAAGTTCCGCACGATGGTCGCCGACGCCGAGTCGATGCAGGCGGAGCTCGAGGAGCGCAACGAGGCGACCGGGCCGGTGTTCAAGATCCGCGATGACCCGCGCGTGACCCGGGTTGGACGGTGGCTCCGCCGGACCTCGCTCGATGAGCTCCCGCAGCTCTTCAATGTCGTGCGCGGCGACATGTCGCTGGTCGGGCCGCGGCCGCTGCCGGTGCGCGATGTGCACCGATTCTCGGAGTCGTGGCTCATGCGGCGCTTCAGCGTGCCGCCTGGCGTCACGGGCCTCTGGCAGATCAGCGGACGGAGCGATCTCTCCTTCGACCGCTGGGTCGCGCTGGACCTCGAGTACATCGACGGCTGGTCCCTCGGCCTCGATCTCCGGATCCTCGCCATGACCCTCCCCGCCGTCATCCGGGGGCGCGGGGCCGCCTGACCTCTCGAGCTGACGGCGCCCTGACGGGCCACGCACGGCGATGACAGCGAGTGATCCCGGCCCCGCCCCTGATGGGAGGCGCACCCTCGCGCGCAATACGGCGTGGATGACGGTGGGGCAGGGAACGCGGGTCGTCCTCCAGGCGGTCTACTTCTTCATCATCGCGCGCACGCTTGGCGCCGACGGGTACGGCGCCTTCGCCGGCGCCGTCGCGCTGGTGGCGATCGTGGCCCCGTTCGCGAGCCTCGGCGCGGGCAACCTCCTCGTCATGCACGTCGCCCGCGCGCCGGAGCGCTTCCACCGGTACTGGGGCGGCGCGCTGTCGATCACCTTCGCGTCGGCGACCGTGCTCGCCGCGGCCGTCCTGCTCGTCTCGCGGGTGCTCCTGCCGGCCACGATCCCGCTCGTCCTCGTCGTCTGCGTCGCGATCGGTGACCTCATATTCGCCCGGCTGATCGACATCGCCGGGCAGGCCTACCAGGCCCACGAGCGTCTGGCACGAACGGCGCAATTCCCCTTGCTCATGTCGCTCCTCCGCACGGCGGCCGCCGCCGGCTTCGCGGCCGTCGGCCACCCGACCGCGGCCCGGTGGGCCCTCTGGTATCTGGGCAGCACCGCCGTGGCCGCCAGCCTTGCCGTCGGGATCACGATCCGCGAGCTCGGGCGCCCGGCCCGCGTCTTCGGGTATCCGGCGTCGGAGCTCCGCGAGGGGGCGTATTTCGCGACCAGCCTCTCGGCCCAGAACATCTACAACGACATCGACAAGTCGATGCTCGCGCGGCTCTCGACCCTCGACGCCACCGGGATCTACAGCGCCGCCTACCGCCTGATCGACGTCGCGTTCGTCCCCGTGCGCTCGCTCCTCGCCGCTGCCTACCCGCGCTTCTTCCGTCAGGGGCAGCACGGCGTCCGGGCCAGTCTCGCGGTCGCCCGACGGCTCCTCCCGCCGGCGGCAGCCTACGCGACGGTGGCCGGGATCGGGCTCTTCGTGCTCTCGCCGCTCCTCCCCCGGATCATCGGCGAGAGCTTCCGGGCGAGCGTCGAGGCCACTCGGTGGCTCGCCGTGCTCCCGCTGCTCAAGTCGATCCACTACTTCGCCGCCGACACCCTCACCGGTGCCGGATACCAGGGACGGCGGACGGTCGCCCAGCTCGTCGTCGCGGCCGCCAATGTCCTGATCAACATCCCGTTGATCGCGCTCTACTCGTGGCGCGGGGCCGCCTGGTCGAGCATCGGCTCGGACGGGCTGCTCGCCGTCCTGCTCTGGATGATCCTCTGGTCCGTCTGCCGCCGCGAGGATCGGGTCCGGGCCACACCGGCCGGCGTGCCGCTGCTGGCGGTGGCCGAAGGGGCCGGTCGGTGAGCGCCCGCCGCCGCGGCCGGCGACTCGGCTACCTCTCGGGGGCCCCGCGGGTCACGACGCGGCCGGACGCGGAGATCGGCGGCCCCCGGTCGCACATCCTCGGCGTCATGGCGGGGTTTCGCGAGCTGGGATGGACCGTGCAGCCGTTCATCGTCGGGGATCGCTCCCCCGGCGTCGTGACGCGCGATGCGGGAAAGCTGCTGCGCAAGGGCGGTCAGTGGGCCTTGCTCGCCGATGTGGCGCGGATCGGGCTCTCGCCCGTCAACGCCCGGGCCGCGTGGCGCGAGCTCGCAGGTCACGTGGACTGGGTGTACGAGCGATTCTCGGTCTTCCAGTCGCTGGGGCGCACCTTCGCGCGGGCCGGGATCCCCTGGATCCTCGAGACCAACGAGATGCAGTCCGAGGAAGCGCGCGTCGACCGCAACAGCCTCGTGCTGACGTCACTCGCCCGCCGGTTCGAGCGGCAGGCCTACCTCGATTGCAGCATGCTCGTCTGTGTCAGCGAGCCGCTCAAACGCCTCGTGATGTCGCGACTGGGCATTCCCGGCGACAAGATCGTCGTCGTGCCGAACGGTGTCGACACCGACTTCTTCCGGCCGATTCCCGACGCACCGCGCCCGTTCGAGGGCTTCACCGTGGTGTACGTCGGCGGTCTCGAGCCGTGGCAGGGCATCGATCTCCTGCTCTCCGCCATCCGCGATGCGCGAGAGCACGATGGCCTGCCGCTGCACGCGATCATCGCCGGCGATGGACCGGTCCGCCGCGACTGCGAGCGCATGGCCAGCGAGTTCGGACTGGATGCGTGCGTCCGCTTCCTCGGCACCGTCTCCCGCGAAGCCGTGCCCGGGATCATTGCCGCGGGCGACATCGGCTACTCCGGGCACAGCGAGACACAGGGGCGGGCCGTCTTCCGCTCGCCGCTCAAGCTCTACGAGTACATGGCGGTCGGAAAGCCGGTGCTGTCCTCGTCGGTCGCCGATGCCCGGCAGCTGGTCGTGAACAACGAGAGCGGATTCCTCTTTGCCTCCGGGGATGCGGACGGCCTGCGGAACGCCCTCGGGCGGGCATTCGCGGCCCGCGATCAGCTCTCGCGCATGGGGGCGCAGGCGCGGCAGCTCGTCGAGTCGTCGCATAGCTGGACGGCACGGTGCCGCACGATCACGAGCGCCGCGGAAGAGGTGGTCCTGGCATGTGCGTGAGCGCCATCGGCGGTGCTCCCTCGATCCCGGACACGCCGGTCTACGAGATGCTGGGCATCCGCATCGGGGCCTACGACATCGCGCGGCTCAACGCGCGGATCGCGGCCGCGATCGCGCGTGACGAGCAGATCATCGTCGCGAACCACAATCTGCACAGCCTGTATCTGCACGCCCACGATCCCAAGCTCCGCGCCTTCCACGCCGCGGCCGAGGTCACGCACGCCGACGGCATGTCGCTGATCGCGCTCGCGCGGCTCCTGCGGGTGCCGCTCGAGCGCCGGCATCGCGTGACGTATGTGGATTGGCTCGGGCCGCTGATGCAGGACGCGGCGCGCCGCGGGTGGCGCGTGTTCGCGCTCGGGGGCCGGCCGGGCGTCGTCGAGGCCGCCGCGGCGCGGCTGCAGGCCGAGCATCCCGGGCTTGCGATCGAGGGGGCTCACGGCTATTTCGAGCTGGCGGCCGGAAGCGCCGCCTCGACTGCCGTGCTCGCGCGCATTGCCGCCTTCCGGCCGCACCTGTTGCTCGTCGGGATGGGCATGCCACGGCAGGAGCATTGGGTGTACGACCACCGGGCGGCCATCCGCGCGAACGCCATTCTCATGGCGGGCGCAGCCATGGATTACGTCGCCGGCGTGATCCCGACTCCGCCGCGTCGTGCGGCGGCAGCCGGGTTCGAGTGGCTCTGGCGACTCGCGGCCGAACCGCGCCGCCTCTGGCGTCGGTATCTCGTCGAGCCATGGTTCGTGGTGGGACTGGTGCTGGCGGCGTGGATGGGCCGCCGCCGCGGAGGTGATGCATGAGCGTACCACGCTGGGCAGGCACCGCCGGAGGGGCCGAGGTCCAACCGGCCACGCGCGGGTCGGCGCCCGCGCTCACGCCCACCGCCCCGCGCTCGCGGGCGTGGATGATGTACACCCTGCTGGTGGTGCTCTTCGCCTTCATGGGGCCCTACTCGCTGCACCCGGCCGCCGCCACGGGCGACGATGCCGCGATCGGCGCCTCGTCGGCCGCCGCGGCCTCCGCGGTCGCTGAAGGCAGCTTCACCCGCCGCATCGCGGTCGTCCTCCTCGCGGGGGTCGGTGCCCTCATGCTGAGCGCGGCACGCCGGCGCCGCGCCCAGCAGGCGCCGCTCGGCACCTACGTATTGCCGGGCGCGCTGGCCGGACCCCTCCCGGCTGTGGGGCCGTCGTACGCCGTGACGCCGGGGCCGGACGCCCTGGCCGCGAGCCCCCGCCAGGGCCGCCGCCTCCGCTGGCTGCTCATGGCGTACGTGACCATTGCCGCCGCGAGCCTGCTCTGGGCCGACGATCCGCCGCTCACCGCGCGCCGGGCGATGGTATTCCTGATCATCGCCTTCGCGGCGTACGCCTTCGCGCATGCCTGGTCGCTGCGCGACGTCCTGTATTTCTCGCTCTTCGCCAATGCGACGTCGCTGATCCTGGGGATCGGTGGCGCGCTCGCGCGCGGCGACTTCACCCCGTTCGCCGCGGACTACCGGTACGTCGGGTTCGCCAATCCCAACCTGCACGGGATCGAAGCGGCGTGCGTCATCATCGCGGCCGTGATCGCGCTCCAGTTCACGGACCGCCGTCGTGGTATCCTGATCGCGCTCATCGTGTTCGCGTTCGGCATGCTGCTCCTCACCAAGTCGCGCACCGCCCTCGCGAGCCTCCTGCTCGCCGGCGGGCTCGGCGTGATGCTGCGGGCGCGGCGGGGCCGGCTGGCGGTCGTGGTGATGGGCATCGCGGCAGCGGCGTTCGCGGTCGTGGTCTTCGCGCCGGGTATTCTCGAGCACGTGCAGAACGCGGCCCTCCTCGGGCGGTCGGCGGCGGCCGAAGATCCGGCCACGCTCACCGGCCGCACGCTGCTCTGGGACGACCTGCTGCACTACTTCGTGTCTGCGCGGCCCTGGTTCGGGTACGGCTACAACTCCTTCTGGTCGCCCGATCACATCGCCGAGGAGTCGCTGCGCCGGGGATGGGTGATTCTCCAGGCGCACTCCGGCTACCTCGAGACGCTGCTCAACGTGGGGTGGGTCGGCGTCTCCCTGCTCATCATCGTTCTCTTCACCGGCCTCTGGTCGGCCGTGCGCCGCTACCGGGCGACGCATGCGGCGGTCGCGCTGTTTGCCGCCACGATGTTGGCCTGGTACATCTGCAACATGATCGCCGAGGCCATTCCGGAGGCGCACTTCAGCACCTTCGTCATCATGATCCTCCTCGCGCACTTCGCCACCCGTGCGGCCGCGCCGGACGACCTCGAGACGGCACCGGCGCACCCGTAGCCCGACCCGAGCCGCGCCCACGCCCCCGCTCGCCATCCGATGCTGATCGACGCCCGATCGGTCGCCGAGGACGCCGTCGTCCGCGCCGATATCTGCATCATCGGAGCGGGAGCGGCCGGCATCTCGATCGCGCACGCGCTGCGGGGGCGGGGTGTGAGCGTTGCCGTTCTCGAGAGTGGGTCGTTCCTTCCCGGCCGCGCGACACAGGCACTCTACCGCGGCCGCAACACCGGGCGTGAGTATTTCCCGCTCGATGGATGCCGCGTGCGAACCTTCGGTGGCAGCACGCAGCGGTGGGGGGGATGGTGCCGGTCGCTCGACGCCGGCGATTTCGAGGCGCGGGAGTGGGTACCCTGTAGCGGCTGGCCGATCGCGCGCGAGGAGCTGAGCGGCTACTATCAGCGGGCGCGGGAGCTGTGCCAGCTCGTCGCGACCGAGGATGAGATCGACCGGGGGCCGCCGATCCCGAGGCGACCACGACTCGCCGTACGCGATCGGCGGCTCGCGACCGTCGTCTACCAGTTCAGCCCACCGACGCGCTTCGGGCAGACCTACCGGCCGGCCTTGCAGCGTGCCGACGATGTCGCCGTGTACCTCTGGGCCAACGTCGTGGGGTTCGACGGCGGGGCACATGGCAGCCCCCTCACGGCGGCCCGTGTCCGGACACTCGCCGGTGGGCACTTTCGCGTCGAGGCGCGCGTCTTCATCCTCGCCGCGGGCGGCATCGAGAACCCACGCATCCTGTTGGCCTCGGACACCGAGCGCCCGGGCGGGCTCGGGAACGAGCACGACCTCGTGGGCCGCTTCTTCATGGAGCATCTCCACGTTCGGCTCGGCTGCTTCGTGCCGCGCGACGGGACGGCGAATCTCTCGCTGTACGTGGAAGGGCGGCGCAGTGTGCTCCGGCCGCTCGGCGCGCTCACGGTCGCGCCGTCGGAGCGCGAGGGACGGCGCCTGTACGGCTTCAGCGCCGCGTTCTTTCCGCCGAGTCGACGCTCACCGGAGCAGTTGCTGCGGCATCAGGCCGCTCGCCACCGGCCGTGGGGTCTGCACGCGGCGTCGATCGCCCGCGCCGGTGTCGTCGGGTTCGGGTTGCGCGTGATCGACAAGGCTGTGCGCGACGCCCGCGAGAGCGGCGGCATGGCCTGGTACAGGCTGCCGATGCGCCCGGGCCATCGCATCTACGAGATCATGGCCCGCGGCGAGCAGACGCCCCGTCGGGACAGTCGGGTGACGCTCGGCCGGGCCCGAGACGCGCTCGGGCTCCCCATCCCGGAGCTCGACTGGCGCATCGATCCGTGCGACCTGGTGAGCATGACGACGAGCCTCGAGGTGCTGGCGGCCGTGGTGGCGGAGCACGGCGTCGGGACGATTCATCTGCCCGTCGACCCGGAGTACCGCTGGGCCGATCGTGTCACCGGGAGCTGGCACCACATGGGCACGACGCGCATGCACGAGGACCCGCGACAGGGCGTGGTCGATGCCACCGGCCGCGTGCATACCGTGCCCAATCTGTACGTCACCGGCAGCTCGGTCTTTCCCACCGGCGGCTACGCCAATCCGACCCTCACGATCATCGCGCTCGCGCTGCGCCTCGCCGATCACGTGGAGCGGGTCGTCAACCGGCCGGCGGTGCACCTGCGCTGACGCGATCGTACAGCGCCTCGAGCGCCGCCGTCTGCGTGCGGAGGTTGAACACGTCTCCAACGAGTGCACGCCCCCGCTCCCCCATGCGCTCGGCGAGGGCGCGGTCGGAGAGCAGGGCGGTGAACGCATCGGCGATGCCGCGCTCGTCGCGCTCGGCCCGCAGCAGACCGGTCTCGCCGTCGATCACCGCCTCGGGCATGCCGCCGTGCCGGGTCGCGACGACGGGTAACCCGCAGGCGCCGGCCTCGTTGAGCACGAGGCCCAGCGCCTCCTGCTGCCCGTTCGGCGGCGTCTCACTCGTGAGCGCGACGAGTGCCGCCTGTTGCATCAGACGGCGGACCACCTCGTGCGGCTGGGCGCCGAGAAAGCGGACGCGCCCGGCGATGCCCAACCGCCCGGCGACGTGGTGGAGCCTCCCGGTCAACGGCCCGGCACCGACCTGCACGAGATGGAGATCCGGGAACCGGGGCGCGATCCGGGCGAACGCCCGGAGCAGTGTCTCCACGCCCTTCTGGGGCGTGTGGCGTGCCGCCGAGAAGATGTAGCGCTCGGCCGCCGGCTCCGACGCGGGGTGAAAGGCGTCGACGTCGACGCCCACGTACAGGCGCACGATGCGATCCGCGGGGAACCCGAGCGCGAGCAGCCGGCCCCGGATGTAGTCCGAGACGGCGACGAATGCCGCGCCGTGCGCCCGGAGCGCGTCGCGCCGCAGCAGATACTGCCAGGTGGTGAGGCTGCCGCGCCAGCGATAGGAGCGGTCGGGCAGCGTCACGTCCCACCCATGGAACGTGGCGATGAGCGGCACGCCCAACTGCTCGGCGAGCGGGAGCGCGTAGCTGGCGTCCGGCCCGAAGTGCGCGTGGATGAGGGCCAGTGGCGGCCACCCGGTGCGGGCACGGGCGAAGAGCCGCGGCGACGCGGTCGCCGCGTACGCCGTCCGGGCGAGCCGGCCGCGCACGCCCGACGCACCGCCGCCGACCAGCACCCGCGGCGGGCTACCCGCGCCCGCCGCGGACGCCGCCCCCCCGGTCCACGACCGAGCGACGATGATGGGGCGATACCGGCGCATGGCGCCCACCTGCTCGCGGATAAATGCCTCGGAGACGACGGGATACTGAAGGCGAAAGACGCCGACCGACGGCCCGTCGGCGGCCGATGCCGTCACCGCCGGCCCTCGAGGCGACCAGGGGCGACGGCGACGTGCCCCGGAGTGCTCGCATGCACGCAGGCGATGAGCCGCACGCCGGTCGACGTGAAACTGTCGGCGGAATCTCGGTGGAACCATCGCGCGCAGAAGCGTGTGAGCACGGTGTCTTCCTCGGCCGTGCTCCGACTGAGGAAGAGCCAGAAACGGGGCGCGGTGGAGACGGTGGCGGCGAGGTCGCGATCCGCGTCGCGGCTCGCCAGCGAATGCTGCTCGTCGGGGTAGGGCAGGATCCGCGCACCGGTTCCCGCGGCGTAGAACCTGAGATCCTTGGCCGTGTAGGCGCGGTGCGCCAGCACCAGCTCGCCGGGTCGTGCCCGCGCCGCCAGGAACGCCGCTGCACCGCGATTGTCATCTCGGGCGTAGCGGGGATCGGCGTAGTATCCGTGCAGCGAGATCGCACTGACGAGCAGCACACCGGCCACCCCGGCCGAGCTCAGCCCACGGGTGGGCAGGGCGATGAGCCCGCCGGCCAGCAGGACGATCGCCGGCAGGAAGGAGATGACGGCGTACCGCACGTTGAACGGGTGGACGGTGACCAGAGCCCCCGCGGCCACGAACGCAAGTGGGAACGCGAACCAGAGCGCGAGGACGATCGCCACCCGCCGATGGCGGCGGCCGACCCACATCGCGCCCAGGGCCGTCAGCCCGACGATCGCGAGGCCGACCGGCACCACGATCGGGGCATCGTGGGCTAGCGTCACGCCCGGATGAGGCGCGTGCAGCTCCGCGAGGCTCGGCCCGAACGAGTAGCCGACGGCGAAGCTCCAGAGCGTGTACGCGAGCTGCATCACGGAGAGCGGGCGCTCCGTGTCGGCGGAGTTGGTCGGAGGGAACGAGATCAGCCGGTACGCGGCCGGGATGCACAGCACCAGGACGAGGGAAAAGGTCACCGCCCAATCGCGCCACTGGGAGCGCCAGAGGACCGGCCACTGCCTGTGCACACGCGTCAGCCAGCGGCCCGGCTGTCCCGGCTCGCCCCACGCCACCGCGGGCGTCATCCCGAGGACGTAGACGGCCGCGAACGCGATGAACCCCAGGCCGACCGTGTGGCAGTAGAACGTCGAGGCCGTGGCCACGGCCGCCGCTATCTTCCATCCCCACGCCCCGGGGTGCACGAGCGCGATCTGGATGCAGAGGAGTGCGACCAGTGAGAGCAACAGGAGCAGGGCGTAGGGGCGTGCCTCCTGGCTGTACCAGATGTGGAACGGAGAGACTGCCATGAGCCCGGCGGCGAGGAGCGCGACCCGGTCACCGAGCCAGCGCCGGACCACGGCGAACAGCAGCGGGATGCTGAGGACACCGGCGATGACGGAGGGCACGCGCAGCGCCGCCTCGACTCCCAGCCACCGGCGCAGCATGAGGCCCGTGTTCGCGACGAGGTAGTAGAGGGGTGGAATGTTACTGTTCTCCTCGCGCTGCGTGATCACGCGCCACCAGCTGCCGGCGGAGCTGATGTACGTCACGACTTCATCGTTCCAGAGGCTCTGATGCGTGAGGCGCACCACCCGCAGGAGCGCCCCGGCGACCACGATGGCGACCAGGGCCGCCACCACCGACCGATCGAGCGGGCGGCGGCCCACGATCTCGCCGCGCGCCGGGGTGGCTCGCCGCGTGACATGCATACGGTGAGAAGAAATAGGCGTGGTCCCCGTGTGAGCAAGCGCACACCGGCCCGTAGCCCGGTCGCGCCGGTCGCCGCGGCGCGCTTCTAGCGGAGGAGCCGGGTGCAAGTCATGGTCCACCCTGCCACCGATCGCCGCCCCCGAATGTCGGCTCCCGCCGCTCGCACGCCTCCGCTGCGCGCCGCGCCCTCCGACCGATCGGCCGCTCCGCGCGAGCGGCCGGCCGCATGACGAGCGTGGGCGTGGCCGCCCGGCGGGCCGGTGCGGCCGGTGCGGCCGGCGTGGCCGGCGCCGCTGGTGACCGCACCGCCGCGCCGGACGGAGCGATCCGTCTCGGCGACGCGCTCCTCGTCGTCGCCTGGGCGGTGACCATCGGGATCGTGTGCTCGGCAGACTACTTCCCGTACCACGACGCCACCAACAATCTCGCCCGCTACGTCCTCATGGATCGGGCGTGGTTCGGGACGCCCGCGCCGTTCGTCCAGGTTCGGCTGATCCCGACCCCGTACATCGCCCTCGACCTCGTCGGCGTCGCCCTCGTCCATCTCCTCGGTCCCACCGGCGGACTGCGGGCAATGGCCTGCCTGCTCGTCACGATCATCCCGCTCGGCATGTACCTGCTCCTCCGGGCGACGTGTCCGGCGCGCCGCGGCTGGGCGGTGGTCGGCGTGCTCGCCAGCGTGAGCTTCTACCTGCTGATCGGATTCTTCAACTTCGTCGCCGGGATCGGCGCGGCGCTCCTCTACCTGGCGTTCTGGTGGCCCCGGCGCGATGCGACCGGCTGGCGCGTTCGCGTCGGAGTGGCGGTCGGCCTGGCGCTCGTGTTCCTCGTGCATCTCGCCGGCGCGATGAGCGTGCTCGTCGTGCTCGGGATCGCATTCCTGGAGCAGGCATGGGCGCGCCACGGCGATCGTGGCGCTCGCCACCCGTGGCGCTCAGCGGTGACGACGCCGCGCCTCGTGACGCTCATCGTCGCCACCGCTGCGGTCGGCGTGATGTGGCTGCTCTGGCATCTCTCGCTCGGGCCGGAGCCACCGCTCGCGTCCGTGCCCCCGGAGTTCCGCACCCTCCCCAACAAGCTCGCCAACCTCGCGAGCCCGTTCTACGGATACTCGTTCGCCCAGATGACCGTCATGGGCGGCGCGTACGCGATCTCGCTGGTCACGTTCCTGATCGTGAATCGCCGCACCCTTCGCGCGGATCCGCTGCTGCTCTCGGCGATCGCGTTCGTCGTGCTCTTTCTCGTCTTCCCCTACCGCGTGGACGGCGCCGGATTCGTCGACATGCGATGGCTGCTCCCGGCCATGCTCCTCCCCTTCTGCGCCACGGCGCGCGCCCCCGTGCCGGCTCAACAGCCGTGGCTCGTGATTCCGCTCGCCGGCGCGCTGGGCCATGCCGCCCTCGTGCGGTACGAGATGACGGGGATCGACCGCGAGCTTCGCGTGTACCGGCGAGTGTTGGATGTGGTGCCGGCCGGGGCGTCCCTGCTCCCGCTGGTCGTGGATGGGCAGCGCTATGGGCGACTCGCGCCGTATCGGCATTTCGCCCTCTGGCATACGATCGACCGGGGAGGCCGCGTTCCGGGGTTGCTGACCGAGGAGGAGCGGTACGACGCGGACCCACCGCGTCTGTCGCACAAGTTCTTCGGACACTTCCGGGAGCCGGCCACCCTCTACTACCCGGACGAACGGTGGGGGAACGACATCGTGTTTCCGACCGACTCGTTGGATTGGCGACGGATCGACGCCGAGTACGATTACGTCGTGGTCGCGGGCACGGACCGCCGCGCGCGGACCGTGGTCCGGGCGCACGCCGACCCGGTCGCGACCGCGGGGCGCATCGCGCTCTTCCGTACGCGCGCACTCGGCGGGGCCCGCGCGGCGGCCCGCCGGGCTGCGGCGGCTGCGGCGGCCGCGGGCATCGCCGGCGGCGCCCTGGCCGGGCCGGGCGCCGCCCCGGCCGCCGCGAGTGCGCCCCCCGCCAGGACCGCCCGGCCCGCTCCGCCGGCCGCCCGGCCCACCCCGAGCCCCGGGTCGCCGGCGGCCCGCCCGCCGTCGCTCCGGCAGGCGGGTGGGTTCGCGCACCCGGGGGGTCTCCACTCGGCGGCACAGCTCCAGTACGTGGCGGCGAAGATTCGAGCCGGCGAGCAGCCCTGGTCGTCCGCGTATGACCAGTTGCTCGGCTCGGTCGGCCGCGTGCGCACCCGGCAGCCACACGCGCTCGCTGTCTACGACGTCCCCGGCTACTACCAGGACCGCGCCGGCTTTTTCGCGGCCACCGGCGGGGTGACGGGTGACGCCGACGCGGCCTACGTCCTTGCGCTGGCGTACCGCTTGAGCGGCAACCAGGCGGACGCGGACCTGGCGCAGCGTATCCTGACCGCCTGGGCGCGCACGAATACGGGCGTCACCGGCTACGACGGTCAGCTGTCGATGACCGAGGTTGGCGTGGGGTTCATCCTGAGCGCCGAGCTGCTGAGCGACTACGGCGGCTGGTCACAGCCGGACCGCGACGCCTTCAGCCAGTGGGTCCGGTCGGTCTATCTCGCGCAGGCCGCCAACCCGATCAAGGACCGGAAGAACAACTGGGGCGAGTGGGGGACCTTCGGCGCCGTCGCGGCCGACTACTACCTCGACGATCGGGTCGCGCTGAACGACGAGACCAGGCGGCTGACGCTGCACATCGACTCGGCGATCGCCCCGGACGGTCACATGCCCGAAGAGACCGCGCGCGGGTCCGGCGGGATCTGGTACACCTACTTCGCGCTCGCTCCGATGACCGCCGCTGCGCAGATCATCAAGAATGCGGGCGGCCCCGATCTGTTTCAACCGAACTCGGAGACCGGCCAGCGGATCAAGGCTGCCCTGGGGTATCTGTTCGCTGCACTGCAGCAACCCCAGCAATGGCCGTTCGGGGCCAATCCCATGGTCCCGGCCACGAGCCGCGACCAATGGGCTTTCGATCTGTTCGAGGCGATGGGCGAGGAGTACGGGAACGCACAGTGGCTCGCGTACGCGTCGCAGCACGAGCCGATCATGAATACCGGGCACCACTATGCCTGGACGTTTCCCACCCTCCTCAAAGCGCCGCCCGATGTGATGTGACGACGCGGCCGATCGGCCGTCCGACGATCTGATGCGTGTTGCCCGTCCGCGACTGATCTGCGTTGCCTGGCTGCTCCTGACCGCCATGGTTGCGGGTGCAGCACCCCTCGCGCACGCCCAGGGGCTCCGGGACGTCCGGGTCGCGGACGACAACGGGCAGTTCGACTTCTGGCTGCCCCCGCCGCAGCGGCCGGACGTCGAGTTCACCAACGGGGCGCGCCTCCACCTCTCCTTTGACGGGGCGCCGGTGTGGGGCCGCTGGCTGACCGAGCGGCCGCCGTCGTGCGCCGCGCCGCGTGCCGATGCATCGTGTGCGTCGACCGAGCTGGAGATCGGGCAGGAGATGTACACGCCGGCCAACGCGATCACGCAGGCGGAGCCCCAGCGCGGCGCCCGCCCATACGCCGGGTTCCTGTACACGTCACTGACTGCTCGGCTGGCAACCGCCCGCCGGTCCGACGCGATCGCCGCCGAGGTGGGGGTCACGGGAGCGCCGTCACTCGCCGAGAAGATTCAGACCGCCTGGCACCGGCTCATTGGCTACCCGCGTCCCCTCGGGTGGTCGCACCAGATACCGTTCATGGCCGGCGCCATGCTGTCGGCGACGCACCAGCAGGAGCTGGTGCATCTCACGGTGTCTGGCCTGCCCGTCCTGTCCGTCGTGCCGCAGGCGACGGCGTCGCTCGGCAATGTGCTGACCGGCGCTCGCGCCGGTGCCGAAGGACGCCTCGGCTATGGCGTGGCGCCGCCCTGGGCGACCACGCGAGAGACCGGCGGCCGCCTGGTGGAGGTCTACGCCCTGGCGGCGGTCCGTGGCGAGTACATCGCGTACCAACTCGTGCTCGACGGCCACACGACGCGGCCGGCCCAGTCGGTCTCCCGCGTTCCCTGGGTCACGCAGTACGAGTTCGGCGGCGGGATGCGACTCGGCGGGGTCGAAGTCGAGTACCGGGGCGTGACGCGCTCGCGTGAGTACGCGACCGGCCCCGCCGCGCACACGTACGGCACCATCGCCCTCGGCGTTCGCTCGGGCTGGTGACCTGACGCGGCACGCTGGCCGCCGGGCGACCTGCCACGCCGCGCGAGCGCTCCCGGCCCCCTGTTTCGCCTCGCCCCGCCAGGCGTCTAGTCGGTGTGGCGGTAGCGCGGGGCGCCGCCGCCGGAACGCGCGGAGAGTGCAGAGCGACCACATGCGGATTCAGGTGTCGAGATGCGCCGGCCGGCCGGCCACCGCTGCCATGGCGCTCGTCGCCGTCCTGGCGAGCTGCCAGCTCCCGACGGATGAGAGCATCGGCGCGTTCGTGACCGTCAGCGCCGACGCCCCGCTCGTCGTTCGGGGGCGGCAGATCGCGCTGACGGCGCACCTCTGGCTCCGTCACGGCGTCCGCGACTCGGTCGAGGTGCCGAACGTGGCGCTCCGGTGGGCCAGCACGGATCTCCACAAGGCGTCGCTCGTGACGGGGTCGCAGCACGGCCGCGCCGTCGCGACCGGCGTCAACCCGGGCATCGATACGATCGTCGTCTCCGCGCCGGCGTTCCAGGGCGCGAGCGCAGGCAAGTTCGTCCTCCGCGTCTCGGACGCGCTCGCCGTCGACAGCATCCGGCCGCTGTCGGCGCGCTACGGCGATCAGATCACGATCTACGGCGTGGGGATCGCGCATCTGGTGTTCGCGCAGCTCAGCGGAGTCACGCTCCTGCCCGACACCTTCTCGACCGCCGGTGATTCGGTCGGCCTGAGCCACCGCTCGTTCTGGGTGCCGTTCCCGGCCGATTCCGGACAGGTCCTCGCGATCGGTGACGGCGAGTTCCGGACGTCCCCGCAAGCGGTCGCCGTGGCGCCCCACGATCGCTACGACCCCAACGCGACGGCGCCGGCCGTCCTCGACCTGGGAACATCGCCGCCGTTCCCGACGCTGCCCGACGTGCGATTCTACAACCCGGCGCTGGCGTTCGAGAATCTGCCGGTCACCGGGGTCGACTGGTTCGCCTTCCAGGTCCCGGATTCCACGACGCCCTACACGTTCCTGCTCACCGCACCGGGGCTCGACGGTACCGACAGCGTCTACGTGGGGGACCAGGGGCGCAGCGGGGTCGGGCAATGGTCCCTGGGTGCCGGGTTCGCCGACTGCAAGGGCAACGCCTTTCGACCGCCCACCGCGCCATACGGCGGTGTCATCGCGCCGATGAAGCACAGTCACGGCTCGAGCACGAATCTCGTCGCCGCGTTCACCTCCGCGGGTGGCTACTCCCTCACCGCCGCCCGGGGATATCTGGTGTTCGACGACAGCGTTCCCCCGGATCGCTTCGAGTCGAGCAGCGACTGCCTGTTCGCCGACGAGAACTTCCTCGACCCGGCAAAGCACATCGATCTCGGGAGGGGCTTCGCCGACCAGCTCACGATCGATCATCCCTTCGAGGTGGATTGGCTCCGGGTCCACGTCCCCGGCGCCGCATCGGTCCCGGTCGTGGTGTCGATCGACGGACGGCCGCCCTCGCGGACCTACGCGTCGAGTCAGCTCGACCTCTATCTCTTCGCGGTGCCGACGGGCGGCACCGGGTTGACTGCGATCGCGCAGAGCACCGGCCCGGGGTCCACCAAGTCCGTGACCGCGACGGTCACGCCGGGCGACTACTACGTCGTCGTCGTGAACGCCGATGGCGGGATCACTCCCTACGCCATCTGTGCCGGCGTCGGGTCGACCTGCGCGCTCCCCCACGCCGCGTCACGCCGCATCGCGCCCCCAGCGGATCTGAGCACCATCCGCTGGGACGGGCTGCCACTGACCCGGAGTGCATTCGAGGCAGCTGGCGTTCGACGCCGCGGCACACCTGCCGCCGCGCGACGGCGGTCCTGACGTGCAGTGCCGGACGTGCGCCGCGGCCCTGCCCGACGAGGCCCGGTTCTGCCTCGCC
>JAJPIS010000067.1 GCA_021324635.1 Gemmatimonadota bacterium
CCCTCGCGAGTACCGCCGCCGTAACGGCGGCAGGGACGACCGCCGCCCTCGCGCTCGCCCTGCGGCGCACCCGCGCGCGCCTGCTGCGCGCCGAGCGGAAGAGCGAGACCCTCAGCAGCTTCGTGGCCGACCGCCGTCGCACGCCGGCACGATCGATCCCGACGATCACGCTGGGCCGGGCGGCTGCGCCGGGCGCCGCCCGTGCCGACGCCGCGGCATCCCGGCTCGCGGCGCGCGATCAGGCGGGTGACGGGCTGCTCACCGGCTATCTCAAGGAGGTTCGGGAGCGGCTCGGCGCCGACGAGGCGATCCTCTGGCGGCGGGACGCGCACGGGACCCTGTCGGCGGTGGCGTGGTCGACGGCGCCGGCCGGCGACCGGCCCGAGCTGGCGCAGTCGCGGCTCGACGGGCAGCTCGAGCGCGGCGAGCCTCCGCGTTTCCAGTCCCATCTCTGGATGCCGCGAGTCGAGTGGGCGACCGCCCAGCGCCTCCTCCAGCTCGACCGCCGGACGGCCGACGGCATGCCGTGGGACGACGGCCGGGAGGCCCCGCGCGGCGCCGGCGCGCTCATCTCGTTCGCCGTCGCGCCGGGCGAGGCGGACATGCGGGGATGTTGGGCGCTCAGCCTGTCGGCCGCGGGCCCGCACGGTCTGGCCGGCACCGAGTCGGCGATCCGGGCGGCGGTGGCCCGGGCGGCGGCGCATGCCGCGGCGCTCGCGGGTCTCATGCAGAGCCAGCGGCAGGCGGAGCGGCAGGCGCGGCAGGCCAACGTGCTCGTGAACTCGGCCAAGATGTTCCAGGCGAAGCGGTCGATCGACGGACTGGGCGAGACGGTGTGCCGCGACGCGCTCCAGGTCACGGGCGCGGCGGGGCCGGGCGGGCGGTCCGCGCTCATCAAGTGGGATGAGGAGCGTCGGACCGGGTTCGTGCAGTGCGTGTCGCCGGGCCACGCCATCGCGACCGGGCAGCCGGTGTCGACGCAGTCCCGGGTCGGCGAGATGTGCGTCGAGGACCAGGCACAGGTCTGGGAGGACGCCCGGGTGCTGGGTCGGAGCGTGCCGGTGTACGGACCGGGAGAGCCGTCGGCGCTTCCGGGGTCGCTGGCGGTCGTTCCGATGAAGCAGGAGGGGCGTGTGGTCGGCGCGATCGTCGTCGAGGGGGGCGAGGCGTACGACATCCAGTGGGGGGATGTCGGCGCGATCCGCACGCTGGCGGCGATCGCCGCGGCGTCGCTCGCCCAGCTCTGGCGGATCGAGCGGGCCAATCTGGCGTCGATCACGGACGAGCTGACGGGACTCTCCAATCGCCGTCACTTCGACCAGCAGTTGCTCCTCCTACTGAGCCGCGCGGACCAGCAGCGGCAACCGCTCTCCCTCATCCTGGCGGACATCGATCACTTCAAGCGCGTGAACGACACGTTCGGCCATGAGGCGGGCGATGCCGTGCTCCAGGCGATCGGCGGCGTGGTGCGGGCGACGGTCCGGAAGGGCGGGGAGGACCTGTGCGCCCGTTACGGAGGCGAGGAGGTCGCGATCCTGCTGCCGGGCGTTGCGGCGGCCGAGGCGGCCGTGGTGGCCGAGCGCCTGCGGCGGTCGGTCGCGGCCGCCGCAGTGACCTACGCGGGCCAGCGGATCCCGATCACGGCATCGTTCGGGGTGGCCTGCTACCCGCAGACGGCCGCCGTCCACGCGGCGCTCTTCCCGGCCGCCGACCGGGCGCTCTATCTGGCCAAGAGCGGAGGCAGAAATCGCGTCAAGGCCGCTGGCGTAACGGCTGGACCGGTGGTCGGTTACAGCTGTGGACCTCGTGCACAGCGTGAGGTCGGCCCCGCTTGACGAACGGCGTGGACCGACTACCTTTCGCGGGGTAGGACGGCGGGACGACATAGGGGGCGAACTAGGCTCGACATGTGTTGTGACGTCGGTGCGGCGTGCCCAGGTCCTCGGGTCCCTGGTTAAACACTCGGGAAAACCACAAAAGCCAACAACAACCTGGCTCTGGCTGCGTAACTTCGGTTGCGCGCCTTGCCGTCGAGGGAGCCCGCCCGGGGCGACCACGGCGGTATCGCAAATCTGGGCTAGCCTGCCGTCGCGTCTTCCGGCGTCGGGCGAAACTCGAGGAGACTCGTCCAGTCGTGGGTTGCTCACTGACCAGCGCCTGGAGACCTCAACCGGTGAGCTACGCACGTAGGCGCATCCACGGATCGACGGCATGGACCGGGGGGCAGTACCCCGCGCCTCCACTGTCAGTGACCACGGATCGGGGCCAGGCCGAGTCAGTCGGCCTGGCCTTCGTGCATCGGTGAACGAGGTGACGCGTGGCCCCGTTCGGCGGTGCGTCCTGTCGAGCCACCGCTGTGGGTGCCCTCTGGCGCGTGGCGGGGCGCAGCGCTAGCTTCCACCCATTGCCGCGGGGTGGAGCAGCCTGGTAGCTCGTCGGGCTCATAACCCGAAGGTCGCGGGTTCAAATCCCGCCCCCGCTACTCGTGACAATGTTCGGACGGCCGACGTGCACGCGTCGGCCGTCTTGTGTTTCGGGGCCCCTCGGGAGTGCCTGATGTCGGAGCTCGTGCCCGCCCGCGTCACGGTCGACGGTGTGGGCGACGTATCGGCCTGCTGGTGCTGCGCGCCCGCCGCCCGGTGGGTGCTGGTGCTGGCACATGGGGCGGGGGCAGGCATGCGGCACCCGTTCATGGATGCCCTCGCCGACGCGCTCGCCTCGGCGGACGTCGCGACCTTCCGCTACCAGTTCCCGTACATGGAGGCTCGTCGTCGTCGGCCCGATCCGCCCGAGGTGCTGACCGCGACCGTGCGCGCCGCCGTTTGCGCGGCCGGCCGGGGCGAGGGCCTCCCGGATGCCTTGCGCGCCGGTGTGGCGAGCCTGCCGCTGATCGCCGGCGGCAAGTCGATGGGCGGCCGCATGACGTCGCGGGCGGCGGCCGGCGACGGGGGCGCGCACGGGGAGGGAGGTCTTCCGGGTGCGCGGGCGATCGTCTTCTTCGGATTTCCGCTCCATCCGCCGGGGCAGCGCGGGGTGACGCGCGCGGCGCACCTCGAGCGGGTGGCCCTGCCGATGCTCTTCCTCCAGGGCACGCGTGACGACTTCGCCGACCTCACGCTGTTGCGGCCGATCTGCGACCGGCTCGCGCCGCGCGCGTCGCTGCACACCGTGGAGGGGGCCGACCATTCCTTCCACGTGCTCAAGCGCTCGGGGCGGACCGACGGCGACGTGATGCGTGAGCTGGTCGAGACGCTGGTGCACTGGCTGCCCGGGCGTGCGGGGGAGGCGGCGGGGCCAGCGCTGCCGCGTGCAGGAGCGTAATTTCCGGGCCGGACCGCGCTTCGGCGCGTGAGCACTGTCAACATCCTTCGTCGGCTCATGCTCTTCTCAGCTGTTCGGTGGCCGGTGCGCGCCAGATCGCTCGCGGTCGTCCGCCCATTCGCGGTGCTCGCGTCGCTCGCCGTGGCTGCTGTGGGCTGCGGCGGCTCATCGAGCACGGCACCTTCGCCCAAGACCTACGCGACGCTGATCGTGACCCGTGTCGCGCCTGCGGGGACGGCGAGCACGATCACCGTCGCCGGCCCGTCCAACTACGCGCTGGATATCGGGGGCACGGACACGCTGAGGGCACTGGCGGCCGGGACGTACCGCGTGATCGCGGGCCCGGGGACGCAGTCCGACCCGGTCGTGAACCTGATCCTGACGACGGCGGTGGCGGGGAGCCCGACGACGATCGGCCTGGGCGACACGGGCCGGATCACCGTCACGTACACGCGGACCGGGGGGACGGGCGCGCTCTACGTGACCGGGAGCAGCAGCGGCGCCTCCGTGGCAGCCGCGTACACGAGCACCGAGCTCCAGGGGCGTTCAGCGGCCGGGACGACGTTCCCGGTCGCCGGCCAGGCGATCGCCGTCGACACATCGGGCAACCTGTGGGTCGCGAGTGCTGGCGCCAACAGCATCACGGAGTACCCGTCGATGGAGTTGTCGGTCGGCACGCCGGCGGCGGGCGTGACGATCACCGGGTCGGGGCTTTCGGGGCCGAGTGGGATCGCGTTCGACCGGCTCGGGGACCTGTGGGTCTCGAACGCGACCGGGAACACGGTGGTGGAGTACACGGCGGCGCAACTCGCGGCGGGCGGCGCGCCGGTGCCGACCATCACCCTCGGCGGTGCGGCGTTGAGCGCGCCGGCGGCGATCACGTTCGACCTGTACGGCAACCTGTGGGTGGCGAGCGCCGGGGCCAACACCGTCATCCAGTACAGTCCGGCGCAGTTGGCGGCCGGGGGCAGTCCGACACCGGCGGTCACGCTGTCCGCTGCTGGTGGGTCGCTTGCCGCGCCGCAGGGACTCGCGTTCGATTCGCACGGCGATCTCTGGGTCACGAACGCGAGCGCGAACACGGTCGTCGAGTTCACGAACGGGCAGTTGGTGGCGAGTGCGAGTCCGGCCCCGGCGGAGACGATCACCCTGCCGGCCGTCGGGGCGGCGCCCGGCGCGTTGGCGTTCGACAACAGCGGCGACCTCTGGGTGCTGGGCCGGGCGCAGGGTCAGTTGATCGAGTTCACGGCGGCGCAACTGATCGCCGGCGGGAGCCCGGCGCCCGGTGCGACCCTGCCCGCGCCGACGAACCCGGGCGGTCTGGCGTTCAGTCCCTCCCCGGCCGGTCTGCCGCTCGTCGGCTGGGGTCAGGCGCGCGTCCAGCCGCGGGTGCGGCGTCCGACGATCTGAGCGGCCGATCCGCGGGCGCGCGGACGGTGCCTGCACGCACGCTGGTTTGCATCTCGAACTCCAACCGTCAGTGGTGAGGCTCCGTCGTCCGCTCCGTCGGCCGGCGTCCGACTGATTCGCTAGCCTGGGGTGACCGTTGCGGAGTGGGTGCGGCAGGCGTTGCGGCGGGCGCGGCAGGGGGAGCCCGTCACCGAGCCGCGCCGCAAGCTGGCTGTCGTGCACGAGGCGTCGCGGCTCCCATCCGACGGCGGACATCGACCAGATGGTCGCGGAGATCGAGCGGGGGTATACGGCCGGGGTCCTGTGATCTTCATCGACTCCACCATCCCGATGTATCTGGTTGGAGCGGCGCACCCCAACAAGGAAGCGGCGCGGCGGCTGCTCACCTCTTCGATCGAACGGGGGGAGCGTCTGGTGACTGACGCCGAGGTATTGCAAGAGATCCTGCATCGCTACGCGGCGATCCGACGGCCCGAGGCTGTTCCCCCTGCGCTCGCGGCGGTGCTCGGCGTCATCGACGAGGTGTTTCCGGTCGAGCGCGCGGACGTCGAGCGCGCGGCGGGTGTGTTGCTGAGCCATCGGGGCGAGGTCTCGGCGCGGGACGCGTTGCACGTCGCGCTCATGCAGCGGCATGGCGTGTCACAGGTGATGAGCTTCGACCGGGGCTTCGACAGGTTCGCGGGGCTGACGCGGCTGGCGGGCGAGGCCCGATCCATTCTCCCGCGGCCCCGCTTGCGAGCGGTCACGCACGTTCGGCCGGCGCGCCCGCCGACCGCACGGGCCCGGTGGAGTTGGGCGGACGATCGGCTAACTTCCAGGGCAGCACCGATCGGCAGGGTAGCTCAGCTGGTTAGAGCACGGCACTCATAATGCCGGGGTCGCGGGTTCGAGTCCCGCCCCTGCTATTTCCCACATCGCGCGGGCCTTTTCTGCCCGCGCGATCGCTCGTTTCGGGGGTCGGGGACCGTGCCGCCACTTGTGCAATGCCCATCCATGGACAATATTAGTCAAGGCGTCCATGGAGGAGCACTGGAATGCGGGCTACTGCTAGCACGACGGGTCGTCAGCCTACGAGGGTCCAGGAACTCCAGGAGCACGCTCCGGCCGGCCTTCGCACGTTCTTTCGGATCGCGGAGCGCTGGAGGCTGACTCCTGAAGAGCAGCGCACCATCCTGGGTGACCCGCCGCGTTCCACGTTTTACAACTGGCGAACCGGGCAGTTTGGGGGCGTGCGAGCCGACACGCTCGAGCGCTTGTCTCACCTATTCGGCGTGTTCGAGGGCCTTCGCGAGCTGTACCTCGACAAGCGGCAGGCCGACGAGTGGGTGCGGCAGCCGAACAGCGCGTTCGCTGGCAAGTCTGCTCTCGCTCACATGCTGGGCGGGCGTGTGGCGGATCTCTATGAAGTGCGCCGCTACGTCGAAGCCGCCGCCGAGGGTGCGATCTGACACCCGACGCAGCGCCACCGCCTCGGGAACCAACCGCCAAGGACACATCGTTCGTCGCGTGGCATCCATGTTATCGCGTGGCTGGATTGCGCCGGCGAACGACACTGGCATTCGATGACGTGGCCGATCCCGCGGACTTGAGCGGTGTGGCCGCGCTACTTGACCGTGGTCGCCCCCCCGCATTGCCCGAATCCGAGATCCCGACCGGCCCTGGCGCGGATTGGATCCTGTTACCGTTCCGGCGACTGAGTCCCCGAGGCTCGCGCTTCACCGACGAGACGTTCGGCGCCTACTACGCCGCGAACGCGCTGGAAACCGCGGTGGTCGAGGTACGATTTCACCGAGAACGCTTCCTATTGGAATCCGGACAGACGAGCGCCGCGCTGGTTGGCGGAACTGTCCTGCAAGCCGATCTCGAGGCGTCCTTGGTCGACATCCGCGGCCGCCAGTCCGAGGTCCCCCATCTCTACGTCGCTGACGCTGCGGGCTTCGGGGCCTCACAACGCTGGGCGAGGCGCGTCCACGACGCCGGCGCAATCGGCATTGTGTACGACAGCGTACGACACCCCGGCGGGCAGTGCGTAGCGGTATTTCGTCCGGCAGGCCTCTCAAACTGCCAGCCCGTGCTTCGCGTCGCGTACGAATGGGACGGAACCAGAATCACCGACGTGCATGTGCTCCAGCCGCTCGCCTTCGGCTCGTCGTGATGTCGCGACCGTGGCATCGACGCGCGGCCTCGCCAGGACCCCGGGCTCTTGGTCAAGGGGCGAGGGAGAAGGTGATTGCCCAGGTGCAGTGAACAGCTATATTACTGCCCATAGGCACATGCGCAGACGACCGTCCGACCGAGGGAGGCCCAGATGCCGGCAGCGGCGGCAGTCCAGCGATCCACCGACCTGACGCCCGCACAGTATCCGGCCCTCCTGACCGGCTTCTTCAGCATCATGGATCGCTGGAAGGTCGATGGCGCGACCGCACGGGCCATCCTCGGCCAGCCGCCCGAGCGGACGTTCTACAAGTGGAAGTCGGGCGACTCCGCCGCGCTGCCCCTCGACACGGTGCGACGTATCGGATACGTGAGCGGGATCTGGAAGGCGCTCGAGATCCTGTACAGCAACCCGGGTCAGGCCGACGGCTGGGTTCACCGTCCCAATCGAGCTTTCGGAGGCCAAACCCCCCTGGCCCGCATGGCAGCGGGAGACGTCACCGACCTGGCGGCGGTGCGGCAATATCTCGACGCGGCCCGCTCGCCGTGGTCCTGATTCGACCCATACCGTAGGTGCGCCGGACGCCGGCGACGCGCCGCATTCGATGGGCCGCGGCGACCCGGGTGATCCCCTCGCGGTACCCGCCAATTGACCTCTACGAACGTCTCTCCCTGGACGCGGAGGTCAGGCAGGCGCTTACAGCGGCAGAAATGCTCGTGAATCCCCGCGTACGGGACGAACTGGGCGAGATACACCTGGTCGCCCCCGAGGATCGGATAACCGGGCCCGGCGCGACCTGGACAATGGCGGCGTTCACCCACCGCAACCCAAACGGTTCCCGGTTCAGCGACGGCTCATACGGCGTGCTCTACGCTGGGAACTCGCTCGCGACGGCCGTAGCCGAGACCGCCTATCACTTCGAGCAGTTCGCCCGGGATTCGGCCGACGCTCCCCGGCGCGAGACCATGCGGGTGTTGGTGGGACACATCGACGCGACGTTCCACGACCTCGAAAGCCTCGCCGCATCTCGGCTGGCGCGGTTGCTCGCGCCTGACTCGTACGATGCGTCGCGAGCCTTTGGTCGCACCCTCCGCGATGCAGGCAGCAACGGACTCCATTACCCCAGCGTCCGCCATCAGCCCGGGCGCTGCATCGCCGCGTTTCGGCCGAGCGTTGTAGGGATCTTTCAGCAGTCCCGGCATCTCGATTACGAATGGGACGGCGTACGGGTGCGGCGGTACTTCGACTTCCAAGACGAACAGTGGATCCCGCTCGCCTCCGGCCAGCACTGACCGATAGCGTCCCGGTCACGTCGGAGACGCCGATCCGTGGACGGCGGTATGGACCGCAGATCCTGCACTGTCGGCGTCCTTGGTGGCGCAACCGTGGCGCATTGGCTCGCGATTCGTGGGAGGAGTGCCCGCCGGGGGCGAGGACATGTGCCCCACTTCCACGACGGGTATGCGTTTGCGTGACCGAGCGGTGTCGCCGTATGCGAGTGTCATGGCATCACGGCCTTGGCCGGTAGCGTCGCGGACACGTAGACGCCGCGGCAGGCACCGGAAGCATCGGCGAGCACCAACGGATACGAGACGGGGATCGCTTGCGGCACCGTGCTGCCGGGCGGGAGTGGCGTGCTGACGGAAGACCGCTGGCCGGTGCTGTCAACCGGGATGATGGCGAGCGTCTGGCCCGTATTGTTCTGGAACAGCACGATCGTCGCGGCGGCGAGGCCCTGCGGTGTGACCTTTCCTTCCTGCGCGCAGCCGACGGACGGGAGGTCGGGGCCGAAGCTAGCGCGCTTCGCGCCATAGGGACCCTGGACGGTGGCTCGCGCCGTCGGGAGCAGCCCGAACGGATCGACGTACCTCAGCGTACAGGTCTGGGCGCCGGTCATCGCATCGGCGCTCACGCTGGTGGTGACCTGGCAACCCGTGCCCCCGATGCCCGAGGTCTGGGTGGTGTCAAAAACGCCGGCAGACATGGCGAAGGCGATCTTCCCCCCCGATTGCGTCATGTTGCTGAGCGTGCCGCCGGCCCAGCTCAGATTGTTGCCGATCGGGGTGGTGCACGCAATCGTGTTCGAGCTCACGCTGCTCGCTGCAGTTGACGAGACCAGATACAGGTAACCTGCGGTCGAACAGGACCAGGTGTGACTCTGGTCGACTAGCGCGTACGCGCCCGTACTGTCGATCCACAGCCCGCTCAGGCCGCCGCCCGGCCCGGTGGTCTGGGAACCGCCACCGCACCCGGCGAGCAGAGGCAGCGGCGTGAGCGCGAGGCGCGCAACCTTTCGGAGGGTGGCAACGCGCGGGCTCGGCTGGCGCGAGGTGGCCAGAGGCCTGAGCAACGTCGACGTTGGGCGGGGGCGGGAGGGAGAGCGGCGGGCAGAACGCATAGGCGCCTCCTACTTCCGAATGCGCCGAGCCAGGGCCCGGCGGATCGACACGCCACGATGTACTTACGCCCGGTCAGGGCCGCGTCCCGCAGGGTCGGTACATATATCGTGCCCGCCATTCCCGGCCGGCGGGACATTCCGGCACTACGCCGCGGCGGATGGGAGGACGCGGACTCCCTCGTGGCGATCCACGCGAGTCGGGTCGACTGCCCCCGATATCTCCGCAGGCCGAATGATGGATCCTGTATAGCCCGAGTCCGTTGGGCACGACCGGCTCGGCCCGCGGGTCGCTGTCCGGCAGGATGTGGGCGAGGTCGAGCAACTCCAGATGCGGGACCCGGCATGCCGCGCGGCGGTCCCGGTCGCCGCCAGCACGACTCGCCGGAACTGCTGCCGATGCAGCCGCCGGCTTGCCGGGCAGCCGGGTAGCACCGGCACTAGCCGGCGGGCGTCCTTCGCTGCACTGTCAGACCCTGGCGCCATCGTACCGGGTCAGCGCGAATGGCTACCGGCCTGGACGCTCACCGAGGGACACACGAATGCGCCGTTGGATCCTCCCGGCGGTTGCGCTTGTCGCCTGTACGTCCAGGTCGGGCGTGGCGCCCAGCGCGCCGCAGCAGCCCACCGTCACGACCATCTCGATCTATCCGGTCAGGGACAGCATCGGTGTCGGCAGCACGCTTCAGTACGTGGATACCGCGAGGGATCAGAACGGGAACGTCCTGAGCGATGTGACCGTCGTCTGGGCGAGTGCCAATCCGAAGGTGGCAACGATCTCGACTCTCGGACTCGCGCTCGGAGCAGGGGTCGGACACGATACGATCGAAGCGACGTCCGGAGGGGTGGCCGCCAGGGCTCCGTTGACGGTCGGCCCCGGGTCCGTCGCCAGGATCCAGATCGCGCCCAACCCGGTGACGCTTCAGAACGGACAGGGGATCCAACTGGTCGCGACGGCTCTCGATTCGCGCGGTGACACGGTCGCGGCCAGCTACCAGTGGACCTCCTCGAACGGCAAGATCGCCTTTGTCTCGTCCACCGGGTTTGTCACGGCGACGGGAGTGGGGACCGACACGATCGCCGCCGTGAGCGGCTCGATCACCGCGTCGGCTGTCCTCACGGTCCAGCAGGCCGCGGCCGCCAGTATCATCATCGCGCCGGTCCTGGACACGCTCGTGGCCGGGAGCACGGTCTCGCTCACCGACACGGTGAAAGACGCCAAGGGTAACGTGCTCTCTGGCCTCAGCGTCAGCTGGACGAGCGGCAACACGTCGGTGGCGACGATATCCTCCACGGGACAGGTGCAAGCCGCGCTCACCGGCACCGCCGTCATGACGGCGTCGGTGAGCGGGATATCCGCTCACGCCACGATCGTGGTCAAGCCGGGCGCGCTCGCCCGCGTTCTCGTCTCCCCCAATCCGATCACGCTCCAGAACGGCCAGACCGTGCAACTGTCGGCGACCGGTCTGGATGCGCACGGGGACACCGTGCCCGGCGCCTCTCAGTGGTCCGTCTCCAACAGCCAGGTCGCCTCGGTCAGCTCGACCGGACTGCTCACGGCCACGGCCGCGGGGACGGACACCGTTCGCGCATCACGCGGAAGCGTCGTGGGCGCGGCCCCCGTCACCGTTCAGCAACTCGCAGCGGCGAGCATCGTCGTGGTGCCGGCCGCCGATACGCTGTTCGTCGGTCAGCTACTCCAATTGTCCGACACGGTGAAGGATGCGAGAGGCAACGTGCTCACAGGTCTGAGCGTGAGCTGGAGCAGTAGTAGCTCCAGCGTCGCCACTGTGTCGGCCAACGGCGTCGTGGCCGGCATTGCGCCCGGCAGCGCGGTCATCACCGCATCGATCGGTTCTATCACCGCACGGTCCACGACGCTGGTGGTCGGCAACGACAGCACGGGGATTCAATATCACGGCGGCCCGATCATGTACTCGCCGAGGATCGCCGCGATCTACTGGTCGCCGACGCCGATCTATCCCGGCGGCCCCGGCCCCGGCACCTCAGGCTCGCCGGCCGGCGCCGATGGGTCGCTCCTCGCGTACTTCCTCCAGAACCTCGGCGGCTCGCCGCTCTTCAACATCCTCACGACGTATTACGACGCCAGCGACACGTTCATTCAGAACGTGGTCACCTATAGCCAATACTGGTCGGATTCGACGAGCCCGCCCCAGACGACGGGCACCTTCGACGTGCTGGCGGAGGTCGAGCGTGGCTTTGCGAACGGGAGCCTGACCTACGACCCGAGCACGTTGTACACCGTCTTTACGGGACCGGGCGTCAACCTGGGCGGCGGGTTCGGGACGCAGTATTGCGGATGGCACACCGAGTTCGGGGATTCGCTCGGCCGCATCGTCCGTGTCGCCGCCATGCCCTTCGACGCCGATCCCGCCCAGACGTACCACTGCAACTTCTTCTACGGGGGCCCCTCGCCCAACAACGACCCCGCCGATGCGGAGGTGAACGTCCTCACGCATGAACTGGCCGAAGCTGCGACCGATGAGGACATCGACGCGTGGTTCACCGTCCAGGGCGGCATGCTCGAGGAGATCGGGGACCTCTGCGCATGGCAGTTCGGGTCTCTTGCGCCCGCCGGCAACGGTGCCGTCTACAACCAGGTGATCGGCGGCAAGCAGTTCCTGGTCCAGATGCTGTGGGTGAACGAATCCCAGAGTGGCGGCCCGGTCGGCTGCCAGCAAGCCTGGTCCGGGAGCGTGGCGTCTCGCGCTCGCTCGCGGACGCTGACCCGTGCGATCGCCGTCCCACGGCTTCCCGGCGGGCGTCGAGCGCCGCACATCATGCCTCCCCTCCAGGCGCCGCAGACCGCTCCGACCGCCGCCGCGCGGCCGTCATCCAGCCGGGTGCCGAATACAGCTCGGAGCTCGATCAGGGTACCGCAGTGACCCGCGCACGCGGGTGGCCCCGTTCCGCCGTCACTGATGCGCGGCGGGGGCGCTGCTGTCTCAGCGACCTCGCCTGCTCCGACCGGCCGCGAGCAATCCGATCACGATCGACAGGCCGACAACGCCGAGCGCCGCGTATGCGAATTGCGACCGGTCGGCACTCGCCGCCGCCAGGGCATAGTCCTGACCGTGCGCGGCGAGGTTCGCGCGGAACCGATCGTCGCCGTCCAGGAGCCAGATCCACCCCCAGACCGCTCCCGGTATGAGGACGATCAGGGCGCCGGCAATGAGGGCACGCGCGCCGCGAAGGCCGAACAGGAGGATCAGGATGACAAAGCCGACCAGGATGGCGATCATGGACTCGCCGGCGAGGGTGAGCGGCCCCGACTCGAGGCAGGCGCAGAGAAGCTACATACGCAGTCTGACAAGCCGCGCACCCCGGCGCCGGGCCGCGCGCTGAACCGCTGGGCAACGAACGTCGCGCCGGAGGACCCGACGGCCGGCCACTTGCAGGCAAACCCACGCCGACACCGGGACCCGGGCGGGCGTCGACCGCCGGGCACGACCGCACCTCGTCCGGCGCGGCCGGCACCCCCCTCGTCCCCTCCCCATCCGGTCCCCTGATCCGGCCACCCGTCCCCGGACGCCCCGCGACGATGGGCGTGGGCAGCGGTCCCGCCGCCCACGCCGCGGTCTCCGGCGCGTCCGAGAGGAGACTCCGATGAGTGATGAGCGAGGCCCGGAGCAGCCCGGCGTCGACCCGGCCGGACGAGAGCCCCTCGGGGGCAGCGCGGCGTCCAGCGGCGCCGGGGTCGCGAACGCGGTCGGTCCGAGGGACGCCCCGGTCGTGGCGCACGCGACCGACCGGGCGGTCGCGCCGATCAGCGTCCTGCTCCGCGTGAACGGCGCCGAGCACCGGGTGAGGCTCGATCCCCGGACGACGCTGGTCGATGCGCTGCGCGAGCACCTGCACCTGACCGGCACGAAAAAAGGCTGCGCTCTGGGGCAATGTGGCGCCTGCACCGTGCTCCTGGACGGCAAACGCGTCAACGCGTGCCTCGTGCTCGCCGCGCTGGCCGGCGGACGTGAGATCACGACGGTCGAAGGGCTCGCGCAGGGCGGCCGGCTGCACCCGCTGCAAGCCGCCTTCATCGAGCGCGACGCGTTGCAGTGCGGGTACTGTACGCCCGGCCAGATCATGGCCGGCGTCGCCTGCATCGCCGAAGGACACGCCGGCTCGGCCGAGGAGATCCGGGAGTGGATGAGCGGCAACGTGTGCCGGTGCGGGGCCTACGACCACATCGTGGCGGCGATTCAGGACATCGCCGCGGCCAGGCCCCCCGACCGCGGACCGTAGCCGTGCACCCGTTCGTCCTCGAGCGGCCGCGCGACCTGTCCGAGGCGCTCGCCCTCGGCGCACAGGCCGCCCGCGCCGGCCGCGCTGACGCGGCGAGCGAGTACATCGCCGGCGGTACCGACATGGTCCAGCTGCTCCAGGAGAATGTGCGCCGGCCCGACCGGCTCGTGAGCCTCGCGGATCTCCTCGATCGCCAGATCGACCTCGGACCACACGGCCTCCGGCTCGGCGCCGCGGCCACGATGGCGGAGGTGGCCGCCCACCCGGGCGTCCGCCAGCGGTTCCCCGTGATCCGAGAGGCCCTCCTCGCCTCCGCGAGCCCGCAGGTCCGCAACCAGGCCACGATCGGCGGCAATGTGCTACAGCGTACCCGCTGCCCCTACTTCCGTGACGTCGGCTACGCCGCCTGCAACAAGCGCGCGCCCGGCTCCGGCTGCGCCGCGATCGGCGGGGAGAACCGGTGGCACGCCGTGCTCGGCACGAGCGACCAGTGCATTGCGGCCCACGCGTCGGATCTCGCCGTGGCGCTCGTGGCGCTCGACGCCACGGTCGAGGTGCACGGCCAGCGCGGCCCCCGCACACTACTGCTCGACGACATGTATCGGCTGCCCGCCGACAGGCCGCACCTCGAGACGGTGCTCGAGCCGGGCGAGATCATCACGGGCGTCACGGTGCCGCCCGCGACGGTGGGATGGCGCGCGCACTACCTCAAGGTGCGCGACCGCGCCGCGTTCGAGTTCGCGCTCGTGGCGGCCGCGGTCACCGTGGACGTGGAGGGGGGTCGGGTCCGCCAGGCACGGGTCGCCCTCGGCGGTGTGGGAACGAAGCCCTGGCGCGCGCGTCAGGTGGAGGCCGCGCTGGTCGGCGCGGGCGTGGGGACAGGGGCGGTCGAGCAGGCGGCGGCGCTCGCCGCCGACGGAGCCCGCGGACACGGGCACAACGACTTCAAGATCGAGCTGATGCAGCGCGCGATCGTGCGCGCGGTCGAGATCGCGGGAGGAGGCGGGTGACCACTGCCCATGTGGGCCACGCGACGAGTCGCGTCGACGGGCGGCTCAAGGTCACCGGCGCCGCCGACTACGCGGCCGACCACGACCCGCCGGGCGTCGCCCACGCGACCGTCGTCCGGAGCACGGTCGCGAGCGGCCGCATCGTCGAGATCGACGACTCGGCGGCGGCTGGCGCGCCGGGTGTAATCACCGTCCTCACCCACCACACCGCCCCCCGGCCTCACGCACGGGCGCGTGCCCACAGCGCGCAGGTGGACCCCACGGTCACCCACCGCCTCCGCCCCCTCCAGGATGACCGCGTCCGCTACCAGGGCCAGCCGATCGCGCTCGTGGTCGCGGAGACGCTCGAGGCGGCGGTCCATGCGGCGACACTGCTGCGCGTCACGTATGCCGCCGGTGTCGCGACCACCGACATCACGCGCGCGCAGCCGGTGCTGCCGACGCCCAAGCAGACCGACAAGGGAGAGCGCCAGCCGGCCGTGAGCCAGCGGGGCGACCCCGAGGGCGCGCTCGCGGCGGCCCCGATCAGGGTCGAGCAGACCTATGTGATCCCGCGCGAGAACCACAATCCGATCGAGCTGCACGCCACCGTGGCCGCCTGGGACGGCGACCGCTTGACGCTGTGGGACAAGACACAGTGGGTCGCCAACGTCGCCGACGAGATCGCCGCCGAGCTCGGCATGCCGGCCGACCACGTCCGGGTCCTCTCACCGTTCGTCGGCGGCGCGTTCGGCTCGGGCCTGCGCGTGTGGCCCCATGTGATGCTGGCGGCGCTCGGCGCACGCGCGGCCGGCCGCCCGGTGAAGCTGATGCTGTCGCGCCGCGACATGTACTACGGCACGGGCTTTCGCCCGCACACCGTCCAGCGCGTGGCGCTCGGCGCCGATCGGGACGGCCACCTCGGCGCCATTGTCCACGAGGCGGTGCAGGAGACCTCGATGTACGAGGAGTACGACGAGTCGGTGGTCGACGCGACGCGGTACCTGCACTCCTGCCCGAACGTGGCCACCCGGCGTCGCATCGCGCGGCTGAACGAGCACACGCCGACCTGGATGCGAGCACCCGGGGAAGCGAGTGGCGCCTTCGCGCTCGAGTGCGCCATGGACGAGCTCGCCATCGCGCTCCGCCTCGATCCGGTGGAGCTCCGGCTGCGCAACGAGCCGGCGCAGGACGAGTTCAAGCGGCTCCCGTTCTCGAGCCGCTCCACACGGGAATGTTACCGGGTCGCGGCCGAGCGGTTCGGGTGGGGTCGACGCACCCCCGAGCCGCGTTCGATGCGCGACGGTCGATGGCTCGTTGGCTGGGGCATGGCCACCGCGACCTACCCGACGCACCGAGCCCCGGCCGCCGCCCGGGTGCGCCTCCTGCCCGATGGCTGTGCGGAGGTGGCGACCGCGGCGAGCGACATGGGGCCCGGGACCTGGACGTCGCTGACACAGGTGGCTGCCGAGGCGCTCGGTCTCCCGATCGAGCATGTGCAGCTCAGGCTCGGCGACAGCGCGCTGCCCAGAACGCCCCCGCACGGCGGCTCGATGACCATGGCGAGCGTCGGCAGCGCCGTCCAGGCGGCCTGCCACGAGGTGTGCCGAGCCGCGCTGGCGCGCGGGGGCGGCGACGACCTCGCTGCCGCGATGGCCCGGATCGGCCAGCCCGTCGAGGCGACCGTCAAGGTGCGGGCCGGCGAGGAGACCACGCGGTTCTCGATGCACGCCTTCGGGAGCGTCTTCGTGGAGGTCGCGGTCGATCCCGATCTCGGGGAGACGCGCGTTCGGCGCATCGTCGGCGCCTACGGGGCCGGCCGCATCGTCAATCCGAAAACGAGCCGCAGTCAATGCGTGGGCGGCATGATCGGCGGGATCGGCATGGCGCTCATGGAGCACTCGGTCGTCGATCCGCGAACCGGGCGAGTGGTGAACGCGAACCTCGCCGAGTACACCGTGCCCGTCCATGCCGACAGCCCGCCCCTCATGGACGTGACCTTCATCGACGAGCGCGATCCGCACGTGAACTCGCTGGGCGTGAAGGGTCTCGGGGAGATCGCGATCGTGGGTGTCGCCTCGGCCATCGCCAACGCGATCCATCACGCCACCGGCAAGCGGATCCGCGAGCTGCCGATCACGCCGGACAAGCTGCTGTGAGCGGCTGACCGGGCGGACCCCGCCTCGGGTGCGGCGTGGGCCCGGGGCGAGAGGGCAGCGGGGTCGGGTGCGTCTCTCCTGTAGGAAGCGGCAGCGCCCGGAGTCAGCGACGGTCGGCGCGTCGGAGTGGACGCGCCCGGTCCGCCGGCGACCTCTTCGGAGATACGCCGATGCCCAGTCCATACCCCCGCTCGAATCGCGCGACACAGATCGTCGCCCTCGCGCTCCTCGTGCTCGCCTTTGCCGCCGCCGTCGCCCTGGGCGGGTGCAGCGGCTCGTCCGGGTCGACCGGGCCGGGCTCCAATCCCGGCAGCGCCGTCACGAGCATCACCCTCGGCGCCGACTCTCTCGTCGGCGACTCCCTGTCGGTTGTCCCCGGCGACTCGGTGCAACTCACGGCGACGCCGGTCGACGCGCAGGGGCGGGCCGTCGCCGGCGTCACACTCGTGTGGACCTCCTCGGACACGACGGTCGCCACCGTGTCCTCATCCGGTCTCGCCAGGGCGATCGACATCGGGGAAGCCGACATCTCGGTCGACGTCGCCGGGTCGTCGTCGAGCGTCGCGAACACGGCGGCCGGGCCACGCGCCCTCGCGACGAGGGGCGGCGTCGTGCGCACGAGAGGTCGCCGGCGGTCGACAGTTCGGATGTTCACACCGCCGCGAATCAAGATCACGCCGACGAACCCGACGATCAACGAGGGCGGTCACGTCAAGTTCGTCGCCTACCCCGTGGACGCCAGCGGCAGCACGCCGGACCGGTGGAGCACCAGGAATCGCACCTGGAGCTCATCGGACGAATCCGTTGCGACGATCGAGAATACCGGCGCTGCCGCTGGCGTCAGGCACGGCAAGGCGACGATACGGGCCTCGATGACCGTGACCGGGCCCCACACCAGCGGCACCTTCTCCTCCAAGACCACTCTGACCGTCGCGAGCTGCTTCGGCCTGTCGGGCGTCTCCTCCTGGAACGTCGACAACCTCGTGGTCGCGTACACGCCGTCGTTCACCGTGCCGAAGACCACCACCACCCTGATCGTCTCCATCGCGCAGCAGTCGACCGTCGGCGGCGGCACCCTGACGAAACTCGTCGATTCAGGCGACACGACGCTCTGGGAAGGACAGGTGTCCGGCACCTTCTCGGTCAACAACAAAGTCAGGACCGTCGATCCGACCGGGCACACCACGATCAGCACGGAAGTGGGGCAGGGGAACCTCGGTGGCCAGTCCACCGTGGTCCTGGGGCTCATCGCCGGCGGCGCGCAGCAGTGCACCTTCTGGGTGCAGTACGACGCGGTCGGCACCTACGTCTACACGAAAGACAACGGATCGCAGTCCACCTTCACGAATACGGTCGACGAGGCGAGCATCACCGGGGCGGTTCCGTCCGACGCCGGCACGCCCGGCACTCCGACCGTCCTGCGGGCCGACGAGACGAACGCGCTCGCGACCCCCCTCTTCCCACTGGTGCGGGTGGGGACCTACTACCTGCCGGGGACCATCCTCGGCGAGCTCGCCGCCACCCTCAATAGCCACACGAGCGCCGCGATCAGCGTTTCCCTCACGTCGAACGTCCAATGAGCCGACGCGCGGGCGCCTCCCGGGTCGCGCACCTGTTGACAATACATCGCAGAACAATTATTGTCCGGCGTAGTACTTCGGGAGGCGCGGGATGGCGGCACGGCGGCGACGGCCGGCGGGGGCGGGCGGGCGGGACAGCGCGATCCAGGCGGAGATCGGGCAACGAGCGCCGTTCCGCTCGGCGGCGCAGGAGGCGGCGGTGGCGCTCCTCCGCACGGCGTCGATGGTCGCCCGCGCCGTCGCGCGGGTCGTCGAGCCGTCGGGACTCAGCCTCGCCCAGTACAACGCGCTCCGGATCGTCCGGGGCGCCGGCCCGGGGGGGATCCCGACGCTCGCGATCCGCGACCGGATGATCGAGGAAGGGACGACGATCACTCGGTTGCTCGACAAGCTCGAGCGCGCGGGTCTGGTGCGGCGTGAGCGGGTGGCGCCCGACCGGCGCCAGGTGCTGTGCTACGCGACCGCCGCCGGTGCCCGCCTGCTCCACCGTCTCGATCGGCTGGTCGACGAGCGCGACGCCGCCACGATGGCCGCCCTCGACGAGCGCCAGGTCGAGCAGCTCATTGGGCTGCTCGACGCCGTCCGCCGGGGCCTTGCCCGGCGCGCACCGCCGAGCCCCGGCGGACACGGTCGCACATCGTAGCCGTCGTCCGGCCGGGAATACTCGGAAACGCGACACGGCTCACGGGTCCGCCCGGCCCGGCGGCGGACCATCACCTTGGGGGAGGGTTCCAGATGGCACTCAAGCACCGCGTCCAGCAACTCGTGTCCTACGTCGAGCAGGGGAAGATCCTCGAGGCGATCGAGGAGTTCTACGCCGACGACGTGACGATGCAGGACAATCTCAATCCGCCGACGGTCGGCAAACCGGCCAATCTGGCGCGCGAGCGCCAGTTTCTCGCCTCCGTCGCCCAGGTCCACGAGAACCGGGCGGCCGCGGTGATCGTCGACGCGCCGCACGCCGCGATCCACTGGCGCTTCGACTTCACCGGCACGAACGGCAGACGGATGCGGTTCGATCAGATCGCCTACCAGACGTGGGTCGGCGACCGCATCGCCCACGAGCGGTTCGTCTACGACCCCGGGACCCTCGAGGCGGCGTAGACGGCGCCGGCGGCGCACACCGCCGGCGTTGATCGCGCCGGCGGTGTCGCCCGCGCAGTCGGCTACGCGGTCGGCCGCGCAGTCCGGCTCAGCTCCAGGCGGCCAGGACCGCGCCCATGATCAGCAGGGCGACCAGATTGGCGCCGGCGTTGATGAAAAGCAGCTTCGTCGGCCGCTTGGCGGCGGCCCAGTCGTCGAGGTGCACGACGAACACGAACCCGAGCCAGTTGAAGAAGCCGACGGCAGCGCCGGTACCAACGCTCCGGGCGCCGGCGTAGAACACCGCGTGGGCCAGCACGAACGTCATCAGCAGCGCGCCGATGATCCAGGTCATCATTCCCTTGGCCATGCCGCCCTTCATGGCCTCATCGGAGACGCCGGCGAGCCGCTGCCACTCCTTCAGGAAGAGCATCGGCGAGTACCACACCGCGCCCACCACGACCTTCACCAGCACCGCGACGATGAACGGCAGCGCATGAATCGGCACCGGCTGCACTGAACCTCCGGGAATGGGACCCGACAACATAGCGCACCGAGGACGCGCGGTCGATGCCATATGAGACGTGACGTGTCGCAACTGACAAGGCGGTCGCGCCCCGCTTCGCGAAGCTGGGCGCCGAGGCGCGGCGTGGCACCGCTCGGGCGACGACCAGTCAGGCTTGCGCCATGCCCTCGCTACGCCTCGCGATGCCTCGCTATGCCATTCGCGATGGCCCGGCCACCACGGCGCCGTCCGCGCCGACATAGGCGTACGCCATCCGCGTGGTCGTGTGCGCGACGGCTGCCGTCCCGGTCCGGTCGAGGAGAATGAGACCGCCGGTTCCGCGTCCGCGACGCCGCAGCAGCGCGGTCGCGTACCCGGCGACGGAGTCCGGTGCCTCCCCACCCCGGAGACGGTCGACGGCCGTCTTCGCGAGCACGACCCGCATGACCGCTTCGCCCAGCCCCGTGCACGAGGCCGCGCCCACCTCGTCGTCGGCGTAGCAGCCACACCCGATGAGCGGCGAGTCGCCGACTCGACCCGGGCGCTTGCACAGCGTGCCGCCGGTCGACGTGCCGGCGGCCATGTGTCCGCGCGCGTCGATGGCGACCGCCCCCACGGTATCCCCGGCCGTGCTCGGGGTGGCGAAGTCGGAGAGCGCAGCGTCCGGGTGGTCCCGCCACCGCTCCCATGCGGCGCGCTCCCGGGGGACGACGAGCTCCGACGGATCGCAGATCGGCATCCGCTGCTCGTCCGCAAATCGGCGCGCCCCCGCGCCGACGACCATCATCTCGGGGCCGGTGTCGAGCAGCCGCCGGGCCAGCCGGATCGGGTTCCGCACGCCGGTCACGGCGGCGACGGCCCCGGCGTCGAGCGTCGTCCCGTTCATGATGATGGCGTCCAGCTCGATCTCGCCCACGCGATTCAGATGGGCGCCGCGTCCGGCGTCGAAGACCGGATCGTCCTCGAGCACGCAGATCGCCTCCTCGACCGCGACGAGCGCGTCCGCGCCGCGCGCGAGCAGCGCCATCCCCACCTCGAGTGCCCGCTCGCACCCGGCACGGCACGCCTCGACGAGGTCATCCGGGATGTTCCAGGCGCCACCATGGACGATGAGCGACGGTTTCATCTCTCAGGCCCGAAGGACGCCGGCAGGGTCGGCGCGGGAGGCTCGGTACGCGGGCAGCCAGCAGGCGGCCAGGGCGGCGGCGATCACGACGGCCAGCACGGCCCCGAAGCTCACCGGATCGAGGGCGCTCACCCCGTAGAGGAGCCCCCGGAGAAGCTTGGTGGCCAGCAGGGCGCCGGTGATGCCGGCGACGACGCCGACCGCGACCACGATCGTGCCCTCCTGGAGTACCAGTCGCACGATGGCGCCCCGGTCCGCGCCCAGCGCGATGCGGATCCCGAGCTCACGCGAGCGCTGGGCGACCAGGTACGAGATCACGCTGTAGAGCCCGAACGCCGCCAGGGCGAGGGCGATCGTGCCGAACGCGCCGACGAGGAAGAGGACGACCCGGCGGTCGGCGACGGACGCCGTCACGATCGACTCCATCGTTCGGACGCGCGCCGGCACATCGGGACCGAGCCCGCGTGCGACCGCCAGCGCGGCGGCGCCGACGCCCGCCGGATCCCCGGGGCCAGCGAGCACGAAGTTCATGTGCTCGGCCTGGACCGGCCGCTGGAGGTGGTCGGCGTAGAACGTGGGCCGGGGCGCGACCGTCAGCCCGGCGTCGCGCACATCTCCGACCACGCCAACGACCATGAAGGGACGGAGGTCACCGTCCATGTTGCCGAACTGGATCCAGCGTCCAATCGGGTCCCGGCCGGGCCACTGCCGCTGCGCGAGCGACGCGCTCACGACGGCGACGTGCGGGGCGTCGGGCGCGTCGCGCTCGTCGAACACGCGTCCCTCGAGGACGGGGATGTGCATGGCCGCGAAGTACCCGCCGCTGGCGAGCCGAAATTCGGCGTCGCCAGCCCGCGTCCGATCCTGCGTCAGCTTGGGCCAGTCCGCGAGCGACAGCCGCTCGTCCGGCGAGCGCAGCTCGACGAAGGTGCCATTGGCCCGTCCGTCGGCGCCGAGGGGAATGAGGTCGACGGCACCGACCGCCGTCACGCCGGGGAGCCCGGCCAGCCGCCGGAGGAGCTCGTGGTAGAAGGCCGTGCGTCGCGCGCGCGAGACTGAGTCGCTGGCGTCGATCGAGAGATCGAGGACGGCGGTGCGATCGGTCCGGAAGCCGGGGTCGACGGCCCTGAGCTCGACGAAGCTGTGGGCGAGGAGGGCTGCGGCCACGAGCAGGACGAGCGTGAGCGCCACCTGTGCGCCGACGAGGGTCTGGCGGGCCCGCACGGACGAGCCCGTGCCCGACATGGTTCGCTCGGCGGCCGACAGCATCTCGCGGAGGTCGCCGTACCCGGCACGCCAGGCGGCCGTGAGGGCGAGGCCGACCGCGGTCGCGGCCGAGATCCCCAGGGCGAAGAGCAGGACCAGGGCGTCGACCCGGACCTCGCCTGCGCGCGGGAGGCGCTCGGGATCCAGCGCCAGCAGGATCTGGGTGCCGCCGATCGCGACGAGCACGCCCAGCGCGCCGCCGCAGAGCGCGAGCATACCCGACTCCGCCAGATACTGCTGGACGAGTCGCCTGCGCGCCGCGCCGAGGGTCATCCGCAGCGCGAGCTCCCCACGCCGGGCGGTGATCCGGGCCACGACGAGGTTGGCGACGTTGGCGCAGGCGATGACGAGCAGCGCCAGGGAGGCGGCGAGGAGGACGAGGAGCGCCGGCCGCACCGCCCCCACGAGCTGGTCGCGGAGCGGGAGGACCGCGGCGTCGTGCATCATGGTCTCCGAGCCGAACTGCCCCTCCAGCGCGTGGGCAAGTGCTCCGACCTCGCGGCTCGCGTCATCCGGCGGCACGTCGAACCGGAGCCGGCCGACGACGTTCCAGTTGTGCGCGCTGCGGCCCCGCTCGCGCTCCAGGATCTCGCGGGAGAGCCAGATGTCGGTAGCGGCCGGGAAGTCGAGCGCAGGCCGCATGACCCCGACGACGGTGTAGGTGTGGTCCCCGATGGTCAGCCGCTTCGCCAGAACCGCGGGATCCGCGCCGAAGGCACGCTGCCAGAAGCCCCAGCTCAGGACCGCCGCCGGCGCCCCGCCCTCGCGCTCCTCGTCGGGGGAGAAGGTCCGCCCGAGGAGCGGTTGGATACCGAACACATGGAAGAAGTCGTGCGACACCCAGACGGCGGTCGCGCGGGCGGGCTCGAGGTCACCGGACACCGAGACGGTGGCGGGGTCGTTGAACTCGGCGAGGCTGGCGAAGCTCCGGGCCCGGTCGCGGACGTCGATGAAGTTCGGATCGGAGAAGTGCATCCGCGTCCCCGCGCGATCGACCTCCCAGAGCTGGACGATCCGATCGGGCGCGGGGTAGGGCAGTGGCCGGAGCAGGACTCCGCGGACGACGCTGAAAATCGCCGTCGTGGCGCCGATCCCGAGGCCGAGCGTCACGATGGTGGCAGTCACGAAGCCCGGCGCACGGCGGAACTGCCGGGCAGCGTAGCGAACGTCCTGCCGCCAGCTTGCGAGCGATTCACGAACGAGCCACTCACGAAGACGGTGTCGGGCCACGCGCGATCCTCCCGGTCGAGGTCTGGCCGGGCGTCCTTACGCGCGACCGCCCGCCCGAGTTTCGACAGCCGGACTCCGGGCTCCGTTGGACTGACGGCTACTGCGCGACAGCGGGATACAGCGCCGCGGCGTTGTCGTGCAGGTACCCGTGGGCGAGCTGAAGGGCCGCCGGCTCGGTCACCTCTCCGCTGGCGACCATCTCGGCGAGCGCCGACGCCAGCGCGTCGCGCGCGGAATGCACGCCGAGCCAGTACGACTCCTCCGACCCCAGGGCGGCGCTGTACGGATACGCATCACTGCCGAAGGTGATCTTGTCCGGGTAGGTCTCGAGCCAGAGCTTCAGGACGGTCTTGAACTCGGACGGATACACCAGCGTCTCGATCTCGGAGCTGTCGAGGTAGACGTTCTTCATGGCGGCCAGCCAGATGACTTCCCGAAAAAAGGGATAGCCGCCGTGCAGGAGCACGAATGTCGTCGTGAGGTACCGCGGGTCCTTGAGGACGTTCTCGAGGTTGAGCACGCCGCCGCGCACGAGGCTGAAATAGTCCCCTTCGCCGACCGCCGAATGGATGTGCACGGGCAGATGGAGCCGCCCGCCCTCGCGGACGAGATACCGGAAGAGGTAGTCCTGGAAGGTCGTATAGTCCTCCGGAGACGGGATGCCGCCGGCACGGTAGCGCCGGTAGATACTGGCAGCCGCCTCGAGCGGCGGGTCCTCGAAGTGCAGTGACCGGAAGTACGCGATTTCGAACTTCTCGGCGATGCCACCCCGGCGCTGATTCTCCTCGAGCGTACGGGTGACAAAGGCGAGATACCCCTCGAAGGTGTCCGGAAGGCCCGAGAGACCGGCTTGCTGCATATATCGATGCAGCACCTTCTCCTGGAGCGGGATGTACACCCCCTCGTCGGGATTGGCGGTCGTGACCAGCGTGTTGTCGAACGGGAACAGGAAGGAGTCGACGAAGAAGGCCCAGCGAAAGCGCTTCGGGTCGAGGTAGGCCGGCATCGCGACCCGGTTGGCGACCGAGGACTCGATGCCGCACTTGTCGAGGATCCGGTCGAAGTACGCCGTCCCCGGCGCGCGCTCGGCGGCCGCCGACCGGGCGGCCACCCACTGCATGTGGCTCGGACTCAGATCGGCGTACGGGTAGCCGAACAACGCCTTGAGCGCGACCACGAACTCGGGGTTGGACTCCCGCTCGCGCAGCGGGAGATGCTCCGGTGGGGTGGCCTGCGCGTCCACGTCGCCATCATCGCCGAAGCCCGGGTGCGCGTGGTGATCGAAGATGGGGATGCGCTCGATCTGCCGAAGCAGTCGGGCGTAGATCGCGTGCACGTCGCCGGACGGCAGGGCGCGCGCTTGGGCCGACGCGGTGCGGGTGCCCGCGGCCAGCAGGGCGCCGGCCACCGCCCACCGCGCGATCACGGCTCGCCGAAGCATGGTCCAACATGGGTTCGGACCGTGTCGGCCGGCAAGTCCGGGGCCGACGGCGTTGCAGAGATCGTGCGCGACCGCCATGTTGGGCCGCCGTGGGACCCGTTCGCGTCGCGCGCTGACCGTACGGGGCAGGTCGTTCCCCCGGGTTCTCTCGCTTTCCGCGGAGGGTCAATGCGTCGGGCCGTTGTTCGTTGCACCGTCCTGCTCACGGTTGCCGCCTGTGCGAAGGGGCCGGCAGCCCCCCGCCACGATGCCATCTTCACGTACCGGCAGGTGATGATCCCGGTGCGCGACGGCGTGCACCTCCAGACGGTGATCCTGACGCCGGTCAACCAGACGGGCCCGCTGCCGATCCTCTTCCGACGGACCCCGTACGGAGTGCCCGAGCACGCCCCGGACAGCATGCCGGCCAGCTTCAAGGAGCTCGCCAACGACGGCTACATCTTCGTGATCCAGAACCTCCGTGGACGATTCAAGTCCGAGGGGGTCTTCAATCTGTCGTCGCAGGTCGACCTCTCGGACCCCAAGGCGACGAACGAGACGACCGACGCCTACGACAGCATCGATTGGCTGATCAAGAACGTGCCGAACAACAACGGCAAGGTCGGGATGTACGGCGTCTCGTACGACGGCCTGACGACGGCACTCGCGCTCCTCCAGCCGCATCCGGCCCTCAAGGCGATGAGCGAGCAGGCGTCGCCCGTGGATCAGTGGATGAACGATGACGATCACCGCTACGGCGCGCTCCGGGAGAGCTACGACTTCGAGTACGCGGTGATGGAGCAGGCCAGCAAGACGGAGAACACCCACTTTGCGTTCGAGACCTACGATACGTATCAGTGGTATCTCGACCTCGGGCCGCTCTCCAACATCAACGCAAAGTACCTCCACGGCTCGATCCCCTACTGGAACTCCACCATCGAGCACCCCGACTACGACGCGTTCTGGAAGAAGGAGGCATGGGTCAACCAATTGCACGCGTCGACCGTGCCGAACCTCAACGTGGCGGGGTTCTGGGACCAGGAGGACCCGTGGGGGCCGTGGCAGATCTTCCGCCACGCCGCCGAGCACGACCCCGATCACACCGACTTCATCGTCGCGGGGCCGTGGTACCACGGCGAGTGGCAGGCGCCGCGCGGCGACAGCATTGGGCTCATCCCGTTTGGCGGGCACGAGACGTCGCGGGAATTCCGGGAGACGATCGAGGCGCCGTTCTTCCGGTACTATCTGCACGGTGCCGGGACGAAGCCCGCCTGGCAGGCGACGACCTTTCAGTCCGGGTCGAACCAGTGGCGGACGTACCCGGTGTGGCCGCCCAAGGAGGCGACCTCGACCAACCTCTACCCGCACGCCGACGGCACGCTGTCGTTCACGGCGCCGACCGGCGGGTACCGGGAGTACGTCTCCGACCCCGCGAACCCGGTGCCGTACCGCCGGCGCCCCATCTCGCCGACCTATCCGGCCGGCGATTGGCGGACCTGGGAGGTCGCCGACCAGCGGTTCGTCGACCATCGCCCCGACGTGCTGACGTACGAGAGCGCGCCGCTCGACCACGACATCACGGTGACCGGGCCGCTGGCGGCGCGGCTCTTTGCCTCGACCTCCGGCACCGACGCCGATTTCGTCGTCAAGCTGATCGATGTCTACCCGGAGAGCGCCCAGGCGAACGCGTGGAAGCCGGAAGCCGGGCCGGCGCCGGGTCAGTATGCGCGGTCACTCAACGGCTACCAGCTCCCGATCGCCATGGAGGTCCGCCGCGGCCGCTATCTCACGAGTTACGAGCGGCCGCATCCGCTCGCCGCCAACACGCCGACGCCCTGGGACTTCTCGCTCCGGGACCACGACCACGTCTTCCTCAAGGGCCACCGGCTCATGGTGCAGATCCAGTCGACGTGGTTCCCGCTCATCGACCGCAACCCGCAGCGATTCGTGCCGAGTATCTACAACGCCAAGGCGAGTGATTTCGTGAAGGCGACGCAGCGGATCTACAGCACGCCAGCCCTGCCGTCTCACCTTGTCCTGCCGATCGTCCGGTAGCGCGTGCGGGGGCGTTCTCGCGCCAGCACTCACCGGGTCGCGCTCACTCCTCGCGCCGCGCGAATGTCGTGATCAGCGTGAACAGGATCCCGCCGTTCCCGATCACGAGGCCGCCGTAGAAGGCGATGCGGCCGTAGCCGACATCGGTCGTGTGAGCGCTCCACATGAGGCAGAACAGGCCGAGCGCACACCAGCCGACGCACGCGAGCGCGGCTCGCACGAGCGCCCAACTGCGGTCGCGCTGCGCGCGCTCGGCTTCGGCCGCGCGCTTGACGCTCATCTCTTCGAGCAGGGCTCGCGGAAGGGGCATCGTCGGGGAGTGGAGGCGAGCATGTTCTACACCATGAGACGCCTCGTCGCTGCCTCCCTCGTCGCGGCCCTTGGGCTCGGGCGGTTCGCCGGCGCCCAGGCCGGCGGCCAGCCGCTCGTCATCGTGCACGCGACCGCCATCGATCCGGCGACCGGGTCGACAACGCCGGACCGCGTCGTCGTCGTCCGTGGCCACGCGATCGCCACGGTCGCGGCCGCCGCCGGATTCGAGCCTCCGCCGGGGGCACGGGTGGTCGATGCCACCGGGGAGTATCTCATCCCCGGGTTGTGGGACATGCACGTGCACTCGGCCTTCGGCGATTGGTTCCCCGGCGGACGGGACGTCATCCTCCCGCTCTTCATCGCCAACGGGGTGACCGGCGTTCGGGACATGGGCGGAGACCTCCCGGTCCTGCTCGGGTGGCGGCGCGCGATCGTTGCCGGCACGCTCGTCGGCCCCCGCATGGTGGTGTCGGGGCCGATGCTCGACGGGTACCTGGCGGATGGCAAGAGCCTCCGTTTTCCGAGCTCGGTGCCGGTGACGTCCGCCGCCACCGCCGTTGCGGCGGTCCGGTCGCTCGCCGCCCAGCACGTGGACTTCATCAAGGTGCAGTCCGAGGTGCCGCACGATGCCTACCTCGCGGCGGCCGCCGAAGCGCACCGGCTCGGGCTGCCGATCGTCGGCCACGTCCCGACGCGGGTGCGGATCGCCGAGGTGATCGACGCCGGACAGAAGAGCGTCGAGCACCTGATGGGACTGTTCGAAGGATGCTCCACGCAGGAAGATCGGTTCGTGGACGGCACCGGCAGTATGCAGCTCCTGCTCGAGAGCTACGATCCCGCCCGATGCGACGCACTCCTCCGGCGGCTGGCGGAGCACGAGGTGTGGCAGTGCCCGACGCTCGCCTGGCAGCGCGGCGAGACGCTGCTCGACCTGCTCGATCAGGCGCATCAGCCGCTGGCCCGGTACGTTCCGGCCGCCTGGCGCACCGGCTCGTGGCGACGGTTCACCGACGAGATCATGGTCGACATCCGCAAGGATCCCCTCGCCCGTCGCGAGGAGTACTGGCGCCGCAACCTCGCGATGACCGGAGCCCTCCACCGGGCCGGCGTCCCGATCCTCGCCGGGACCGACGCCGCGCCGGGCGTCTTCATCGTCCCGGGGTTCAGCCTGCACGACGAGCTGGTGGAGCTGGTGTCGGCGGGTCTCACGCCCATGGAGGCACTGCGGGCCGCGACCGCCAACGCCGGGCGATTCTTTGGCCGCCCCGAGATCGGCCGCATCGCACCGGGCGCCCTCGCCGACCTCGTGCTGCTCGCCCGCGACCCGACGGCCGACATCCACAACACGACGTCGATCCAGGCCGTCATCGCCGACGGTCGCCTGTACGACCGGGCCGCGCTGGACGCCCTGCTCCGGCGGGTGGAGGCGTCGGCCCGGGCCATCCGCTAGGGCGCCGTCGCCGCCAGGAGGTCGCGCCTAGAGCCTGAACAGGTAGCTCACCTTGAGGATGAGTCCGTCCTGCTGACGGGTGAGGTCGTGGAACTGGAAGGCGTTCGGCTCGATCAGGGTCGCGCCGTAGCCGAGGAGGACGACGGTGCCGGGCGTCGGTTGGAACGAGAAGAGAATGTCCTGGCGGAAGTCGCGCGTTGGCGTGAGCCCGAGTACGGCGGCGGTGACCGGGTCGATCAGCAGGGGGTCGCCCGAGCGGGGGTCCCGCGGCGCGGCCGCCGTCTGCGCGGTGTACTGGCCGACGTATCGGAAGAAGATGGCGGGCGTGAGCTGATACTCGAGCTTGAGGCGCGGAATGTCGGCGGTGACCGCCCGGCTGCCGTTGCTCGCGCGGTCGAACGTCTGGTGCGCCCAGAGTGCATCGACTCGAAGCGACCGCGTCGGATGCCACACGGCCTCCGCCTGGAGGACGACTTCCGTCCCGCGGGCCGCCTCGGCGAAGATCGGGGCGGCGCCGAGCGTCAGCGATGCCGTGCCGTAGAGCGCGCGGTTGGGCGTCGTGATCGTGCCGGTGCCGCTCCAGAGGTTGTACAGGGCGTGCGGGAGTTGGAACGCCACCGTGTCGGCGGGGTGGGCGACGCGATAGCGCGCGTAGAACGACGGCTGCCATCCCTGAACCGCGTTCGCGGCCTGGAGGGACATCGTCCATCCCCCGCGCACGTAGGCGGTCCAGGTGTCCGCCACCCCTCCCTCGAACACGCCCCGCAACCGCTCGAGGTCCCCGTACATCCAGAGCGGGTTGAACACGAAGCGCGACGTCACCTGTTCGATCAGCGCGCCCGGAGGGCCGTACCAACTGAATCGCTCATCGCCGGTGAACCGCTCGTAGCCGACGCGATTGACGAACCCGCTCCGGGCCGCGAACTGCGGGCTGAGTCCCGTGAGCTCGAAGTGGTTCCCATACGCCCGCCCCGTACGGTCGGCGAGCGTGACGTCCCACAGGGTCCCGGGATGGTAGCCGGTCGGGTCCTGCGTCCAGGATTGCACGAGTTGGATCTGCGAGTACCAGAGCTTCCCCCACGCGTAGCGGGCGTCCCCGCCGAGCACGCGATTGTAGCTGCCGCCCTCGATCCGATCCGTGTACACGAGTCCCACCGTGGTGGGCGTGCCGAAGTTGCGCCGGAGGCGGAGGATGTTGAAGATCGGGTGATTGCCGGTCGCGCTGTCGCGCGTGTCCACCGCGCCCAGGTAGGCGATCGTCGTCCCGCCGAGATCGCCGATCAGCTTGTAGCCGCCGTCCGGTTGGACGATCTGACGCGTGTAGATCAGGGTGTTGGGTGTGTTGAAGAGCTCGAGCCCCTCGAGGAAGAATGGTCGCTTCTCGGGGTAGAAGAGGCTGAAGCGCTGGTTGGCCGACACCTGTCCGACGTCCGCCTCGACCTGTGAGAAGTCGGGGCGTGCCGTGCCGACCGCGGTGAGGCTCGCGGTGACCCCCCACCGCACGGTGCCGCCGACGTTGGCCGACCCCTTGTAGCCGTACCGGGGGGCGGGCGCGACCGGCGCCCCGTCGAGCTTCTGCGTGACTTCGGGCACGATGTCCATCACGAGCCCGCGCTGCATCTCGGTCAGCCCCGTGAGGGCACCCGATTGGAGGAGGTAGCCCGTACCCGCGCGGACGACGCGCGTCCACGTTTCCTCGTAGCCGCTGTGCTGCACGACGCGGTCGACCTGGAATCCCCAGGTCTGCGGATCGCTGCTCTGATAGTGCAGGCTCTTGAACGGGATCCGGATCTCGACCTCGTAGCCCCAGTCCGCGACGTGACCCCGGGACTGGTACACGTAGTCGGGATTCAGGTCGATCGACGCGTCCATCCGGCCGCCGCTGTTCTGGCCGCCGGCCGAGGCGCCGACGCCGTCGCTCCAGACGCCATCCTCCTGCACGCCCAGCGGATTGACGGCGAAGAGCAGCGCCTGGCGCCGCGTGTTGTAGGTATCGAGCAGGATGCTGACGTGGTCATCGGCATCGATGTTGTCGCGGTTTGCCAGTGTGGCCCGCACGACCGGCCCGTGGCTCTCGAAGGCGCGGATGCCGAAGTAGATGGCGTCCTTGCCGTACCAGACCAGCACCTCGGTCGAGTCGTTGGCCGGCCGGCCGTCGACCGGTTGGTACTCGGAAAAGCCGGTCAGGAGCGCCGCGCGCTGCCAGACCGGCTCGTCGAGTGACCCGTCGATGGTCGCGACGGTATCGATCCGCGGGATGTGTACCTCGATCCGGCCGGCCCGGCCGTCATAGACCTCACGCGTGCCACCGTGAGGGGTGGACGCGGCGGGCTGCGGGATCGCGATGGCGAGGGGAAGGGCGAGGAGACCGGCGAACGACATGCAGCCCGGAAAATTACGGCCGCTCGCAACGAATCGCCATTCCGACCCGTGTGTGCCTCGCTCCCTCGGCGGCCCGATCGCCGAGCCGCGGGCCGGGAGACCTGCCGGCTATCCTGAGGATCCGCGGGCCGGGGTGCTGTCCAGGCGCAGTCGGGGGAGCGGCTGGAGAGCGGTCGACGACCGGTCGGTCGGGCCGAGGGGCCGCCGCCATCAGCGGCCCCTCGGCGTCCTCCGACCGTTCGGGCAGACCGACCCTAGAACGCGCCGCTGGTGCAGTTGTGAATCGTGTTCGAGTACTCCTCCTGCACGGTGTAGGCGCGCGTGCCGACGACCTGGCTGTTGCGGAAGACGAAGCACAGGTCGCCGATCTCGTTGCTCGTCAGCCCGCTGAACCAGGCATCCCCGTCGGGGTCCGTGATCGTCTCGATGAACTCATGGGAGAGCGTCGAGGCCGTGCCGTCGATCACGCGCGTCTGGTTCGGCAGCACACAGCCGCCGACGAACTGGAACGGCTCGACGGTGAATATCACATGCTTCGCGCCGAAGTCGACGCTGCCGTGGAACGCGCAGAAGATGAACGTGCTCGGCTTATCGGGCGAGTAGCAGTGCGTCGCGTCCATGCACATGTCCGTACCCTGCGGCAGGAACACGTGGAAGATGTTGTGGTAGCCGCTGGCGTGGGCTGCCTCCGACGCGGAGAAGACGATGCTGAAGATGTCCTTCATGCTCGCCGTGTGGTTGACGAACTTCGCCGTGGTCTTCATCTCGGTGACGCCGAACTTGCCGGCGGCATCTTCGGACAGATACTGATTGGCGATCGCGATCAGGTTGCTCACGTTGAGATCGCGCAGAAAGGTCGCGGGCGTGAGGGTGACGGTCCCCCAGCAGTTCGCCGGCGTGGTCGGACAGTTGACATAGACGTTGCGGGAGGTGGCGCTGGTGATTACCGGGCCACCGAAGTTCGTGAGGTCCCACGGAGAGTTCACGAGCGTCCCCCGGGTGCTCGCCATGGCATGGCCGGGCGTCGGAGACTGGCCGTAGAGGGTGGTCGACGTGTGGACCACGCGGTTGGTCGAGAGCGCCACGGCCGTGCCCGCGCCGGGGACGATGGTGAACGGGGTGATGACGTCGCTCCCGGATCCACCGGGCACGCCGGTGGGTGCGTCGCCCTGACAGGCGGCGAGAAAAAGACCGAGGGCTCCCACGACGGCGGGGAGTGCCACGGACGACCAACGATCGAATCGGGGGTGCATCCCGGAAATGGCGCGCATTGGATTTCTCTGCCGGTCGGGCCGGCGGTGGAGTGGTCGCGGGTACGAGATGGGGGACGCGCGTGACTGCTCACGCGCGAAGCGCGAGGCGCGCCGGAGGCGCCCGCGATCGCGCGGGCGGAGGACGGGCCGACGGCCGGCGACACCGGGCGCAGTGCGCCGACAGCACGGGCGTGGCGCCGGTCATGCCATCTCGCGGTGCACCACAGGGCCCCGTCGACCAACGACCGCAGGCAGGATATCCACGGCGTGCTCCTCGGCGCGGGGCCCACAACGTACAGCGAGGGCCGTGCGTCGGCTAGCGTGTCTGCGAGCCGGCGAGCGCATCTGTCCCGTCCGGCTGAGTAGCACGCGGCGTACCCAAGTGTCGCGTCACCCAGGCGCTCGGGCGATGCACGACCGCGGCCCGCGCCAGGATCCGACAAGACGGCCGCGCTCGGACTCGCCGAGCGGCTGGCCGGCGGTCCTCAGGGCGGGGGTGGTGGCGCTCCTTCGGCGCTGTCCGCGCGACGGTTCACCTCGGCGCGCATCCGGACCCAGGCGAGTTGGTTCATGCCATTGAGCAGGTCGAGCTGCTCGAGGAGGCGTGCCCGGGCCTCCGGCTCGGCAGCGCTCCGCTGGGTCGAATCGAAGGTGGCGAAGATGCGATCGAGAAAGACGTGGTGAACACTGTCAGCCACATCGAGCTCGGCGCGCCGCCACTCCTCGATCAGGTATCGGCCGACCTCGGCGCCGGACGTGGCGGTGCCCGAGCTCGAGTCGTCCGGGCCGGCGGGCAGGGTGGCAGCCCCGCGTCCGCCACGCATCACGCGCTCGGCGGCCGGGACGGCGACCCTCCGCCTGGCCGACGGCGGCGGCGACGCGTGGGCGAGTTGCTCCATCGCCTCCTGGAGCGCGCGGGCGCCCTGCACCTGCGAGGGCGAGGCGCGGCCGAACGAGGTCCGGCAGTTCAGCCAGCACTGGTGCTTCAGGTCCCTGAGGTCGCCCAGGCCGCTTGCCAACGGCGCTCCGGGGATCGAGACAGCGCCGGGCGCGAGCAGGCTATCGCTCGTCTGGCAGATCGCCAGGCTCGCACCGAACGCCAGCGCGCTGAGCGCGACCAGGACCGTGCGCATCCGGGTTCCGACCTCTGTCGCTTCGACCCGCCGACGCGACACGTCGGCACACCTCATAGCTAACATCGGCGGGCCGGCGGCGCGAGGTGGCCGGTGCCTCGAGGGGAAGCCGCACGCGGGACTGGATCCGAGCTGAGCCGGAACGCCGGCGCGCCGCGATCGCCCTGCGCGCCCCCGCCATGCGCCGTCGGGGACCGGGCGTCCGCCCCGGCAAAGTAGTCGTTCGCCGCGGCGGCGTTCGTGGGGGCCGATGTGCCGCGTTCAGTCCGTGTATGCCGATACCGGGCGCTGGCACCCCTGCCAGCCCCCTGATCATCTCACCACGTACGGACCTCGGTGCCCATCATGCGTAGACTCTCGCTCTCGGCCCTCCTGGCTCCGCTCAGTACGATCGCCCTTGCGGGCGCGATCGCCTGCGGCGGCTCATCGTACAACGCCACCGGCCCGAACCCGAGCCCGACGCCGACCCCGTCGGGGAACGGGATGACCGTTCAGGCGACGCCATCGCTGGCGTTCTCCCCCGACAGCCTCACGATTCAGAGCGGTGCGACGGTGACGTTCGCCTTCGGTTCGGTCGCACACAACGTGTACTTCGATCCGCAGTCGGGGACGCCGGCGGACATCACGGGCGACAACGCGAACGTGAACGTCACCCGCACCTTCTCGACCGCGGGGACCTACCACTACACCTGCCACATTCATCCCTTCATGCACGGCACCGTCGTCGTCAAGTGATGATCTCGGGCTGGAGCGGCCGCTCCGTGACCATGCCGCCGGCGGCGCTCACGTAATACGCCCTGGCGTCCGGGCGCGTGGCGACGACCCGCTTCACCTCGTTGTCCTCGAAGTAGATGCCGGCGTCATTGTCGCACGCGTAGCCCGGCTTCATCTGGCCCGAGCCGATCAGCTTGTGGTAGAGCGGTCGGCGCGGCGCCTCGCGATCGTAGTGCGGGCAGTGGCTTCCCTTGATGAAGCCGAGGCACGTGACGGTGGACAGCTCCTTTGGCCGGGAGTCCGTCGTGCCCTCCTCGAACCAGCAGAGGGAGCCGGCGCTCGCGCCGCCCAGCACGATCCCTCGATCCCACGCCTCCCGGAGGACCTGATCGATGCCCTGCGCTTTCCAGATCGCCTGCTGATTGAGCGTATTGCCCCCCGACGCAACGATGCCGTCCATCGACAGCAACACTTCCTCGAACGTCTGGGTCATGCGATAGCTGCTGATGAAGCTGTCCTGCACGAAGGGCTCGACATCGAGTGGCGCGCAGTCCTGAAACCAGCGGATCGCTCCCTCCGGGCGGTCCGCGGAGGCAGTCGGAAGATAGCAGAGCTTCGGGCGTGGCTTCCCCGTCAGCGTGGCCATGTAGCGGATGAACGGAGTGTCGAAACCGCCCCCCGCGATCAGGATCTTGCGAGTGCCCGCGCGGCCGCGCGACGGCTCGGCGAGGGACGCGAGCGATCGCGACCCTGCCGCGAGCGGGCCGAGTCCGATCGTGGACGAGACGAGCCCGAGGGAGCCCAGGGCCGACGATGCGACAAACTCTCTGCGCTTCATGTGTCGCGCTCCATCGCGTGGAAGAGGAGTCGAGTTGGGGCTGGTGGCGCGGTGGGTGGGGCCGGCAAGGAGGGCAAAAGTACGCCGCGGTCATCCGCGGCGGCTATACCGCGGGACGGCGGGTCACGCGTCGGGCGCCGGCGAGAGCGCCGCCAGCCCCTTTCCGACGACCTTGCCGCCCAATCCGCGGCGCCCCAGCTTGGAACCGCTCGCGCCCAGCTCACCCTAACCGTAGTCGAGGGACGATGCGCCCCGCTCTCACCCGCCCCGCTCGCACCCGCCCTGCTCGCACCCGCCCTGCTCGCACCCGCACTGCTCGCACCCGCACTGCCGTCCCCCGCGCCGTCCGCGCCGGCACCGCCATCGCGCTCGCCCTATGCGTCGGCCTGGCCGCCGCCGCCCCGCTGCACGCGCAGGAGCGCCGGGCCTACAACCCGCCGGGGACGCCGACGACCCTGCCGTTCAGCAACGGCATTCAGGTCGGGAACATGCTTTTCATCGCGGGCCAGGAAGGCAAGGTCACCGGAGACATTGAAGGCGAGACCCGAACAGCCCTCGAGAACGTGAAGAAAGTGCTCGACGCCGCCGGCTTCAACCCCGGCGACGTGGTGCAGGTCACCGTGTATCTCAAGGACATCGCCGACTTCCCCCGGATGAATGGCGTCTACGCCACGTTCTTCCCCGACCCCAAGCCGGTCCGGGCGACGGTGCAGGTCGCGGCGCTGGTGAACGACGCCCGGATCGAGATCGCTGCCGTCGCCGTTCGGAGTGGCGGAGCCGCGTCGCGGTGAGCCATGCGGCGGCCCCGGCCGTGCTCGGCTGAATCGGTCGGCGGTGGCGCGCAACTTTCAGACGACCGTGGCGCCCGAGCAGCCTCCGGGTGTCCAACCCTGCGCGGGCCGCCCGATCCGGGCGCGCCTCACCTCGACCTTCGAGCACGGAGCCCGACCCATGGGAGCTGCCGCCGTCACGATCTCCGAGCGCAATGCCGGGGACTCGTCCATCCTCGACGGCCTGGCGAAGCTGGTCAACGAGACTGGAATCGAGATCGCCGTCACGCTACTCGTGGGAGGCGCGGTTGTCTCGGGGCTGCTCACGGCCACGCAACGGTTTCTGGCCTGGCACCAGACGCAGATCGACAGGCTCTCGTCGACGGCGCCGGACACGGTCGTCGACGCCTACGAGGGTGCGGGGCCCCCGACCACGCGGGAGATCGACGAGATCGTCGCGGCCTGGCGAAGCTCCGTGCAGCGCGGAGACGCTCCAGGCCGCTTCCCGGCACTCGTGCTCCGCGACGTCTTCGTGCTGTCGAGTGGCGGGACGGCGCCGGTGCAGTACCCGTTTCTCCTGATCCGATCGGCCGCCGTCGACGGCTTCACCTTTGGCACGACCCGCCAGGGCTGACGAGGGCTGACGAGGGCTGACGAGGGCCGCCGGGCGGCGCGAGTGATGACTGACTAGCGGTTGCCCGCGATCCCGCCGCCCAGGCCGTACAGCGCCACGGCATTGCCCCGCATCACCATGACGGCGATCTCCTGGGCGCGCTCCCGCGTGATGTCATGGTCCCGCATCATGGCCGTGAGGGCGATCCCGAGCGCGCGGCGCGCTTTGAGGCTGGCGACCCAGCCCACGTCGGCCCAGCCCACGGGATCCTCGTTGTGCTCGGCAAAGGCATCGCTCCCGTAGAGCACGCGGTCGGGCATCTCCTCGAGCCACTCGCGCAGGACGTCGGCCAGCGTGTGGGCGGAGAGGTAGGCCGACATCATCGAGATGTCGGCATAGACGTTGGGCTTCGTGAGCAGCGCGAGCGTCTGGTGCACGAACGGCCAGCCCCCGTGCAGGAGGACGAACCGCGTCCCGCGGAGGGTCGAGTCGTTGAGCACGCCCTCGAGCTGAAGCGGGGTCGAGCCGGCAATCCGATAGAAGCCCCCGGCGAGATCGGTACAGTGAATGTGGACCGGGAGCCCGAGGCGGCCCGCCTCACGAGCGATCGTCCGGAAGAGATAGTCCTCGAGGGTGCGGTACTCCGCGTGTGTCGGTGTCCCGCCCCGGACGTAACGCGCATACACGGCACGGGCGGCGGCCGCCGGCGGGTCGCCGAAGTCCAGTGGCCGCAGGTACGCCACCTCGAACTTGACCGCGACGGCGCCCTCGCGTTTCGCGCGCTCGAGCGTCGGCACGAGAACCCGGGCCAGATACGCGTCGAGTGTGGCGGGCAGCGCCGGGACACCAATGTCGCGGAGATAGCGCCGGAGCAGGCGGCTCTCCCGGGGGTAGAGTGATCGCGTGTCGGGGGTGCCGGCGGCTTCCGCCGCGGTGTTCAACGGGTACATGAGGGGGTCGACGAACGGCACCCATCTGAACCGCGGCGGCGCGAGCCCGGGGCCCATGGCGACCCGATTCGCGAGCATCACCTCGGTGCCCATCTGGTCGAGCGCCCACTCGGCCGCGTGCACCCCCTGCGCCCGGGCGAGGCGGGCCTTGGCGTCGAGCAGTGTCTTGACGTGCGCCGCGTCCATGTCGGCGAACCCGTAGTCGTAGAGCGCACGCCAGGCGGGGATCCACTGTGGGTCGTCCGCCGAGAGCCCCCGGGGGAGCGGGAACGGCGGGATCGCGCCGAGCGGAAGGGCGTCGTAGTCGGTGTCCGCCGGGGCCCCGGGGAGCGTGGGGAGGAGCGGGTGTGCGTGGTTGTCGATCGCCCTGATGCCCGCGATGTACCCGGCGAGCGCCGAGTCGACGGGTGATTGCGCCGCGAGCGGCACGGAGAGGGCGAGTCCAGCCACCGCGAGCACACGGGTCAGTGGGAGCACGCAGATCCCTCGACGCAAACAGGTGGATGAGGGGCGGGGAGCGGAGCGAGTCCGAGGGCGCAGCGGTCAGGGCCCGGGTTGCGCGGCGATGCAGTCGATCTCGACCAGAAACCCGTGAAGCTGACACCCGATCGTCGTGCGCGCCGGCGGGTCGGTCGGAAAGAACTCGCGGTAAATCTCGTTGTATTCGGCGAACCGCGTCATGTCGGTCAGGTACGTCGTGATCTTCGCGACGTCGCCCAGGTCCGCCCCGACGCCACGCAGCACCGTCCGCAGATTGGACAGCGCGAGGCGAACCTGGGCCGCGAAGCCATCGGGAATGTTCCCGGTCGCCGGGTCGCGCGGCACCTGGCCGGAGACGTAGATCAACCCGTTGACGATGACGGCGTGCGAGTAGTGGCCGCCCGGGCTCGCGGCGCCCCGCACCATGATTGCCTTGCGCATCGAGACGTGTCCTTGGCCGAGTGCTGGTCGAATGCCGTCTACAACGATAACGTTCGACCCGGCCGCGACGGAGTGGACGGTGCAAGTACCACCGGCGCGGCGCGTCGCGAGCGCCGCGGGCCTGACGGCGAGTGGTAACGGGGCGACTCGCGAGGCCCCTCCTCAATGGCGGTGCGCCATGACTGTCGGATGCGGGACGGCCCACGGCACGGAACGGCGGGCGACATGACCACTGCCTCGGCTGGCGACAGCCGCCCCGGCCGGCCGGCCGCCCCGTCCGGGCTGCCGCGCGTCCTCGGGCTCGCCGACCTCATTGCGATCGTGCTCGGCACCGTCATCGGCTCCGGGATCTTCATGGTCCCGGGGGTCGTGCTTCGCGACGTCGGCGGCCACCTCGGGCTGGCGCTCGGTGTCTGGGTCGCCGGCGGCGTGCTCTCCCTGCTCGGCGCGCTGACGTACGGGGAGCTGGGCGCGCTGCTGCCGGAGGCCGGCGGGCTGTACGTGTACATCCGGGATGCGTTCGGTCCCTTGCCCGCCTTTCTCTACGGCTGGACGCAATTCCTCGTCATCGCCAGCGGCTCGGTCGCAACCCTGGCCGTCGCCTTCACGGTGTACCTGGGCACGCTCACGCCCATCGGGGCCGGAACCGGGCGGCTCGTGGCGGTGGGGCTCATCGCCATCTGCGCCGCGATCAACGTCTGGGGGACCCGCAAGAGCGCGGACATGCAGGCCTGGACGACCGCCGCCAAGGCGCTCGCGATCCTGGTCATGGGGGTGGCGCTCCTCCTGGTGCCGTCGGCGGCCGGACCATCGCTGTCGCCGGCGAGCGCCGGCATGTCGACGGGCGCCATGCTGGCCGGCGCCGGGGTCGCGGTGGTGGCGACCATGTGGTCGTACGAGGGCTGGCAGTACGTCACGTTCGCGGCCGGCGAAGCGCGGAACCCGCAACGGACCTTCGCCCGGGGACTCGTCGTCGGGACCTGCGGGGTCGTGTTCCTGTACGTGCTGGCGAACGTGGCCTACGCGCACGCACTCGGCCCGGCCGCGGTCGCGCACTCGGACCGGGTGGCGGGCGACGCCGTGAGCGCGGTATTCGGCGGCTGGGCTGGCCGCATCATGACCGTTGTCGTCGAGATCGCGGTCTTCAGCGCACTGAACAGCGTCATTCTCACGGCTCCTCGCGTCTTCTACGCGATGGCGCGGGATGGGCTCTTCTTCCGACGCCTGGCCGAAGTTCACCCGCGCTTCGGCACACCGGCCTTCGCGATCATTGCCGGGGCGCTCTGGGCGATGCTGCTCGCCGCGAGCGGGACGTACGAACAGCTCCTGACCTACGTGATCGGGACCGGCTGGGCGTTCTACGGGCTCGCCGCCGCCACCCTCTTCTGGTATCGCCGCCACCGCCCGAACGCAGTGCGCCCGTTCCGCGTGCCCTGCTATCCCGTCGTCCCCGCGCTCTTCGTGCTGGCGTCGCTGGGCGTGGTCATCGAATCCCTCGTCGCGCAGCCCGTGCGGGCCACGATCGGACTGGGGATCGCGCTCCTCGGAGTGCCCGCCTATTTCGCGTGGCGGCTCCGATCGGGGCGTGGCGCGGGCCGCGTCCCCGATGCGGGCGCCGCCCTGCCGGACAGTGGCGCCGAGGTCGCCGCCCGCACGCCTCCGGTCTGACCCGGGGTCAGGGCGAGCCGACCCGCGCGCCCGGGCCGGACGCCGTGGCGACCGTCACGGGCAGCGGCGACAGGTGGTTCCAGTTCGCGATGGCGTTGACGACGAGAGCGAACGTTCCCTGCGACTCCCAGCGCCACAGCGGTCGGATGCCGAACAGGACCACATGACCCTTGCCGAGAGGCGCATCGACGACCGCCGCCTTGCCGGCGAGCTCGGAGCCCGACACGAGGAGCCCCGAGAGAAGCAGTGAATCCGGCCGCGTCACGTAGCGGAGGATGACACGGCCGCGCTGCGCCTCCTGGTCGCGCAGCACCGCCGAATCGACGCCGACCGTGATCGCGAGTGTGTCGCGGGGCTGCACGGAGAGGATCGGCGCGCCGCCGAAGTACACCGGGAAGGTGGGGGCGTCGTCGTACCCGTACAGGATGGGGCTGCCGGGGGCCAGAGATTGCGCCCGCAGGATCGACCCCTGGACGCGCAGCGCTTTTGGCTGGACGACCTGCACGGTGGGGTTGAACCCGAGGACGACCGGCAGCTCGCTCGTGGCGCCCTCGGTGATCAGGAGCCCGCCACGCTCCACGAACTGACGGAGCGCCAGCGCGCCCGCCAGCCCCATCCCGGGTCGGAGATCGTCCGTCTGGTCCAGGCGACCGAGGTTGGGGGTCAGCGCGCTCTTCTTCCACGGGATCGGCGGGCCCGTCATCGGCCGGCCGTTGAGGAGCGACGTCGTCGACACGCTCACGTCGGGGAAGACCACGACGTCGAACCGGTCGAGCGCCCCCGGCCTGCGCAGCGATTGATCCGAGATCGACGTGTAGGGAAGACCCATCTGGTCGAACGCAAAGCGGACCCATCCCTCGTTCTGCGTCTCGAGCCAGGTGTGCAGGACGGCAACGCGGGGCAGCTCGAGCGCGTGGCGGCGAACCGTGATCGCGGCACCCGTCGCGCGCCCGCTCACGCCCAGCGACGCCGCGAGGGTCCGACGGGCGGCGGTCGCGCCCTCGACGAGGAACGTGCCGGCCGGGAACCGATCGCCGCCGACCGTGAACGGCGAGTCGGCGACCGCAACGTGCGCGCCGGCGAGCTTCCACGGGAGGACTGCGGATCGCCAGTCGCCGCTGTGGCGCAGGACGAGCGTGCCGCCGGCGCGATCGGGCGCCTGCGGGGCAGCCGTGGCGTCGGCGGCGATCGTTCCCGGCGCGGTGGCGTCGCGGTCCAGGCGGTCCATCGGGCGACTGAGCACGGCCGAGTCGGCGATGGGATACGTCGTCACGTGCCGCAGCAGATCGAGCGTCCAGCCCGTGTCGTCGTAGGGGGGTGGCTCGTTCGCGCCGAAGTGCTGGGAGGCGAGCAAGGTGCGCACGGTCGCCGTGTACGGCTGATCCATCCGGACGATCCAGTCGCCGCGGTGGATCGCCACTCTGGCACGCGCGCGCTTGGCGCTGTCGCCCCTGGCGCTGTCGCCCCTCGCGCTGTCTCCCTTGACGCTGTCCGGTCTCGCGCTCTCGGCCGGCGCCCCGCCGCTCCCGGGCTCGTGCGGCGTCAGATTGCTGCCCACCTCGACCGGCCGTGGCGCCCGCTGAGCGTCGAAGTCCGCCGTCGCGACGTGCACCTCGGTCCCGTGCTCGCGGAAGAGGTTCACCAGCGCCGCCGCCTCGGCGGCGTGACGTTGGTCGTGCGGGATCACGTAGGCGTACGGCGCCGTCGTCTGGCCGCGGCGGACGATGCGTTCGGCCTTGGCGGCAAAATTCTCCAGGAACGTCGTGCGGTTGTCGGCGACGTAGCGGAGCGCGATCAGGGCGCCGGACTCCTGGTAGTTGATGTTGGAGCGAATGCACCAGCGGACACCGTTGACCGGAGGGTTGGGTCGATCCCACCGGCGCTCGATGGCGTCGGTCGCGAGGTGCACGATGTGGCAGTCGGCGCCGAGCGACGTGTACGTCTCGTAGAAGCGGCCGATCGAGTTGTGCAGGCTGGCGACCGACAGCACCGTGTAGTTGGGCGCCCACCCGTCGTAGAACCCATGGGTCCAGACGCCCGGCAGCCCGCGGCGGGTGAGCTCGGTGATCTCCTGGTAGGCGAGCGTGTGCAGCTCATCGACCAGGATCGGGTCGAACTCGTCGTTGTACGGACCCGTGCCCGTGCTCGTGTACAGAAAGGGGACCGACTCGTGCAGGTCGTGCGCGACGGTCGGGTGCCACGCCAGGAACGTGCGCATCACGCTCTGGGTCAGGCGCTGGGAGAGGACCATTGCGTCCCGATTATTGTCGTGGGCGGTGTATTTCCCCCAGTAGATGAGGGGGACGCCGCGCTCACCGACGTTGAGCGCCCGGGACTCGGCGAAGGCGTCCACCGCGCGATCCCGGCCGTCGGTCTCCAGGACGGGTGTGATGAGCGTGATCACCCCGGCGCGGATGGCCCGGATCGGCGCGGACTCGTCGACGGCGAGGCGATAGGCGAGCTCCATCAACATCTCCGGGCTCCCGGTCTCGGGCGAGTGGATGGACCCGGTGAGCCAGTAGACGGGCTTGGCCTCGCGGATGAGCCGGGCCCGCTCGCCGGGTGCCAGGCCCCGCGGATCGGCGAGACGGGCGAGCTTCGCCCGGTAGTCGTCGAGCGCCGCGATCGTCGGCTCGTCCGCGATTGCCACGACCAGCATCTCGCGCCCTTCGTCGCTCATCCCCGCGCCGAACACCCGGACGCGTGGTGACGCCGCGGCGAGCGCCCGAAAATACCGGTTCACGTCGGCGACGTGAGAGAGTCGACCGACGGTTCCGGGCACGTACCCCAGCACCTTGAGTGGCGTTGGGACGGTGGGCGACGCCGGGAGATAGTCCACGAGCTCCGTCGAGAAGCTCCAGTGGGGGTCGGTCGGCGTGAGGGCGTGAATCTCGCGCGTGTAGGCCGAGTCGATCGGCTGCTGGGCGGTCAGGCGGGTCGAGCCGCCTGCGGTCGCGGCGAACGCGACGAGGGCGGCGGCGTGGAGGCGAAGGCGCATCCGCAGAGGATGCGGCCCGGTGCGGCCCGGTGCCAGGGGCGCGGAACGCGCCCCTGGTCGTAGGGGCGGCATTCATGCCGCCCGCGATTCGCATCTGCACCAATGCCGGGGCGGGAACGGCCACGTCCCGCGGCCCCCGTAGGGCGGCATTCATGCCGCCCGCGATTCGCATCTGCACCAATGCCGGGGCGGGAACGGCCGCGTCCCGCGGCCCCCGCGCACCGGGAACGACGACGACGGGCGCGGGGTGCCGGGGCCGTCGCGGGGGATTTCATCCCCCGACCCGTGTCACCAATCGTAGTCGCGGCGGTAGCCGACGATCCGTCGGAAGAGCCAGACGATCAGCGCGATCGGGAGGACGACGAAGATCAGCAGCTTGAGGAGCAGGATCGTCGCGAGGCCGACAGCGGCGAGCACGAGCAACGGAATACCCAGAATCGCGACCGTGAACAGTGGCCGCAGGGCGAAGAGTCGAAGCAGGGCAGCAAGCATGACCGGAAGCTCCCGAGGGAAACGCCCATCCCTACGTCCCCGGCGCGGGGAAGTTTCCGCCCCCCTCCCGCCCGCCCCGTCGCCTGTTCCGCGTCTCGCGTCCTCCCCGTCGTGCCCTCCCGCGCCCCCGCGGTCCCTAGTCGCCGAGGCGGCGGAGGAGCGCGGGAGGGAGCATCGCGACCAGGGTCGCCTCGCCTGCCCGGGCGGCAGGCTCGAGCTCGAGCAGGCAGGCGCCCCCCTTGCGGAGCGGGGTTCGCGAGTCGGTGAGACCGGTCAGGAGCCAGGTCGCCAGCCCGCCGATGTGGGGCTCGTGGCCGACCACGGCCACGATCTCGGCGTCCCGCTGCCGCCGGAGCCAGGTGAGAAACCGGTCGAACGGGCTGTCGGGGGCGAGCGCGGGCACCGACACGATGTCGAGGTCGCCGTACGCACTGGCGATGATCTCCGCCGTCTGACGGGCCCGCGTGAGCGGGCTGGTGGCGAGCACGTCGATCGACCGCGCCACGCGCCGCAGGCCCTGCGCGATCTGCTCCATCTTCCACTTCCCCTGCTTGGTCAACGGGCGGCGCGAGTCGTCCTCGCCGGTCGCCGCGAACTTCTCCCGATCCTCGGCGATCCCGTGTCGGACGAGCAGTAGCTGCATGGGCCCTCGCCTGGTCTCGTGTCCCGGACCGTTACCGTATCGGCGACGTCGGCACCAGCGGATCCGTCTCACCGCGATCCGGATGGCCTCCGCCGGTCACTCGGGCGTCGAGAGATGGAACTCCTGCGCGTGCCCCCGGTGCAGACCGAAGTCCATGTCCTCGGCGCGCATCGTGACCGCCGCCTGAAACGTCGGAGCCTGCTGCGCGCGCGCGGTCACCAGCTCCCACTTGCTCCCGTAAGCCACCTCGAAGGCCGTCCGGCACATCCGCTCGACCGCTTTGCCCTCCTCCGGACCCGGGCGTCGCGCACGGGTGATCACCTGGGAGACGAAGAAGTTCCGCGCCGCTTCCTCGGGCGCGAGCCGCGCGTACGCGGCCGGCTGCGCATTGACCTCACACCACCAGGACGTGGGTCGCGCGGGCGCCGGGGCAGGGCGGCGCGGGAGCGTCGGCGTCGGTGGTGCGGGCGGCGGCGTCTGAGCGCCCACGCCAGCGCCGCCCTGTGCCTCGAGCCGCGCGCTCGACGCGCAGAAGGCGATCAGCGCCGAAGCGCTCACGACCCAGGTCGGCGACAGCCATCTCACGCGATGGTGCTCCGGGTTTGGATGATGGACCGACCCGGCGAGCCGGGACAGGATCCGGAAGAAGTCGGCAACGGGTCGCCGAGGAATCGGCGGCCCGCCGTCCAATCTGCAAGGCGTGTGCGACCGCGCCAACGTCATTGGGCCCGGGCACGCGGAATCGGGCGTCGGCCGCCGAGCGCCGCCACGTCACCTCCCGTCCCGGAGACCACGACCACCGTCGCCGTCGCGGACTTGCCACCGCTCGATGCGGTCACGATGATGGGCGCCGCCGTGTCGGCGGGCTGCGGCGCCACGACGCCGGATGATGCGACTCGGCCCGGAGGTGCGCTGCTCCACGTCACGCTCGGAGCGGCGACGGGATTGCCCAGCGAGTCGGTGACCGTCGCACTCAGCTGCGCCGTCTGCGCTGTCGTGATCGTGGTGTCGCCGGGGACAATCGCGATGCTCGCTACTGGCGCCGGGCTCACCTGCACGACCGCGGCCCCGGTGATTCCTCCGGTGCTGGCGAGCACCGTTGCCGTGCCGTTCGCGACGCCTGTGACGATGCCGCCCGGATCGACGGTCGCGACGCCCGGCGTCTCGGACGACCATGCGATGGCGACCCCTGGCACCGGATTGCCATTCGCGTCGCGCGCCGTCGCCGTGAGTGCGACCGTGCCCCCGATCCGCACCGCGGCCGGGTTTGGCGTGACCGTGACGCTGCTCACGGGGACCGCGGTGACGGTGACGGTCGCGCTCCCCGACACGCCGTCGCCGGCGGTTGCGGTCACGACGATCGCCGTGCCGGCGTCGTTCGGGTGGGGAGTGACCACGCCCGCGCGTGAGACTCGTCCGCCCGGCGCGCTCGACCAGCGGACGGCGCCAGCCGTGACGTTCCCCTGTCCGTCGCGGAGCACGGCCCGAAGCTGCGCCGTCTGCGCGACAGTGATCGTCGTGTCGGCCGGCAGCACGGCGACGCTCGCCACCGGCGCCGGCGCGACGTGCACCGTGGCGCTGGCCGACTTGCCGCCGCTCGACGCCGAGACGGTGATCGGCCCGGCCGTGTCGCCGGGCTGCGGGGTGACGAGTCCCGATGCGGAGACGCGCCCGGCGGGTGTGCTGCTCCAGGCAATGGTCGGAGCGAGGACGGTGTGGCCGAGCGAGTCGATGACCGTCGCCCGCAGTTGGGCCGACTGACCGACCGTCACGGTCGTGTCGGCCGGAGCGAGCGCAATGCTCGCGATCGGCGTCGCGCTGACCTGCACGACGGCCTTCCCGGTCGCGGTCCCCGCGGTGGCGACGATCGTGTCGACGCCTGTGGCGACTCCCAGCACCACGCCCGTGACCGGGTCGACGGTGGCGACCGCCGGTGTCCGGGACGACCAGGTGACGGTGGCCCCGGAGATCGGGTTCCCGTTGGCGTCGCGTGCCGTCGCGGTGAGCGTCACGCTGCCTCCGACCCGCACGCTCGCGGCGCTCGGCGCGATCGTCACGCTGCTGACCGCGACCGGAGACACGTTGACGGTCGCGGACCCTTGCCGCCCCTCCGACGTCGCCGTCACGGTCACCGAGCCGACGCCCGTTCCGGTGACGACGCCCGATCCGTTGACCGTCGCGATCTGCGGATTGGCCGAGCTCCAGGTGACCGTGCGTCCGGTGAGCACGGTGCCCTGAGCGTCGCGCGTCGTCGCGGTGAGCGCGACCGTCCCCTGCACGGTCACGCTCGCCGGGTTCGGGGTCACCGTGACGCTCGCCACCGGCACCTGGGTGACAGTGAGGATCGCGGTATCGGCGGCGCCGCCGGACTGCGCGACGATCGACGCCGAGCCCACGCCGACGGCAGTCGCCAACCCGGACCCACTCACGACGGCGACGCCGGTGGCGCTGGACGACCAGGTCACCGGCCGGTCGGACACGACCACACCGTTCTGGTCGCGAACCGTGGCCGTGAATTGCTGCTGGCCGCCCTGCGGGACGGAGGCGGACTTTGGCGCGATCGTGACGCGCCCGACCGGCACTGGCGGTACCGTGATCGTGGACGCGCCCCCGACGCCGCCGACCGTCGCCACGACGACCGCCGTGCCGGCGGCGCGCGCCGTGACCTGTCCCGACGCGTCGACCGCCGCGACCGTGGAGTTGCTGCTCGCCCACGTCACCGGCCGGCCGGTGAGCTGATGGCCGGCCGAGTCGAGCGCGGTCGCGCGCAGCGCCGCCTGCCGTCCTACCAGCAGGGTGTCGACCGGCGGCGTCACGAGGACCGATGCCACCGGAACGAGCGAGACGGTGACGATCGCCTGGCCCGTCTTCCCGCCGCTCGTGCCCGTGATCGCGGCTGTCCCGACGCCGACTGCGGTGACGACCCCGCTGTGTGCGTCGACCGCCGCGACGGCCGGACTCCCCGAGGAGAACGTCACACTGGCGCCCGGGATCGGAGCGCCGGTGGCGTCGGTGACCCGGGCCGAGAGCTGCTCGGTCTGGCCGACGAGGAGGGCGGAGGCCGCCGGGGAGAGCACGACCGCGCTGGCCGGCGGCTCGCTGACCGTGATCGTGTCCGCCGCGCTCTGACCGCCAGCGGCGGCCGTGACCACCGCCAGGCCTGGAGCGACGCCGGTCACGAGTCCGGCGCTCGAGACTGTTGCGGTCGCCGGCGCCAGCGACTGCCAGGCGACTGCGCCGCCGAGCGGGTCACCGGCGGAGTCGACGAGCATGGCGGTCAGTCGCGTCGTTTGGTGCACGACGATCGACGGAGCGCGCGGCGCGATCGCGATGCGGGCTACTGGTACCGGCGTCACCGTCACGAGCGCCTGGCCGCTCCTCGCCCCGACCGTCGCCGTGATGTGCGCCGTTCCGAGGCCTCTGGCGACGACCAATCCGTCGCCATCGACGGTCGCCACGGCGGGATTGTCCGTCGCCCAGGTCGCATTCGCGTTCGAGGCGAGCTGACCCGCGGCGTCGCGGACCGTGTCGACGAGGCGCATCGTCGTATTCACGCGAAGAGTGACGACGGACGGCGAGACGATGACGGCCCCGACCGGTGGGGGGAGCACCGCCAGCGTGGCCACGCCCGACACCCCCTGTGCGCTGGCCGCGATCTCGGCCGTACCCGGGCGCCGCGCCGACGCCGTTCCGTTCTTGTCCACGGTCGCGATGGTTGTATCGCTCGACGACCAGAAGAACGCAACGCCGGCCAGCGTGGCGCCCGAGGCGGTGCGCGCCGTGGCCACCAGCGTCGTGTGGGTGCCGGCGACGGTCGCGCTGGATTCCGGGCTGACGACGACTCGGCTGATCCGACCGGATCCATCCCCCGGACCCGTGGCCCGACTCGTCCCGCAGGCGACTCCCGCCCACGCGGCAGCGGCGCCCAACCCGACAGCCACCACAGGGGCACGCCATAGCCTGACCACCGCTCCGTGTCTCGACACCCGCCCCTCCGGAGGCAGCCTGGCGACGTCCACCCGACTCGGGTCTGCTCGTTCCGCGTCGATCACTGGCAAGCGGCGGACCGCGGCGGGCCGCCCCTCGGGCAGGACCCGGGCCGCGGCGGGCGTCCGCTCGACCCGGCGCCTGGCGAGCCCTACCTTTCGTTCTGACCGAGGGCGCCGGGCGGCACCGACCGCTGCCCGCACGCCACCCTGTGGGCTCTGGGAGCACCGATGACGGGAACGCCCGGACACGAGATCGTCGTCGACCGCCTGCCACCGCTCGCCGACCGTGCGAGCGAGGCGAGCGCGGCGGGCGCGGCGGGCGCGGCGGCGTGCCCGGACGCGCCGGGTCGCGACCTGGCCAGCGAGCTCCGCGCGCATCGCGATTGGCGTCACACGCACCTCGGCGCGTCGCCCGATCTCGGCGGCGTGGACCTGAGCGGTGAGGATCTGCGGGGCGTCGACTTCACGGCGGCGCCCCTCGAGGGCGCGAACTTCTCCAACGCCAACCTGACCAACGCCCGCTTCGCCTGGGCGCAGCTCGCCCATGCCGACTTTTCCGGTGCGACCGGCGTGCTCGGGACGCAGTTCGCGCGAGCCGACCTGACCGGTGCGCGCCTGCCTCCGGGTGTGCGGTTCGCTTCCTTCGACGCCGCGAACGAGATCGCCCAGAGCACCAGCAAGTTGCTGCTCACGATGCTGCTGGTCTGTGCCTACTCGTGGTTGACGATCAACTCGACGCTCGACGCCCGGCTGCTCACCGACACGGGCGCGTCGCAGCTCCCGATCCTGAACGCGCAGATCCCGATCGTGAACTTCTACGCGCTCGTGCCGTTGGCGCTCGTCGGCTTGGCGGTCGTCACCATGCTCCAATCGCAGCGACTCTGGGCCACGGTGGCTGCGGCGCCGGTCACGCTTCCGGACGGGACGACCATGGCCGATCGCGCCGGGGCCTGGTTGCTCGGGCCATGGGTGGTCGAGCGCGTGCTCCCCGCCGCGCAGCGGGGCTTTCTCATCCGGCTCCAGGCGCGGCTCGCCGCGCTCGTCGGATGGTGGATCGTGCCAGCCACCGTCGCCTGGTTCTGGGGGCGGTATCTCCACCGCCACGATTGGCCGATCACGTTGACGCAGTTGGCCGCGCTCACCGTCGGCTGCGCGGCGGCGGCGGCGTTCCTCGGCCTCGCCAGCGCGACGCTCCCGCGTACCCCGCCGGCGCCGGCCGTCGACGGCCTCCGACCGGGCCGACGGTGGGCAGCGCTCCGACTGCTCCTCCCCGCGGCGGTCGCGGCCGTCGGCGTGCCGCTCGTCTTCGGCCTCACGTCATATGCGGCCATCCGCGGCGTACACCCGAGCGAGGCCGCCAACGGGCTGACGGAGCAGGTCGGGGAGATGCAGCCCGCGCTCACACTGGCACGCAGCGTTCCCGCGCTCCAGGCCGGCATTCCGCAACTCATGTCGCGGGTCGGGATGCATCCGGTCGCGCAGCTCGCCGAGGCCGAGGTCTCGACTCGCCTGGCCGCCGTGGCCGCGGCGGACACCGGCGCCGAGGCCAAGGCGGTCGGTGCCCGGCTCGTGGGAGCGGATCTGCGCTTCGCCTCGGGCGAGCGGGTCTTTCTGGCGTCCAGCGATCTCCGACGGGCCGATCTACTCGGCGCCGACCTCTGGTCCGCGGACCTGCGTGGCACGCAGCTCGCCGGGGCGAGTCTTGCCGGTGCGCTGCTGTTCAACGCGGACCTGCGCAAGGCGCGCGCGAACGCGGTGCCGACGGCCGACCGGTCCCGGACCGTCGCCGGAGTGGTCGAGGCGGACACGTTGCTCTGCTCGCGCGCCTCGTTCGTGGCCGCGAACCTTCGCTACGCGCGGTTGAACGGCGGGGACTTCCGTGGCGCCGCGTTCGACGCGGCGCTGCTCCAGGGGGCCGCATTCACCCGTGCACGCGTGACCCACGCGACCTTCGCGGGGGCCGATCTCGACGGCGCCGACTTCCGCGGGGCGATTGGCCTGACCCCCGACCAGGTGCTGGCTGCGCGCCACGTGGACGCGTTGTTCGATTCGACCTTCCTGGCGGCCCTCCGCGTGCGGAGCCCCGAGCGGCTGGCCCACTACGACGCGGCGGCGATCATGGCCGAGACGGAGCGTGAGCGCCTCTCGGGCGAGGACGAGCCGGACACACTGAGTCCGGACGCTCGCGACGCGCGCAACCGGCTCATCCGCCGGGCGTATGACGAGGGGCCGGCGACCACGCCGTCGTCCGGCGACCTCGCGCAGTGGGTGCACGCCCCCGCGACCCCGCCCCGGCCCGCCGCGTCCCCGGCCGCGCAGGCCGCGGGCGGGGCAGTCCCCTACGGGTGCGCCGAAGTGCGCGGCATCGGACGGGCCGCGCCGGAGCGCGTCGCCGCCGCGGCGGGCACACCGGCCGGCACACCGGGGCGCTGAGCGAAGCGGGCTACGGGCCCGCCTCACGCACTAGTTGTCGGTGTCGTCGGCGTCGTCGTCCGCGCTGTCGGAGCGATCACTCTCCGGATCCCGGTGGCGGTCCCACTGCCGGTCCCAGTGCCGGTCCCAGTGCCGGTCCCAGTGGGGTCGCGACCACTGCATCGCGCGCCGCTCCTCGCGCTCGGCGTCCCGCTCCGCCTGGCGTTCGGCCCGGCGTGTCGACGCGTCGTTCATGGCGCGTTCCGCCATCCGCTCCGCGCGGTCGGCCTGGAGGAGTGCCATCTGCTCGGCGTGGCTCGCAATGCGGACCCCGAAGGCGTGCCAGCGCTTGCCCAGGCTCGCGTCTGCGGCCGGCCACTGCTCGTCGGCGTCGACGAGCGGGCTCTCGCTCCGGCCATCTGGACAGGGAACGCCGAGCCGATCTGCGTCGGCAACGGCTGCCGCCAACTCGCGCCGCGCCGCCGCCGTCGCGGCGTCCGCGGCCACCAGTCGATGGCGGGCGGCATCGATCCGGTCCAGAACGCGGTCCACCGAGTCCGACGAGGACCGCGCGCGCTCCTGGCCGGGGGCAGTGTTGGCCGCGCTATCGACCTGCTGGGCGTGGGCCCGACCGCAGGCCACGGCGCCCAGGACGAGGGCGCATTGAGCGATCGCGGATGCGGCGGCCATGCGGCCGCGTGAGATCCGGGGGAGCGCGAGGGGGGGCATGGAAAGGACTCCTCGGAGGGTCTCCTGCCCGTACGGGCCGCTCGCGACGAGGTTTCAGCCGGCCGCAGCCGATCCGGGCGAGGCTTGCCGCGGCCGCCGCCGGCGGGGATACTCCGCGCATGAGCGAGTCACCGGTGGCCGACCAGGGGCTCGAGCAGTTGCTCGAGGCGATGTGCGACGTGTGTCGCCGACTGCACGGCCGGAACCTGTTGGCCGCCGCCGACGGGAACGTCTCCGTCCGTCTCGACGATGGTCGGATCGCGATCACGCCGTCGGGCGTCCCCAAGGCACGCCTCGAGCCGCACCAGATGGCCTATCTCTCGCCCGCCGGCGATCGCCTCGCCGGATGTCCGTCGAGTGAACGCCTCATGCATCTGGCGATCTACGCGACCTGCCCCGCGGCGCGGGCGGTCGTCCACGCGCACCCGCCGACGGCCATCGCCTGGTCGGTCGCCCGCCCCGATTGGGCGACCCTCCCCGAGGATGTGCTTCCCGAGGTCGTGCTCGGCGTCGGAGCGATCCCCATCGTGCCGTACGCCCGCCCGGGAACGGCCGACGTGGGCGACGGTCTCGTCCCCCATGTCCGGGACCACCGGGCGCTGATCCTTGCGCGGCACGGCGCCGTGTCGTGGGGCGAGACGCTGGAAGAGGCGTACAGCGGCATCGAGCGGATCGAGCACGTCGCTCAGATCCTGCGGGCTGCCCAGGAGCTGGGTGCGCTCACGCGGCTCCCGGCCGAAGAGATGCGCGCGCTCGCCCGGGCTCGCGCGGCGATCGGCCCCCGCACGCTGTGAGGGCGGTCGAGGCGCTCGGTCTGCGGCACGACGGGGAGCGACTCTGGATCCTGGACCAGACGGCCCTTCCCGCCCGCGAGGTGTGGCTCGAGGCGGGCCCTCCCGACCTCATGGTGGAGCACATCCAACGGCTGCGCGTCCGCGGTGCACCGCTCATCGGCGTCGCTGCCGCCCTGAGCCTCGCCTGGCATGCCGAGCAGAGTGTCGGGGCGGGGGCCGTTCGCGACAGTGCGGTCCGGCTCCGGGCCGCGAGGCCGACGGCCGTCAACCTCATGCTGGCCGTGGACCGCGTCATGCGCGCGGCCGGACCGGCGTTCGACGTGGATGCGTTGATCGGCGAAGCGTACGCGATCTTCGACGAGGACGTGAACCTCTGCCAGGCGATGGCCGCGCGCGGCGTGTCGCTCGTCGCCGAGGGCGAGGGGATCCTCACCCACTGCAACACGGGCGGGCTGGCAACCGCCGGCATTGGGACCGCTCTGGGGGTGATTCGCCGAGCCCACGAGCTGGGGCGGCGCATCCACGTCTACGTGGACGAGACGCGACCCCTTCTCCAGGGGGCACGGTTGACAGCCTGGGAGCTCGGCCGCCTGGGCATCCCGTACACGCTGCTCGCCGATGGTATGGCGCCGATCCTCATGCGCGACGGCCGGATCACCCGCATCTTCGTCGGTGCCGACCGCATCGCTCGGAACGGCGACCTGGCCAACAAAGTCGGCACCTACGCGGTCGCCGTCGCGGCCCGGCACCATGCAGTGCCCTTCCATCCGGTCGCGCCCTGGACCACCGTGGATCTGTCCTGTCCTGACGGCGGGCACATCCCCATCGAGCAGCGCGCCAGCGAGGAAGTGCGGGGCGCGCGGGGCAGCTTTGGCGCCGTGGAGTGGAGCCCCAGCGATGCACCCGTGTTCAATCCGGCATTCGACGTCACCCCGGCGCACCTGGTGAGCGCGCTCGTGCTCGACTGTGGCGTCGTCGCCGCCGACGCCCTCGCACGGGGCGAGCTCGCGCGGCTGATCGGGCAGCCGGTCTAGGCTCCGCGGCGGGTCGCTCACCGCGGGGCGCCCCGGTGAGGCGCCTCCAGTCCGGATGTGCGCGATGCGTCACGCTCGGCGCATGGCGCCGCCCCTCCGGTGTCACCGGTTTACGGTGTCACCGGTTTGAGGTCGCCACAGGCGAGGGCGGGGGAGTTGCCGAGATGGACATCGATGTGGTAGCCGTGCATGTCGGTCATCGGAAAGGTGCCGGTCGCGCTGCCGCGCCCCTCCGCGTCCACGGTGAGAGGGGCGTACTCGCTCGGCGGCCCTTGCGGCTCCGTGCTGCTACAGGGCCCGCGTCGGATGTGCCAGATGTATGGCTGGCCGGGCTGAAGGCCGGTGAGGAAGAGCACGATGGTGTCGGGCTGCCCGTTGGTGCCCGGTGTGATGGCGGCCCGACCCTGCACTTCTGATGGGGCACCGGTCCCGCCGGTCCCGCCGACAGCCGTGGAGACCAGCGGTGTGATGCTCGCGGTCCACCGGGTCGGAGTGGCGGGAGCGGGCGAGGCGACCTCGCCGGCCGATGTGATGGTGGTGCGGGGCGGCGCGCGGTGCGCGCAGGCCGCCACCATGAGGCAGATGGCGAGGCAACCGGCGATCGCGAGAGCCGGGCCCCCCGAGCCAGCGGACCGCCTGGCCTTCGGATTGCTTTCGGGGTTTATTCGGTATATCGTAGAAGCCCCCTGTGGTTCTGCTTCAGCCCGTTCAGACCCCTGAAAATCGGCCGTGGCACTCCCGATCCCTCTCACCCTCTTCTCGGAGCGTTTCCGTGCCGTCGATTGCCGCCGAGCTCCGCGCTTTGCTCCGCGAGCAATTTCCGGACGCGATTCCCGTCCATCAGCACGCGGCGGAGCCGGTGGCGATGGGCGTGGCGGGACTCGAGCGGGCGTTTCCGGGTGGGGGATTGCCACGCGGCCGACTCACGGCCTGGATGCCGCGAGGAGGAGCGATGGCCATCCTTCGAGCGACGTGCCAGGGGGTGCTGGCAGGAGGGGAGCGGGCAGCCTGGATCGATGGGGAGCATATCATCGGCCCCTTCTGGCAGGAGGGGCCACTCCTCGTCCGCCCGAAGACGCCGCGCGATGCGTTGCGCTGGGGCGAGGGGCTGCTCCGGTGTGGTGGGTTCGCGCTCGTCGTGCTCGCTGGGGTCGAGCCGCAGGGGACGGAGGCGGTTCGGCTGTCGCGGGCGGCACACGACGGAGGGGGGGCGTTCGTGGTGCTGACGTCGAGCGCGTCGCTGGCGTCGCTGCGCGTCACCTCACGCCTTCTCCCGCACGGCTATCAGTGGCGTGCCGGGCCATTCGCCGACCCCGCCGCCGCCCGGGCCGCCGTCATCGACGTCCGCGTGCGGGCGCCGGGGTGGAACGAGTCGGCCCGGATCTCCATTCCGGTCACGCCCTATGACCTTCGTCTGTCTCTGGATCCCTCGTTGGTCGACCGCCGCGGCGTCGACCGATGACAGGCCTGATGACACGTCTGATGACAGGCCTGATGACAGGCCTGATGACACGCCGCCCAGCCCCGGGAGCGGTGCGACCGACGACGGACAGTCTGAGGAGTCCCCGCCGCCGCCCGACCATCTGACGGAAGCACTGCTCCGGGTTGCGCCCCGGGTCGCCCTCTCGGCGCGCGGGATCGTCTGGGTCGACGGACGGGGGTTGCCGGAGCGATCGCTGGTGGACGCCCTGCGCGTGGTCGTGCGGGAACAGGGCGGTCGGGATGTGCGGGTCGGGGTCGCTCGCACGGCGATCGCGGCAGAGGTCGCAGCCAGGGGGGATCCGGGCCCTGGCCATCGGCCCGGACACTCCTCGCGCGTGTCCAGGCCTGCGGCGGTGACCATCGTCCCACCGGGGGAGGACCGCTCGTTCCTCGCGCCGTATCCGCTCACGGTCTTGCGTGAGGTGGCGGACCCGGACCCGGCGCTTCTTCCGCTCCTGCTGGACATGGGGATCTCGACGTGCGGCGAGCTCGCCGGACTCGGTCGAGAGGAGATCGAGGTGCGATGCGGCGTGGACGGCGTCCGGCTCTGGCAGCTCGCGCGGGCAGATGATCGGCGCCGGCCATTTGGTGCTCTCCCCCGGACGCTGCCTCGCGCCTCGTGTGCCTGGACCGACTACGCGCTGCGCGATGGCGAGCGGCTGCTGTTCGTGATGCATCGGCTGATCGGGCACGTATGCGACGCACTCCGCAGCCGAGGCGAGGGAGCCCGCGCCCTCACGATGCGCTTCACGCTGGCCAATCGTACCAGTCTCGATCATACCCTGGAGTCGGCCCACCCGACGGCCGATCGTGCGACCTGGATGCGACTGACCCGCACGGCGCTCGAGCCCGTTCGGTTCCCCGAGGCGGTCACCGGGATCGTGGTTCGGGTCGCGGCGGCCGCCCCGACGCTCGAGCGACAGGGTGACATCTTCGACCGTGGCTTTGCGACGGCAGGTGCCACCGAGCAGGCGATCGCCCAGCTCCTCGAGGCCTGTGGTGCCGACACGGTGACGCTCACCCTGTCCGATCATCCGCTCCCGGAGCGCCGAGCCCGGTGGCATGTGCGGGAACCGGCCGTTTCGGCCGCGCGTGTCCCGGTCGCGAGCGCCCCGGTCGCCGCCGTGCAGCCGAGCCTCACGCTCCAGCTCCTGCCCGAGCCGCAGCGCGTGCGAGTGACCACGATCCCCCGACGCGACCACGAGATCCCGGTGCGGTATCACGAGCCGATCTCCGGCGGGCGGGGGCGAGGGCGCCCCGCCCGCCGGGCGATCCGTGATGATGCGATCGATGTGCTCGTGGCGGCGGGGCCCGATCGGATCGAAGGGGGAGCGTGGGAGGACGCGCCCTATGCGCGGGAGTACTTCCACTGTGTGACGGCGGATGGGCGGCTCGTCCTGCTCTTTCGCACGGCTGGCGACGGCGAGCGGAGCGGAGGCGCTCGGATCGACAGGGGGAGCGAGTGGTATCTCCAGGGGTGGTGGGATTGACGGACGGCCATCTTCCTCATCCTCCTCATCCCCTATACGTCGAGCTGCGGGCGCATAGCGCCTTCTCCTTCGGGGACGGCAGCGCGACGCCGGAGGCGCTCGTCGGGACGGCCGCCGCGATGGGGTACTCGGCACTGGGCCTCACCGATGCCGCCGATCTTGGTGGCGCCGTGCGCTTCGCTCTTGCGGCCCAGGATGCCGGGATCAAGCCCATCCTCGGCGCCGAGCTGCTCGTGGAGGGCGCGCCGGCCGCCTTCCTCGCGTGCACCGCGGCAGGATGCCGCAATCTGGCGGCGCTCATCACGCGGGCCCGGTCGGGATGTCTCCGGAGCTGGCCCATCGATCATCCGACCCCCGAGCCGGGCGTCGCTGGACGCTGGCGCGGCCGCTCGGCCCGGCGCAGCACGCGGCGCCCTGGCGGGGCGCGCGATCGCGACCAGCACGAGCGGCCGACACGGGGGCGCCCACAGGTCTCGTGGCAGGATGTGGTCGAGCGAAGCGATGGAATGTTCGCGCTCACCGGGCCGGCATCGGGCGCGCTCGCGAGATCGATGCGGGCGGGGGGGTGGGAAGATGCGGCTCGGCGTCTCGCCAGCTGGCGGGCGGTTTTCGGGGAGCGGCTCGCCGTCGAGGTTCAGCTTCACCATGCCGGACGGAGCGAGGCCGCGCTGGCCGGTGCGCTCATCGACCTCGCCGACCGGGCTGGCGTCCCCTGGGTCGTCACGAACGATCCACGGTACATCGACGATGCGGGTCGACTCGTGCACGATGTCCTGACCACGCTCCGCGCGGGGGTGGACATCGACACGGCCGCAGCTCGTGGGCTCCTCCATCCCAACGGAGGCTGGCATCTTCGATCCCCCGCCGAGATGGCGGCGCGCTGGCAGGGTCGCGAGGCCGGGCTCGAGGCGAGTGCGCGGATCGCCGCCGAGTGCCAGGCCTTCGGGCTCGAGTGGCTCCGGCCGCCGCTGCCGACGTTCCCGCTGCCCGAGCGGTATCCCGACGACGACAGCTACCTCCGAGCCTGCGTCTACGCGGGGGCGGCGGTTCGGTGGCAGACGGTGTCGACCGCGCAGGGGCGCCAACTGGAGCACGAGCTGGACCTCATCCGGCGGCTCGGCTTCGCCGGGTTCTTTCTCGTCATGTGGGACGCCGTGCGCTTCGCCGAGCGGCAGGGGATCCTCGCACAGGGGCGAGGAAGCGCGGCCAACTCCGCGGTGGCGTACTGCCTGGGAATCACGGCGGTCGATCCCGTCGCCAACGGATTGATGTTCGAGCGCTTTCTCTCGGAGCGCCGGGTGGAAGGGCAGACCGAGGCGCCGGACATCGACATCGACATCGAGCACGACCGGCGTGAGGAAGTGCTCGACTACATGTACCGCGAGTACGACCGCTCCCACGCGGCGATCACCGGCATGGTGCAGACCTATCGTGCGCCCAACGCGGCGCTCGACGCCATGCGTGCGCTCGGCTACCCGGCCACATTCGCCACTCGGATCTCCAAGCGCCTCCATCGACTCGATCCGGCGGATGGCGCCGCATATCTCCAGACGGGCCTGGGGCGCGAGGTGGGACTCGATCTGGATGCGCCCCGTGGGCGTGCACTGCTGCGAGCCATGGCGGCGTTCGATGGATTGCCGCGCATGCGATCCACCCATCCGGGCGGCTTCGTCCTGTCATCCGCGCCGCTTGGCGACTATCTCCCGATCGAGCCCACGGCGATGGGTCGAACGGTCGTGCAGCTCGACAAGGATGACCTGGACCGCGTCGGCGTGCCGAAGTTCGACTTCCTCGGGCTCGGCGCGCTGTCCCTGGTCCGGCGTGCGTTCGACTACGTCGAGCACCGCACCGGCCGGCGGCCATCGATGTACGCCCTGCCCAAGGACGACCCGGCGACGTTCCACCTGATCGCCAAGGGCGACACGGTCGGGACGTTCCAGATCGAGAGCCGGGCGCAGATCGCGTCGATCGTCCACACGCGACCGGAGCGGATGTACGACATCGTCGTCCAGGTTGCACTCATCCGTCCCGGCCCCATCCAGGCCCGTTTCGTCCGGCCGTACACCCGCCGGCGGCGCGGGTTGGAGCCGGTCACGTATCTCCATCCCGCGCTCGTGCCGATCCTGGAACGGACTCAGGGCATCCCGATCTTTCAGGAGCAGGCGATGGCGATCGCGCGCGACCTGGGAGGGTACACGGGGGCGCAGGCCGACGAGCTCCGGCGTGCGATGGGCAACGCCCGCAAGATGCCGCAGCTCCGGGCCGCGCTCGACCGGCTCCGAGCGCGCATGGAATCGCGGGGGGTGGCCGCCGAGGTGGCCGCGCAGATCGTCGACGACCTCCAGAGCTTCGCCAACTACGGATTTCCTGAATCCCATGCCTGGAGCTTCGCCCTCATCGCGTATGCGACGGCGTTTCTCAAGACACACTGCCCGGCGGAGTTCTTCGCCGCGCTGCTCAACTCCTGGCCGATGGGATTCTATCCCGTCTCGACGCTCGTGCACGACGCGCTCCGCCGAGGGGTCGAGGTCCGTGGGCCATGTCTGCGGGATGGAGATTGGGAGTGCACGGTCGAGGAGACGGACGATCGCGACCGCCCGGCGCTCCGGATCGGATGGCGACAGGTGCGCGGGGTCGGGGAGGCGGCGATCGAGGCGCTGCGAGCGGCCCGAGGCCCCGTGAGAGAGGGAGGGGGAGGGGGAGGGGGGGGAACGCCGTTCCGTTCGATTGCCGACTGCGTGACACGAGCCGGGCTCGAGGGCCGCGTGGCGGCCGCGCTCGCGCGGGCCGGAGCGTTTGGTGCCTGGGAACCGGATCGGCGGCGGGCCTGCTGGGAGGCGTTACGGGTGGCGGGAGATCGCCTACCCCTCGCGCCGGCCCGAGCCGGTGATGGGACCGGGCGCTTCGCGCCGCGACCGCTCACGCGTGATGAGGGGATCGCACTGGATTATCGGGCGCTCGGTCTCACGGCCGCCGGGCACCCCATGGAGCGCTTTCGGGCACGGCTCCGGGCCATCGGTGCGCTCGACAGCCAGGACTTGCATGCCTGCCGTGGAGGGGAGCGCGTGCTCGTGGCTGGCTTGGTGACCGTGCGGCAACGCCCCGAGAGCGCCAAGGGAACGGTATTTCTGCTCCTCGAGGATGAGTGGGGGACCGCCAACGTCATCGTCTCCCGCGCGCTGGACGAGCGGTTCCGCGAGCCGGTACGACACGCGACGTTCCTGCTCGTCTATGGCCGTGTCGAGCGCGACGGTGCCCAGGTCAACATCATCGGGGAACGATTCCGCGCGCTCCAGGCACGTGCGGCCCTCGCCCATCACTCGCACGACTTCAGATGATCGCGACGAGACGTCCCGCGACCAGGCGGTTCTGGCGCGTGCGCCGGGTGATTGACAGTCTCCGATACAGCCCGCACCGTTGGTGAGCCGGTACCCTTCCATCTGGAGTGTTCCGATGTCTCCCAGGCGCTCGCTCCCCCGTGCCTCGACCGCCTCCGCCATCCTGGCACTGGTCGGGACCGCGGCGGTCACCGTCCACTGTGCTTCGACCAGCCAGCGTTCCGACGCGCCGGGGACCACGATCTCGACGCGCGTCCTATCGTCGCCCGGACACCAGCTCGTGGAGACCACCGACGTCGACGGTCCCGATGTCGTCCAGGTCCGCGGAACACGGACCGACGCCCTCACTGCCCTCGCCCAGATCTACAACGACCTCCAGATCCCGATCGGCACGATGATTCCGGATGCCGGCCAGATCGGGAATCAGCGCCTTCAGCTCGCGACACACCGGTTACACGGTCACCTCCTGTCGTACTACCTGAACTGTGGGCAGGAGTCGATGGTCGGAAATCGCGCCGATCTCGACGACGTCACGCTGTCGATCCTGTCGACGGTGCTGCCGAGCAAGGATAGCGTGACGGCGGTAGCGACGTCGGTGCGCGGGTCGGCTCGACCGACAGGCACGAGCAGCAATGCCGTCGACTGCCAGTCGACGGGCGAGCTCGAGAAGTCGATTGCGGCCCGCCTCAACAAGGCGCTCGGCAGCCCAGCGCCGGCCGAGACGAAGGACTGATCGAAGTCGGAGGGCCCGCGGCGCGGCGCTAGCGTGAGTGTTGATCCACCGTCCTGATCTCGGCGGTACACACCAGGAGAGATCGTATGCGCATCGCTTTCCCCCTCCCCCTCCCCCTCCCCCTCCCCCTCCGCCTGCTCGGACCGGTTCTCCTGCTGGTCGGATGCGCCACGGGACGCGAGGAGGTCGCCTCCCAGCGGCGCGTGGTGGCAACGGACGATGCCGGCCACGTGTACTGGACGACCGACGTGACCGCCGTCCAGGAGGTCCACGTCCATGCGGCCGCGAACGCCGCCCTGGCGGCGCTCGCACAGGTCTATGGAGATCTCGGGATCCCGCTTGGCGACGTCCAGAGCGCGGCCGGCGTGATCGGGAATCGGCACTACCGGCTCGTGGGGCACTCGCTCGGCGGCCGGCGGGCCTCGGTGTACCTGGACTGCGGGCTTCAGCCGGTCACCAACATGCCCCGCGCGGACTCGTACGACCTCACGATCTCCGTCGTCTCATCCGTCGAGCCGCAGGGGGCGGACCTGTCCAATGTGCGCACGGATGTCCGCGGCGAGGCCCATGCCGTCGGCGTCAGCAATACGGGGGTCTACTGTCCCTCGACGGGCGGGTTGGAGCAGGCGATTCATAATCGCCTCGAGGCCAGGCTCGCCGGGAGGTAGGGGCGGCGCCAGGCGCCCCGCGTACGCCGGGGCGGCATTCATGCCGCCCGCCGTTCGTCGCCGCCGTTCGCCCCCCGCCGTTCGGCATGTCGCGCGGCACGCGTGCCGCGGCCACCCGTAGGGGCGGCATTCATGCCGCCCGCGATTCCATCCCACACCGATGCCTGGCCCCGCATTTCGGGCGGCCCCGCGTCCCGCGGCCACCAACGGAACGGGGTTTATTGGATGGTGCAGGGGCAATTCGCGACGCGAATTGCCCCTGCACCGGAACCGGC
>JAJPIS010000078.1 GCA_021324635.1 Gemmatimonadota bacterium
CGACGAACTCGAAGTCGGCTCTGCCGGCCCCGGTCACACGATGACCATGGCGTCGCCGTAGGAGTAGAACCGGTATCCCGCGTCGACCGCCGCGCGGTAGGCGCGCATCGTCACCTCGTACCCGGCCAAGGCGGCGACCAGCATGAGCAGGGTCGAGCGCGGCAGGTGGAAGTTGGTGATGAGATGATCGACTGCCCGCCACTCGTACGGCGGGCGGATGAAGAGCCGGGTCTCGGCGGACCCGGCCCGCACCGTGCCATCCTCCCCCGCCGCACTCTCGAGTGTGCGGGCCGTGGTCGTCCCGACGGCCCAGATGCGGCCGCCTCGGCGCCGGACGGCGGCGACACGGTCGGCGGCAGCCGCCGAAACGCTGTACCACTCCTCATGCATCACGTGTCGGGCGGGATCGTCGACTTCGACCGGCTTGAAGGTACCGGCGCCGACGTGGAGCACCACGTCCACGCGTTCGACGCCGCGCGCGGTCAGTGCCGCGAGCAGCTCCGGAGTGAAGTGCAGCCCCGCCGTCGGCGCGGCGACCGACCCGCGCTCGCGCGCGTAGACGGTCTGGTACCGCTCGCCGTCGGCCGTCGTATCCCCGCGCGTCATGTAGGGCGGCAGCGGCACGTGCCCATGTCGCTCGATCGCCTCCTCCACGGACAGCGCCGTGCGGAGCCGCACGATACGGGTGCGCCGATCGGTCACCTGCTCGATCTCAACCGATAGCTCGGGACCGACGGTCACCACGCGGCCCGCCCCGAGCTTCCCTCCCGGCCGCACCAACGCCTCGAACCGCCCGTCGCCGAGCGGACGGAGCAGGAGGATCTCGGCCGGCGCACCGGAGCCGACGCGCGTCCCCAGGAGCCGCGCCCGGATCACCCGGGTCGTGTTGACGACGAGCGCGTCGCCCGGCGGGATCAGCCCGACGAGATCGCGGAAGACATGGTGAGCGATGGTCCCACGCGCCCGGTCGATGACGAGCAGCCGACTCGCGTCCCGCGCGGCCGCCGGGACCTGCGCGATCCGGTCCGGCGGGAGGGCGTAGTCGTAGTCCGCAGTGCGCGAGCCGGGCGAGGGCATGCGATCGCGTCCGCCGGCGTCGGTACCGGCGTCGGACCCGGGGCGGGGACTAGGCGTCGGGGAAGAGTCCCGGTTGCAGCCCATGCGACCCGCCACCACCCGCCGGCGGCTCGAAGCCGAAGTGGCGGTACGCCGTCAGGGTCGCGACCCGGCCGCGCGGCGTCCGGTGCAGGAATCCGTTCTGGACCAGAAACGGCTCGTACACTTCCTCGATCGTGCCCGGATCCTCGGCCACCGCCGTGGCGATCGTGCCGATCCCGACCGGGCCGCCCTCGAACTTCTCGATGATCGTCCGGAGGATCCGCGCGTCCATGTCGTCGAGTCCCAGTTGGTCGACATCCAGCATCTGGAGCGCCTGCTGCGCGACCGCCTCGGTGATCGCCCCGTCGGCCCGGACCTGCGCGAAGTCGCGCACCCGCCGCAGCAGTCGATTGGCGACGCGCGGCGTCCCTCGCGAGCGACGCGCGATCTCGCTCGTTCCGCCGGGATCGATGCCCACCTTGAGCACGTCAGCCGTGCGACGCACGATCGTCTCGAGGTCCTCGGCCGGATAGTAGTTGAGACGCTGCTCGATCCCGAACCGGGCCCGCAACGGAGCCGTGAGCATGCCGAGCCGCGTCGTGGCCCCGACGAGGGTGAAGCGCTCGACGGGCATCGTGATCGTCTGCGCCTTGGGCCCGTCGGAGAGCCGGATCTCGATCTTGAAGTCCTCCATCGCCGGATAGAGGAACTCCTCGATCACCGGCCGAAGCCGGTGGATCTCATCGATGAAGAGCACGTCCCCCTGCCGCAGGTTGGTCAGCGTGCCGACGAGATCGCCGGGCTTCTCGAGCGACGGGCCCGACTTGGTGTGGATGTTGGCACCCACCTCCCGCGCGATCAGCTCGGCCAGCGTCGTCTTGCCAAGCCCCGGTGGGCCGAAGAAGAGCACATGATCGAGCGGCTCGCGGCGGGCCAGCGCCGCGTCGATGTAGATGCGGAGGGTCTCCTTGACTTTGGGCTGGCCAATGAACTCGGCCAGCCGCTGCGGGCGGAGCGAAAGCTCGACCGGCCCTTCCTCCGGGAGCTCGTCCGGCGTCGTGATCTCGCGGCGCGACACCTCAGCCGCCGAGCCTCTCGCCAACGTCGAGGACATGGGCTCCAATATACACCGAAGAGAGACCGAATATCACCGCCCGGCGATCCGCGTGAGCGCGGCCCGGACGAGATCGGGCACCGAGTGCCCGGTCGCGCCGGCATCCAGGGCGGCACGCACGGCGCGCTCGGCGTCGGGCCGCCCATACCCGAGGCGCACGAGCCCGAGCACGGCATCCTCGACCCCCGGCGGCGCCCCCTGGAGCCCACCGGCGGCGCCGCCGGCCCCCGCCCCTCCGACGAGCGCGTCGACCTTGTCGGCCAGGTCGAGCACGAGCTGCTCTGCTTTTTTCCGTCCGACGCGCGGCACGCGCTGGAGCGTGACGATGTCGCGTTCCCGAAGCGCTCGGACGAGCCGCTCGGCCGAGAGGGCCGACAGCAGGCTCAGGGCGAGCGTCGGCCCGACGCCCTTGGCGCCCAGCACGGCCCGGAAGACCTGGCGGTCGTAGGGGGTCGAGAAGCCGAACAGCTGCCAGCCATCGTCCCGGACGACGAGGTGCGTGTGCACGGTGACGTGCTCGCCCGGCCCGGGCAGTGCTTCGTACGCCGAGAGCGGGATGGCCAGCTCGTAGGCGACACCGCCCGGCGTCAGCACCTCGGTCCGGTCCAGCTCCTTCGCGATGACCGTGCCCCTGACCTGTGAGATCATGCGCGGCCGGCGCCCGGCTCAGACACGCGCCGCGCGTGGTCCCGGCTCGGCGCGCGCGGGCGCGGCCGCCGCGACCAGCGCCCGACGGGTCGCCGGCGCCGTGAGGCAGTACGTGAGCGCCGCCGCGACGCCGTCGGCGGCGTCCGACGGATGCGGCACCGACTGGAGCCGGAGCAGTCGCATCAACATGAACTGCACCTGGGCTTTGGTCGCGCCTCCGCTGCCCACGACCGCCTTCTTGATCTCGGCCGGCGGGTACTCGTGGATGTGCACGCCCGCCCGCGCGCCGGCGAGCAGCACGACCCCACGCGCGTGCCCGAGCACGACCGTCGTGCGCACGTTGCGGGCGTAGAACACATCCTCGACCGCGAGCACCTCGGGTCGGTGGCGCTCGATCAGCTCCGTCACGCCCTCGAAGATCTCGAGCAGCCGGCCGGCGAGCGTGTCACGCGGCCGGGTGCGGATCACGCCGCACTCGACGAGCACGGCCTGGCGCGGTCCCTCGACCCGGCGGACCACGCCGTAGCCGGTCGCCGCCGTCCCGGGGTCGATGCCGAGAACGGTCACGCACGCGCCATATCGGCGACGTCCATGTCGAAGTTCGCGTCCACCTTCTGCACGTCGTCGAGCTCCTCCAGCTCCTCGAGGAGCTTGACGAGCGATTCGGCGGTCTTGCCCTCGACGCGAACCGTCGTCCTGGGGATCCAGGCGACTTCGGCCTCCGCCACCGTCACGCCTTTGCCCTCGAGTGCCGCCCGGACGGCGTGGACCGTCGCCGGGTCGGTGGTCACCACGTACTGGTCGTCCTCGCGGCGGACATCCTCGGCGCCGGACTCCAGGCTCGCCTCGAGCACTCGATCCTCGTCCTGCGTCGCGTCGACATAGATCTGGCCGCGCCGATCGAACATCCACGCCACCGAGTTCGTCGCGCCGAGGTTCCCGCCGCCGCGAGAGAGCTTGTGCCGGATCTCGGCGACCGTGCGGGTCGCGTTGTCGGTCACCGCCTGAATCATGAGGGCGACGCCGCCCGGGCCGAACCCCTCGTACATGACCTCGACGTACTGCACGCCTTCCAGCTCGCCGGTCCCCTTCTTGATCGCCCGCTCGATGTTGTCCTTCGGCATCGAGGCCGCCCGGGCGTTCTCGATCGCCGTCCGCAGGCGGGGATTGCCGCCCGGATCGCCGCCGCCCTGCTTCGCGGCGACCGTGATCTCACGAATCAGCTTCGTGAACTGTGCTCCGCGCTTGGCGTCGGCGGCCGCCTTGTAGTGCTTGATCTGCTTCCATTTGCTGTGGCCGGCCATGCGTGGCGCTCGCGAGCTGAGGGTCGGAGACCCAAAATATACTCGAAACCTCGCGCCCGCCCGCGTCGCGCGGGCGCCCCTCGTGGTGCTAGCGCTCGAGGAGATCCTCGAACCGCATCCAGTGCTTGTAGAAGTACAGGTCGACGTACCCGGTCGGGCCGCTGCGGTTCTTGAGCGCGAGTAGCTCGGTCGCGCCCTCGACGCTCAGGCCCCCCTGATACATCTCCTCGCGGTACAGGGCGAGCACCACGTCCGCGTGCTGCTTGGGGGCGTGGAGGGCGCCGAAATCGTCGAGTGTCGGCCGCCGGTCCGGGCGACTGCGGTCGAGGTTCGGCAGATGGGCGAGGAGCAGCAGCGCCAGCTCCGACTGGAGGGCCGCGGCCTTGAGCGCGCGGACGGCCGCCGCCAGCTCCTCGTCCTGGGCCAGCCGCCCGGCGCCGAGTGACTGGAGGCCGTCGATGACCACCAGCCGCGCGCCGCCGCGGGCCGCGATCGACTCGCCGAGCTGCTCGACAGTCGCCGGAAGACGTTCAACCATGGGCGAGACGTCGCGCAGTCGGAGCGCGGCGGCGCCCGCGCTCGCGCGCGTGCCCTCGTCCAGTGTGCCGCGCCGCAGGTCGTCGATCCGGGCCCGGCCCTCGAGGGCGAGCATCCGCTCCAGCACCCGCTCGACCGACATCTCCCCCGTGTAGTACGCGGCGGGTACGCCGCTCAGCATGGCCCGCATCGCGACGGCGAGGGCCAGGGCCGACTTGCCGCTGCCGACGTCGCCGCCCAGGACCGCCAGATCGCCCGTGCGGAAGCCACCGCCCAGCAGTTGGTCGATGCTCGGGAAGCCGGTCGAGATCGTGTCGTTGGTCGGCGCGCCGTCGGAGCGCGCATCGATCCGCCGGAGGAGCTGCGAGAGCGGGGAGATGTCGGTGGACCGCGGCACGCCCGAGAGACGACCGAGGGGGAAGGGCCGTCAGCGAGGGATGAGGGCCTCGACCTCGGACCGCGCCGGTCCGTCGAGGGTGCGCCCGACGACGTCGAGCACGCCGCGGAGCGCCGACCGCAAGGTCGCAGGGTCGTCCTGGGCCGCCGCATCGATCACCCGCGCGAAGGCGGCCCGCGCCGGCGCGGGCAGTGTGCAGGCCGCCAGCCAGGCCCGGGCGCCGGCCGCACGCCGGGCGCGGACCTCGGCGCCGAGCGCCACCGGCGAGGCGGCGCCGGCGACCAGGTGCGCGCACACGAAGGCTGCGAGCGCGACCTCACGGTCGCCCCCCAACGGCCGCCGCCCCGCCAGCGTAGCGAGCGCGGGGAAGCGGAACACCGGCGCCTCGAGGGCGTACGGCAGACGGCTGCCAAGCACCTACACGAAGCTAGAGTGCAACAATACATTCCGCACGAGATGGCCCCGCTCGGCGCTTCGCCCCTCGTTCCCGCCACGTCCGCCATCTCCGCCAGCCCCGGCATCTCCGCGATTTCCGCCGCCTCGCCCACTCCCGCCCCCCGGCCTACGCCCCCCCCGCAGCCCTCGGCTCCCACGCCAGGTCCGGCCCCGTCCGCCGCTCAGGGACCGCCCCGGAAGCCGGCACCCGCCCGCAAGGCGGTGCTCTGGGTGGACGACGAGGTGGAGCTGCTCGAGCCGCATCGCATCTTCCTGCGCGAGAGCGGCTACGACGTGGAGATGGCGACCAACGCCGACGACGCCATCGAGCTCATCCGACAGCGGCCGTTCGACGTCGTGTTGCTGGACGAGCAGATGCCGGGCAAGCGCGGTCTCGACGCCTATCGCGATCTGCGGGCGTTGGACCCCAACGTCCCGGTGGTGATGGTCACCAAGAGCGAGGAAGACGCGACGCTGACCGAGGCGATCGGCGCCAACGTCCGCGACTACCTCACCAAGCCGATCAATCCCCGTCAGGTGCTGGCGGCCGTGCGGCGGATCCTCGACGGGCCCCGCATCCGCCAGCAGGCGCTGGCCCGCCGGTTCGTCGAGCGCTTCCGCGCGATCGAGCTCGAGCGTGCCCGGCCGCTGGACTGGCGCGGCTGGGTCGAGCGCTTCGGGGAGCTCATGAAGTGGGACGTCGAGCTGGCGGCCGCGGGCGAGACCGGACTCTACGAGTCCCTCCGCGGGCTCTACGCCGACATGCATCGCGAGTTCGCCGCCTTCATGGCCGCGGCCTATCCGAGCTGGCTTCAGCATCTCGAGGGCAATCGACCCCCGCTCTCGGTCGACGTCATCGGCGAGTTCCTGCTCCCCGTGCTCCAGCGCGACCGGGCGGCGATCTTCGTCGTCGTCGACTGCCTGCGGCTCGACCAGTGGATGGCGTTGGAGCCGCTGCTGGCCCCGCTGTTCGACGTCGAGGTGACCCACCACTTCGCCGTCCTGCCGACCGCCACGCCGTACTCGCGGAACGCCCTCTTCAGCGGCCTCTTCCCCGGCGAGATCGCCGCCCGGTTCCCGGACTGGTGGGGTCCCGGGGCACGCGAAGATGAGACCCTCAACGCGCACGAGCGGGAGTTGCTCGAGGCGCACCTGACGGAGCTCGAGCACCCGGTCCCCGTCCGGTACTTCAAGATCTCGACCGCCGCCGATTCCGATGAGCTGGAGCGGCGGCTCCATGCCGCGATCGCCCCCGATGGGGTGACGGCCTTCGTCTTCAACTTCGTCGACCTGCTCACCCACGGCCGGAGCGAGTCGGCGATCCTGTACGAGGTGGCGCGCGACGAGATCGCGCTCCGGCAGTTGACCGTGCAGTGGTTTCAGCGGTCCGCGTTGCTCGGTGTCCTCAAGGAAGCCGCCCGCCGGCGGGTCACCGTGCTGCTCACGAGCGACCACGGCTCGATTCACTGCCAGACACCGGCGACCGTGTACGCCAAGCGCGACGCGACCGCGAATCTGCGCTACAAGTTCGGCGAGGACGTGCGCGCCGAGCGGCCCGATCACGCGCTGCTCTTCCCCAGCGCCGACCAGTTGCGCCTCCCCCACCGGGGTCTGGGCTCGCACACGCTGCTCGCCACGGGCGACTCGTTCTTCGTGTATCCGACCAAGCTCCGCGAGTACCAGAGCCGATACCGCGGGTCGTTCCTGCACGGCGGGGTGACACCGGAAGAGGTGATCCTCCCGGTGGCGCTGCTCACGCCGCGCCGGTAGCGCGGCCCGTTCCCGCATTCCGCATGAATGCCTCGGCTGCCCGGGTCCCCGCGCCGCCGTCCGAGGCCGGGCCGACCCCGCCGGCGCGGTCCGGGGCGCGCCGCACGCCGGCCGGGATCGCCTACCGCCGGCTCCTCGGGTTCCTGCGGCCGCACCGGTGGCGGATGGGCGGCGCGATCGCGTCCAGCGTCGTCGCCGCGGCGCTCGATGCGTTCTCGATCGCGCTCCTGATTCCGTTCCTCAATGCGCTCTTCGACAAGCCGCCGTTCGCGGTCAACGGGACGGCGCTCACCCGGTTCGTCGCCTTCACGATCGGCTTCCTGCTCGATCCGCGCGACAAGATGGGGTCGCTCGAGACGGTCATCCTGATCGTCCTGGCGACCGTGTCCGTCAAGAATCTCCTCGTCTGGTACGGGGGCCAGCTGGGGGCGCAGCTCCAGGAGTACGTGACGCGCGACATGCGGAACGTCGTCTACGCGCATCTCCAGCGTCTCCCGCTGCCGTACTTCACGCGGACCAAGGGCGGCCAGATCACGGCCCGGATCCTGGTCGACACCGACCAGACGAAATTGCTCGTCACGCAGCTGGTGACGTCCGGGATCCAGAACGGCTCGCAGATCGTCGTGTACATCGCGTCGATGTTCGCGGTCTCGTGGCGGCTGTCGCTCATCATGCTCACCGTCGCCCCGGCGATCACCGGGACGCTCCAGCCCATCCTCCGCCGCCTCCGCAAGAACCACCGCCGGCTCCGCGACGACTACGGCGAGATCCTGAGCGTGCTCCAGGAGATCGTCTCCGGGATGCGGCTCGTGAAGTCCTTCCGGGCCGAGCCTTACGAGGAGCGGCGGTTCGTCGAAGCGAGCACGCAGTACTCGCGGCGACTCGTGCGGGTGACGAAGCTGGCCCTGCTGTCGCAGCCGATCACCGAGTTCCTGGGGACCCTGGTCATCGTCGGTCTCCTCTGGTACGGCGCGCGGGGCGTGCTCGTCGATCGGACGCTGACCGGCGGCGAGCTGCTGGTCTTCCTCACGATCGCCATGAAGCTCCTCCAGCCGCTCAAGCAGGTGACGCAGCTCCCGACCACGGCCCAGGCCTCGCTCGCCGCCGCCGAGCGGATCTTCGAGATCCTGGACGAGCCCACCGAGACCGAGGCCGATCGGGGGACGCGCGACGTCGGCGCCGATTTCGACGCCGTCAGCTTCCAGCGCGTGACGTTCGCCTACGCGCCGGCGAGCGAGCCGGTGCTGTCCGACATCACGTTCACGGCGCGCAAGGGCGAGGTGGTGGCGCTCGTCGGGGCCAGCGGGGCGGGGAAGAGCACCCTCGTCGACCTCATCCCCCGGTTCATCGAGCCCACGAGCGGCCGCATTCTCCTCGGCGGAGCCGACACGCGCGAGATCCGGCTCGCCGCCCTGCGCGCGCTGACCGGGATCGTGAGCCAGGACACGGTGCTCTTCAACGACAGCGTCCGCCGCAACATCGCCTACGGCGCCGAGGGGCGTTACACCGACGCGGAGGTCGAGGCCGCGGCCCGCGCCGCCAACGCCCACGCCTTCATCGCCGAGCTGCCGGACGGCTACGACACCATCCTGGGGGAGCGGGGGACGCGACTCTCCGGCGGGCAGCGGCAGCGCATCGCGATCGCCCGCGCCCTGTTGACCGACCCGCCGATCCTCATCCTCGATGAGGCGACGTCGGCGCTCGATACCGAGAGCGAGCGGCTCGTCCAGGAGGCGATCGACCGGCTGCTCGCCGGGCGCACGGTGTTCGTCATCGCGCACCGGCTCTCCACCGTGGCGCATGCCGACCAGATCCTGGTGCTCGATCGCGGGCGCATCGTGGAGCGCGGCACTCACACCGAGCTGCTGGCGCTCCGGGGGCTCTATCACCGGCTCCACGCGCTCCAGTTCGGGGACGCGCCGATCGGTCCCGACGACGAGCCCCTGCTCGCGCGCCCGGCTCCGGTCGGTGGCGCGCTGGGCTAGCCGGTGCGCGTCCTGTTCTACTACTCCGCCCCGCAGTGGACGGGGAGCGCCCGGGCGTTCGCCGCCGCCGCCCGCGGGCTCGGAGACCGCGGCTATCAGGTGACGTTCGTCTGCCCCGGCAGCAGCGCCGTCGAGGTGCGCGCGGCCGCCGAGGGCTGCGATGTCATTCCGCTCGCACCCGGCGGCTCGCTACCCGTGCGGAGCTGGCGGCTCCAGCGGATCCTCACGGAGCGCTTCGTCGAGACGGTCTTCGTCCATACCGAGGCGGAGCAGCTCGCGGTCGCGATGGCGATGCGGCTCGCCGGCCGCGGGGGGGTCGTGCGGCGCGTGCCGGCCGGCGGGCGGTTCCATGCCGGACGGGGGACGCGCATGGCGTTGCGGTTGGCGAGCGGCGGGCTGATGTTCGCCTCGCGGCTCGATGAGGACGCGGTGTCGCCCCTCGCACGCGCGCGGCGGCCGGTCGTCGCGGAGCTGGGCGTCGCCCCCTCGCGCTACGACGAGCTGCGTCCCGTCCCGGCCGCGGCGCTCGGCGCGGCCTCGCCGGCAGCCCGCCTGATCGTCTGCGTGTATGACGGCGCTGAGCGCGTCCGAGCGGCGGGCGTGCTCCGCACCATGGCCCTGCTCGCCCCGCGCCACCCCGAGCTCCACCTGGTGTTGCTCGGCCACGGGGCCGGTCACGAGGATCTGCGAATGCACGCCGCCGCGCTCGGCATCGCCCGCCGCATCACGCACGTCGACGAGCGGGACGACGACCTGGCCGTGCTCCGCGCCGCGGACGTCGGGTGGGTGGCGGCGACGCTCGACACGGCGGCCTATGCGGCGCTCGACTTCATGGCGATGCGGATTCCCGTGCTCACCGACCGTGGCACGGTCGCCGAGCGCTATCTGGCGGCCGGGATCACGGGCGCGGTGCTGACGCCCGGGGACACCGCCGCGGCGGCCGCGACCGTCGCCGAACTGCTCGCCAACGATGCGCAGCGGACGGCGATGGGGAGCGCCGGCCGGGCGCGCGTCGCGCGCCAGTACGACGAGCGCGCGATGCTCGACGCCGTGCAACAGGCGGCGGACAGCGCGCGGGATCGAACGCTGTGGACCGGGTGACCGGGACGGCGTGCGCGCGCTCCGGCATCTCTTCATCACGCAGGACTATCCGCCGCTCGGCGGCGGCATGTCCCGCCGCCACGTCGAGCTGTGCCGGCGGCTCGCCGCGACGCCCGGCGACCACGTGATGGTCTCCACGGTCGCTCCGGACGGCGCCCGACAGCGCGAGGCGGGTACCTTCGACACCGGCGAGCCGTACGACATCGTGCGGCAACCGTTCACCTTCCGCGGCGCCAAGACGATCGGCAACCAGGCGCGGTGGGCCCGGTGGCTGGCGCCCCGGACGGCGGTCGGGCGTCCCGACCACGTCGACGTGATTCATTGCGGCAACATCCGGCCCGCCGGGTACCCGTCGTGGTGGGCGCATCGGGTGACCGGTGTCCCGTACCTCGTCTACGTCTACGGCGGCGACCTCCTCCGCGAGCACCGGAAGATCGATCGGAGTCCACTCAAGCGCTGGACCGCGCGCCGGATCTTCGAGGACAGCGCCGGAGTCGTCGCCATCTCCGACTGGAGCGGCGACGTCGCCCGCGATGTCATGGCGCAGGCGGGCGTGCGCCGCCCGCCGACGCTGCTGGTCAACCCGCTGGGCACCGATCCCGCCTTCTTCCACCCGGGCCGCGACACGGGCGCGCTCCGCGCCCGGCTCGGGCTCGGCGATGCGCCACTCCTGCTGACCGTGGCTCGTCTCACGCCGCACAAGGGGATCGATGTCGGGCTGGCGGCGCTCGCCGCGCTGCGCGAGGGCTGGCCGAGCCTGCGGTATCTCGTGATCGGGACGGGCGAGGATCTCCACCGTCTCGAGGCGCTCGCTGACGGGCTTGGCGTGCGGGATCGGGTGGTGTTCGCCGGGGCCCTGGCGGACGAGGCGATCGCCGAGGCCTATGCGACGGCGACCGTCTACGTCGGCCTCTCCCGGGTCGACGCCGGCATCAACGCCGAGGGATTCGGGATCGCCTTCGTCGAGGCCGGAGCGAGCGGCACGCCGAGCGTCGCCGGCGACTCCGGCGGCGTGCGGTCGGCCGTGCGCGACGGTGAGACGGGAGTCGTGGTCGACCCCGTGGACCCCGCCGCGGCGGCCGCGGCCATCCGGACGCTCCTCGACGACCCGGCCCGATGTGCTGCGCTCGGACGGGCGGCTCGCGATGCGGTCGAGCGGTACTACAACTGGGGCCGGGTGGCGCGGGAGGTGCGCGACTTCGCGGCGGACGCGGTGCGGGCGGCGGCCCGGCGCGCGGGCGGCCGGTCCGGGGCCGGGCGAGGTGCCGGGCGAGGCGCCGGGCGAGGTGCCGGACCGCGCGGCGCGGCGGGCGACGTCGGCGGAGTCGGGTGATGGCATCGGTCGGCGACGTCGTCGAGTACGCGGCGCTCCGGGTCGGGCTCGGCGCGCTCGGGCTCGTCCCCTGGCGCGCCGCCGGTTCGATCGCCGGTCGGGTGGCGCGCCTCGGATACCGGCCGCTCCGCATCCGACGTCACGTCGTCGAGTCGCAGATCGCGACCGCGTTCCCGGAGTGGGGTGCGCGCGAAGTGCGGCGCGTGGCGCGCGGCGCGTACGAGCATCTGGGGCGGACAGCGGTCGAAGCGGCGCTGCTGTCCACGCTCTCCCGCGAGCGGGTGCTCGACATGTTCGACGGCGAGGGCGACTGGGCGCGCATGGCGGACGCGCTCGCCGCGGGCCGCGGGGTCATCGTCGTCACCGGACATATCGGGAACTGGGAGCTGGCGGGTGCCTACATCGCCGCGCGCGGGGTCGGGATCGAGGGCGTCGTCCGGCGGATGACGAATCCGTTCGTCGATCGCTATCTGACGGCGACGCGCGAGCGGGCGGGGCTCGGCGTCATCCCGGACGACCCGGTGCGGCGCATCCCGCGGGCGCTCCGGAGCGGCCACGTGGTCGCCCTGGTCGCCGATCAGGGCGTCAAGGGGATGGCGTCGACGTATGTGCCGTTCTTTGGGCGGCTCGCCAAGACGCCGCGCGGGCCCGGAGTCTTCGCGCTTCGCCTCGGCGTGCCGCTCGTCGTCGGCACGGCGATCCGTCTGCCGAGCGGGAAGTACCGGGCGCTCGTCGAGCCGATCCTGGTGGAGGACACCGGCGACCGCGAGCGGGACGTCGACGCGGTGGTGCGTCGATACACATCGGTGCTCGAGCGCTGGGTCCGCGCCTATCCCGAGCAATACCTCTGGCACCATCGCCGCTGGAAGCGGCGCCCCGAGGAAGAGGCCGAGCTGGAGCGCCTGACCCAATCGTCGTCGACGTCCCCGCCGTCGCCGCCCCCCCCGTAGGGGCGGCATTCATGCCGCCCGCGATTCGCATCCCACAGGGAGGCGTGACCCGGCATTCATGCCGCCCGCGATTCGCATCCCGCACGGATGCCCGGCCCGGCATTCATGCCGCCCGCGATTCGCATCCCGCACGGATGCCCGGCCCGGCATTCATGCCGCCCGCGACGCGCATCCCGCACGGACGCCCGGCCCGGCATTCATGCGCCCGCGACCCGCATCGGCACGGACCCGGGCGGGCGTGGGATGGGGCGCCGCGTGTGGCATTCCGCGCCCACGCCGGATGGTACGAACGCCGAACGGCGAACGGCGTGAATGCCGGGTCAGGCATCGGTGCGAAATGACGGTAGCGGGCGGCATGAATGCCGCCCCCACGGGGGGGCACCGGCCGGCATCCGCCCGGGATGCCGGCCGGCGTGGCATGCCGCCCGCCATCGGCATTCGCGACGCCGCACGACCACCGTCGGGCGGCCGTGGGCGCCGGGTCGGCGCCGCGCCAGCGCCTTCCGTCAGAGGAACTGGACGAACGTCCGGTGGCGGGCGCCCTTGCGGAGGATGAGGGCGTTGCCCGGCAACAGGTCTCGCTCCCCGACCCGCGTGTTCTCCGGCGTGACCCGCTCATCGTTGGCGTAGAGGCCACCCTGCTGAATGAGCCGCCTGGCCTCGCTCCTGGAGCTCACGATGCGGGCCTCGACGGCGAGGTCGACCAGGTCGGCGGAGAAGACCGGCGGCCCGGCGCCGACGCCGACCGGCGCCACGAAGCGATCGCGGCGGACCTCGACATTCGGCATCTCCCGCTTGAGGAGGAGGAGCTCGTCGGCGCTGAGCGCGCGCGCGCTGCCGCCGAACAGCACCGCCGAGACCCGCTGCGCCGATCGCGCGAGCGCCTCGCCGTGGACCCGCGACGTGATGTCGAACGCCAGCGTCTCCTGGGCCTCACGCCGCTCCGGGGCGGCGGCCATCGCCGTCTCCAGGGCCGCGATCTCCTCGCGAGGCCGGAGCGTGAAGTACCGCAGGTAACGCACGACGTCGCGGTCGTCGGCGTTGATCCAGAACTGATAGAACTGGTACGGCGACGTCCGCTGCGGGTCGAGCCAGACGGCCCCCGCCTCGGTCTTGCCGAACTTCGTCCCGCTCGCCGTCGTCACGAGCGGCAGCACGAGCCCGTGCGCCGAGGCGCCGGTCGTCCGCCGGATCAACTCGATGCCGGCGGTGATGTTGCCCCACTGGTCGCTGCCCCCGAGCTGGAGCGTCGCGCCGTCGCGGCGGTGCAGCTCGAGGAAATCGGTCGCCTGGAGGAGCATGTACGCGAACTCGGTGAAGGAGATCCCACCCTCGAGGCGGGACTGGACCGAGTCCTTCGCCAGCATGTAGTTGATGCTGAAGTGCTTGCCGATGTCGCGGAGCAGTGCGACCGCCGAGAGCGGCGTGAGCCAGTCGGCATTGTCCCGGACGAGCGCGCCCCGCGGCCCGCCGAACTCCAGGAAGCCCTCGAGCTGCTGCCGGATCGCGCGGCCGTTGGCGGCGATCTGCTCGGGGGCGAGCAACTGCCGCTCCGCCGCCTTGCCGCTGGGATCTCCGATGAGGCCCGTGCCGCCGCCGATGAGGATGATCGGCCGGTGCCCCGTGCGCTGGAGGTGCAGCAGGCCCATCACGGGGATGAGGTTCCCGACGTGCAGGCTGTCGGCGGTCGGATCGAAGCCGCAGTACCCCGTGACCGGTCCCGCCGCCAACGCGTCGGCAAGACGATCGGTGTGATCGTACAGCAGCCCACGCCACTCGAGCTCCGCGAGCAAGGACGCCGGCCGAGCGGGACCGGACGCGGGACCGGACGCGGGACCGGACGCGGGACGGGGCGCGGGTGGCAGCGGGGACGGCGCGGGCTCGGGCGCGCCGGTGCGGACGGTCTCGCTCACGCGAGGCAAGATACGCGGGCGCAATTGCTTGCGCAGGTCCGACCCCAGCCTAGCTTTCGGAACGGTGCGTCACGAGCCGCCGCTCGGTGGACGGCACCGAAGGAGCAGCAGCGGATCTCATGGCCGACGAGACATATGGGGAAGCCCGGCGCCGCAACCTCGAACAGATGCTTCGGACGTTGGCGGAGCGCATCCGCCAGCTGGACGCGGCGGGGGTGCTGCTCACCCGCGCCAACGAGTTGATGGAGCTGATCGGCGACGTACGGACGGAGCTCTTCCACTACGAGGTGCGGGCGACCTACGATACCCCCGAGGTCGCGGAAAATCGGCGCATCGTGGCCGATGCCCAGAACGAGGATCGGCAGTGGGAGCGAACGGAGTGGAAGCCTGACGATGAGGACGGACCCAAGAAATGGTAAGTCGAATGCCAGGTGACGAGGGACGGAAGCGGGGCGGCAGCGGCAAGGGCGCCTCGGGCGCCTCGGGCGCCTCGGGCGCCTCGGGCGGCGCGCCACGCGGCCAGCAGCGGACGCCCCCGGCCAGCCGGTCCGCGCCACGCGCGCGACGCGGCGCCGCGGGCGGGCCACCCAATCAACGCGTGTTCGTCGCCGTCGTCGTGCTGCTGGTGGTCGTCGGCGCCGGCGTGCTCGGCTACCTCGCGAATCGCCCCAAGCCGGTCGCCGCCCGCACCCTCGACGCCGCCGTCCCCGCGTCGGCCGCCACCGGGCACACGCTCGGCCGATCCGACGCGCCCGTCCACATCATGGAGTTCGCGGACTTCGAGTGCCCGGCCTGTGCCAACTACACCGTCGTGACCGAGCCCGATGTCCGGCGCCGGATCATCGACTCGGGCTACGCACAGGTCACCTACTACGACTTCCCGCTCCCGCAGCACAAGAACACGCTCGTCGCCTCCGAGGCGGCCGCCTGCGCCGGCGACCAGGGGAAGTTCTGGGAGATGCACGACCGGCTCTTCCAGGGGCAGACAGAGTGGAACGGCGAGACGACGAGCGACCCCGAGAAGGTGATGCGCGGCTACGCCCAGACCCTCGGCCTCGATGTCCCCAGGTGGCAGCAGTGCGTCGAGCAGGGAGCGCACCAGCGCGACATCGCGGCCAACAAGGCCGAGGGCGAGCAGCTCCACGTGAACGAGACACCGACGTTCGTGATCGGGAATCGCGTCCTGCCCGGCGCGATCACCTTCGACGAGCTGCACGCGTATGTGGACAGCGCGCGCGGACGTGGGCCCGGAGCCCCCGCGCACACCTCCGCCGCCCGCTGACCCGGGGACCTGGCGGGCGGTGACGGAGCCGGGCGGGATCTGACCGATGACCAGGCGCATGGTGCTCGCCCTGCTCGCGCTCGTCGGCGCGTTCCTGTCGGCCTACCTCACGCTCTACAAGCTCGGCTACGTCGGCCAGCTCGCCTGCGCCATCGGGTCGTGCGAGCAGGTGCAGTCGAGCCGATGGTCGATGTGGCTCGGGATCCCGGTCGCGACCTGGGGCGTGGCGTTTTACCTGGCGGTCCTCATCACCGCGGTCGCCGGCACGCAGCCCCGCTTCGCCGACGCGCTCGGCGTGTCGCGCCTGCTCGTCGCGCTCACCGGATGGGGGCTGCTCTTCTCGGCCTATCTGACGGCGATGGAGCTGTTCGTCATCCACGCCATCTGCCTCTACTGCGTGACGTCGGCGCTGATCGTCACAGCCATGTTCGTCGTCGCCGCCCTGGACTGGCGGGCGCGGGGGGCGATCGCCCGGGGTGCTCCGGCGCGGAGCGCTACGCCCGCCTGATCGTCCGCTGCCGGCTCTCGGCGTCGTTGAGGCGGAGGCGCGGCCGCGACTCCTCGTCGCCGCCCACCTCCTCGTCGCGCGCACGACGGCGCGCCGCCACGAGATCCTGCCCGAGCGCGACCAGCGCGCGCGTGGCCACCGAGCTCGCGAGCGGCTCCGGGATCCCCATGGTGCGGATGTAGCTGTCGATCGCCCGATCGAACGACAGCTCTTCGGCCAACGTGTCGACGAACGTCAGCGCGTTCTCGACGTGCGTCCGGATGATCGCCTCTTCGGCCCGGGCCTGGGCGAGACGCAGCCGTCGCTCGCTCCCGGCGCTCAGCTTCCGCGGGAAGATCGACTCGGGGAACAGCTTTCCTAACACGTGCCTAATATAACGGCTGAGCTCGGGCGCGGGAACAGCCGACCCGCGCACCGGCGGCGAAGCCACGGAGCGGCAGCGACTTGGCGCGCCGATCGATGCGCCCGGCCGCGGTCAGCTCTCGAGCGATTCGTATTCCGCCTTGAGGCCGGCCACCACGCCCGGATCGGCCAGCGTCGTGGTGTCCCCCAGCGCGCGACCCTCCGCGATGTCGCGGAGGAGCCGGCGCATGATCTTCCCCGACCGGGTCTTGGGCAGATCGGCCGCAAACAGGATGTCGTCGGGGCGCGCGATCGCGCCGATCTTGTCGGCCACATGGCTCCGGATCTCGTCCCGCAACGCCGGGGACGGATCGTGTCCGGCCCGCAGGGTCACGAACGCAGCGATCGCCTGTCCTTTGAGGTCGTGGTTGCGCCCGACCACGGCGGCTTCGGCGACGGCAGGGTGGTCGACCAGCGCCGACTCGACTTCCATCGTGCCGATCCGATGGCCGGCCACGTTCAGCACATCGTCGACGCGTCCCAGGATGCAGAAGTAACCGTGCTCGTCGCGCTTGGCGCCGTCGCCCGCGAAGTACAGGTCGGGGCGGCCGGGCCACTTGCTGAAATAGGTCTGCACGTATCGGGCATCGTCGCCCCAGATGGTCCGTAGCATCGACGGCCAGGGGCGCGTCAGGGCGAGAAAGCCGCCGCCGGTCGGGATCGAGCGCCCCTGCGTGTCCAGCAGGTCGGCCGAGTACCCCGGCAGCGGGATCGTCGCGCTGCCCGGCGTGGTCTCGGTGACGCCCGGCAGCGGAGAGATCACGATCGCGCCGGTCTCCGTCTGCCACCAGGTGTCGACGATCGGGCATCGGCCGCCGCCGATCCGTTCCCTGTACCAGATCCACGCCTCGGGATTGATCGGTTCCCCGACCGAGCCCAGCAGCCGGAGCCGCGACAGGTCGTGGCGCGCCGGATACGCATCGCCCCACTTCATGAATGCCCGGATCGCGGTCGGCGCGGTGTAGAGGATGGTCACCCCGAGCGATGCGCAGAGCGCCCAGTACCGGTCCTTGTCGGGCCAGTCGGGTGCGCCTTCGTAGATCACCGACGTCGCGCCGTTCGCCAACGGGCCGTACACGACGTACGAATGCCCGGTCACCCAGCCGACATCGGCCGTGCACCAGAAGACGTCCTGCTCGTGCAGGTCGAAGACATCACGCGTCGTCGCCGCGACGCCGGTCAGGTAGCCGCCGGTCGTATGCACGATTCCCTTGGGCTTCCCCGTCGTGCCCGACGTGTACAGGATGTACAGCGGATCCTCGGCGTCCATCTGCTCGGGAGCGCAGTCGGTGGACGCCTCGCGCATCACGTCGTGCCACCAGACGTCCCGCGACGCCGTCATCGGGGCCGCGGGGTCCGGCGCCTCCGGGCGGCGCTGCACCACCACCACGCGCTGGATCGACGGGCACGCCTCGAGCGCTCTGTCCGCGTTGCGCTTGAGCTGAACGGGCTGCCCGCGGCGGAAGCCGATGTCGGCCGTGATCAGGAGCGTGGCGGCGGCGTCGTTGATCCGGTCGCGCAGCGAGTCGGGGGAGAACCCGCCGAACACGACGGAGTGCACCGCCCCGATGCGGGTGCAGGCCAGCATCGCCACCGCGGCCTCGGGCACGAGCGGCAGGTAGATCGCGACGCGGTCGCCCCGTCGGACGCCGAGCGCCCGCAGGGCGTTCGCGCATCGGTTGACGTCGCGCGACAGCTCGCCGTACGTGATCCGTCGGCGATCGCCCGGCTCGCCTTCCCAGAGCAGCGCCGGCTTGTCGCGCCTGGCCGCCAGGTGCCGGTCGACGCAGTTGACCGAGACGTTCAGCTTGCCGCCGACGAACCACTTGGCGTGGGGCGGGTCCCAGTCGAGCACCCGCTGCCAGGGCACGAACCAGTCGAGCTCCGACGCGCGCCGGGCCCAGTAGCCCTCGGGATCGGCGGCCGCCTCGCGATACACGGCACTGTCGCGGATGACCGCGTGCCGCCGGAACGACGCCGGCGGCGGAAACCGCCGCTCCTCCTGCAACAGGACGTCGATGTCGCTCACGCCCGACAATCTGACGCGGTGTCCCGCGCCCGGCCAGGGCGCGACCGTGCGGCGGCGGGTTTCCGGTGGCCGGGTGGCGGTCGGTCGTGTGCCGCGACCGCATTGGGCCCGGACGGTCTTAGATTCCGCCCCGTGGCGCATGCGCTTGCAGGGACGGCCGTGGTCGAGGCCCGCGGCCTCACGCGCCGCTTCGGCAATCGGTGGGCGCTCGCCGGGATCGACCTCTCGCTCGAGGCCGGGGACTGCCTCGCCGTCTTCGGTCCGAACGGCGCGGGGAAGACGACGCTCCTGCGCGTCCTCGCGGGCCTGCTCGATCCGACCGGTGGCTCGGCGCGCGTCGGCGGCATCGCGCTCCCGGGGGGCGCGGCCACCCGCGCCCAGGTCGGACTGATCTCGCACCACACCATGCTCTATCCGGCGCTCACCGTTCGGGAGAACGTCGAGTTCTCCGCGCGGCTCCACGGGCTCGCTGCGCCCCATGCGGCGGCCGCCGAGGCGCTGGCCCGTCTCCGCGTGCTGGACCGCGCCGACGCGCTCGTCCGCACGCTGAGTCGCGGGTTGCAGCAGCGCGTGTCGATCGCCCGCGCGTTCGTCCACGCTCCCCGCATCGTGCTCCTCGACGAGCCGTACACCGGCCTCGACGCAACCGGTGCGGCGGCACTGACCACCGCTCTCGCCGAGCTCAGAGGAGCGGGCGCCGCGCTCATCCTGGTCACCCACCACCTCGAGGAAGGGCTGGCGATCGCCACGCGGCTCGCGGTCATGCGCGATGGTCGATTCGTGCGCGCCGAGCAGCGTGAGGGCGTCGACCCGGCCGCGTACGCCGCCGAGTACCGCGAGCTGACGGCGGTCGCGGGATGACCCCGGTGCGCGAGATGCCCGGCACGGCCGGCGCCGCGTGGACGATCGCGCGCAAGGATCTCATGGTCGAGCTCCGGACTCGGGTCGCCTTCCTCGCGGCCGCCGTCTTCGCCGTCCTCGCCGCCGCGATCTTCTTCTACGCCTGGGATCCGACCGCGGTCTCTGCGCTCGACTTGGCGCCCGGTGTCCTCTGGGTCATCTTTACGTTCTCCGGGCTCCTGGCACTCAACCGGTCCTTCGGCGCCGAGCTGACCGACCGGGCGATCGACGCGCTGCTCGTGGCACCGATCAGCCGGGAAGCCGTCTTCCTCGGCAAGGCGCTCGCCAATCTGATCTTCGTGCTCGGCGTGCTCGTGGTGACGGTCCCGGCGGTCGTGCTGTTCTACAACGTGTCGATGAGCTGGAGCGCGGTCGCCGCGCTCGCGGGTGTGGTGGTGCTGGCCGCTGTCGGGCTCGTGTCGGTCGGCACGCTGTTCAGCGCCATGGCGGTGAATACGCGCCTCGCCGAGCTCCTGCTGCCGACGATCGCGCTGCCGTTCCTCGTCCCGGTGGTCACCTCGGCCGCCCAGGCGACGGTCCTGGTGATGGGCGGCCGGCCGGGGTCCGGGGTGTGGGAGTGGATCAAGTTGCTGACCGCGTTCGATCTCGTGTTCGTGGCGGCCTGCACCCTCGCCTATCCGTTCACGATCGAGAGGTGATGACCTGATGGGTGCGACGTCGAACGTCGGAGTCGCGGGACACGGAGCGGGCGGAGCGGGCGGGGGGGCGGGCGCGCCGGCCCGCGACGAGTCCGCTCCGCCCGGCCGCGACCGCGCCCCGACGTCCGCGCCGCGGCCCTTCGGGGCGCTCTTCTGGACCGCGGTCGCCGCGGTCGGCGTCACGTACGTTCGCGCGCTCGCCTTCACGCCGGTCGAAGCGCTCCAGGGGCCCGCGCAGAAGATCTTCTACCTCCATGCGCCGGCCGCCTTCACGGCGCTCTATCTCGCGTTCGCGCTGATGGCGATCTCGAGTGTCCTCTACCTCTGGCTCCGCGACCCGAAGCTCGACCGCGTCGCCGCCTGCTCGGCCGAGGTGGGGCTCGCATTCACCACCGTGGTCCTCATCACGGGGCCGCTCTGGGCCAAGCCGGTCTGGGGGACCTGGTGGTCGGGTGACGCACGGCTCACGGCCACGCTGTTCCTCTGGCTCATCATCCTCGGGTACCTGGTGATGCGTCAGGCCGTCGAGGACCGCGAGCTTCGCGCCCGCTATTCGGCCGTGCTGGCGATCCTCGCCGGGCTCCTGGTCCCGTTCATTCACCTCACGGTCTACCTCTTCCGGACGCTCCACCCGCAGCCGATCGTGCTCAAGCCCAGCGCGCCGTCGATGCCGGCCGAGATGGCGGTCACCTTCGCGCTGGCCTTCGTCGCCTTTGCCCTGCTCTTCGTCGCCCTCTTGCGGGCCCGGTACCGGCTGGCGCTGGCCGCCGAGGCACGTGAGGAGGCGGATGGGAGCGGAGGACCGAACTGATGCCGCCGCGCGATGCGGGCTACGCCTATGCGGCCTACGTGGCGGCCGCCCTGATCTACGCGGGCTACGCGCTCAGCATCTGGTGGCGGTGGCGCCGGGTGGCGCGTCGGTCCACGCGCGGCCCCGGTGCGCCCTGACGGGCGCCAGGGGTCGACGCCGCGGGCCGACGCCGGTGGCCTGACGGTGAGCACGATCCGCGCGGGCACGGTGTATCTCGTCGGCGCGGGCCCCGGCGACCCGGGACTCCTCACGGTGCGGGCTCGGTCGCTGCTCGGGACGTGCGACGCCATCGTGTACGACGCCCTGGTGAGCGACGACCTACTGCCGTCCGCGGCCGCAGACCGAGGCCCATCCCCCGAGATGCACTTCGTGGGGAAGCGCGGCGGCGACGACGCATCGGCCCGACAGGAGGACATCAGTGCGTTGCTCGTCGACCTCGCGCGGGCGGGGAAGTCCGTCGTCCGACTCAAGGGCGGCGACCCGTTCGTCTTCGGCCGCGGCGGCGAGGAGGCCCAGGCGCTCGCGGCCGCCGGGATCCCGTTCGAGGTCGTCCCCGGGGTGACCGCGGGTATCGCAGGGCCGGCGTACGCCGGCATTCCGGTGACCCATCGTGGACTGGCGACGGCGGTCACCTTCGTGACCGGCAGCGAGGACCCGGGCAAGCCCGACGCGCAGACGGATTGGGCGGCGCTCGCGCGCGCGGGTGGCACGATCGTGCTCTACATGGGCGTGCGCCGGCTGCCGGCGATCGCCACCGCGCTCATGGCCGGTGGGCTGGCCGCCGACACGCCCGCCGCTGCCGTCCAGTGGGCGACCTACCCGGCGCAGCGCACGATCACGGCGACGGTGGCGACACTCGCCGACGCGATCGCGACCGCCGGCCTGACGGCGCCGGTGGTCACCATCATCGGCCGCGTGGCCGGACTCCGCGACGCGATCCGGTGGTTCGATCTGCCAGGTGCCCGTCCGCTGCTCGGGCGCCGCATCCTGGTGACGCGCGCGTCCGAGCAGGCGAGCGCGCTCGCCGAGGCGCTCCGCGCCCGCGGCGCATCGGTCGTCATGATGCCTGCGCTGCGGATCGAGCCGCTCGATCCCGCACCGCTCGCCGCCGCACTGGCGCGGCTCCGCGACTACGCCCACCTGATCCTCACCAGCCAGAACGCCGTCCGGCTGCTCTGGGACGCCCTCCGCGCCGCCGGGCTGGACGCCCGTGCGCTCCAGGGCGTGACGGTGAGCGCGGTCGGACCAGCGACCGCCGACGCGCTGCTCGCCGTCGGCATCGCGGCCGATGTGCGACCGGACCGGTCCGTCGCCGAGGGACTGCTCGACGCGCTCCGGACGCACTTCGACCTGCGGGGCGCTCGCGTGCTCTATCCCGCCGCCGAGGGCGCGCGCGATGTCCTGCCGGACGGCCTCCGCCGCCTCGGCGCGACGGTCGACGTCCTGCCGATCTATCGCTCCGTTGCTACGGACCGCGAGGGGGAGGGCGCGGCCGCGGCGGCCCTGCGGGCGAGGATCCGCGCCGGAGCGCTGGAGCTCGCGACCTTCGCGTCGGCGTCCGCCGTCCGCGGGTACGTGGCGATGGTCGGCCCGGCGCTCGCGGCGGCCGTGCCGGCGGTCTCGATCGGACCGATCACGAGCGACGCGGCCCGGCGCGCGGGCCTCACCGTGATCGCCGAGGCGAGCGAGGCGACCATTCCTGGAGTCGTCGATGCGGTGACCGCTGCCTGTCGATCCGACGCGTCCGCTCCGCCCTCCGCGCCCACGACGCCACCCGCGGCGACGAGCGGCGTGGGCGCTGCGGGGAGCACGTCCCGCTGACCCGCACGCGGACGCGGCGTGGCACGCCGGCCGAGCGCGATACGTCGGTCGTGCGCATCGGCACTCGCGGGTCGGCCCTCGCGCTCCGCCAGGCGCGTCTCGTGCAGGCCGCGCTCGCCCAGCATGGCATCACCGGGGAGCTCGTCACCTTCACCACGACCGGTGACAAGCGCCTCGACGAGCCCTTGAGCGCGATCGGCGGGAAGGGACTCTTCACCGCCGAGCTGGAACGGGCACTGGCCCGCGGCACGATCGATTGCGCCGTTCACTCGCTCAAGGACCTGCCCACCGACCGGGCACCGGCGCTCGCCGTGGTGGCCGTGCTTCCGCGTGAGGATCCGCGGGACGTGCTCGTGCTGAGCAGCGCCGCCCGGGCGGTCGGCCTGGCCGATCTGCCCCGCGGCTCGCGCGTCGGCACCTCGAGCCTGCGGCGGCGGGCGCAACTGCTCGCCGCCCATCCGGATCTCGAGGTCGTCGAGCTCCGCGGCAACGTCCCGACGCGCATCCGCAAGGTGGACGAGGGGCAGGTGCACGCCGCGATCCTGGCCGCGGCCGGCCTGCTGCGCCTCGAGGCGACGCAACACATCGCCGCCTATCTCGACGTGCCGGCCTGGCTGCCGGCGGCGGGCCAGGGCGCGATCGCGGTGCAGGTGCGCAGGGGCGAGGAGGGCGCGACAGGACGGCTGGCCCTCCTCAACGACGAGCCCACGATGCGCGCCGTGTCGGCCGAACGCGCATTCCTCGCCGCGCTCGACGGCGGGTGCCAGGTGCCGATCGGCGCCGTCGTCATCTCGACCGACGGGCGGCCGGGCATCGCCGACGGTCCGGGCGCGACCCTGCACGGCGTGATCGCCGAAGTCTCGGGGCGGCGCGTGCTCCGCGGCGCCCGGCCGTTGGGTCCGGATGCCGTGGCGTGCGGGCAGGCGCTCGCGGCCGAGCTCCGCGTGCGCGGGGCCGACGCGATGCTCGCCGCGATGCGCGACATGGCACGCGTCCTCCCGCCGCAACCGGAATAGATTTCAGGGGTGCCGACCTTCCCGACGCTTCGGCCCCGCCGGCTGCGGCGCAGCGCCCCGCTTCGCCGCCTCGTCCGCGAGACGCACCTCGATCCAGGGCAGCTCGTCCTGCCCGTCTTCGTCCGGAGCGGCGACGCCGAATCGCGCCAGCCGGTCGCATCGATGCCGGGCGTGGCCCAGACGTCGGTGGATGAGATGCTGCGCGACGCCGCGGCGGCCGTCGAGGCGGGGGTCGGCGGCATCCTGCTCTTCGGGATCCCGACCGCCAAGGACGCCGTCGGGTCCGAGGCGTGGGACGAGGTCGGCGCGGTGCAGCAGAGCGCGCGCGCCCTCAAGCGAGAGTTCCCGGAGCTGGTCGTCATCACCGACGTCTGCATGTGCGAGTACACGGATCACGGCCACTGTGGCGTGCTCACGCCATCGGGCGCGGTCGACAACGACGGCACGCTGGCCCTGCTCGCCCGCGTCGCCGTCTCGCACGCGGCGGCCGGGGCGGACATCGTGGCGCCGAGCGACATGATGGATGGACGGGTACGGGCGGTGCGCGAGGCGCTCGACGGCGCCGGGTACACGGATACGCCGATCCTGAGCTACGCGGCGAAGTACGCCTCGGCCTACTACGGTCCGTTCCGCGACGCCGCCGAGTCGACACCGCGGTCCGGCGATCGCCGGGGCTACCAGATGGACCCGGCCAACGGCGACGAGGCACTGCGCGAAGTCACGCTCGACATCGAGGAAGGCGCCGACGCCGTCATGGTCAAGCCGGCCGGGCCCTATCTCGACATCGTGCACCGGGTCAAGGCGACGACCGGTTACCCGGTCGCCGCCTATCAGGTGAGTGGGGAGTACGCGATGATCTGCGCCGCCGCCGAACGGGGATGGCTCGACCGCGATCGTGTCATGATGGAGTCGTTGACCGGGATCCGCCGCGCCGGGGCCGACGTGATCGTGACCTATTTCGCGACCGCCGCGGCGCGGCTGCTGGACGGTGGCTGGGGCGGCGGCGACTGACTGGAGCTCGAGGGCTCGGCTGATGCGATACCGGACGTTTCCCGGCACCGACGTGACAGTGAGCGAAGTGGGCTTCGGCACGTGGACGCTCGCGACCGGGTGGTGGGGCGAGAAAACCGATGACGAAGCCGTGGCGATGCTGCGCCGGGCGCACGCCGAGTGCGGCATCACGTTCTTCGACGCGGCGGATGCGTACGGGAACGGCCGGGCCGAGCGGCAGCTCGCGGCCGCGTTCCGCGGGCGGCGGCACGAGGTCGTGTACGCGACCAAGGTCGGCTACGACATCTACGACGAGGCCGCGGCCCGGGCGCGCCGGGGGCAGTCGGAGCTTCCGATGCGCACCGACCCGGCGTCGATCCGCTTCGCGGTCGACCGGTGCCTCGAGCGGCTGGAGACGGACTACATCGACCTCCTCCAGATCCACAACGCGAAGATGGAGCATGTGCGGGACGCGGCGCTCTGGGACACGCTCCGCGATCTCCAGCGCGAGGGTAAGATCCGGGTCTGGGGCGCCGCCTTCGGCCCGGCGATCGGCTGGCTCTACGAGGCAGTCGAGCTGTGCGAGCGCGAGCCCGACGTCGGCGCGATCCAGATGATCTGGAGCATTCTGGAGCAGCACCCGGGAACGGCGATGATCGAGGCGGCGCGCCGGCACGCGCCGCGCTGCGGCTTCACGATCCGCGTCACGCACGCCTCGGGGATGCTCGAGGGGAAGTACACCGAGGACACGGTGTTCCCTCCCAACGACCACCGGCGACACCGTCCCCGCTCCTGGCTCATCAATGGCCTCCAGAAGATCCGGACGCTCGACTTCCTGACGACCCGGATGACGCTGGGCCAGGCGGCGCTCAAGTGGCTGCTCGCCGAGCCGCGCGTCATCACGACACTGCCCAACATCTACGACGCCGATCAGCTCCGCGAGTTCGCCGACGCGAGCGACTGCCCGGACCTCACGCCCGAGCAGATGGCGACCGTCGCCGCGCTCGCCGCCACGAACTTCGGCGTCGACGAGCCAGCGATGGCCTACAAGGGCACCATGACGCCGCCCGCCGCGGGCGCCGCGGGCGCCGCGGCCGACGGAGGCGGAGAGGTCAGGGCTTGAGCTCGCCGTGCTCCGGTGGCTCCGGCGGGTGCCGGATCAGCAGAAACTCGTAGACCATGGCGGCGAGAATGCCGCCGATGATCGGGGCGACCCAGTAGACGAACTGGCCGACGAAGTTCTGCGTCGCGACCGCCGGACCGAACGAGCGGGCCGGATTCATTGACGCGCCGGTCAGCGGACCGATCGCGAGGATGTCGGCGGCGACCGTGAGACCGATCGCGAACCCGCCGACCTGCGGGGCGCGCGGGTCGACCGCCGTGCCGAAGATCACGAACACGAGGAAGAACGTCGCGATCGCCTCGAGGAAGAACGCCTGTCCCCAGGAGACGCTGGCCGAGATCTCCTGGATCGTGCCATGCGCGGCCGTGAAGAGGTCGGCCGGGACGAGCGCCTTGAGCGCATAGGCCGCGGCGATCGCCCCCAACAACTGCGCCACGATGTACACGCCGGCCATCATCGGCTCGATCCGCCGCACGGCGAGGAACCCGATCGTCACCGCCGGGTTGAGGTGCCCCGAGATGCGCATCGTCGCCGTGACCATGAGCGCCAGGATCAGCCCATGGGCGACGGCAATGGCGAGCAGCCCCGCGCCGCCGGCATCGTGCGCCGAGATGATCGCGCCGCCACCCACGAACACGAGCGCGAACGTGCCAATGAATTCCGTGGTGAAATGCCGCTCGGGGTCCCGCATCGGTGTCGGCTCCGGACAGGGTCGGCGAATTCTAGCCGGCCCCGAGCGACCTCGTCAGGGGGCACCCTGCCATCCCGGTGCGATCCGGCCGATGCCCGAGGCTGAGCGCCACGGCGCTACCCCCCCGCGGGACGCACGGAGCGTCCCGCGGCTAGTCGGGCCGCTTCATCAGGAGTGACGCGTTGATCCCGCCGAAGCCGAACGAGTTCGACAGCACGACGTCCACGTGTTGGTGGCGGCCCGTTCCGGGGATGTAGTCCAGGTCGCACGCCGCGTCCGGCGCCGCGAGGTTGATCGTCGGCGGGAGCCAATCCCGCTCGACGCTCATCGCGCAGATCGCCGCCTCGATCGCGCCGGAGGCCCCCAGCGCGTGGCCGTAGTACCCCTTGGTGCCGCTCACCGGGACCGTGTAGGCGCGCTCGCCCAGCACCTGCTTGATCGCGATCGTCTCCGTGGGGTCGTTGAGCGGCGTCGAGCTGCCGTGCGCGTTCACGTACCCGATCTCGTGCGGACCCACGTGCGCGTCGCGGAGCGCGTCGCGCATGGCCCGCGCCGCCTGCGACCCGTCGGGGCGCGGCGCGGTCATGTGATGGGCGTCGTTCGTCAGGCCATAGCCGAGCACCTCGGCGTAGATCCGGGCCCCGCGGCTCCGGGCACGCTCGTACTCCTCGAGCACGAGGACCGCTGCGCCCTCCCCCATGACGAACCCATCGCGGTCCTTGTCGAACGGCCGGGACGCATGTGCCGGATCCTCGTTCCGCGTCGACATCGCGCGAATGATGGAGAACGCCCCGAAGCAGAGCGGCGCGAGCGGCGCCTCCGCGCCGCCACACACCATGACGTCGGCGTAGCCGGCGCGGACCTGCCGGAACCCGTCGCCGATCGCGATCGTCCCCGAGGCGCAGCTCATCGCGTTGGTCGAGTTGGGCCCGGTCACTCCGAGCTCGATCGCGATGTTGCAGCTCGCCGCCCCGGCGAAGACGGTGAGCGCGAGGGTCGCGTCGACGGCGCTCGCCCCGTGTGTCAGGAACCGCGCGTACTGATCCTCGCCATAGGCGCAGCCGCCGAGCGCGCTGCCCATCATGGCGCCGATGCGGTCGCGATCCTCCTGCGCCAGATCGAGCGCCGCATCGGCGACGGCCATCCGGGCCGCGACGACCGAGAAGTGGCCGAATCGATCGAGCCGCTTCGCGCGCTTCGCCTCGAGATGATCCGTGGGGACGAACTCGCGCACCTCGGCCGCGGTGCGGCTCCGGAAGGGCGACGCGTCGAACCGCGTGACGGTGTCGACGGCCGAGCGCTCGCGCCGCAAGCCGCACCACAACCCCTCACCCGTCAAGCCGATCGGCGTGATCGCCCCGATACCCGTGATCGCCACGCGCCGCCGCCCGGTCATGCCTGCCCCCCGATGCTCGTGTGGCGCCCGGTCCGGCCGATGGCGAGCCGAGCGCAGAGTTGCCGATGGCGGTCCGGCATCATCGTCCAGCCTCAGCCGCCGCCGCGAGCCCCGCCAAGGTCCGCGACGCGATCCCGTGCACGAACACAGGCCCGATGACGCCGACCGCCGCGACCGACCCGACGATCGGCCATCCAGGTCCATCCCACAGATGGAGGATACGCACCCGCGTCGCGCCGTGCGCACGCTCCGGGGCGAATGGCGGGCCCAACGGGGCGAACGTCCACTCCACTTCCATCCCCCGCGTGATACCGCCGATGTGTCGAAAGCGGATCGCCGGCGGGTCGGGCGGCCGCGTGATGCGCATCTCGGACATCCACCAGGTCGGCCAGTTGGCCACCGCGAAGGGCCGATCGGCGGCCATCTCCACGATCCCGCCTCCGTCGGCGCGCCGGTCGAGGAACCGGACGGCGCGGTAGTGACGGAGCAGCGCCGGCCAACGCTCGACGTCGCAGGCGAGCGCGAAGATCGACTCGACGGATACCCGGACCACGCGCTCATCGAGCGTGCGCATGCGCCGCCGCGCCGGCATCGGCCCGAGCTCCAACGGCGCGCCGGGCGCCGTGCGCCCCCGCACCGAGTCGAGCGTCCGCGTCGCGCCATCGGCGTGACCGCCGTCGCGCAGGGCGGGATCGGCCGCGCGCGGCGCGTCCGGCGCCGTCATGTCCCCGCCCGGGCGCCCGAGCGGCGCTCCGGCGCGGCATCGGCGGTCGCGGCAGGGGCATGGCTGGCCCCCTCGGCCATCGGCCGCCAGGACGCCGTGATGCGGGCGCCGATGCGGTAGCGCACGAGCGGCACGGCGCCGACCGTCGCCTGCACGAGCTCGCGCAGCTCGTCCACCCGGAACCCCCGCATGACCGACACCACGCCGTCGTGCCGGCTCACGGGATGGAAGGCGAGCAGAAAGGAGGCGAGCCAGATGCCGGTCGCGGCGATCCGGCTTCGACGGAGATCGCTCACGATCACGCGGGTCCGGGCCACCCGGTTGAGCTCCACGATGATCTGCTGCGCGTCACCATCGAAGAAGTGATGCAGCACCTGAGAGCAGGTGACGATGTCGACGCTCCGGTCGGCGAACGGCAGGGCGCGCGCGTCCCCACAGACGGCGAGCGGCGCATGCGCCCGGCTGTCCGCCGCGAGCGCGGGCGTGCTCTCGAGCCCCACGATGTCGAGCGCGATCCCGTGCCGGGCCGCCGCCACGCGCGCCCGGGCGGGGATGTCTCCGACGCCCGTGCCGACGTCGAGCAGGGTGGCCCGCGACGGGAGCAGACGCCAGACCGGCGCCAGCTCCGCGAGCACGGCGCGCGTGCCGCCGAACAGCCTGTTCGCGACCGCCACATCGCGCAGGGAGCGGCACGCGAGCCCCGGGTCGGCGTCGGGCGCGTCGAGAATCTCCGCGCGCCGTCCACGCTCGGGCGTGCGGACCGCCCGCACGATCCGCCCAGGCCCCGCCGTGCCGAGCGTGCCCTCGGGCTCCGCTCGTCCCGAAGGCCCGAGGTCCGCTCCGGTGTCGGCGCCGCTCACGTCATCGCTCGAGCTGGGCGTAGCCCCCCCGGTAGTACAGGAGCGGCGTCCCCGAGCGCGCGTGCGCGAACTCGACCTCGCCGACGAAGATCGTGTGGTCCCCCCCCTCGAGCGCGCACGCGGTGCGGCACTCGATGTAGGCCAGCACGTCGTCCAGGACCGCCACGCCGGTCTGCCCGCGCGTGAACCCGATCCCCTCGAACCGGTCCCCATCGAGCACCGAGAAGCGACGGGCCAGCGGCTCCTGGTCCGCGGCGAGGATGTTGACGACGAAGTGCCGGGCGGACGATAGCACGGGATGCATCGACGCCTCATGGTCGATGCAGATCAGCACCTGCGGCGGGACCAGGCTCAGCGAGCTGAACGCGCTCACGGTGAGCCCGAAGTCGCGGCCGTCGGTTGAGATCCCGGTCACGACGGTCACGCCCGATGCAAACCGTCCCAGCACGCTGCGAAAGGTGTCCGGATCGACGGTCATGTCGTGCCCGCCGACGCCGGCACGCGCGCACGGCCCGGGCGCACCGGCAGCAGGAGGCGAAGCAGATAGGCCGGCCGCAGCACTCGCTCGGCCGGAACGATGTCGCCCGCCACTCCCACGAAGAGGTCGGCCATGTCCCGCCGCGCGGCGAGCACGCGCGTCACCCGGTCGAGCAGCCATGGCATCGAGACCGCGACGGCCACCAGCCGCTCGACGGCCCACTTGCCCCGGAACTCGTGGCGCCGGCACCGGTCGTACGCCGCAAGCGCGCGGTCGGCCGCGCCGGGCCGGAGATTGCGGACGGCATCGTGGACGTACGGCGCCAGCATCTCGCCGCCCCGGAGGGCCGCATAGATGCCCTCGCCGGTGAACGGGTCGTAGAAGTCGGCCGCATCCCCCACCAGCGCCGCGCCAGGAGCCCAGGCCCGGCGCGCCCGCTGGGCGAACGGGCCGGTCGCCCGCACGGGACCGCTGCGCACCGCGCGCGCGAACCGCGCCGCCAGGTGCGGATGCGCCGCGATCCACGCGTCGAGAAATCCCGCCCGCCCGCGTCCGGCCACACCCCCGAGCCCGATCGCTCGACGCGCGGGCACCACCAGCGCCACGTTCGTCTCGCCATGTCCGACATCCGCCAGTCCGAGGTAGCCCGATCGATCGACGTGCATCTCTCCGGCGAGACCCATGCCGGCCACGCCGCGGTAGCGCGTGACGAGCGCCAGCCGGCGCGGCCATCGCGCCGACCGCGCCACCCCCAACCGCCGCGCCACGACCGACCGGAGGCCGTCGGCGCCCACGACCACCGCCGCCCGGATGGTCCACGACGGGCCCCCGACCGCCCTGCCGGCCGGCGCGCCCTCCGCGCCGTCCACGCCCTCCTCGGCCACGGTCCGCGCGTTCACGCCGATCACACGGCCGGCGCCGTCGCGCGGCAGGTGCGTGACCTGGAGACCCTCGACCACCCGGGCCCCGGCCGCCTCCGCGGCCCGGAGCAGGACGGTGTCGAAGGTCGGCCGGGGGAGCGCCAGCCCGCGATCGCGAAAGCCGCGAAAGCCGTGGTCGGCCGCGAAGTCTCCCCGGAACCATGCCCCGCTCGGCGCCCGCACGACCATCCCGGCGAGCTGGGCGGCCCCCGCCGCCTCGACCCGCTCGAGCACCCCCATCTCCGCCAGGATACGGGACGCCTGCGGGCTCACATACTCGGCGCAGGGCTTCTCTCGCGGAAACCGCGCACGGTCGAGCAGCACGACCGCGAGCCCGGCCCGCGCCAGCATCCACGCCGTCGCCGATCCGGCCGGGCCGCCACCGACGATCACGACATCGGCCGTGCGCGGCGCCACGCCCGCCATCAGCCGACAGCCCGGGCGACGCGCTGGAACACGCCCATGTAGCGCCAGTGAGGGCGCGGCAGGCGGAGCGCCGACGCGAGACGGGTCAGCACCGGGAGCAGGCGCGACCGCGAATCGGCCGAGAACATGAAGCGTGGATGCTGACGCGCGAATCCCCGTAGCCGCTCGACGGTCGCCGCGAGCTCGAGGGACGGCGACAGGTAGAACGTCGGCGTGAGCAGCGGATCCCCGTAGGCGACGACGCCCTCCTCGAGCGCGATGCGGTGGAGCGTGGTGCCCGGGTAGATCCGGAGCCCGACGGTCAGGTAGACCGCATCGCCGGCTCCGAGCCGACCGCGCGCGAACGCGAGGGTCTCCTCCATCGTCTCCGGCGTCTCGCCCGGTCCACCGACGAGGAAGATCCAGAGCACGCGCATGCCGGCGCGGGCGACGCGCTGGGCGACGTCCCGGACCCGAGCCGCGTCGAATCCCTTCTCCAACCGCTCGAGCACCGGGTCGCTCGCGCTCTCGGCCGTGATCCCCAGCGTCGCGAACCCGGCGCGGCGCATCACGGCGAGCAGCTCGTCGGGCGCCGCGGCCGGGGTAAAGTTCATCGTCTCCAGATGATACCGCCGGCCGTCGCGCACGATCGCCTCGCAGACGTCGATCGCATGTCCCGGGGGTGAGTTGAAGGTGGAGTCGACGAAATCGACCCGCGTGACCCCCGCGCCGCGGCGCAGCTCGGCCAGCTCCTCCACGACCGCGCCCGGGTCGCGCAAGCGGTAGCCCCATCCCTCGACGTTCCGGTACGTGCAGTACACGCACTTGTACACGCACCCGCGCTTCGTCTGGACGGGCACGGTCGCCCCGTGCCGCTCGTACCGCCGCACCTCGAGCCAGCGGTGGAGCTGCGGCCGGGGCAGCGAGTCCAGGTCGGCGTCCTCGCCGGGTGGCGTGAACACGGTCCGTGCACCGACTCGGCGAACGAGCCCGGGCACGGATGCGATCGGCTGCCCGGCCGCGAGCGCGCCGATGACCGAGACGGTGGCCCGCTCACCGTCGCCGGCGACGGCGTAGTCCACGCCCAGCGCGGTGAAGAGCGCCTCCGGTGCGACGCCGAAGGCTGCGCCGCCGGCGAGGACCGGTGCGCCGGGCGCGCCGCGCCGGAGCGCGTGCAGGATCGCCGCGGCCTCCGGGGTGTAATGCCGGAGCGCGATCGTGTCGCTGTTGTCGATGTTGCGGACCGAGACTCCGATGACGTCGGGCCGAAGGCGGGCCGCGGTCTCCTGCGCCGCCTGCACGGGGTCGGCGACGAAGCACAGGTCGAGCACGTGCACGTCGTGGCCGGCGGCGTCGAGGGCCGATGCGACACAGGCCACGCCGTTCGGCAGCACGGGTTGGGGGGCGCGCTCCCGATTGGTGCTGACGAGGAGGACGCGGGACGATGGCGAGCCACGACCGGTCATCTCAGGCGAGGCTCCGCGCCACGGCCCAGGTGACGAGCGCACCCGCGACGGTGCTGATGGCGTTGACGCCATCGTTGTCGAGCCAGGCCAGTCCACCCGTCCGTGCCGTCCGCGCCCCACACACGTGCACCGTTCGCTCCGTCGTCTCGTTGCATCCCGCACACCACCGGCGACACTGAAGGCTCGCGCCGGCGAGCGAGTCGATGGTCGCCCCGGCGACACCGCCGACGACCCCGCTCACCGCCAGCACCGGCGTCGCGCCGAGGGCCCAGGCGGCAAGCGCGACCGCACCGGCCCCGGCCACCGCCGCACCGCTCCCGAGCGCCGTCACCCCACCCGACGTGCCCGGCGGCACACGACGCCCCGTCAGGATCGAGCGCGGCTCGGCATCTCCGAGCGTCCCGACCTCGGTCGCCCACGTATCCGCAGCCGCGGCCGCCAGGGCGCCCATCCCGCAGATGTACCACGCGACCCCCGCGGTTCCATCCACCCCACCCCCACCCCCACCCTCATCCCGGCTGCCGCCGCCCTGGCCGGTCGTCCCGCCGGCATCCACGCGCGATGCCCCGCTGCCCGCGGCCGTCCTGTCCCCGTGCCCGATCGTGCCGAGCGCGCTCGGCCAGAGGATCGACCCCAGCGCGCAGGCGGCGACGAGCCCACCGTTGGCGATCACCTGGACGGCGTCACGTGGCCCACCCTTCGTCACGACTCCTGCGGTCCGCGTTTCCTTCCGCGCCTGCCCGAGTCGCGACCAGAGCGTGCCCGTCAGGAAGAAGACCAACAGCAACACGGCCCAGTCCCAGCCGGCGGCGACGCACAGTGTGCCGACGACGACGGCCGTCACCGCGCCGCCCGTCGACAGGGCACGGGTGCCGCGAGCGGCCAGCGCGATCCCGATCGCCGCCACCGCTCCGAGGAGCGTGCGCTCGAGAAGGGGATGACCGCGGGGGACGAGCACGCGCGAAGTATACGCCCGCGCCGTCACGTCGTCTTCCACCCGGTGCGCCCGCGCACCCTCCGGCCTGATTCGATTACATTTGGTGCTTGTTTCAACCCCCGTGCATCGCTATGACCGCGCCCGCATGACCGCGCCTGCCACGGTCGACGCGCTCCTGCCGCTCAGCCTCCTCGAAGCCGTTCGCAGCGTAGACGCCCCTCACGACGATCAGGACGCCGAGTACGTGCCCGAGCTGCGCAACAAGCGCCTCGGGCTGAGTGAGACCGTCTACGCCCAGATCCGACGCTACACGGCGGCGGTGAAGAAGAGCCATCGCGCGCCGCAGGAGGAAGCGGTCGCCCTCGCCCGCCTCATCGGCCGACGCGCCGACGCCCAGGAGGTGTTTGCCTCGGCGGGGCGCATTCTCGCCCAGCAGTCGCTGGAGACCACGTCGCCGGTGACCCGGCGGGTGATCCTCGTCCTGCCGTCGCTGCTCGCGCGGCCGCTCGCGCTCCGTGAGGCGCGCCGGATCGCGTCTCGCTACCTCAACGGGCGCATCCGCCGCGTGGGTAGCTCCCTCCTGCTCGAGATCCCGGACTCGGTGACCGTCGACAGCGCACCGCACGAGAGCGGCTGCGCCTACTACGAGTCCGTGCTGCGGGAGCTGGTGCGGCTGTTGATCGGCGGGTCCGGCGCCGTGGAGCACGTCCGGTGCGCCGCCCGCGGCGAGAGCGTGTGCGAGTGGCGCGTCGACTGGCGTCGGAGCTGACGATGCTGTCGCCCGAGGGGCTTCCCGCGATTCAGGCCGCACTCGACGCGGCCGACCTCGATGGCTGGCTCCTCTACGACTTCAGGGGTGCCAATCCGATCGCCGCCGGCATTCTTCAGCTCGACGGGCTCGTGACCCGCCGCGTGTTCGCGTATCTCCCGCGGCACGGGACACCCACGGCCGTGACCCACGCCATCGAGCAGGGCCCGTGGTCGAAGTGGCCGAGCGCCTGGCCGCGGGTCGTCTACAGCAGTTGGCGTGAGCTCGAGGCCGCGGTGAGCGGCCTCGTCCGCGGCCGGCGGGTCGCCATGGAGTACTCGCCGGGCGATGCCGTCCCGTACGTGGATCGCGTCCCGGCCGGTGTGCTGGAGATGGTGCGCGCGGCCGGCGCCGAGGTGCGCTCGTCGGGCGAGCTGGTGAGTCGATTCTACGCCGTGTGGACCGCCGGCCAGCTCGCCGCGCACCGGCGCGCGGCGACCCGGATCGCCGAGATCGGCCAGGAGGCGCAGCGCCGGGCCGGCGCGGCGGCGCGGCGCGGCGAGCCGGTGACCGAGTGGGAACTCCAGCAGTGGATCCTCGATCAGTTTCGCCGCGCGGGGCTGGAGACGCTCGATCCCCCGATCGTCGCCATCGGCCCGCACGCCGCCAACCCGCACTACGCGCCCGGCGAGGCGTCGTCGGCACAGATCCGGTCGGGGGATGTCCTGCTCGTCGACCTCTGGGCCCGCGAACCGGGCGAGCCGTTCGCCGATCAGACCTGGATGGCCGTCGTGGGGACGGCGGCCGACGAGCGGACGAGCGCCGTCTGGAGCGCCGTGCGGGATGCCCGCGACGCGGCGATCGCGCTCCTGCGCGAGCGCGCGGCGGCCGGCCGCCCGGTGCGCGGCGCCGAGGTCGACGACGCGGCGCGGGGCGTGATCGAGTCGAGGGGCTTCGGCCGCTACTTCGTGCACCGCACGGGGCACTCCATCGATCCCCGCGACCTGCACGGCTCCGGCCCGCACATCGACAACCTCGAGTCCCGGGAGGAGCGCGTGCTCACGCCGGGTGTGGCGTTCTCGATCGAGCCCGGCATCTACATCCCCGACGTGCTCGGCGCGCGCAGCGAGGTGAACGTGATCATGGCCGACGGCGAGGCGATCGTCACCCCTGACGACTACCAGCGCGAGCTGCCCGTCGTCTGATCGGGTGGCGGCCGGCGCCGCCCCTACCGGGATCCCGCGCCGCCGCGATCCCAGATCCGCGGATCCTCCAACCCGAGCCGCCAGATCGCCACGCGCCGGACGCCGGCGGCATCGACCGTCCGCTCGAGCGTGCGGAGCTGCTCCGCGTCGCCCACCCAGCCCTGGGCCGAGTCCGGCCGGACGAAGTGCAGCATGCCCGACGCCGCATCGCGTGTCAGCCGAACGCCACCGTCGGCGGCCAGGCGCTCGGCATCGGCGAAGCTGAGCACCGCGGCCGGCGCCGGCGCCTTCCACAGATAGCCGTACGACGGGAGCGCGGCCACCAATCGGCTCGCCCCGGACCGCGCGGTGCGGATCGCCAGCGCCGCCCGCACCCACGCCGGGGACGCGATCGGCCCGGGCGCGCCGGTCGCCCAGTGCTCGTCGTAGAGCATGAGGAGGAGCAGATCGGCGGCCCGGAGCCGGCGCTCGGCAAACACGATCGTGTCCGTCGGGACGACCGCGATCGTGACCGGCCGCACCCCGTGGCGGTGCGACGAGTCGGCGATCGCGGTGACGACGGTGGCGAGCGCGGTCGTATCGAGCGGCGTGAGCCCCTCGAAGTCGAGCACGAGCCCCGCGTACCCACTGTCGGAGGCCAGGCGCGCCAGCGCGCCCGCCGTCCGGCCGCGCAGCGCCCCGTCGGCCGCCAGCCGTGCGATCAGCTCCGGATGGAACCGGTCCCGCGCGTACGTCGTGACGAGAGCGAAGCGTCGTGGGCGACCGGGGACGTGCATCGTGTCGGGATAGACCGCCGTGGGCAGCGCGGTCACCGTATCGAGGCGTAGCCATCCGGAGACGATGACGTCCAGGGCGCCTCCATGCTGCGCGACCGTGGCGGCGCTCCGCGGATCCCATGGTGCGGTGAATCCCCACAGCTCCCGGGCGGACGGACGCGCGCGGAGCGGCGGTCGGCGCGGCACGCTCGCGATCACCGCGAGCCCCATCCCGGTGGCCAGGAGCGCCGGAACGCACGCCCGCGCGACGCGCGCACGAGCGATGCGCCCGAGCATATATTTCGCGCCGCCATGGGCCACCGACATGTCGTTCAAGTATAGGCGACGCGACCGGCGCGGCGCACGAGCGTTACTCCGAGCACCAGCCCCTCGTCCCCGGGCGTGGCTCGCATGACATGGCGGTCGCCGCGCGGCCGCACGACGCCGGTCGCAGTCCTCATCGCCGCGCTCGCCAGCTCACTCGCCTGCTCCCGCGCCGATTCCCAGCGCGCCGATTCCGCGCCCCCGCCGGCCGGCATCCGCGCTCGGGGCGCCGGGGCCGCGCGTGCGGCGCTCGTCCCGACCCTCGAGGGCCTGGGAACCGGCGAGACCTACCGGACGATCCGACTCGAGGCAACCGGCCGGATCACCGGGACCGTCGAATTCGATGGGCCGGCGCCGATCGACTCGGTCGTGCATCCGAGCGTCGACGCCGACGTCTGCGGCCAATCGCTCGTCGACATCAGCGTCGAGCACCGCGGGCCGCGGCTGGCGAACGCGGTCGTCTGGCTGGACGGCGTGACGGCGGGGAAGAGCCGCCCGCTCGTGCGCCGGTACGAGATCACCACCGAGGGCTGCCGGCTCATCCCTCGCGTGCAGGCAGCGCTCGCCGGCGGTACGCTCGATGTGCGGAACGCCGATGCGGCGCTCCACCGCACCGACTTCCTTCGGGCGTCGACCGACGTGCGCCTCGCCTCCGTGCCCGAGACCGAGGCGGGGGCCGTCGTCCCCACGCGCGCCGTCCTCGCGGCTCCGGGGCTCGTCGAGGTCCGCTGCGCCCAGCATCCGTGGTCACGTGGCTGGATCTTCGTCTTCGGCCAGCCCTACTTCACGACCACTGACGTCAACGGCGGCTTCGCGATCGACTCCGTCCCGCCTGGCCGCTACCGGCTCACCGTCTGGCACGAGCGCTTCGGCGCGCGCAGCGACAGCGTGACCGTGTCCGCGGGCGGTGAGGCGCGCGTGGCGATCCGTCTCACACCGGCTCGGACGCCAGCCCTCTGAACTGTCCCCGGTAGAGCCGGGCGTACGTCCCCTCGCTCGCGAGGAGCGCCGCGTGCGTGCCCTCCTCGACGATGTGCCCGCGGTCGAGCACCAGCAGGCGGTCCGCGCGGAGCACGGTGCTCAACCGGTGGGCGATGATGAGCGTCGACCGCCCGCGGAGCAGCTCTTCCATCGCCTGCTCGACGAGCCGCTCGCTCTCGTTGTCGAGACTCGACGTCGCTTCATCGAGGACGACCACGGCCGGGTCCTTGAGGAAGACGCGGGCGATCGCGAGGCGCTGGCGCTGTCCCCCGGACAGCTTCACCCCGCGCTCGCCGACGCGGGTGCCGAACCCGTCGGGCAGCCGCTCGATGAACTCGAGGGCGTGCGCGGCCCGCGCCGCGGCCATGATCTCGTCGTCGGTGGCGTCGGCGCGGGGGTAGGCGATGTTGTCGCGCACCGTGCCGCTGAACAGCGCCGGCTCCTGCGGCACGATCCCGATCGACCCGCGGAGGTCGGCGAACGACAGGTGCCGCACGTCATGGCCGTCGAGGGTGATCCGCCCGCTCGTCACGTCCCAGAAGCGTGGGAGGAGCGAGGCGATGGTCGTCTTGCCGGCGCCCGACGGACCGACGAGCGCGACGACCTCGCCCGGCGCGATGGTGAGCGACACATCGCGGAGCACGTCGGGTAGCTCCGGCGCATACCGGAAGGTCACCCGCTCGAAGGCGACGGCGCCCCGGACCGGGCGGGCAAGCAGCTCCGGCGAGTCCGGCTCGGCGACCGTCGGCGATGTGCCCAGCAGCTCGAAGACACGCGAGGCCGCCCCGACCGCCTCCTGATAGCTGCCGAAGAGCGATGCGAGCGAGCCGATCGCGAGTGCCACGTACATGGCATAGAGCAGGAACTGCACGAAGCCGCCCGGCGTCAGCTCCTTCTGGAGCACGAGCTGCCCGCCCTGCCAGAGGATGACAACCACCCCGGCGAACGCGATGAAGCCGACCACGCCGAAGAAGAGGGCGCGGAGGAAGGCCCGGTGCACCGCGGCCGCCACCACCTCCCGCAGTTGATCCCGGAACCGCCGGGTCTCGCCCGCTTCCCGCACGAATCCCTGCACGGTGCGGATCTGCGAGAACGCTTCGTCCGCCATCCCCATCGCCTCGGCGACCCGGTCCTGCACTCCCGTGCTCGCCCGCCGGAGCGACCGGCCGAACAGAAACGCCGCCGCGACGACGATCGGCGCGACCTCGAGCGTCGTGACCGCGAGCTGGCGGTGCGAGTACATCAGGAGCGCGACGCCGCCGATCACGAAGATGACCTGGCGCACGAACTCCGACACGTACGTGTTGCCGACCGACTGGAGGATCGCCAGATCCGCCGACAACCGGCTCGTCAGCTCACCCGTCCGGCGCTCGGTGAAGAAGGCCGGGGACAGGCGAACGAGGTGCGCGAAGAGCTGCTCGCGGAGCTTCGCGATCACCCGCTCGGTGGTCGACGTGTTGATATAGACCTGGGCGAAGTTGAGCACCCCCTGCACGGCGAACAGCGTCAGCATCCCCAACGCCAACTGGTTGAGGCGATGCCGGTCCTGCCGCTGGAATGCCGCGTCGAGCAGGTACTTCGCGACGCCCGGGAAGATGAGCCCGACCGCGGCCGCCGCCAGCAGGAACACCGTCGCGAAGGCGAGGCGCCACCGGTACGGGCGGAGGAGCGGCAGCAGGTGGCCGAGGGGTCTGGGCGACGGGAGCCGCCGTGACCGGGCGCCCTGTGCCGGCACCGATGTGTCCGCGACCCGCGCGTCGCCGTTCGACGCTCCGACGCTCGCGCCCGCATGTGCGCCGCGATCGCCGTCCCCATCCGCGCCCTGTCCGACGCCCCCATCGCCAGCGGGTGCCGGCCGGCGCGTCCGCTCCGGCGGGCCGAGCGGTGCAGTGGGCGACGGGGTCATCTCCGCCCCGGTCGCCGAAGGCGGGGCTATGATATCACCACCCCGGCCGGTCCCCGCACGGGGGACCCCGACACGGGCGGCGTCGGCGCGCGCGGCCCGCTCACGGCGACCGGGGGACTGGTGCGTGTCGCGGCGCGCGCCGTCGCGCGGGCGTCGAGCCGCCGGTCGAGCGCCATGGCCGCGAAGAGCAGCGCCAGGTACAGGAGCGAGAACTTGTAGAGCGACCAGGCGGCGGCCGTCAACGGCGCCGAGCGGCGGACGCGCAGGACGCCGATCAGGAGGATCGTGTCGAGGGCGGCGGCGGCGGCGAGGTAGAGCGGCCCGAACGCCCCGAACGCGACTGGCAGGAGCGTCAGCGCGCAGAGCACCACGGCGTACCAGAGCATCTGGTCGATCGTCCGCCGCTCGCCCCAGACGAGCGGCGCCATCGGCACCCCGGCGCGATCGTAGTCACGCTGCTTGAGCAGCGCGAGCGCCCAGAAGTGCGGCGGCGTCCAGTAGAAGATGATGAGGAACAGATAGACCGCCACGAGGTCCACGCGCCCCGTCACCGCGGCCCATCCGACGAGCGGGGGAAACGCGCCCGCCGCCCCGCCGATCACGATGTTCTGCGGTGTGCTCCGCTTGAGCCACCGCGTGTAGACGAGGATGTAGAAGTAGAAGCCGGCGACCGCGAGGCCGGCCGTCAGGACATTGACGAAGCGGGCGAGCAGCACCGTCGCGGCCGCCGCGAGCGCGATCCCGAAGGCCAGCACGGCCGTGGCGTCGAGCCGGCCGCTGGGGATCGGGCGCAACCGCGTCCGCGCCATGTGCTCGTCGATGTCGCGGTCGAAATACATGTTGACGGCGTTCGCGCCGCCGGCCATGAGGTACCCGCCCACGACCACGAGGAGCACCGTCCGCCAGCTCGGCGTCCCGGCCACGAACATCGGCGCGACGGTCGTCACGAGCAGCAGCGAGATGATCCGCGGCTTGGTGAGCGCGATCAGGTCGCGCACGAACCCGCGCTCGACCGCGATCGGGGTCGCGACCGGCCCCATCGTCATGCGACCGCCTCGGTCGGGACGGCGATGGACGGCCGCGAGCGGGCGGCTGCCCCGACGGCGCCGCGATAGGCGAGCGCCGCGAGCGCGAAGACGACGACCCACAGGAATGTTCCCACCGCCTGGTGCAGCGACTGGAGGATGGGGGGCAGCCCGAGCTCGACCAGGGCCGCGGCCACACCGACCTGGAGCAGCACGACCCCGACGGCGAGCACGGCTGCACGCACGACCGCGGGCGGCTCCCGGCGGCGGACGACGCCGATGGCGACGCCCAGCAGGTGGAGGGTCAGGAGCATGGCGAGCACGCGGTGTACGATCTGCACGTCGAGCGCCGCGCCGCCGGTCAGGATGCCGTTCCGGCACCACGGGAACCCGCGGCACGACGGGGCAGCCCCCGGCACGTTCGCGGTGAGGGCACCGAGGACGACCGTCACGAACGCGAGCCCCGCGGCCGCGGCGGCCGCGCGCGCGACGCGCAGTGACGCCGCGCCCGTCCGCACCGTCTCCGCTCCGAGGGCCCCGGCCCGCTGCGCGGCGACGACCAGCACCGCCAGGGTCGCCATCGCGATCGTGTAGTGGACGGCAATGAGGTAGGGATTGGAGAGCGACAGCATCACGACCAGCATCCCGACGACGGCTGCCGTGACCACGAGCGCGAGCGCGAGGATGGCGGGGCGGAGGACGCCGCCGGCACCGCCGACCCCCGGCTCGCGCCGGCGAGCCATGGCGAGCAGGACCAGGGCGCACATCGTCGCCAGGAGGGTGGCCGCGAGATACCGGTGGGTGACTTCCACGGCCACCGTGTAGTTGCGCACCACGGGAACGAACGCGCCATTGCAGTCCGGCCAGTGCTCCCCACACCCCATGCCCGAGCCCGAGATGCGGACGATCGCCCCGAAGACACTGTGCACGTACGCGAGCCCGAGCCCGAGCAGCGCCACGCGTCGCAGCGCGGTCATGCGGGTCCCGTGAGCGACGCGGCCGTGTGCATCACGTGCCAGGTCCAGAGGAAGACGAGCACGAGCACGAGCCCGGGCGCACAGGCCCACACGAGCTCGCGCCCGATGGGCCCCTCCCGACCGCCCATTGGGGTCGCCTCGCGGTCGGTCGCCTCGCCAGCATCGGTCGGCGGCGTCCCCCGTCCGGGCGCGGTGCCGCCGGTGACCACCGCGCGCACGATCGCGGCCTGGGCGACGGCGCAGGCGGCGACCGCGAGCCAGAACGCCGTGAGAGCGGTCAACGAGGGCATCCGGCGAAAGATGTACGGGGCCGACGCGGCGTGCCATGCCGCCGGCACTGCCGAGCGATGCGGCGAGAGGTGGTGCGGCGGACGACACCGCAGTACCATAGCACGATGAGCGTGCCGGCTTCGCCGCCCTCGCCGCCCTCGTCGTCGGTTCCCACGCCGCTCCGGCCATCGGGCGTCGCGACGGCGTCGGCCCGCTCGCGAGATCCGCGGGACGGCCCCGCTGTCGGGCCGGGCCCATCGGACGCCGGGTCCCGCGGCCTCGCGCGCCGGCTCGGCCTCTGGAGCGCCGCCGCCGTGCTCGTGGGCTCGACGATCGGGTCCGGGATCTTCCGCTCGCCCGCCGGGATCGCCGGCCGCCTTCCCGGCCCGCTCCCCATGCTCTCGGTCTGGGTGATGGGAGGGGTGTTCGCCCTCTGCGGGGCGCTCACGCTGGCGGAGGTGGCCGGCGCGCTCCCCGAGACGGGCGGGCTCTACGTCTTCATCCGCGAAGGATGGGGTCGCCTCCCGGCGTTCCTCTTCGGCTGGGCCGAACTGTCCGTGATCCGTGCGGCGGCGCTCGGGGCCGTGTCGACGACGTGCGCCGAGTACGCCTTCCGGCTCGTCGGCCGCGACCCGGCGGCGCCGCCCAACGTCGCGCCGGTGCACTACGCGGCGGCGCTGGCGATCGCCCTCACGGCCTTCTTCAATTACCGCGGGCTCCGCTGGGGCTCGCTGGTGCAGAACACCACCGCCGTCGCCAAGTACGGCGGGCTCCTGTTCATCGTCATCGTCGCGCTCGCCTTCGGCTTCGGGTCCGGGCGAGCGGCCGGCCACTTCGCGCCGGTCGCGCCGCCCGGCAGCTTCGCGATCGCCCCGTTTGGACTCGCGCTCGTGAGTGCCCTCTGGGCCTTCGATGGCTGGGCGGACCTGAGCTTCGTCGCGGGCGAGGTCGCCGATCCGCGTGTCAACCTACCGAAGGCGCTCATCGGCGGCACGCTGGCGGTGATCGTGATCTACCTGCTCGCCAACGTCGCCTATCTGGCCGTCCTTCCGGTCGACCAGATCGCGCACTCCAAGCTCGTCGCGGCCGACGTGGCGCAGGTGGCACTCGGCACGGGCGGTGCCATCTTCGTCGCCGCCACGGTCGTGCTGTCGGCCTTCGGGACGCTCAACGGCTCGCTCCTCACCAGCCCGCGCATCTTCTTCGCCATGGCCGCCGATGGCCTCCTCGTGCGCCGGGTCGCGGCGGTCCATCCGCGCTACGGGACGCCGTACGTCGCGATCCTCCTCTCGGCGGCGCTCGGCATCATCTTCGTCCTGACGCGCACCTTCGAGCAGCTCGCCGACACCTTCGTGACGGCGATCGTTCCGTTCTACGCGCTCGGCGTCGCGTCGGTCTTCATGCTGCGGCGGCAGCGCGGCTACGATCCGCCGTTCCGCGTGCCCGGGTACCCCTACGTCCCGGCGCTGTTCGTGCTCGCCACGGTCTACCTCCTCGTCAACTCGCTGCTCGATCCGAGCAGTCGTTGGCCGACGGCCGCCGTGCTGGCCGTGGTCCTGGCAGGCATCCCGTTGTATCGCGTGGCGGCTCGCCGTGCCGGCCCGGCCGGCGGAGGACGGACGATCGTGGGCGTGGCGCTCGCCGTCGCCCTGAGCGCCGGTGGTGTCCACCGCCTGTCCGCCCAGGCGCCCACGGCCGCACAGCCCGCGCCGCCCCAACAGCCCGCGCAGGCGACGCAGGCGACGCCGACCACGCCGCCGGCCGCGGATTCCGCCCGCGGCGTGCGGGCGGCCGGCTCCCGCGCGCGGAGCCGAGCGCACGCGGGGCACGCGACCACGGCCAGGGCCACTACCTCACATGCGGCGCACGGCGCGCACCCGATGAGCCGCCACCGGCTGCGCGCCGCGTACCCCGACTCGGTGCTCGAGACGATGTGGCCGGTCAAGGGCCCGGCGCCGCTCCCCGGCGCGCTGCTCCCGGGCAATCGCATCGTCGCGTACTACGGGAATCCGCTCTCCAAGCGGATGGGGATCCTCGGCCAGATCCCACCCGACTCGATGCTCAACCGCCTCGCCGCGGAGGTCCGGGCCTATGCGGCGGCCGACACGGCCAGGCACGTCGTGCCGGCGCTCGACCTGATCGTGAGCGTCGCGCAGGCCGCCCCCGGCACCGACGGCAAGTATCGGCTCCGCATGCCCGACACGCTCATCAAGCGCGTCGCGGGCTGGGCCGACCGCGCGCACGCGCTGCTCTTCCTCGACGTGCAGACCGGGCGGAGCACGGTGGCCGCCGAGCTCAAGCCGCTGCTCCCGTACCTCCAGCGGCCGTCGGTGCACCTCGCGCTCGACCCCGAGTTCTCGATGCTGCCCGGGAAGGTTCCGGGTCGCGTGATCGGCACCATGGATGCCGCGGCCGTGAACGACGCCGTCGCGACGCTCGCCGGCCTCGTCGAGAGCTATCATCTGCCGCCCAAGGTGCTCGTGGTCCATCGCTTCACGCGGCCCATGCTCCGGCAAGCGAGCGCGATCCGCCTCGACCCGCGGGTGCAGGTGGTGATCGACATGGACGGCTTCGGGCCCGAGTGGATGAAGCGCGATTCCTATCGCGCCTACGTCGCCTCGGAACCGGTGCAGTACACCGGGTTCAAGCTGTTCTACAAGAACGACAAGCCCGTGATGTCCCCGCGCCAGGTCGTCGGGCTCATCCCGTCCCCGCTCTTCATCATGTTCCAGTAGCGACGGCCACCGCGGCCGTCGCGGTTCCTGACGAGGTCACGTCCTTTGACCGCGTTCGCGGCGCCGATTAGGCTTCCGCAAGGACAACGGACAGGAGCGGGCGATGCACGGACGGATGCGTCGATGTGCGGGGATCGCGCGACTGCTCGGCGTCGGAGCCGCGGCCGGAGCCGCCGCCGGGTTGGCGGTCGCGTGCGGTAGCTCGACCGCACCGCAGAACAGCACCGGCCGGTATGTCGGCACGTACGCGTCCGACACGGTGATCGTCACGCAGGCCGGCGCGGCCCAGCCGATCGTCCTCGACTCGGCCCTCGGCGACACCGGGACCCTCACGCTCAAGCCGGACTCGTTCTACGCGACGTACCGCGGCCTGCTGCCGGTGCGCGACAGCGGCACGTTCACGATCGACGGGTCGGGGAAGTGGACGCTCGCCGGATCCTTCTTCAGCGGCTCGGGGACCGGCAAGCTGGTCGGGAACCGGCTCCAGCTCGACCTGACCGGAGGCCAGGCGGTGGGGGCGATTCACGCCGCCCTGACCAGGGAGTAGCGGCGACGCGCGAGCGCGCCCGGACCTGCGGCCGGCTCGCCCGGACCGCTGCGTTGCTCATCGGCTCGTTCGCGTCCCTGGCGCGCGGGCAGGCGGACGGTGCGTCCGGGACGGTCGCCGGACGGGTAGTCGACAGCGCGACCGCGGCACCGGTCGCGGGTGCGACCGTGCTCGTGGAGTCCACGCTGCTGCGCGCCATCACCGACGACCGCGGCGCGTTCCGCATCCGGGGCCTCGCGCCCGGCCGCTATGCCGTTCGGGTCGCGGCCATCGGCTTCGAGAGCCGCATCGCGCACGATGTGGTCGTGACGGCCGGCGGGATGACACGTGCCGACGTCGCGCTCCGCCACGCGGTCGTGCAACTGTCCGAGGTCGCCGTGACGGCGAGCGGCGCCGCCGAGCGGCCCGGGGACGCGCCCGCGAGCGAGGCCGTGATGTCGCGCAGCGAGATCGTCTCGCGCAATGTGCTGACGGTCGATCAGGCACTGACGTACGTGCCGGGCGTGATCTTCAACAACGGCTCGCTCGACATCCGCGGCTCGACCGGCGTCGCGGGCGGGATCGGCAGCCGCGTCATGGTGATGCTCGACGGCCATCCGGTCCTGTCGGGTGACGGCGAAGCGGTGGACTTCAGCACGCTCCCGCTCCTCGACGTCGAGCGCCTCGAGGTCGTCAAGGGCGGCTACTCCGCTCTCTATGGCAGCAACGCGCTCGGCGGCGTGGTCAATGTGATCACGCGCCCCATCGGGGACCAGCCGTCGACGGCGGTCGACCTTCACTACGGCCACTACTACGTGCCCGGCCGGTATCGGTTCACCGATCACGGGCTGGGATACGACGGGTTGGAGCTCGAGCGCTCGCAGCGCCTGAGCCCCACGATCGCCGCCCGGCTCTCGCTCGATCGCGAGTTCAACAGCGGCTACGAGCAGGACAACGGCTCCGACCGCTGGCTCGGATACACCAGGGTCGACGCCGACCCCGAGGGGCGGCACCCGGGCTCGTTCTACGCGATCTACAAGTGGGAGAAGGACGGCAACTTCCTCGGCTGGCTCGACGCCCACCATCCGTACCAGGTCCCGCCGAGTCAGCTGAACGACCGCTCGGTCGCGGCGCGCGTGAGCCTCGGCGGCACCCTCTCGCCGGTGGCCGGCGCAAGCCGGCGGGTCGAGCTCAATCCGTACCTGGACTACAATCTCGACCGCGACACGTTTCCGAGCGACACCGTCAATCCGTCGAAGTACCACCGCTCGACGCGCGTCGGGACACGCGGTCAGTGGTCGATCCTCCCGGGCGGGTCCCACCACTCGCTCGTGCTGGGCGCGGATGTCGCCGGGACGTTCGTGGAGAGTGACGAGCTCTCCAACCATCAGCTCGGGGACGCCGGCGTCTACGTGCAGGACCAGGCGCCGCTCGGGCGACGGGCCGCGGTCGTCGGTGGGCTGCGCTACGACTGGCACGATGTCGCCGGCGCGAGCGCCCAGGGGAGCGTGAGTCCCAAGCTCGGCGTCGTGGTCCATCCGACGAGCGACCTCAGCACGCGGATCTCGATCGGGCACGGGTATCGGGCGCCGAGCGTGATCGAGGAATTCACGCGCGCGTACGAGGACGGCTACAATCTCGTCCCCAACCCGTCGCTCCGCGGCGAGACCTCGTGGTCGGCGGAGGTCGGCGCCACCGACCATCTGACATCCTGGTTCTGGCTCGATGGCGCGATGTATCAGACGGAGTACTGGGGGCTGATCGGCCCCACCCTCGCAGGACCCCCGCTCCCCGGCTCTACCCTCCCGCCCGTGCAGTTTCGGAACGTGACCCGGGCGCGCATCCGCGGGCTCGACCTGGCGGCCCGGGCGACGGTCGTCCCCCGACTCGTGTCGACGGCGGTCAACTACACGCTGCTCGACCCCGAGGATCTGACCGCGCGCGCCTGGCTGCCGTATCGCTCGCGCCACAACCTCACCGGCTCCCTCGACCTGCTCGGGGGCCTCTGCGGCGTCGACCTGCACTTCCGTAGTCGGGTCGAGCAGGTCCTCGTCTACGCCGCCGATCCGCGCGCCGACATCACCTTGTTCGACCTCCGCCTGGGCTACCGCGTGCTGGGGACGCTGCTCCAGGCCAAGGTCGTGAACGTCTTTCAGCAGCAGTACGTCGACGTGCAGGAGCGCATCCCCGGACAGCCCCGGACGATCTTCCTCTCCGCCCTCCGGTATTTCTGATCTGCCGAGGGGCGTCAGCCGATGCGCATCATCAGAAGATGTGCACGTTGATGTACCGCTTCGGGTTGCGGCGCAGGTCGGCGGTGAGCGAATCGAGCCGCGCCAGCACGGCTTGCAGGTTGTTGTAGACGGCGGGGTCGTTGACGAATTTCCCGACCGTCCCGCCCCCGCTGTCGACCTTGACGAGCACCGCGTCCAGTTGGCTCGTGGCCCGCTCGAGGTTGTTCGTGAGATCCGACATGTTGGCGGTCGTCGTCTTGAGGTTCTTGACGGCGGAGTCGACCGTTGCCGAGTCGATCGCGCTGACGGTGCGACTGAGCGAGCGCATCGTCCGGTCGAGGTACCGCGACTGGGCGGCGGCGATGCCCGACAGTTGGACGACGAGCGCGTTCGCGCTCTCCAGCGTCTTGCGGAGGTCGGCGATCCCGCCCCCCTGCACCATCTCGACCTGCACGACCCGCGCGACGTCGCCCAGCCGCGTGCTGGCCGAATCGGCGCGCGCGAGCAGTTGGGCCATCGTCGGGGCGGGCTTCCCGGCGGGCACGGTGTCCCGCGGCGGGATGTACGAGGTCGTGGGGCGCGAGGGGCGGAGCGCCACGTCGACGTCGCCGAAGAAGCCGTTCGGCTCGATCGAGGCGGTCGTCCCCTCGGGGATGCGGAACTGCTTCCGGATCCGCATCTCGACCACGAGGGTGCCGTCGGTGCGAAGGTCGACGGCGCTCACGAAACCGACATCGACGCCGGTGAGGAAGACCGTCTGCCCCTGCTTGATGCCGGAGCCCCACGGCAGGCGGACGTACATGGGGTAGCCGCCCTGGAGCCCGCCCCGGACGAGCCAGAGCGTGCCCACGACGAGCACGACGAACGCGGCCGTGATGACGGCCCCGACGAGAATGTTGTCCCGAGGTCTCATGCTTGGAGATAGGGGGCCAGGACGGCGGCCGTGAGCGCGTCGAGCACGAGGATCCAGATGGACGCGATGACCACCGCCCGGGCGGTCGATCGGCCGACGCCTTCCGCGCCGGCACCCGTCACGTAGCCCTCGTAGGAGCAGAGGAACGAGATCGCGCCACCGAACATGAGGGCCTTGAGCAGGCTGTAGAACACCTGGAACTGGCTGAAGCCCAGCCGCAGCCCAGCGCGGAAGTCGAATGTATGCACATCCGTCACGATCACGGAGGTGAGGAACGAGAAGCCGATGCCGATCACGTCGGCGTACACGGTGAGCACGGGCAGCATGATCAGCCCGGCGATGATGCGGGGGACGACCAGGTAGGCCACCGGATCGAAGGCGAGGGTCTCGAGCGCGTCGATCTGCTCGGTCACCCGCATCGTCCCGATCTCGGCGGTCATCTGCGCGCCAACGCGGCCGGCGAGCACGAGGCCGGTGAGGAGCGGCCCGAGCTCGAGGATCACCATCTGCCGGGCGATCAGCCCGATCACCGACAGCTGGATGCCGGGGAAGAGCTGGTAGCGCGTCTGGAGCGCGATCACGCTGCCAATGAAGGCGGCGACGAGCGAGGCGAGCGGGAGCGAGTCGACGCCGATCGCCCGCATCTGCTTGACGACTTCCGGGAGATACGTCCCGGGCTCACCGAGCGCGCGGAGGATCTCGCGGAGGAAGTACCCCCGCGCCCCCACCCCGTTGAAGAACTCGAGGATCGGGCGGGCGATCACGTCCCAGGCGCGGCGGAAGGCCCCGCCCTCGGGCAGGGCCGTCGCCGTCACGTCCGCACCCGTGTCAGCAGATATCCGCCGGCGACGGTGAACAGGACGTTCGGGATCCACGCGGCGAGATACGGCGGGATGAGCCCCTTGGCGCCGATCGCCTTCGTGAGCTGGATGAGCATCAGGAAGAGAACGGTCGTGGCGAGGCTGATGGCAATGCCGTACGCCGCGCCGCCGCGTTGCGTGCTGGTCGCGAGCGGTGCGCCGAAGAGGGCGATGATGATGCAGGTGACCGGCACCGCGATCTTCTGCGCCAGCTCGACTTTGAGCTCATCGGCGTTCCCGCCGGATCGCTCCAGCGCCACGATGAAGCGCCGCAGCTCCTCGAACCGCATGTCCTCCGGGTTCTTGGGCGCGGCCATCAGCTCGACCGGCGCCTCGCGCAGGTGGTTGTCCCGCGCCGAGTCGAACTGGAGCGCGAAGTCGTTGATACTGTCGGGCACGATGTGCAACACGCCCTTGGCGAGCGTCCAGCCGTGGCGTGCGTGCCAGGCCCCGGTCTGAGCCGCCAGGATGTAGGTCGGGTATGCGGGTCCGACGCCCCGGCGCTCGACTTCCACGGCGTTCATCGTCCCTCGGCCCGCGTCGAGGGCCGCGACCTTGTAGACCCGTCCCTCCTCGGCGGCGTACGCGAAGTTGTATCGCTCGTTGCCGCCCCGGAACTGCTGCTCCTCGAGCAACGAGTCGTGCTTGGCGTTGGTGACCGGGGCCAGCTCGCCGATCCCGAGCCCCAGCACGGCCGCCAGGCAGGCGGCGAAGAACACGGGCGCGGTCATGCGATAGAAGCTGATCCCCGACGCCTTGGCGGCCGTGATCTCGGAGTGCCGGGTGAAGGCGCCGATCGAGAAGACCGTGGCGAAGAGGACGGCCGCCGGCAGCACGAGGAACATCGACCCCGGCACCCAGTACAGGTAGCTGAGGGCGATCCGACCGGGCGGGATGTTGCGCTGGAGGTAGACCTGAAGGTGGTCGGTCAGGTCGATCACGATGACGAGCACCGGGAACCCGATCGCCGTCGTCGCGAAGATCTTCACCCACTCCCAGAAGACGTACCGGTCGAGCGGCCCGATCGTGAACCGTGTCCGGCTCTCCTCGACGCCCCGGCGCCGCCGGTCGGACGGGGTCGCCGCCCGGCCGCTGCGCCCGGTGCCCGGCGTCGATGCCTCGCGCGGCGGCCGGATGGTGACGACGCTCGCCATCAGCCGATCGGCTCGGGATGAACGGTCGCCCGCCCCGGCCCCGCCGAGCTCTGAGCGACGCCGGCGCGGCGCCGGCCGTGCGGCCGCAGCCGGCCGACCCACCCCCGGATGGCATCCCGGATCTCGCCGAGATCACCCCCCCGCGCCGTGCTCCCGGCGCGCCCGACCCGTGCGAGCAGCACGAGCCCGACGGCGGCGAACAGGACGTTCGAGCACCACATGGCCCAGAACGGCGAGACGGTGCCGTTCTGCGCCAGCGGCTCGCCGGCGATCAACCCCACGTAGTACAGCCCGAAGACGGCAAAGCTCACCCCGATCACGAGTCCGACGCCCCCCCGCGGAAATCGCAGGGCAATCGGCGCGCCGAGCAGCACGAACACGGCGCACGCCACCGCGAGGGCGAACTTCTTGTGGATCTCGACGTCGTATGTATAGTCCGTCCGCTTGTTGTCGATCATCCTGGCCTGGGCGGCGTCCACGCTCGCGCTCAGGGTATTGAGGGTCACGGCGGCCGCGGCCGGTTGCACCAGGGTCGACGATGGCAGCGACCGCACCGCGACATCGGCCTCGGCGGCACGCGCCGCCGCCTGTGCGGCGAGGCTCGCCCCGACCGGGAGCGACGGCTGCGGGACCCCACCGCTCGAGGGCGGCGCCGCGCCGGCGCTCGGCGCCTGCCCGGCCGCCGCGGGCGCCGGGGAGGGCGGGCTCGGTGGGTGCTGCTGGAGGACAAAGGGCGCCGGTGCGTCCGATTGGGCCGGGGCGTTGATCTGCGGATCGATGCGACTCAGCGCGTCACAGTACACGCGGCCCAACCCCGGCGGGGGCACGAAGGGATGCCCCGGCGACCCGGGTGGCGGCGGCTGGCGCGCCGAGCGGCCGGTCGCGGCGACCCGCACCGCATTCACCAGGTCGTAGCGGATCTCCTGCCGCGTCTCGGCGTCCACCCGCTGCGCGTCCGCCAGCACGTGCTGCATCTCGCAGACCGACATCTCGCGCTCGCTCTTGTACGTATCGTTCGTCGAGCGCGTGAGCGTGTTGCCGACGCCGCGCACGCGGACGCGGTTCTCGATGTAGTAGATCCGCTGCAGCTCGGCCGGATTCGCCTTCTGGACCTCCTGGATCGATCCGTTGTATAGCAGCAGTTGGAGGTCGCCGGCCGGCGTGAGCGCCATCGTGCCGCTGTCGGCGAAGATCGTGCGCCGCCGCGTGGGGTCGCCGAGGTCGTAGATCACGACCTCGCGCATCCGGTCGGACGCCTCATCGAGGTGGCCGGCGCGGAGGTAGAGCTTCCCCGGCGACACCTCGTTGATGACCTGAGGTCGGAGTGCGAACGTGGGCTTCTTGCGCGCGATGTCTTCCATGAGCGTCCGCAGCCGATGATTGGCGCGCGGGAGCGCCTGGTCGTTGAAGGCGACCATGAACACGGAGAGCCCGGTGGCCGCGATCAGCACCGGGACGAGCAGCCGCGCGAGGCCGATCCCGCTCGCCTTGAGGGCCGTGATCTCGTTCTCGGCCGCCAGCCGGCTGAAGGCGTAGAGCACCGACACCAGGACGGCCATCGGGAGCGTCATGGCGAACGTGAACGGGATGGAGAGCCCCACGAACTCGCCGATCACGCTCCAGGGCAGTCCCTTACCCACCAGTTGGCCAATGTTCTTGGCGATGTAATTGAGCAGGAGGAGCGAGGTGAGCGCCGTCAGGGCGAACACCAGCGGTCCCAGGTGCTCTCGCAGCGCGTATTTGCTGAGTATCTTCACTGTCTGAAATTCCGCCCGGTCCGGGACCAAATTCAAGGCCGAGTGGCGATCGTGCTCGCGGCGGACGGGGAGTGATCCCGCACCTCGTGCCGCGCGGCTCGTCCCCCGTGCCGCCGTCCGTTGCCCATCGCCCCGTGAAGCTGTCCGTTCTCGTGCCCGCTCTCGCTGCCTGTGCGCTCCTCTCCGCCGTGGGCTGTCACGACAGCGGCCGCCCGCGGACGGCCTTCGATGGCCAGGCGGCCCTCGGCTACGTGAAGACGCAACTCGACTTTGGCACCCGCGTCCCCGGCACGCCCGGCGCGCAGCGCTGCGGCGACTGGATCGTCGCCCAGATGCGGCAGCGGGCCGACACGGTCATCGTGCAGAGTTGGAACCACACGACGGTCACCGGGACCGTCCTGCCGCTCCGCAATGTGCTCGCCCGATACCGCCCCACCGCCACCGACCGGGTCCTGTACGTCACCCACTGGGACACGCGCCCGGTCTCCGATGAAGCGCGCGATCCGGCCCAGCGCCGGCTGCCGATGCCGGGCGCCAACGACGGGGCGTCGGGCGTGGCGCTCTTCATCGCCCTGGGCGATGTGCTCCGGAAGACGCCGCCGACGGTGGGCGTCGACCTCCTCTTCGTCGACGGCGAGGATTACGGGGACTTCCCGAAGAACGAGGACGTGCTGATCGGGTCGACCTATTTCGCGTCGCATCTCCCCTCGCCAGGATACCATCCACTGTACGGCGTGCTCTGGGACATGATCGGTGACCGGGACCTGGAGATCTACGAGGAGGGGAACTCGCTCCAGCACGCCCCGGAAGTCGTGCACCGGGTCTGGACCGAGGCGGCCGACCTGGGCTACGGCCGGTCCTTCATCCCACAGTACGGGTACACCCTCACGGACGATCATGTGCCCCTGCTCAAGGCGGGGCTCCGCGTCATCGACGTGATCGACTACGACTACCCGCCCCACCACACGCCCCAGGACACCTTCGACAAGGTATCCGCCCAGTCGCTCCAGATCGTCGGCGACGTGGCCACGGCGCTCCTCACGGGGTAGCGACCGCGCCGGATCTCACGACCGACCGATCCCGTCGATCGCGGCCGGGATCCGGCTGACCCCGATTCCCGAACGAGGGCCGAATCTCACCGGGCCCGGCGGTGACGATTCGCCGCGTGGCGGCGTCCTCCACACGTGCCGCGCGCCCCCCGCCGCCCCGCCGCTCGCCCGTCCCCCGCCTCGGACTCCCTGGCTCCCCTCCCTGGTCGGCCGGCCGCGCGGGCGGACCGCGCGTCGACCGTCGTTCTGACCCGCGCGTGTCTGCGCCCCTAGCTGCCGCCGTCCCCTTCGATCGGATCGGGGAGGTCCTCCTCCGCGAGGGGCTGATCAGCCGGGAGCAGCTCGCGACCGCGCAGCGCGAGCAGAAGCAGGGCGGGGGAAGCGTCAACTACCAGCTCGTCAAGCTCGGCTACATCTCCGAGCTCGAGCTGACGAAGATGCTCGCGCGGCAGTACCGCATGCCGGCCGTCGACCTCTCGAAGTTCGAGGTCGACCCGCGGATCGCCAAGCTGATCCCGATCGAGCTCGCGACCAAGAACCTCGTGCTCCCGCTCAAGCGCGACGGCCGCACCCTGACGGTGGCGGTCGCCGATCCGACCAATCTCGGGCTGATCGAGGACCTCAAGTTCATCACCCGCTACGACATCTTCCCGGTCATTGCCGGCGAGTTCACGCTGCGCAACACGATCGAGAAGTTCTACGACTCGTCGGACACGGCGATGCAATCGCTGCTCGACGAGATCACGGAGGCGGAGGGCGACCTCGAGGTCCTCGAGGCCGACGAGGACGAGCCGAGCGCGGCCGCGCTGGCGGCCGCCGTCGACGACGCCCCGGTCGTGAAGCTGATCAACGCCATCCTGACGGACGCGGTCAAGCGTGGGGCGTCCGACATCCACTTCGAGTCGTTCGAGCACGACCTGCGCGTCCGCTACCGAATCGACGGCGCGCTCCAGGAGGTGATGAAGCCGCCGATGAAGATGAAGGCGGCCCTCATCTCGCGCTTCAAGATCATGTCCCAGCTCAACATCGCCGAGCGGCGCGTGCCCCAGGACGGGCGCATCAAGCTGAAGATGGGCAAGAAGGTGATCGACTACCGCGTGTCGACGCTGCCCACGCTCTTCGGTGAGAAGGTCGTCCTCCGGATTCTCGACAAGGGCAACCTGACGCTCGACCTCGAGAAGTTCGGCATCGAGCCGCGGGCCGAGCGCGAGCTGATGGAGGCGATCCAGAACCCGTACGGCATGGTGCTGGTCACCGGCCCGACGGGGTCGGGGAAGACGACGACGCTCTACTCCGCGCTCTCCAAGGTCAACAACATCGACGTCAACATCATGACGGCCGAGGATCCCGTCGAGTACAACCTCTACGGGATCAATCAGGTGCTGGTGCGCAACGAGATCGGGATGACGTTCGCGGCGGCGCTCAAGGCGTTCCTGCGGCAGGACCCGAACATCATCATGGTGGGCGAGATCCGCGACCTGGAGACGGGCGGCATCGCGATCAAGGCGGCGCTCACCGGCCACCTGGTGCTCTCGACGCTGCACACCAACGACGCGCCGTCGACCATC
>JAJPIS010000046.1 GCA_021324635.1 Gemmatimonadota bacterium
CGCCTCGCGCGCCTCATGCACGGCGACCTGACGGTCGAGAGCACCCCCGGTGCAGGCTCGACGTTCACGCTCCGCCTCCCCGCCTGCGAGCTGCCGCTCCCACTCCCGCCCCCACCCCCGCCCCCGCCCCCGCCCCCGCTCTCTCCATCGCCAGCCACGCTTCCCCCCGCGTCCCGCGCCGGCCGCCTCGGCACCCCCCGCGCCGCCGAGCAGCCCGCGTGAGCGCGAGGTCGCGATCGCGGCCCATCGCACCTGGCGACGGGGATCCGGTCACCCACCGGCGGTCGGTCCTTCACTGTCCCACACCCGCGCACCGGTGTCGCTGAACGGCGTGTCGTGGACCACCGTGTCCGGGAAGCCCGCCCGGATGCGGTCGGCGAGCGTGGCGCTCGCCCGCTCGTCGCCGGCGATCGCGTAGATCGCGGGGCCCCACGAGCTCTGACCGACCCCCGTCGCGCCCCACCCCTCGAGGGCGGCCACGAGCGCGGCGCTCGGACCGGGCGCGAACGTGCTGCCCTGCGCGGCCGAGAACCACCGGCCGTTGATGCGCTGGATCTCGGTCAGCGCCGCACCGAAGCTCGCGAGGTCCGCGTCGACGAGCGCCGGCAGCAGTCGCATGAGCGTCAGGTGCGCGACCCGCTCGACCTCCTGCGCCATCGCGCTCGCCGGGCGCGTGGCCATCGTCGCGAACGCGGACGCCTCCGGCTCCCCGCTCATCCCCGGCGGCCCGGGGGGGAGCGCCAGCACGCAGCGCCAGCTCGGCGGGATCGCCAACCGCGTCAGGAGCGGCGCCGGCCCCGGGTCCCCCTCGCTCCGTCCACCCTCGACGATCAGGCCGCCGTGCGCGAACGCGTACGTGCCGACCGCCGAGCGCTGCCCTCGGCCGACGATGCGGGCAAGGATGGCCGAGTCGGTCGGCAGACCGGCGAGCCGTGCGACCGCGCGCGCGGCCGCGAGCGCGAGCTGCGTCCCGGACCCGAGCCCATGATGGGCCGGCAGCAGCCGATGGAGCCTGATCTCGATCCGTCCCGGCGGGCCGACCCGGCCGCGTCCGCGGTCGTGCGCCAGCATCCGCGCCGCGGCCTCGCGCGCCGCCCGTGCTGCACCGTCGGCCGCGACCGTGTGCGACGCCTGCGCCAGCGGATCGCCGTCGAGCGTGACGGCGACATCGACACCGGCGTCGGCGTCGGCCGGCGCGGGGGAGAGCGTCGCCGAGAGGAGGAGCGACGGCGTCGTGACCGCCGCGCCGATCCCGCCGAAGCGGCGGCCGAGCGTGCCGGTGGGATCCAGCATGCCGAAGTGGATGCGTGCCGGCGCCTCGACGAACACCCTCATGTCACGTTCCGGGCGGGCCCGATCGGCGCACGTAGTCGGTGAGCACCTGCATCGCTTCCAGCTCGCGTGGGCCGGCCGTCTTGTCGACGATCACTTGCAGCCGCGCCAGCTCGCGATCGACCTCGGCCCGCGGGATGAGGTGCAGCCGCGTCGACAGGATCGCCGCCTCGAGCACCGCGTTGCGCGCCCGGTTGAACCCGATGAACTCGCGCGCGGTACCGCGATGGACGACATCGGCCTCGATCCGGGCGCGTGGCGGCGTCGGGTCGAGCGACCGGACCCGGAGCTCGCGCCAGGAGCAGGCGGCCTCGAGGACCACGCCGCGCACGACGCTCGCCGGCCGCGTCGGATACTGCGGACTGGAGATCGCCGCGCGGGCGAAGAGCAGCACATCGTCGGTGAGATTCACGACCGCTGCGCCCGTCGCCCGAACATTCCGGAACGTCGTCGTGTCGAGGAACGGCTTGAGCACGATCCGCGTCCCCCGCTCGTTCCCCGTTCCCTCCCCCTCCCCCTCCCCCCCCTCCCACCATTCGACGCCCATCGGCGCGACATTGACCGTGCCGCCAGCATCCATCGTGGTGACGATCGATTCGACGATCAGCGGCGACACGACGCGTCCACGTGGTCCGGCGTCCCGGACAGGGGCTGGTGGGTGGCGGGGCGGACGCTACCCGCGGAGTCACACGCGATCGGCGACACGCCTCACATCGGCAGACGGTGCGCCGCGCGGGAGCTCGTGGTCCCGCACGGTGGCGGCGACGAGCGCCCGATAGCCGTCACGTACGCGCTGCGTGAGCGGTCCGGGCCTGCCGCTCCCGATCGGCCGGCCATCCACCGCCGTCACCGGCGCGATCTCGCGCACCGAGCTGGTGAGGAAAACCTCGTCCGCCGACTCCAACGCCCGCGCGGGGATCGGCTCGTCGGTGACCGGCAGGTCGAGCCCGGCCAGGATCTCTTTCACCGCGGCCCGCGTGATGCCGGGGAGGGCGCCGCAGCCGAGTGGCGGCGTGTGGACCACGCCGCGGACGACGACGAACACGTTGCTCGCCGAGCCCTCGGAGAGATGGCCCGCCGTGTCCAGCAGGAGCGCCTCGTCCGCGCCCTGCGCCCGCGCCGCGCGCAGCGCGAGCACGGCGTCCGTGTAGGCGAGCGTCTTGAGGCCCGCCGTCGGGGAATGCTCGTTGCGTCGACCGGCGGCGATCCGCGCGCTCAGCCCGCGCGTGGCGAGCCCTGGCGGCGCCTCCGGCGGGGGGTCGACGAGCAGCACCGTCGTGGGCGGCACGCCCGGTGGGGGCGCGAGCCCGGCGCCCGTCCCGCGCGTGACGGTGAGTCGCACCACCGCGTCGAGCCGCCGTTCGCTCAGCGCGCGAGTCGCGTCGGTGATCGTCGCATCCAGATGCGCCGGCACATCGATCCCGAGTCGCGTCGCGCCGTCGGCGAGCCGCGCCATGTGCGCGTCCAGGCGGAAGATCACGCCGGCGTAGGCCCGCATCGTCTCGAAGCAGCCGTCGGCGAGAGTGAGCCCGCGGTCGGTCACCGACAGCGCCGGCCGCAGCGGGTCCACCCGCAGCCCGTTCACCCAGCAGAGCGCGCCCGGTCGGCCGGTCATCGGACGAGCGACGGGGGCGGCGGCGCGGCATCGAGCGCCGGCTCACTCACGCGGGCGTCCACATCGCGTTCGACATCGCGCGTGGCGTGGCGGGTCGCCGCGCTGTGCTGGCCATCGGCGCGGTCCGGGAGTGTGTACGGGGGATGGCGCGCGGCCCCGGCTCGGCCGATGCGGAGAAAGGCGTCGAGCAGGGCGTACCCGTGCTCCGTGAGCGCCGACTCGGGGTGGAACTGGACGCCGGCGACCGGGTGCGAGCGGTGCGCGACGGCCATGATCTCGCCGTCGTCGCTCATCGCCGTGACGCGCAGCGCCGCGGGGAGGCTCTCCGGCTCGATCACCAGCGAGTGGTACCGGGTCGCGTGGAGCGGGGAGGGCAGCCCCGCGAAGAGGCCACGTCCCTCGTGGTGGACCCGGGACACCTTGCCGTGCATCGGTCGTCCTGCGCGGACCGTGCGGCCGCCGTACGCCTCGCCGATGCACTGATGGCCGAGGCAGACTCCGAGGATCGGGACCGTCGCCCCGAACCGGCGCACGACATCGGTCGAGACTCCGGCCTCGGTCGGGGAGCAGGGGCCAGGCGAGAGGATGATGTGCGTCGGCGCGAGCGTCGCGATCTCGTCGAGCGTGATCGCATCGTGCCGGCGCACGAGTGCCTCCTCGCCCAGCTCGCGCGTGTAGCGGGCCAGGTTGTGCACGAAGGAGTCGTAGTTGTCGATCAGCAGGATCATCGCGCCGCGGAGCCTCCCGTGCCTCTCCCGGCCGCGCTGTGGCCCGCGTCGCCGGCGTCCGTCATGCCGAGGGCCGCGATCAGCGCTCGTGCCTTGTCGAGCGTCTCCTGGTACTCCGACTCCGGCTCGGAGTCGGCGACGATGCCGCCGCCGACCGAAAAGTACGCCCGGCCGTGCCGGACCAGATAGGTGCGGATGACGACACTCGAGTCGGCCGCCCCCGTGACGCTGGCGTACCCGATCGCGCCGCAGTAGACCCCGCGCCGCGACGGCTCCAGCTCGGCGATGATCTCCATCGCCCGCACCTTGGGCGCGCCGGTGATCGACCCGCCGGGAAACGCGGCCCGCAGCAGGTCGAACGCGTCGACCCCGTCCGCGAGCGTGCCGACCACCGTCGAGACCAGGTGGTGCACCGTCGAATAGTGCTCGAGTGCGAATAATTCCGGGGCGCGGACCGTGCCCGGCCGGCAGACGCGGGACAGGTCGTTCCGGAGCAGGTCCACGATCATGAGATTCTCGGCCCGGTCCTTCTCGCTCTCGGTGAGCGCGCGGGCGAGGTGGGCGTCGTGCTCGGGACCGATCCCGCGCGGCGACGTCCCCTTGATCGGGCGCGTTTCCACCCGGCCGTCGACGTCGGCGCGGATGAACCGTTCCGGCGACGCGCTCGCGATCGCCAGTCCCGGCGCCTCGAGGTAGGCGGCGAACGGCGCCGGGTTCGTCACCCGGAGGGCCCGGTACAGCGACCAGGGGTCGCCCGCGTATGACGCCTCCAGCCGCTGCGACAGGTTGGCCTGGAAGATGTCACCGGCATGGATGTAGTCGCGGACCCGCGCGACCGCGGCCAGGTACTCGTCGCGCGCGAAGGAGGAGCGGAGCGCCGGATGGCCCGGCACCGGGTGGCTCGGCGCCCGCTCGCTCGGCGCCCGCTCGCCCGGCGCCCGCTCGCCCGGCGCCGCCGCCGCCGATGCCGGGCGGTGCATCGCCGCCGCCGGCAGCGGCGGACCGTCGAGTCGAGTACGGATCGCCTCGAGCCGCGATCGCGCGCGAATGGCCCGCGCCGGCGGGTCGCGCTCGGGGATGCCGGTGGCGATGAGCCAGGCACGCCCGGCCTCGTGGTCCCAGGCGAGCACCCAATCGTAGATCCCGAGGGTGACGTCCGGGATGTCGAGATCATCGAAGCGCGGACTCGGCAACCGCTCCAGCCATGCGCCGTACTCGTAGCCGACGTATCCGGCCGCGCCCCCCTGGAACGGCGGGAGCCCCGGGACCGGGTCGCGCCGGTGCGGCGCGAGCAGGGTCCGCGTGAGGTGCAGCGGATCCTCGGCCACCACACGCCCGTCTCCGGCCGCCGGGTCGTGGAGGGTCGTCCGGCCGTTCTTCCCGGTGATGACCGCGACCGGGTCCGCCGTGAGGAAGGAGAAGCGGCCGAGCCGGACCGGGTCGACCGCGCTGTCGAGCAGCACCGGATAGGGGAGTCCGCGGATAAGTTCGGCGCACGCGAGCGGATCGGGGGCGGGCGTCAGCTCCTCGACCCAGGGGCCGGCGTCCGAGCCTGCCCGTCCCGCGGCGCCGGCCCCGAATCCCGGTGCGGCCTCCGGTCCCGCGTCCACCACGCCGCGCGACACCCGCATCTACGCTCCGCGGTCGCCGTCGCGCCTCGCGGCGGTGGTCCCGGTCGGCGCGCTCGGGGCGCTCGGGGCGCTCGGGTCGCTCGCGTCGGCGCGGGTGCGGCGCGCGGTCACACGGAGGTGCTCGCGTCGCGGCTCGTCGGGCGGGGTCAGATAGCCCCACGAGAGCTGGCCTTCCTGCCGGTAGGTCTTCCCCAGCGTGAGCGCCAGCTTCGCCCTGGCCAGCTCCTTCCCGAGGTAGAACGCGTGGGTCGGCTCGGTCACGTCGAGCTGATCGAAGATCTCCTGGATGTCCGTGCCACGCACGAATCGCTCGGCGTTGAGCACGGTGATCGCCTCGCGATCGGTGAAGATCCGGAAGTTCGCGTCGGTGATCGACGCCTGGAGCGCGCGCAGCTCGGCTTCGCTGTACTCGAGGACGGCCGGGTCCTTGATCGTCACCAGCCGGTCGTCGATGTGCTTGGGAAGCTGCCGCGTGGTGACGGCGTAGTGCATCAGGCGTCGCGCGATGTCGAGCTCGCGCACGGCGCCGCGGGCCCAGGGGATGACTTCGGTCGTCAGCACCGCCCGGACGCCCAGCTCCTGGGCGATGGCGATCAGGATGGCATTGACGCCCGTGCTGTCGGCCGCGGTCAGCTCGGTGATGTTGCCCACGCCCATGAGCAGCTCGGCGTCCGGGTAGCGCCGGTGCACCTCGGCGAACCGCTCCAGCGATGCGGCGAACCCGAAGCCGATCGGCTCGATGATCGGGTCGATGTAGTAGCCGACGCCCCACCGCTCGAGGGCGGACAGGGTCGCGTCGAGCGTCTCGATCCCGCCGCCGAAGTCGGGGATCACGACGACCCGGGTGCCGCTCGCGCCGAGGTCGCTGGCGACGTCGAGGTTCGAGGAGTTGACGCTGAAGACGAGCCGCGCGCCGGCGTCGACGGCGGTCCGGATCTCGTGTGGATCGAAGGAGTCGACGCTCACCCGCATCCCGGCGCCGGTGAGCTCTCGCACGACGTCGCCGAGCGCCGGGTAGGCGAGCCCGGGAGTACACCCCACGTCGATGATGTCCGCGCCCTCGGCGACGAAGGACTCGGCGGCCGCTCGCACGCGGGCGGGGGTGAGCCGCGGCGCGTTGTTGATCTCGGCCACGATCGCGATGTCCCACGCGCCGTAGTCGGCCGCGCGGGCGGCGCGGCCGAAGTACTCGGGGATCTCGCGCAGGTCCTTGGGTCCGCGCACGACGCGCACGGCCTCGCCGGCACTCGCGGCCGCGCGGGACTGGAGCGGGGCCAGCTCGCCCTCGCAGAGCCCCGGGATCATGACCAGGTCGACGTCGGCCGGCACCTCGAGGAAGCGGGCGATCCACGGCGTCGTCATGAGGGCCGCGACCGTGATCCTGAGCACCGCGACCGTGTACGCGAACGGCGGCGTCATCGCGCTCAGCGTGGCTCGCAGCGCGGGCTCGGCGAGCCGGCCGGTGACGAAGAGGACGTGGCGCGGCGCGGCGGCCGCCGACATCGCTGCGCTCGGCGCCGTCGTCAGCGGCGGTCGCCGCTCTGGACGAACTTCTTGGGGTTCCCCTCGAGCGCCCCTCCGGCCGGTGGCCGCCAGAGCGCCACCTCCTCGATCCGCCGGGCGAGCTCGAAGTCCTTGCCGGTGATCCCGCCGGCGCTGTGCGTCCTGAGCTTCACGCCGACGCGGGCCCAGGTGACCGACAGGTCCGGGTGATGGTTGGCGGCCTCGGCGACGAATCCGATCGCGTTCACCAGCATCATCGTGATCGGCCAGCCGTCGGTCGCGTAGTAGCGGCGGAGCCAGCCGTCCTCGTAGTACCACCCGGGGAGCGATGCGAGCTGCTCCTGGATCTGCGCCTCCGCGTACGTCGGCTCACGCTTCGTCATCGTCCGGTCCCTGGAATGAGGGAAGTCATCCCATCACGACGCCGCCATTCACAAAGATAGTCTGGCCGGTGAGAAACGCGGCCGCCGGCGAGGCGAGGTACACGGCCGCGTCGGCGACGTCCTCGGGCGTGCCCCATCGTCCGAGCGGGGTGGAGTCGGCGACCGCGCGATGCCGCGCCGGGTCCATCCCGGCGGCGAACGCCGTCTCGATCCAGCCAGGGGCGAGGACATTGACGCGGATGCGCGGGGCGACGGAGCGGGCGAGCGCCTTGCTGAAGGCGACGATCCCGCCCTTCGCGGCCGCGAACATCTGCGGGTTCCGCCCCGCCATCCCGGTGTGCACGTGGTCCCAGCTCATGTTGATGATGACCCCGCCGGCGGTCTGTGTGTCCAGGAGCGCCGCGGCCTGCCAGGATGCGAGCACCGTTCCGCGGAGGTCGACCGTGAGTAGCCGGTCGAGCCTGCCGACCGGGGGGAGTCTGGCGCCCTCGCCGGTGAGAATGTCGGCCCCGGCATTGTTGATCCAGACATCGACCGTCCCGAGCGTTGCCCGCGCCTGCTCGGCGAGGGTGGCGAGCGCATGCTCGGCGTCGCCCGCGTCGCCGAGGTCGAGCGGAAACACGGCCGCCCGGCGGCCGGCGTCGACCACGGCCTGCGCCGTCTCCCGCGCGTCGCGCTCATGGCGGGCGTAGGTGAGCGCCACATCCGCTCCGGCCCGTGCCGCCCCGATGGCGATCGCGCGGCCGATCCCGCTCGACCCGCCGGTGACGAGCACGTGCAGTCCGCGCAGCACCTGGGGCGCTGCCGGTGGCTGCGTGCCGCGGCTCGGGGCGGAGGACAGGAGCGGGTCTGGTGAGGTCACCGGTGGAATGCCCGGGCGCCGCGCGCGCCCGTCTCGGTCGGGCCCGACCGCCGTGTCGGGAGGGGCCTAACTTAGTCACCCATGCGCGTGCTCGTGAGTGTCGCCGACGCGGACGAGGCGCGGGCGGCGGTGGCCGGCGGCGCCGACGTCATTGACGCCAAGGATCCGACGCGGGGCGCGCTCGGCGCGGTCGGTCCGGCGCAGCTTCGCGGGATCGTCGGCGCCGTCGCCGGGCTCCGCCCGGTGAGCGCGGCGCTCGGTGAGATCGGGAACGGGCACGCTGCGGGCACCGTCGGCGACACGACCGATGACGTGCGCGATCCTGCACTGCTTGGCGCCGACACGGTCGACGGGGCGGGCGATGCCGCACTGCTCGGAGCGCTCGCGGCCGATGCCGCGGCGGCGGGGGTCGCGTTCGTGAAAGTGGGGCTGGCGGGCGCGTGCAGCGTCGCGTTCCGGGTACCGGCCGGCGCCGGCTGCGCGCTCGTGGTGGCGGCGTACGCTGATCTGGCGGTCCCGCCGGCGGATCGTGCCCTCGCGGTCGCGGCGGCCTGTGGGGCCTGGGGCGTGCTGCTCGACACCCGGCGGAAGGACGGTCCCGGACTGCTGCGCCTCTGGTCGCCGCAGCGGCTGCGCGCCTGGATCGACGCCGCACATCGCGCCGGGCTCACCGCCGCCGTCGCCGGGTCACTCGGCGCGGCCGACCTCCCCGTCGTGCGTGCGCTGGGCGCGGACCTCGCCGGCGTGCGAGGCGCCGCCTGTGATGGCGGCCGATCGGGGCGTATCTCGGAGTCGCGCGTGCGCGCGCTTGCGGACTCGGTGCGTGGTCGTTCCTAAGGTGCGGCACCGGGGCGGTAGTCCATGCCGCTCGCCCAACGGTGCTGCGGCGGTTGCCCTTGGGCAACGCGCGTCGCCTGCGGGCAGCCCCAGAGCATCGGCGCGTTGACGATCGGGCGGCCGCGTCGCCCGCGCACACAATCCGTCGGGATCTCTCATCGCTCTTGGCCGCCGTGGCGTCGCCGGCGTCGCGCCTGCCCCCGCAGGTCCTCGAGCTCTGCGCGAAGGGGCGCCCAGTATGCCCGGTCACGATCCCGTTCGAGTCCTGCCTCCGACGCGAGGGCCGCTTCGATCCGGGCCTCGTCGCCCGCACCTGCCGCCTCCAGAAGCGGGCGCTCGGCGACAACCGCGTCGGCCACGTCCGGAAACCGGCGGACAGCCTCGACGAGCAGGGTCGGCGTCCGCAGCTCACGAAGCCAGAACGCTGTTTGGTCTGGGCTCGGATCCGATGTAGTAGTGAGATAGTTGACTTCGACAAGCCGTCGGATCATCGGCCAATCCTTGTCTCGCTGCGTTTTCTTGGACAGGACGAGGTCAGGCAGCCCGATGACATCGATCGCCAGGCCATCGGGCAGGACACGAGTCTGACGACGGGCGACGAGTGCGGAAAACGGGTCGACACCACGCAGACGTGACATGACATCGACGCGCATCCCCGCGACGTCGGACCGCCCGCACTCGAAGTGAACAGCGTGGCCACGATCCAAGTACTCCAGCTCGAACGGTGGTACCGCGATGACCCGGGCTTCGAGCTCGGCCAGGGCGGCCTCGAGCCGTAGGAGATTGTCAGCGTTTGCGAGGATGGCGAGGTCGGTGTCGCGGCTGAACTCCGCGGCGCCGTACAGAATGCACGCTTGACCCCCGATCAGCAGGCTCTCGACGGAGGAGGCCCGGATCGAAGAAAGGACTCTGTGTATCGGGCTCGGGCCCAAGCGTCCCTCCCAGCGCCAGGTAATCCTCCCACATCCGGGAGCTGGCCGCCCAGCGCTCCTCGGGAGTCATGCGGTACCACGCTGCCCACTCCGGCTCGCAGAGCTCCTCGATCTCGACTCGCGGCACCGCGCGGCTGCGCCGAGGCGCTGATCGGGACGCCGGAAGTCCTGAGGTGCGAGGCGAACGGCGCACGAGTCCATAATAATGGCCCGCGGCAGTCGAGGAAACACGGGCCAGGTTCCCGGCGTCGCTGCGTTTGGCGCCGCTCGGTGCGGCATCGTTGTCCAGCGTCGAAGCGTGGATGTCGACGGGCCGCCCGGTCGCGCGCCGGTCACCGTGTGCCGACGCTCGCCTTCTTCTCCAGCGGCGCCGTCAGAGAGTCGGCCGCGGCGTCAGTGGCCATGACGTGAGGGGTGAGGAACAGGAAGAACTCGGAGTCCGTTGTCGACCGCGTGGTGTGGCCGAACAGCCCACCGATGATAGGGATGTGCGACAGCACCGGAATGCCGCCGGAGGTCTTGTCGCGCTCGCGGTCGCTCAGACCGCCGAGCACGATCGTTTGTCCGTCACGGACGAGCAGGCGCGTGCGCACTGTACGGGTCGAAATCACGGGCGCGTTGAATACCACTTGCGCCGTGGCCTGGTTCACCTCCTGCGTGACGTCGAGGGTGATGTAACGGTCTCCCGAAATCGTCGGGCGTACCATGAGGCGCGTCCCCACCGGTTGATATTGCACGACCTGGTTCTGGGCGACCGCGCCGACCTGGGTCTGGGATACTTGAATGAACGGCTGCTGCGACCCTACCAAAATTTCCGCCTGCTCGTTGTTGGACGCTAACACCACGGGGCGGCTCAGGATGCGCGCTTCGCCCCTCGAGGCTGCGATCGTGAGCTGCGCGGCGAACGCGGGGTTTCCAATCCGCATCACGCGCCCCACGAAGTCGCCTAGCCCGAGTCCGGACGCGAGCCCGGCCGTGCCCGTGTCGCGGCGACTGTTCACGTACTTGGCATTGGCGTCAACGCCGAGAGCAAAATTCGAATTTCGACTCGGCGGCGTCCGCGCGCGTGAACGAGTATCTCTACGGGGCGGCCGGTGGCACGCCGATCGCGCGGGTGACCGGTCCCGCGTTTGCCGGCACGCTTCACTTCTACCAGGCGGACGCCCCGGGCAACATCATAGGCCAGTTCAACGGGGCGACGCTCGAGCAGAGCCTGCGCTACGACCCCTGGGGCACCCTGGTATCGGCGGGCACGACGACCGGAGACACGACGCTACTGCGCTGGAAGGGCCTCTACTGGGAGGCCGACTCGACCCAGCTCTACTACGTGCGCGCCCGGTGGTACGACCCCGTGAACGGCCGGTTCGCCTCCCAGGATCCGCTCGGCCTGACGGCCGGTATGAACCAGTACACGTACGCCGCCGGCGATGGCATCAACGGGCAGGATCCGACGGGGATGTACTTCTGTGATCCGGCAGGGCCGATCACCGCCTGCATCGAGGATCCGAGTGAACCCGGGTTCTTCGATCCCAGTGCTCCGCAACAGTGTGTCGTCGATAACCAGGGCGACACGGCTCCATGCTACAGTTGTCACGTGGGGGTGAAGACACCTGAATGCCTGGACAGCCAGGCGGCGACTCTGGCACTCGTAGGTGATACCCTGGGAAACAACAGTTGGAACAGCCCTTACGGTCTGTGCTCGCAGGCTGGGTACCAAGCGGTTGCTGACCTCACTGATGGACAGTTCTTTATCACGAAACTGTACCCAAACTCGTCCTACGGCGCGGGCACATACACGGCCGGGTTCTACAACCCTTGGAGTTGGACCACCGGCTACGGAATCAATATCACGAACGCTCAGTTCTGGCCATCTGCCCAATACACGCTCGCAGGCACAATCGCGCACGAAGCTTCGCATCAACTGTTCGGGTCGCTCGACCCGTCGGAAATGTCGGGTGCTCCCGCCGACGCCTTTATCGACGCTTACGATTTTTCGAACAACTGCAACATTGGCTCGCACCGCTTCTAGTCAAGTCGCAATATCATCTGCAAGACCTCACTCGAGCCGAACTCGCCGAGCTCGTGGCGTGCTCCGCCTGCTGCCCGCAACCCGGCGTGCGGGAACATGAGGCTGATCGGGAGGATTATGATCTGCCACAGGAATAATGGGCGTATTGGGGACCGCAGGATCGCCAGCCTCTCTAGTACTGCGTGGGCCCGCCCTAGGCTGATTCCCATTCTCCTGATTCTGCTTTGCCGGCCCGTTGCAGCGCAGGAACGCGTCGGGTCGGTCGTCGGGTCGGTACGAACGGCGAACCACGCGATCCCTGCGCCTTCGTCCGTCTTTCTCGATCGGAAGGGCGGGACACGGACGACGACGGACGACTCGGGTCGGTTCCTCCTTCGCTCTGTCTCTCCCGGGAGGCACGGGATATTCGTCCAAGGACCGCAGGGACACGCGGTGAGCAGCGCATTCGAGGTTCACGCCGGTCAGCGGACGGAGATCGGAGTGCTCGATCTCGAGCCGGGGTCCGGGGCAGACGTCTGGCTGGGGTGTAGAGTCGGGATACCGCGCGGCGCGGTCTGCGATACCGGCCACCTGCTGTGGGCGCCGCGATATCTGCCCGGGACCGGTGCCGGCGTGGTCAGGGACTCGGCGACCTGGGCCACTCTGTGGCACGTCTACAAGGGCGAGGGACCGTTGTATGGTCGGAGAGACGTGGCGACACCGCACGTCAACTGGGATCGCCAGGTCGTCCTGTTGTTCACGGCGTTTTCACCGCCGGCGACAGGCCATTCCCCGGTGAACCGAGTGCTCGAGTGGCCGGATAGCGCCGTCGTGGAATTGGGCCCGGATTCCGCGGGCGATCGGAGCGGTCTCCAGATCGATTGGGAGCAGGGGCCGCGGGCGGTCGCGGTCCGCCGTTCTGACGCACGCTTCGAGTTCAGAGATCTTGCCGACCGCGGAGCGTCCTTCCCACTCGTCGATTGGAGGCGGCTCGCTCGCCTGTGCCCCGAGCACCCGTCCGATCCAGAGTGTCGCTGCCCGCGTGATTGGCCGTGCCGGCCCCGTCGCCGGTGAGTACGCGCACGGCAGTCGCCGACGCCGACGGGAGAGCGTAACGGAAGACGACCGGTCGGGTGCTTCTGGGTATCGCATACACCGGCGAGCACCGCAACCCATCCTCGCAACACGGTGCCTTGCCGGCAACGCTGTCCGGGCCGAGGTACACGATCACCGTGCCCGTCGAGTACACCACTCGATTGACAGTCACAGTTTGCGTCACGAGGCAGAGAAACGGCGCAGTGCAGCCACACTTCCTCCCGCAAGGCAGGCTGGGACGTCCGCCCCTCCACGAGAGGACCGCCGCCAACGGAGAGAACGGCGAGCGACGACTCCGGATTGTCGAATGACTGACAGGGCGTGACCTTTGACCGCTACGGCGTTCTCCTGCCGCCGAGTTGGCGGCGCCGCTGAACCAGCGTGGCGAGGTTTTCACGCCGCGCGTTTGGCACACTATCCTGCGGGCGAGGGACGGACCATGCGACGCTGTTGTCGGCTAGACTGCCCTTGTGGCTGGTGGGCGGCGATCTGGCGTTCTGCGTGCGTGTGGGGCCTTCGGGCCACTTCCGCGGCAGTTACAGTCTTGCTGCCGCGGGTTGCCCCCTTCCCCAACCCGTTTGGGGACCCGCTGCCCAGTCAATCTATTGGCTTCTACCACGGTACATACCAATCAGTACGCCAGGGGAGCCCCGCGGTTAGGGCGTATGGTCTCATGTGGTGTAACTATGGAATTGCCATCTGGGAATCCAAGCCAACTATCGTGATGCAATGAGAGCAGCGTATCGGGGGGGTGTCGTGCTGGCCGCGGTAGTACTGTTTCATCGTGGCTCACCTCGCCGCCCAGCCACCAACTCGGCGCCCCTCTTACAATATGACTCCAGTGGTGGCGGGGCCGTTGCCGAGGTTGAAACCGTGCGCTTTCGTAAACCCGTGCGAGTGGACCCTGAGCCATCGGACACCCAAGCCGCTCTCGTGGCTCTATTCATGATGAACGCGGCCACGGGTCGCGGGGGCCATACGCTGCGTGATACCTATATCGTACAAGAATCGGGCGAGCCCGTCGTCGCATCGCGGGTCATACGACTCTTGGCCAGCTTGCCGAAGCCCACCGTCTGCGAAGCCAAACAGGTCGGGCAGCATCTCGCGATCTCATGGCGGAAGCCGGACGAAGCGGACTTTATCCGGTTCACGACCGCTCAGCGCCTAATCCACCACGGAGAAGGTACCGTAGGTACTCTCGCGCGCCGGCAGGCCGATGCACGCGCGACCCCCGTTCTTTTGGTCGCTTCAAACGGCGATACTGCGCAGGTGACCGTGGCGGATCTAGTAGCGTGGGCGCAAAGCTATGTCATGGCACAGCCGTTGACGACCGGAATCGTCGAACCGGGGCAGGAGCCCACTGAACCGATCGTCGTCGAGGCTGGCCCATTTGAGCCGATCGCTCTTGAGAGCGACAGTAGCAGGGAGCTGATGACCTGGCTCAGTGACTCAGTCAATATGGCCGCCGTAGCCTCGGATCGCGGAGCGATTGAAGGTCGTCTCAAGGGGCTCGCGCGCGCGCTTAACCGACGCGGGCATATGCCGGAGATGGAAGGTATGCGACGTCGTCTGGCGGAGGCCGCCCGCATCATGCGAGTGGTGTGGGCGGGCCGGGAGATGCCAGCGGACGTCGCGGCTTTCGTCGAACGCTTCGGCCGAGAGCTCCGGTAGACGACCCCTCGCGGCAACCAAGGGGTTCGAGGGCATGCAACGCTAGCCTGCCGGTCCGGTACGTTCGTCTACTTCCGGAACGGAGGGTTTGAGGTGTTCGTCTCTCCGCAGTCGGAGTCACCGGCGGGGCTAAGCCCCGTCGGGCCGTTCTCAATCGCAGGGCAGTCAATGCCGGCGACGCACTGACGAACAGGGCGACGGTGCACAACTCGGGGTCGTGCCGGCGCCGGTACGCGATGCCGCCGGATCGATCGGGACGCCGGAAGTCCTGAGGTGCGACGCGATCGGCGCACGAGTCCATGACAATGGCCCGGGGACTGGGCAGCGATCGTGAATGAGCAACGTCCGTGCGGGCCCGGTGGTACGACCCCGTGAACGGCCGGTTCGCCTCTCATACACGTACGCCGCCGGCGATGGCATCAACGGGCAGGATCCGACGGGGATGTACTTCTGCGATCCGGCAGGACCGATCGGCGAATGCCTAATTGACCCCAGCGAGTTGATGTTGGACTACATTGGCTCCGCAGGAGCGACCTTGGACGCATTGCCAGGCAGCGCCCAGACCACCTGCACTGGGATGGCGCTGCCTTCGAGTGGCCCGTGCAGGAACGTTCTCGCCGCTGCGGAATTGCTGGCGCAAGCCGGGTCGGCGATGAGTCTCTACGACGGCAGCGCGGTGAACTGTTCAGCGTTCGGCAACGATGCTATCAATCGCATTCAGGATCCAGCCGACTACGGCTCAATCTTCGTCGCGCAGTTCGCGGGCACTCCGCACGAGGGATATGCCGCGGGCTATTGGGGCGTCGTGGGCGCTTCGGCAAATGACTTGTCCCTAATTCCCAATCGGTCTCGACCCGGTACTATCGGTCTGAACTCGTCATCCAACGGTGCCTTTAGCCGTGGCCCTGCATATCTGCTCGACGCGCTAGCTCATGAGGAGGCCCATGCATTTGGGTACCCGGATGACCCGACGGATTCACTCGATCCCGCAATCAATCCAGCGGAGGGAGCGGCGAGGGCCTGCAGAAACGCTGTGTATGGGCCGTAGGCGTGTGCGAGAGGAGAGCACGAGACAGCTATCGCCGATGCGAGGTCCGTTATTGTCGACCACCGGCGCCCAAGGGATCATCATTCGGGAAGGTTCAGCAATATTCCGTACTGCTCGGAGTGCAACAACATGACGCGACTTTTCCTGGTTCTCACCGTGTGCGCGCTGGCCCCGATGAAGGCCGGTGGTCAGACCCTATACATAGGTACACTGACCAACCCGCCGCCCTCTCTGGCGCGCGGGGAGCGCATCACGCTGAAAGGCCAGGATAGTATCATGGCGGCTGCCGTGCTCCGGCACGCGCGCTATCTGTGTGAAGAGGGGATCCCGACAGTTTTCGGCCCGATCCAATCCTATATCGATCGATTCGGAGATCACACGCCCCTTCGGTGTCGGCTGTGGCGCGGTCACTTCTTGTTCGGGGATGCTTTCCTTTTCGTCGACACGACGGGGACCCACAGGATCCTCGTGGCGGACATGGGTCTTGTGGGAGGGAGGTGGCGCTTCGACTCCTTGGCGGCCGCCATGACAGGGCGGCTCGGTGCGCCCCGTCGGTGTACGGGTCCTGTCATGAGCGCGCCGTTCGACCGGGATCTAGCCATCGCGCAGTGGCCGAGACCTGGATTGACCACTCAGCTCCGCCTGGTCAAACGCCAGGTCACGGACACGTCGGGGACGATGGTGGAGCTCCAGATTGTGCGGGGCGACCTCGCCTGCGGCCTGTGGGTGGGGGTTGAGCACGCGATGTAGCAGCGCCCGGGTTCTCGCAGTGATTCACCCGCCAGCGGGTTATCCCGCCGATCGCGTTCATACCGCCTTGACATGCTGGTACACGAAGAGGCTCACGCATTTGGCTATCCGGATGATCGGATCGATTCAAATGATCCAAGGAGAAACCCTGGCCGAGGGGGCTGCGGCAGCGTGCGCGAACGCGGTCTACGGACCATAACAGGGGTCAGCGGGCATGGCTCGCGTACACCCGTAAGCCAATGATCTCTCTGACGCGACGGTACAAGACTCACATGATCAGCCTACACGCTTTCGTGACGCTTCCATCGGATTGGAGTTGCGCTTTCGCCTCAGCCGCCCGGCTGGCGCCACTGGCTTCGGTGCTCCCGTGCGTACCGGCCCGCTCCCAGACGTTGCGGCTGGAACTCCAGCGGCCCTCGGACCGGCGGGTGATCGAACGGCGGATCACAGTCGTGAACAGGGACAGCGTGATGACCCTGGCCCTTTCTCCAAGGGGGCGCTACGCCTGCGTCGGCGGAATGCCGGTTGTGGATGGCCTTGGCCGGCTCGACAGCGACGCTTTTGGAGCTCAGGCTCTTCTGGAATGCGTCGCCGATGGCAGCCCGGAAGGGGGGCCTGCTGACTTCGTGTTTGTCGACACCAATAGCACGCACACGGTCGCCGCAGCGGGTAGAACTCTCGGTGGCGGTCGGATGCGTTTCGATTCACTGGCGGCCATATGGGGTTAAGAGATAAGCCCCCTCGGACTTCACCCCTCGGCACGGCGGGTTGATTTGACACGCGTCAGAGAGAGCTGTAGAGTCCGACTACTCAGATGTTTGCACCGGGCTCGTGGCGGCCGTCGCACGCTGGGCAGGAATGTTCCAAGGCAGCCATCCCCACGCGTGTATTGGCGATGTAATGGGCAGAGGGAGAGGAAGAGACCGAAAGCGCGCCCGACAACAAGCGCTCAAGACAGGAGCGCGGGTAGGCGTGCGTCCTCGCGCATACAAGGATGAAATGGGACTCTTCAAGGAGTACATAGAGGCCGGCATAAACGGCCCGCAACTCGATATCGCTCGACGAGCACAGTTAAAGCGCATCGGAGAGCTGAGGCAGTCCGCAGTGGTCACATACGCAGCCCGCATCGCCTCCCTACCTCAGCAGGTAGATATCTCTGTTTCCTATGACGACATCCTTCCGTTCAAGGACGTCTTGGACGGGATTACCGGCGAGCGGGTTACAGTGCTGCTAGAAACGCCGGGCGGGTCTGGAGAAGTGGGACGAGATATGGTCGAATTGCTGCACGAGCGATTTAAGCACGTGACCTTCCTCGTACCGGGAATGGCCAAGAGCACAGGGACAATCATGTGCCTTGGGGGTCATGAGATTCTTATGGGACCCACGTCCTCGCTCGGACCGATCGACGCTCAACTCTTGCAGGACGGCAAGCGTTTCTCTGCTGACGCGTTGCTGGAAGGGTTCAAGAGCATCAAGGAGGAAGTGGAAAAGGCGAATGGGCAACTCAATTCGGCCTATATCCCTATGCTGCAACGGATCTCGCCTGGCGAGTTACAAAATGCGCAGAACGCTCTGGAATTTGCACGCGCTACGGTCGCAGACTGGTTGGCGAAGTACAAGTTTTCGGATTGGACTAAGGATGGATTGCCAGTTTCGGACGACAAGAAACGCGATCGCGCTCGACACATCGCCGACGAACTTGCGAAGCAGAGCAAGTGGTATTCTCACGGCCGCTCACTCCGAATTCCAGACCTCGAACGACTTGGGCTTAAGATCGACGACTTTAGTAAGAACGCGGAGTTAAATGATGCCGTAATGCGATATCACGTGCTGCTCCGGATGACGTTTGAGGGCGGCGCGGTTTACAAGATTTACGAGACACCAGACGCCACGATCGCGAAGCGTTTTCAGGTACCTGCGCTGAACCCGGAGCAGGCCGCGAACCTCTTCGGCGCGATGCAGGCAGCCCCGACGGTCCAGGTGGAAGTCACCTGTACGCAATGCGGGGCTAAGTCCAACGTGCAGCTAGATTTCGCTCCTGAGCAGCCGTTGCAACCGGGCTCAGTCCGCTACCCGGATCAAGGGACGATCCCTTGTCCACGTTGCAAATCTCCCATACCGTTAGTCCCAATTCGGGCCGATATTGAAAATAGGTTCGGCCGTAAGGCGCTGACTCCTCAGCCCAAGAACTGACATGCAGCGACGGAATGCGAAGGACACAACGGACAAATTCGATTCACTGTTCGAGCTGGTTGCAGGCGCTGGCAACGCTTCAATTGTGGAATACAGTGAGGCGATAGACAGACAGGTTACTGCAATTCGGCGGCTCGAAGAGGTGACGCGCCAGGTCGACTTACCATATATCGGAAGCTACCTGTCCGTCTGAATTTTCCAATCTGAGACAAGACGCGGGGGGGAGGGCAGTTTGCCCCACCCTCCGCGTTTTTTTTGAGCGTCCTCGCGCACCGCCGGATCGAGTATCGGACGTTAGCTGACGCGCTAGCTTAGCCGGCCACTCTCACCGTTATGGTGCGTCACGCCGCGGACGCTTGCGTGCGAGGGCTTGCAGTGCTTCCCAATGCATCGCATGCGGAATGTACTGACCTCGAAGCACTCGCCGACAATAGGAAATTGAGAGACCTGTCACGCTGCGCACGTCGCGCGCGGATACGGCGGCGAGCATTGGGAAAATGTCTCTCGCAAATACGTGCGGACTAGGAATGACCGGGTGTGCTCCTTCCCACGCTCGCATCTCAGCCGCTCGCCGACTACGTGCGTCGCCCAGGAGTTGCCGTGTCTCGTCTGAGGGGCCAGCGCCCTTCTCTTCCCGTTGCCGGCGTCGCAGGGTGTAAGCGGCGGTGACATAGTACACGAAATCGGCGGGTGAAAGTGCACACTTGGTCCCCCGACCCGGGTTGGCCGGTGCCGAGCGTTGGAGCGGCAGCGGTTCGATCCCTGAGCCATGTTGCGCCTCCCCTTGGTGGTGGAGGCGCCGGTGTACGGATGGGAGCCCCTCGTGCTGCTCAAACACCTCCTGGAGCAAGGCGTACCCAAGACCGCGATCGCGGAGCGCTTAGGCGTGAGCCGGCGCGTGATCTACAAGTGGCTGGCCAGTGGCCAGCTTGATCGAGATGTCAGTGACCCGCCGCCGCCGCGGGTGCGCACAGCGCGGCCGACCGTGCTCGATCCCTACCACGCGCTGATCGAGACCCGACTCGGGACCTACCCGGAGCTGTCCGCGGTGCGCCTCTTTGCCGAGTGTCGGGCAGCGGGCTACCCTGGGAGCCTCACCCAGCTCAAAGCGTTCGTCCGTCGCGTGCGCCCACGGCCTGATCCGGAGCCGGTGATCCGCTTCGAGACCGCGCCGGGGCATCAAGCGCAGGTCGACTTCGCTGAGGTGCGATTCCCGTGGGGGAAACGCTTCGCCTTCATGGTCGTGCTCGGGTACTCGCGCCTCTTGTGGCTGCGGTTCTATCCGCGGCAGACGATGCAGACGGTGATGACCGGGCTCGAAGCGGCCTTCGCCGCCTTCAGTGGTGTGCCGGTCGAGCTCCTCTTCGATCAGATGAAGGCCGTGATCATCGCCGATGAGCGCCCGGGTGGCGGCAAGCTGTTGGAAAATGCGGAGTTTCTTCGCTTCGCGGCCCACTGGGGATTTCGCGTCCGCGCCTGTCGCCCGTACCGGGCGCAAACGAAAGGGAAAGTCGAGCGGCCGATCCGCTACCTGCGCCAGAGTTTTCTCTACGGACGCGAGTTCTTGGGCGACGGCGATCTCGCCGCGCAGGCCGCGCACTGGCTCGAGACGGTCGCCAATCCACGGATCCACGGCACGACGGGCGAGGCGCCGCGCGAGCGGTTTCTTCGCGAGGAGCGACCCGTGCTGAGGGCGCTCGCCCCGCACCCTTATCGGCCCGTGGGCCTCGATCCTCGGCGGGTCAGTGCGCCGCCCGCCGCGGCCCCGTCGCCGGTGCAGGTCCCGCACGTCGTCGTCGAGCGCCGGCCGCTCCGCTGCTATGGCGAGCTCGCCGAATGGAGTCCACCGACCCGTGACGAGCTCGTGGACGCCGAGCTCGTCGCGGTGGCGGACGCATGAAGGCGCCCTCCCTCCGGGATCGGCTGCGCGCGCAGCTCGCCGATCTTAAAATGCCGGGCGCCCTGGAGGCGCTCGATGGCGTCCTCGCCGCGCTGGACAGTGGCACCGTGCAGGCCCCGGCCGCGCTCGAGCAGCTCTTGGGCGCGCAAATCACGCTGCGCAATAATCGCCGCCTCCAGGCCGCGATGCGCTCCTCGCGACTCCCGGTGTGCAAGATCACCCAAACTCGCGCAGTCCACGAACAGGCAAGTTTGCGCGGTTGGGTCGTGCAGTTTAGTGGTGCTTCTCCTCCTGTTTGTCCCGGGGGTGCATGC
>JAJPIS010000089.1 GCA_021324635.1 Gemmatimonadota bacterium
GCCCGCCGTTCGCCGTTCGGCCCGTCATGCCGCCCGCCGTTCGCCGTTCGGCCCGTCATGCCGCCCGCCGTTCGCCGTTCGGCCCGTCATGCCGCCCGCCGTTCGCCGTTCGGCCCATCATGCCGCCCACCATTCGGCCCATCATGCCGCCCGCCGTTCGGCACATCATCCGCGCCGCGTCCCCGCGGCCCCTACGGTTGTGAATCGAGCGGGGTCGGGTCGAAGGCTTGGACGCGGAGGGTGAAGGTGCTGCCCCCACCCTCGCGGGGTGCGAGCGTGACCGAGCCGCCCTGGGCGGCGGCGAGGCTTCGCGCGATCGAGAGCCCGAGGCCCGCCCCGCCGACGTCGGGTGGCGAGGTCGCGGGGCGGTTGAAGGGCTGAAAGATCCGCTCGCGATCCGCCTCGGCGACGCCGACGCCGCGGTCGGCCACCTCGAATGCGAGCCAGGGTCCGTCGCGGCGGACGGTCAGGTCGACCGGGCAGGCGGGCGGCGAGTACTTGAGCGCGTTCTCGAGCAGGTTCACGAACGCGCGCAGCGTATCGGTGAAGTCGAAGCGCCCGGTGAGTGGCACGCCATCGGCCGGCACGACATGGACGCGCACCTCGCGGCCGGCCGAGCGGCCACTGATGCGCTGGAGCGCGGCCCCGACGAGATCCTCGGCGTCGTTTGGCACGGGCGGGCGAGAGGGACCGCCCGCCTGGAGGCGCGACAGATCGAGCAGGTTCTCGACGAATCGATTCAGGCGGTCGGCCTCGTCCTCGATCGTGCGGGCCCGCTCATCCCCGGTGCGCGCGATGGCGTTGGCCAGCGCCTTGATCGTCGTCAGCGGCGTCCGGAGATCGTGGGACACCGAGGCGAGCAGGGCATCCTTCAGGCGGTCGGCCTCGCGCAGCGCCCGGGCATGCTCGGCGTCCCCGGCGAGGCGGACGCGCTCGGCGCCGAGCGCCGCGTAGTACGAGAGCGCGCGGAGCACGCGGCGGTTGGCGGCGTCCAGGCGAAAGACGGGCGTGGCACCGATTCCGACCACGCCGACGACCCGGTCGCGGACCCGGAGCGGCAGATACAGCGCACGCACCGCGATCCCGCTCGGCCCGGGACCACCGGCTTTGCTCGGAGCGACGGGGACCTCGACCGCCGCGACATCGCTCCGAAGTGTCCCGGACGCGGCGGAGACGCGCCATGTGCCATCCGCGAGTTGCGCGGCCTCACCGCCGTGATCGGCCACCCATTGGACGAGGTCCCCGTCAGTGTGCGGTGGTGGAACGCTCGTCGCCTCCCTCCCCTCCCTCCCCTCCCTCCCGTCCCGATCGGGCGAGCGGTCGCGCGCCGGCGACCGGGCGCCGAGCATCACCGGCGCGCCCTCCCCCGGACGGAGATAGACCTCGCACCACTCGGCATCGACCGTCGCACGGATCACATCGGCGATCGCCGGCATGGCGTCTTCGGCGCGGACGGCGTTCAGCGTCTCGGCGCCGAGCACCGCGAGACGGTCGATCTCGGCAGCGCGGGCCCGGGCGATCTCGGCCTGGCGCCTCGCCTGATAGAGGAGTTGCGCCGCCACCGCGCTCGTCCCGAAGAACGCGACCAGCACCAGCCAGTCCAGCGGGTTGGCGACCAGGATCGTGCCATACGGGGGCAGGAAGAACCAGTCCAGCAGCACGAACGCCGCGCCGGCGAGCCCGAGGCCGAACGCGCGCCCCATCGAGGCACTCGCGCCCAGCACCACCAGCAAATAGACGAGGGCGACGTGCGCCTCCTGGAGACGCGCGCGGACCGTCAGCATCGCCGCCGTCACGACGATGAGGACAGCCATCCAGGCGGCCCCGCGGACCCACTGGGCGTCGAGTCTCCACGTCAGCCGGCGCCCGCGCGATCCCGCGCGATCCCGCGCTCGAGCGGGTCCGTCGCGCCTCGCTGCGCCCACGGCTCGCGCCCGGTACTGGAGGAGCGGCTAGGTACGCGGAGTGCGCTCGAACCGGTACCCGACGCCCGGCTCGGTGACGATCAGTTGGGGCCGCACGGCATCGGCCTCCAGCTTGCGCCGGAGGCTCCGCACGTAGACGCGCAGGTACTGCTGGGCATCCCCCGAGACATTGCCCCACACGGCACGAAAGAGCTGCGCATGCGTCATCGTCCGCCCCGCGTGCTCGGTCAGGGCGCGCAGCAGATCCCACTCCGTGCGGGTCAGGTGCACCGACACGCCGGCGCGCGAGACCGCCGGCACCGCGAAATCGATCGTGACGCTCCCGATGACGAGCAGTGCGGCCGCGTCCGGGCGCAGCGCCCCCGACGCGCGGCGCAGTTGCGCACGGACGCGCGCGCGCAGCTCGTCCGAGCTGAAGGGCTTGGTCACGTAGTCGTCGGCGCCGACGTTCAGGAGCGCGATCTTCTCGGCCTCCGAGTGGCGGGCGGAGAGAATGACGATCGGCACCGCCGTCCGCTGCCGCAGCGATCGGCAGGCCGTCTGCCCGTCGGCGTCCGGCAGACCGAGGTCCAGCACGATCAGGTCAGGCCGCTCGGCAATCGCGAGCGCGAGACCACCAGCGCCGGTCCCGGCTTCCAGGACCGTGGTCGTCTCCCCCTCCAGCGCCGACCGGACGACCCGCCTGATCTGCGGCTCATCGTCGATGACCAGCACCGTGGTCGGCCGCACGGTGGCGGAGACCGATGACGCCTCTCCGGTGTCATGCATGATCCGCCAAGATAGCGTCGGCGACGGGGCTCCGCTGCCGGGGTCGGCTCCGGGGGCCCCGCCGCCCGGTCCGGCTCGTGCCGCGGCGGTCGGGGTTGCCGCCGCGGAGCGGTGCCGGCGGCGCGGTCGACGGCGGGCGCAGGTACACGGCCAGGCGCACGGTCTGGCACAGCGTTCGCTCTGCGTAGTGCGATATGCCCATGCGCCGGTCCACCCCTGTGCTCACCACGCTCGCGATCGCCGGCGCGACGTACGCGCTCCGTGCCGCGCGTCGGCGGCGCCACCCGTTCTGGTTTCGCGGGCGGACGGCGCTCATCACCGGCGGCTCGCGCGGGCTCGGACTGGTGCTCGCCCGCCAACTGGCGGCCGCGGGGGCGAACGTGGCGATCTGCGCGCGGGATCCCGACGAGGTCGAGCGGGCGCGACGGGACCTGTCGGCCCGCGGGGCGGCCGTCTTCGGGCGGAGCTGTGACATCACGGACCCCGCGCAGGTCGCCACGCTCCTCACCGACACCGAGGCGACGCTCGGGCCGGTCGACATCCTGATCAACAACGCCGGCGTCATCCAAGTCGGACCGTTCGACGCAATGACCCTGTCGGACTTCGACGAGTCGATGCGCACGCACTTCTGGGGCCCGCTCCATCTGACGCTCGCGGCGCTGCCCGGAATGCGCGCGCGCGGCGGCGGGCGCATCGTGAACATCGCCTCCATCGGGGGCAAGATCAGCGTGCCGCATCTCCTGCCCTACTGCACGGGCAAGTTCGCCCTTGTCGCGCTGTCGGAGGGATTGCGGGCGGCGCTGGCGAGGGAGGGCATCGTGGTCACGACCGTGTGCCCCGGTCTCATGCGCACCGGGAGCCCGCGCAACGTGACGGTGAAGGGCGACCACCGCGCGGAGTACGCGTGGTTCGCGATCGCGGACTCCCTGCCCGTCGGATCGATGAGCGCCGCTCGGGCGGCACGGCGGATCCTGGATGCGTGCCGTTTCGGGCAGGCGGAGGTGTACCTCTCCCTGCCGGCCCGCGCCGCGGCGACCCTGCACGGCATCGCGCCCGGACTGACGACCGATGTCCTCGGGCTGGTCGATCGTGCGCTCCCGCGCACGACGGCGGGCGGCCGCCGGGGACGCTCCGGCGTCGAGAGCCAATCCGTGCTCGCCCCATCGCCGCTCACCGTCCTGTCCGACCGGGCGGCGCGGCGCAACAACGAAATCAGAACCCGGGAGGGTCCGTCATGACCACTGCCACCCGCACGGACACGGCGCTCATCGCCGAGCTCAACGACCTGATCCAACTCGACCACGACGCCGTGCAGGCCTATAGCCTCGCGCTCAGAGGGCTTCGACGCCGCGAGTACCAGGAGACGGTGCGGCGGTTTCGCGGCGATCACGAGCGCCACATCACGGAGCTCGCGGGGCTGGTCCGGGACCGGGGTGGCATTCCCGTCCATCTGCCGCACATCCCGACCGGCGCTTTCAAGCTCGCCGTGCAGGCGGCGGGAGCCGCGGGGGATGACCGGACGGTGATCCTGGCGTTCAAGACCAACGAGCGTCAGGTGCGCGACAAGTACCGCCGCGCGGCGAACCGGCACCAGGCGGGCGATGTGGCGGACGTCCTGCGTCGGGCCGCAGCCGACGAAGGGGGACACTACACCTGGGCGCTCGAGACCCTCGAGGACCTCGGGATCGCCCGTGACAGCGTCGTCGGACGGGCGGGTAGCGTGTTGGAGCGGGGGCATGCCGCCGTGGCCGACGCGGTGGAGGGGGTCGAGCGCCAGGCGATGGAGCGTGTGGAGGGCGTCCGGAGGGCGTGGTCGGCCCGACGGAATCCGATGCACGGCAAGCGCTGGGCGCGTACGGGTGCCGCGGTCAGCGGCGCCCTCGTCATGGCCGGTGTCGGGATCCTCGCGGCCCGCCTGCTGCGGACGCGGAAGACCCGGTAATGCGCCCAGTGCCGGGCCGTCGGTCACGGGGGGCGCGAGGGACGGGCCCCCGGCCGGCGGGAGCGCCCGCGCTCTCGCCGGCCGCGTGCGGGAGATCGCATGGTTGACATCACCTTTCAGCGACGTGACTACCGGAGTCCCCTGCCCTGGGTCATCGGGGTCATCGTCGTCCTGCTCCTCATCTGGCTGTTACTGGGGCGCAGTCGCGCGCCGGTGCAGCACCCCGGCAGAGTGAACAGCGTGAGCACCGGCGCGGTGGCCACACCACCGGCAGGGAACGCCGCCGCCCCCGCGACATCCGCGAGTCCCACGACACCGGCGAGCCCCGCGACGGGCCCCGGATCCGCGCGAGCGACGCCCGCGCCGTAACCGCGGCCGGGCCGGGGCGCGGTCGCTATACTTTCCGCGCGCATGGCCCAGCCGATCATCCCAGTCCGCGCGCCCGACGGGCGCCTGGCGCCGCCGCTCCCCCGGACCGCACCGCGGTGGGTGGACGCGGTGCTGTTCGGGCTTGTCGGGGCGTTCGCGTATGGGCTGATGCGGATCGCCACCCACTGGTCGGCGCCGCTCGGCTCCGGCACGCAGGTGGATCTGAGCCCCGTGCACCTGCCGCTCTACGCCGCGTATTCGACCCTGCGGATGACGCTCGCCTACCTGCTGGCGCTGGGGTTCAGCGTCGCCTACGCCAAGATCGCGGCCGCGAGCCGGCCCGCGGAACGGCTCATGATCCCCGTGCTCGACATTCTCCAGAGCATCCCGATCCTGTCGTTCATGCCCGGGGTCGTCCTCGGACTGGCGGCCCTCGTTCCGGGTCGCACCGTCGGGCTCGAGCTGGCCGCCATCGTCCTGATCTTCACCAGCCAGGCGTGGAACCTGGCGTTCAGCTTTCACCAGTCGTTGATGACGATCCCGCGCGACCTGAACGAAGCGGCAACGGTCTATCGCCTCGGGCCGTGGCGTCGCTTCACGCGGCTCGAGCTGCCGTTCGGGGCGATCTCGCTCATCGCGAACAGCATGATGAGCTGGGCCGGCGGATGGTTCGTCCTCACCGCCTCGGAGCAATTTGTCCTGGGCGCGAAGGACCTTCGACTGCCGGGCCTCGGCTCCTACCTCCAGGCCGCGGCCGACGCGGGAGACGCGCGGGCGACGCTCCTGGGACTCGCGACGCTCATCGCCGTCATCGTCTTGCTCGACCAGGTCGTCTGGCGGCCGCTCGTGGTCTGGTCCGATCGGTTCAAGTTCGAGCAGTCTGGTGGCGAGGAGGTTCCGTCGTCGCTGATCGGGGGGCTGCTGGCCGGCTCGGCGCTCGTCGACTGGGCCTACACGCGTCTCTGGCTCCGACTGTGGCAGTGGATGGACCGCGTCTTCGGGACCACGGCGTGGAACGGGCGATTCACGCTCCCCGCGCCGTATCGGCGCGGAGGCCGTCGGGCCGCCCTGGTCGCGCTCGCGGCCCTGCTGCTGGCGCTCACGATCTGGGGTATCGTCGCGGCCCTCCACGAGCTGGCGGGCCTGCCGTCGGTGGCCTGGCGGCTGGTGTGGGTGAGTGCCGGCGCGACCTTCGCGCGGACCGTGGTGGCGCTGGCGATCGCCGCCGCGTGGACGATCCCCGCCGGCGTGGCGATCGGGTTCAACCCACGCTGGTCCTATCGCGCGCAGCCACTGGTACAGATCGCCGCCTCCGTCCCGGCGAATACGATCTTCCCGATCCTGCTGCTCGTGCTGCTGTCGGTGCCCGGGGGCCTCAATGTCGCGTCGGTGCTCCTCATGCTCCTCGGCACCCAGTGGTACGTCCTGTTCAACGTGATCGCGGGGGCGATGGCGATCCCGTCGGATCTCCGCGAGGCGGCCGTCGTCTACCAGGTGAACGGGTGGCGACGGTGGCGGACGCTCATCCTGCCGGCCATCTTCCCGTACCTGGTGACTGGCATGATCACCGCCACAGGCGGCGCGTGGAACGCCAGCATCGTCTCCGAGTTCGTGATGTTCAAGGGACACAAGGTCATGACCGTCGGGCTCGGCGCGTTGATCGCCGACGCGGCGGACCGGGCCGACTTCCCTCTGCTCCTCGCCGGTACGCTCGTCATGGCTGCGATCGTCATCACGACCAACCGACTCCTGTGGCGGCGCCTCTATGCGCTGGCCGAGTCCCGGTACCGACTCGACTGAGGGTCCCGTGGCGACGCTCGCGGTCCCGGCCCTGACCCCCCCGCCCCGCGGCGGCGAGAGCCTGCTCGCCGCGGATGATGTGCGCAAGTACTACGGCGACGACCGCTCGCCGGTCCTCGACCACGTCAACCTCGAGCTCCGGGACGGGGAATTCGTCGCGCTACTCGGCCCGTCGGGATCGGGCAAGTCGACGCTCCTGCGCATCATGGCCGGCCTCATGCCGCCGTCGGAGGGACGGGTGCTCGTGCACGGCGAGCCGCTCCAGGGGCCCAATCCGCAGGTCGCCGTGGTCTTTCAGAGCTTCGCCCTGTTCCCCTGGCTCACGGTGCTCGACAACGTGGAACTGGGGCTCCTGGCGACGCCGCTCCTCCCCGCCGAACGGCACGCCCGGGCCGAGCAGGCGATCGAGCTGATCGGGCTCGCCGGCTACGAGGAGGCGTTTCCGAAGGAGCTGTCCGGCGGGATGAAGCAGCGCGTCGGCTTTGCGCGCGCCCTGGTCGTGCATCCGGAGGTCCTCTTCCTCGACGAGCCGTTTTCGGCCCTCGACGTCCTCACGGCAGAGAATCTCCGGGCCGAGCTCCAGGAGCTGTGGGCGGAGCGGTCGATCCCGACGCGCGCCGTGCTCATCGTGACTCACAACATCGAAGAGGCGGTGACGCTCGCCGACCGCATCGTCGTCTTCGGCGCGAACCCCGGCCATGTCCGGGTCGAGCTCCGGGGGCTGCCGGCGGCCGAGCGCCACGTCAAGAACGCGACCCGCGCGCACCTCGTCGACACGATCTATCAGATCATGACCAACCCCGATCAGGACGCGGCAGCCCTGCTCGAGCAGCGCCTGATGGCCGCGTCCCAGGCACCCGGGCGGACGACCGGCGGCGTGCGGGCTCGACGCTACCAGACGCTGCCGGATGTGAGCATCGACGATCTCACGGGGTTCGTGCAGTACCTGGCGACCGTCGGGGGCCGCGGTCACGTGCACGAGCTGTCGCGCGACCTCCAGATGCGCGCGGACGACCTGTTGGCCCTCGTCGAGGCCACCGATCTCCTCGGCCTGGCCGATCTCCAGAACCGCACCGTGCTGCTGACGCCGACCGGCCAGCGCTTCGCCGACGCCGATCTCGACGAGGAGAAGGCGCTGTTCCGGCAGATCGCGATCGAGCAGATCTCGCTGCTGCGCTACATCGTCCGCGAGCTGGAGACGAGCCCGACCCACACGCTCGAGGCGGAGCGCGTGCTCGACGATCTCGAGCACTCCTTCAGCAGCGAGGAGGCACGGCGCCAGTTCGAGACTGTCGTCGATTGGGGTCGGTACGCGGAGCTGTTCTCGTACGATGACATCGCCGGCGAGCTGCGACTCGACGAGGAGCACCGCATCACGGCTGACGGCTGACGGCGATCGGCTGGCGCACGTAGCGATCGACCATCGCCTCGGCGAAGTCGGCAAAGGCGGTGAGGTCCTTGGGCGGGCTCGTGTGATGCGGCCGCTTCCCGAGCGACGGCGGCGTGAAGCAGAGCGTGACGGTCGTGTCGAACTCGTCGAGCGCCTCCATCTGCCGATCGAACCAGTCCTGCGCGCCGGGCCGATACCAGTCCGCCCAGCTCAACCCGGTGCGCAGCTTGCGCACGCCGAGCCGGCGCAGCCACGACACCGCCGAGTCGAGGCGGTGATCCTCGAAGTGGAACCACTGACAGATGCCGAGCGCCGGATCGAACGCCTCGATCGCCGGCTTCGGGCTGCCATCCTCGCGGATGAGTCCCATGTAGAAGTGGCGATAGTATGCGCTGCCCTCCGCCTCGCGGTGCCGGGTCGTCGCCTCCCAACCGGCCGGGAGGTCGAAGAGGCTGTACCAGAAGATGCGCTCGGCGCGGCCGCGCAGCAGCTCCGCCGTGCGGGTGACCCCGAAGACCTGCACCTCGTCCGCTCCGAAGCTCGAGACGCCGACCTCCGTGACCCAGATCGGCAGCGACGTGACGGCGCGGATCTCGGCGAGCTTCTGCGGCCAGGCGCCGATCGGCCAGTGGTTCCAGTCGAGGGGGAACCCGTGGACGCCGACGATGTCGACCGCGGCCAGGACGCCCTGAGCGTCCATCCGGCGGATGAATGCCGGGTCGATGGGGGAGATTCCGCCCAGCACGAGCGGCAGCGCCGGTTGCATCGCTCGGACGCGCTCGGACGCGGCGATCGTCATGTGGCTGAAGTCCGCCCATTCTCGGTCGAGCTCGAAGTCCCAGTGCGACAGATTGTTCGGCTCGTTCCAGAACATCAGGGCTTCGATCACGCGGGCTCCTGTCGGATCATCGGGCCTCGGGCCACGGCTGCCCCGTCGCCGAGCACAGCTCGCGCAGCCCGGCCGGGGTGGCCCACACGCCGTCTTCCGTGGGCTCACACACGAACATCTCGTGACCTGGGCGCCCGGTCACGCGGAGGCCGCTCGACCGCAGCATCGCGACGACGGCCGGGTCGTTCGGCGCCCACCAGTTGGTCGCGTCCCCGGCGAAGGAATGCTCGATGAACGCCAGACGCGGCCAACCCGGTGCGCAGAACGCCTCGCGATCCATGATGTCGTGATCGCGCTCCGTGTCGGCGTGCACCTCATCACCCGGCATGGTGAGCGTCTGGCATACCATCAGTCGTCGCACCATGCGGGCGACGATGTCGAGGCCGAGCAGGGGGTACCTGAGGTGGTACAGGACGCCCATGAAGAGCACGAGGTCGTACCGGTCTGTCGTGTGCGCCAGCTCGTACACCTGCTGCTGCCGGAACTCGACGCGGTCGGCGAGCCCGAACTCCCCCGCCGCCCAACGCGCCTGGCGGAGGAACAGTGGCTCGACGTCGATGCCCGTGACGTAGGCCCCGCGGCGGGCGAGCTCGAAGGTGTAGAATCCCGCGTTGCAGCCGATGTCGAGCGCGTCCCAGCCGGAGAGATCATCGGGGATCCAGGGCGCCAGCTCGGCCCACTTGAACGCCGGGAAGTCGCCGAGCGGGTGGCGCGGCGCCGTCTGCGCCCCGTCGGGAAGATGCAGGTTGTGAAACCAGGGGCCGAGGTCGGCGATCTCCCGCCGCCGACCCTCGGAGGGCGCGGACACTTCGTGTTGGAGCAAGCTGGTCATCGTCATCCAGCCGCCCGGCCGACCCCGGCCAGGACGGCAGCCTCGGTGCGGGTAGACGGCGGCACCGACGCCTGGCGCCTGACCCCGAGCGCCTCATACGCGTACGACTCGAGCTCCGCGGCCCGATGGTCGGCCGTATGCGCCGCCAGCACGCGACGCCGCGCGCGGGCACCGATGGCGCGCCGCTGCTCGTCGGGCATCTGCTGGAGGTACCGGAGGACATCGGTGGTCGATCGCGCCACGAGGATCTCCTCGTCGGGCGTAAACAGCGTCTCGAGCCCGGACCACCAGTCGCTGATGATGGGTGTGCCGCAGGCCGCGGCCTCGAACAGGCGCACGCTCGGTGAGTACCCGGCGGCGACCATGTCGGGGCGCGTGATATTCAGGGTGAACCGCTGCGCGGTGTAGAACGCGCGGTGCTCGCGCGGGGGGCAGTGCGCCTCGTGGCAGACGTTGCGAGGCCAGCGGAGCCGGGCCGGGTACTGGGCACCGACGACGGCGAACCGACCGGCCCGCCACGCCCGCGCCGGGGCGAGCAGCAGTCGATCGAGCGCCGGCTGGCGATCCCGACTGTACGTCCCCATGTAGGCGAGATCCCACGCCGCGGGGCCGCGGGCGGGGCGATAGACGGTCTCGTCGACCGAGCAATAGAGCGCGCGCGCTCGTCGGGCACCGAACTCGCGCTCGAGCCGCTCGAGGGTCGGCCCCCCGGTGAACGAGAGGTACAGATCGTAGCGCCGCACGAGCGCGCCGGAGATGTACTCTGCGTCGCCGCCGGCGAGACGCGCGAGCGTGACCGGCGTATCGATGTCGTAAAACGCGGTCGCGCCACGAGCCGTCCGCAGCACCCAGCGTCCGATCGCGGTCCCCTCCGGCACGTACGAGCCGACGACGACGAGATCCGCATCCCGCACGGCGTCGGCGTATCGCATCAGATCGTGGCGGTCGGCGTAGAGCACCGTCCGACCATACGGCGGGTGCGGCAGGTCGCGGTTGTCGGCATACCAGGGCATATCCCGCTCGAGGAAGAGCACCCGGTGGCCACGGCGGACCAGTCCCCGCACCAGCCCGCGATAGGTCGTGGCGTGGCCGTTCCCCCAGGACGAGGTGATCGACAGCCCGAGCATGACGATGTCCAGCGGCGTCTCACTCACGGCCGCGCCTCCGCGGCGGCCGTGCTCGCGGCCGGCCGCGATGCAGGCGCTCGCCCGGCGCCGTGTCGAGGCGCGCCGTGACCGCCGGGGCGCTCGACGCCCAGGACGGCGTCGATCTGAGCGGCGCGATGTTCGTACGTGTGTTCGTTCAGCACCCGGCGGCGGGCCGCCGCGCCGATCGCCCGCGCCTCCTCGGCGCCTACCTGCTCGACGTGGGCCGCAACCCCGGCGCCGTCCTCCGCGACGAGCACCTCTCGCCCCGGCTCGAGAAAGAGCTCGATCCCCGCCCACGCGTCGGTGATGAGGCAGGCGCCTGCGCCGGCGGCCTCGAAGACGCGGGTCGGGGGCGAGAACCCGTAGCGGGCCATGCTCTCGCGGTTCACGTTGAGCACCATCCGTGGCGTGCAGTTGAACGCGTTGTGCTCGGCCGTGTAGACGTGCCCGATCGCGCGGACATTCGCGGGGAGCGGCTTGTCATCCCACCCGCTTCCACCGAGCAGGCACTGCCGGTGCGGCAGCCGCGCCGCGGCACCGAGGAAGAACTCCTCCACGCGCGCCTCGCGGTCGGGCAGCCGGTTGCCGAGGAACCCCAGATCGGCGGCGAAGCGGGGATCCGGGGCCACCGGATAGTGCGTCGTCGGATCGAGCGCGTTGTAGACGGGGACGCACGTCCGAGCGCCGAGCGCGCCGTAACCACGGACCACCGGGTCGCCACCGCCGTAGGTGAAGACGACGTCGTAGCGGGGTACGAGGCGCCGGAAGGGGTCGGCGGGACATCGCCCGACACGCTCCAGCGTGGCAGGGGCGTCGACGTCCCAGTACGCGACGAGCGCTCCCGGGCGGCGCAGGTCCAGCACCGCGCGCTCGAGCAGCTCATCGGCGACGCCAACCCCGCTCGCCTTGACGATGAGATCCGCGCCGCGTCCCGCCTCGACGGCGGCGAGCACGGACGACTCGTGATCGGCATTGTAGACGACGACCCGCGCCCACGGCGGATCGGGGATGTCGCGGTGTTGCTGCCTGCCGTAAGCATCGGGCTCGTAGAACGTCACCCGGTGCCCACGCTCGGCGAGCGCCCGGACGACGCCCCGGTAGTACGTCGCGGCACCGTTCCAGTAGGCGGAGACGAGACTGGAGCCGTAGAAGGCGATCCGGAGACCCGTGTCCATCAGGGCGCTCCCACGGCCCGCCCCGCGCCGCCCGTGTGGGACAGCGCCGCGGGCGCCGGCCCCGTCAGCGCTTCGACGATCCGCAGCAGCTCGTCGACACGGTGCCCGCAGGTGTGGCGGGCCATGATGGCGGCCCGGCCCCGAGCGGCCACCTCCTGTGCCATCGCCGAATCGTCGCGGAGCACGCGGAGGTGCCGCCGCATCTGATTTCCCGACATCGCGATCAGATAGTCGGATCCGGGCGAGAACAACCCCTCGGCGTCGTCCCAGGGCGCCGACACGAGGGGAATGCCGCAGGCGAGTGCCTCGAAGACGCGAATCGTCGGGATGCCGGGAAGGCACCGGGCATAGGCGCGCCGTGGGACGTGCACGGTCATCGCGTATCGGGCGAAGCGGCACGGCACCTCGAAGTTCGGGAGCCACCCGCCGTACGCGATCGCGGCGTCCGCGAGGGCACGCCGCGCCTCGGGGGGATACCGGACGCCGTGCACCATGGCGCGGAGCCCGAGCGCGCGCGCCGGCTCGATGAGAAATTCGTGCAGCTCGGCCGAGCGCTCGCCGTCACCCCAGTTCCCGATCCACACGAGATCGCCCGCGCGCTCCGCCCGGTCGCCGTCCGGAACTGGACGAAAGACGCGGACATCGGCCGCCTCGTGCCACGTCCACGCCCGCGCCGCCCATCCGGCGAGCAGGTACCGCTCGCGGATCACCTCGCCGAAGGTCAACGCGCCGTCGTATTCACTCAAGTCGTATCGGGCCATCTCGGCGGGCGCCGTCGCCGAGCGGTGGTGCGTGTCGTGGAAGAGCAGTCGGTACGCAGCGCCGGTGGCGGCGCGATGGGCGCCGATCCGTGCCACCAGGGAATGCGCGTTCCACTCGTGGACGAGCACCAGGTCGGCGGTGCCCAGTGCCGCATCGAGGTCCAGGGTCGCGGGGTCGAACACGACACTCCGGAACCGGGGACCGGCGAACGCCGGATAGGCAGTCCGATAGCGCTCGAGCGCGCCGGGACCCTGGTCGGCCACGAGGTTGGCGGCGCTCCACGCGTCGGCGGGCTCGTAGACCGTCACCCGATGACCACGGGTGAGCAGCTCGGTCGCGACACCGCGGAGAAAATGGGCGTTGCCGTGGTTCCAGTCCGATCGCAACGAATGGTAGAACATCACGACGTGCACGCCATATCCTCCCGGGATGGTGCGACCGGGCGCGGCGCGTCGGTCCCGCGCGCGCGCCCGAGCCGGCCGTAGACTGCTCGGTACGCCGTGGCAGCCCGGGCCAGGTCGTACCGCGCCGCGTGGATGCGGGCCGCCCGGCCCAGGGCGCGGCGGTGGGTCTCGTTGGCGATCAGCCCACGAATCGCCCGGCGGAGGGCATCGTGGTCGTCCGGCCGGACGAAGACCGCGCACCCGGACCAGAGCTCGCGGAGGCTTGGAATGTCACCCAGCACGAGCGCGCACCCCGCGAGCGCCGCTTCGACGACCGAGAGGCCGAAGGGCTCGTAGCGTGCGGGGAGGACGTAGATCGAGGCCCGGTTCATCCACGCCGCGAGCCCGTGTGCATCCAGCACGCCCAGGACGCGTGCAGGGCCGCCATCCCCCGGGGCACCCCCCGCCTCTGGCGCAGTGGTGCCCGACGCCCGGCCGGGGATCGGCGATGCCGCAGTCGGGCCGGCGACGTAGACGGGCCAGGGCAGATCGGGCGCGATGGCGGTGAGCGCCGCGACATTCTTCGCCGGATCCCAGAGACGGCCGGCCGTCAGGACGAACGGCTCCTTGATCGCCGGCCGCAACCCGTGCGCGCTCCGCCCGTTGTGGATCACGCACGCCCGCCGCACCGGGCCGTACTGCGCCTGGAGGGCGTCGAGCATCGCGGCGCTCGGCGCCACCACGAGATCCGCCGCACGGAGTCCCGCGAGGACGGCCTCGCGGTATCTGTCCCAGTCCGGCGGCGCCGGCTCGCCGTGGACCGCCGCCCACCAGGACAGCACGCACGAGTGTGCCACGCAGAGCACGGGACAGTCCCAACCCCGCGCGGCGTGCGTGTACCCGTTCAGGTGCACGACGTGGGGACGCACCGACCGCGCGAGATCGCCCAACCATTCCCCGGCTCGCGCCAGGTCGTCCCACGGGTCGGGCATCCACTCGAGGCGGAAGGGCGCCACGTGCAGCCGGAGATTTGGCACCGATCGGGCTTCGCGCTCTCGGGCCTCGGACGGCGGCGGCCCCATCACCGCGAGCGTCACCTCCACGCGATGCGGGACGAGCGCGGCGGCGAGATCGACGGCGTAGCGCCAGACGCCGCCCACGGCATCGGCCGTCATCAGGACCCGCATCACGGGCGTGCTGCCGGCGCGGACCCGGACGCCGGGCTCACCGGCCATACACCGCATCGAGCGCCGCGGCCGTCGGGATCAGACAGGCGACCGCCGGATCGAAGCCGCGTGCGCGCCGGGTGCCGGCGGTCACCCTCGGGTCCGACCGACCGCCCCCGAGCGCCTCGGCCCACGCCACCGCGGCGCGGCCGCCCCACGCATCCGGCGGGGCACTCAGCTGGTGGGACCTGGTTCCGTCGTATCGTTCGGCGACGAAGTCGTAGAACGACCCGTCGACGTTGTGCAGGGCGGCACCGCCGTGGGTCCCGTGGAACGACGCCGAAATCACCGCCTCCCGCCCCGCTGCCAGCCGCCATGAGCACGCGAGGCGGACCGTGGCGCCGGTCTCCAGATCCAGTTGAGCCACACCGAAGTCCTCGACCGCGGCCGTTGGCAGCTCGAGCGGGCGCCCCTCCGCGAACAGGCGACTCGCCACGCGACCGACACTCGGGAAGTCGAGTGTCCACAGCGCGAGATCGAGCAGATGGATGCCCAGGTCGATCACGCACCCGCCGCCGGAGCGGATCGGGTCGTAGAACCACGACTTGTCCGGACCGTAGGCGTTGTGGAAGACGAGGTCGACGGCGAAAATCGACCCGACCGCTCCCGAGCGCACGACGTCCCTGACGCGCCGCGCGGCGTCCGTGTACCGGTAGGAGAGATCGACCCCGAGGAGGCGATCGGCCGCCCGCGCGGCCTCGATCACCCGCCGTGTCTCGGCGGCGGTGCGCGCGAGCGGCTTCTGGCAGAACACCGCGAGTCCCCGCTCGAGCGCAGTGATCGACTGCTCGGCGTGCAGCGCGCTCGGCGTCGCGATCACCACGCCATCGACCCCCGCCTCGCGCGCGGCCTCGAGCGCGGCCTCGAACGACGACACGATCGATGCATCGGGCGCGACCGCCGCCGCGGCGGCGGCTGCCGCCGGATCGGGATCGGCGATGACGGCGGCCACGCCCGCCCCGCTTCGGATCACCGACTCGAGTCGGTGTCGCCCGATCCAGCCGGTGCCGACAAACGCCAGGCGCGGGAGGCCGAGCGCCCGAGGGACGGTCGGGACCTCCTCAAGAGCGGCCCCGTTCATGTGAGCACCAATGCCTTGAGGAACCCGTGCGGTCGGTCGGCCGCCATCTGTAGCGCAACCCCGACCTCGTCGAGCCCGAACCGGTGCGTGTACAGGGGATCCGGGTCGAGGGCGCCACTCGCCACCAGGGCGACCGCGCGCCGGATGCCGTCCACGTACCGGTGCGGGTCGCGCTCGTGCGCGTTGATGACGTCGATGCCACGCCAGTTCCAGAGCTGCATGTCGATCTGCCGGTGCCCGTCCTGGTGGTAGCCGGCAATGACCAGCCGCCCGCGCTCGCGCGTCAGTGGCGCCGCCAGATCGAGCCCCTCCTGACGTCCCACGGCCTCGATCACCCGGTCGCAGCCGCGTCCCCCGGTGAGCTGCTCGACCCGCCGGACCACCGCCGCCGGATCGTCGGTCGCGAGCACCTCGACCGCGCCCGCCACGCGCGCGATCTCTCGAGCGAACGGCCGGCGAGAGATCGCGATCACTCGTGCGCCGGCTCCGACCGCGAGCTGGACGAAGAGGGCGCCCAGAAACCCGATGCCGATGACGGCCACGTCCTGACCCGCCTGAACATCGCTCCGGCCGAACGCGTTCACGGCACACCCGAGCGGCTCACCGGGCAGCGCGCGGGTGGCGAGTGCCGCAGGAATCGGGACGACGGCATCGGCGGCCGCGATGTCGTAGTCGGCGAACGCGTGATAGGAGAGGGCGGCGACCGGCGTGCCGATGGCGAGCCCCGCCACGCCCGGCCCCACCGCATCGATGACGCCCCACCCCTCGTGCCCGGGCGCGCCGGGCGCCGACGGATAGGTGAACCAGGGCCGGCCCTCCCACACCGGGATGCTGGAGGCGCACACGCCGCAGCCCGTCAGTCGGACCCGCACGTGCCCGCGCCCGGGCTCCGGGGGCTCGAGCGCGTCGGTTCGCATCGTGTGCGGGGCGACCAGCACGGCCGCGCGCGGGTGCGCGGACGCGCGGGTGCGCGCCGAGGGGACGGCCTCGGCCTCGTGCGTCGTGACGCCCATCACGCCGCTTCCTCGGCTGCCGCGAACGATGCCTTCGCCGCGGCACCCGCGGCCGCAGCGACGGCGACACCCACGCTCGCATCGGCGCGCGGCCGGTGACGGAGCAGCCAACGATAGAGTCGACCGACTCCAGCCTGCACGCTGACCCGGGGTGCCCAGCCGGTTGCCGCCTGGAAGCGCCGCGTATCGGAGACGTAGTAGCGCTGGTCGCCGGTGCGCCACTCGCCGAAGGCGAGGTCGGGGCGCTCGCCGTGCAGCACCGCGATCAGATCGAGCAGCTCGAGCAGACTCGTCGTGTGCGCCGGGCCCCCGCCGACATTGAACGCCCGACCCGACGTGCGGTCGAGGTGCGCGAGCGCCTGGAGGAACGCGTCCACCAGATCATCGACGAAGAGCACATCGCGGACCTGACGACCGTCGCCGTAGAGCGCGATCGGCCGCCCCTCGATCGCCTGGACCAGGAAGTGAGCGAGCCACCCCTGATCCTCGGTCCCGAACTGGTGCGGCCCGTAGATGCAGCTCATGCGAAAGACGACCGTGCGCAAGCCAAACGAGCGGGCGTAGTCGAGCACGTACTGATCGGCCGTCCCCTTGGAGCATCCATAGGGGCTGTGGAAGTCCAGAGACCGATCTTCGGCGACGCCAGCGCCGTGCGCCCCCCGGTCGACCGGCTCGTAGCGCGTCGAGCCACGCCGCAGCGCGATGTCGTCGAGCGCGCCGTAGACCTTGTTGGTCGACGTGAAGACGAGCGGGGGCGGGTCCGTCCGGGTCCGAAGCGCCTCGAGCACGTTGAGCGTGCCGCCGGCGTTGACCTCATAGTCGTGCGCCGGATCCACCAGACTCGTCGTGACGGCGACCTGTGCGGCAAAGTGGAAGACCTGCGACGCGCCCGCAACCGCGTCCCGGACCGCGTCCCGGTCACGAATGTCGGCCTGCCGGAGGGCGAGTCGGCCACCATGGGTCTTCCGGAGCCAGTCGACGTTGTGGTGCACGCCGGCCCGCGAGAGATTGTCGTAGAGGACGACGGTCTGGCCCGCCGCGAGCAGGCGGTCGGCCAGGTTACACCCGATGAACCCGGCCCCGCCGGTGATCAGGGTGTACCCGCGTTGGTCCGGGCTCATACGGTAAGCCCCCGCGTTGCGAGGGCTTCGCTGGCCTCGGCCACTCGATCGTCGGCCTGCTGTCCCTCGAGCCATTCGGCCAGCTCGAGCAACCCGTCGTCGAACGAGACTCGTGGGTCGTACCCGAGCACGGCCCGGGCATGGTCGATATCGGCCACGCAGTGGCGGATATCGCCGACCCGGTATTTCCCCGTGATCTCCGCGCCGATGTACTCGCGGCCCATGACTCGCGCCATCCGGTCGGCGACCTCGCGGATCGTGATCGCGCGGCCGCTGCCGACGTTGAAGACATCGCCGTCGAGCCCGGGTGTGGCGATCGCCAGGCGGAACGCCCGCGCCACATCGCGCGCAGCCACGAAGTCCCGCTGCTGGAGACCGTCCTCGAAGATCGTCGGCGGGCGGTCGTTGAGGAGACGGGAGGCGAAGATCGCGAGGACACCGGTGTACGGATTGGAGAGCGCCTGGCGAGTGCCGTAGGTGTTGAAGAGCCTGAGCGCCACCGCCGGGATCCCGTAGGCGCGGCCCACCATCAGGCAGAGCCGCTCCTGGTCGTACTTCGAGAGCGCGTAGACCGAGGCGATCGCGGGGACCTTGTCCTCGGGTGTCGGGATCGGCTCGAGGATCGTCCCGCGGGCGTCTCGCACCTCCCACTCGGCGGCTCGGAGCTGCGCCAACGACCGCTCGGGCGCGGCCGTCCGGCGGCCGTCCAGCGTCCTGTACAGGCCTTCGCCGTAGAGGCTCATACTGGAGGCGACAACGAGACGCTCCACGGGGCGCTCGATCAAAGCCTCGAGCAGGATCGCGGTGCCGAGGTCGTTCACCGCGGTGTAGTGCGCGACCTCGTACATGCTCTGTCCGACTCCGACGGCGGCAGCCAGGTGGCAGACGACGTCGATGCCGCGAAGCGCGCGTCGAACGGCTGCGGGATCCCGCACATCGCCCACGACCAGCTCCACGTGTGGGTCCAGGTAGCCGGGGCGACCGCCGCCACTGCCGTGAACCTGTGGCGACAGATTGTCGAGCGCCCGCACGCGGTACCCGTGCTCCAGTAACTCATCGGCCAGGTGCGAGCCAATGAATCCCGCCCCGCCGGTGATCAACACGTGTTGCATCGCGTCCTCCCGTAAGGCTTCGGCCATCCGTGCGGGCGCCTGCCGTGTCGACTCGGTGTGGCGTGAGTCGCCCGCTTCGATTCGCACGTGACGACGCAGCGCATCGACCTCACCGTCCCCGCCCAGGCGTGATCGCTCGGTTTGCATCGGACGTGCCGTCGGTCGGGTCCGGCGCGCGAGACGGGGCGGCTGCGCCCGTCACCACCGGGCCGGGCAACTCGCAGGCCGCCAGTGGACGGGGTCGCGGAAATTCGTGCCGACCCTCACTCGGGTCCCGTTGCCCGGGCCGCCCCGTCGAGTCGTGACGGCGGCGGCTGTGATGCGTCCTGGGCCGTGGTGAGCAGTCGGACTGACGGTGCCTGCGACGGAGGCGGCAGGCGAGCGGTCGAACGCGCAGCGGCGTTCGTGCGCCCGCATCGGCGCCAGATTGCGGCGGTGCTGGGATTGGCGCTCGTGCTCGCCATCTGCAACGCGGCCGAGCCGCTCGTCATGCGGCGCCTCTTCGACACGCTGGCGATCGGCCGCGGGTTGACGGCGCTCGGCTGGACGACGGTTGGGCTGGTCGGTCTCGAGGCGATCCGTGCGACGGTGGGCCGGCGGGTGAACGTCGGGACCTGGACCGTGCGCCTCGCCCTCGACTTTGCCGTGCGCGAAACCCTCGTGACGAAGCTCGGCGCGCTCCCGCTCGCCTACCACCAGCGCGAGCGCGTCGGCGGCACGATCACGAAGCTCAACCGCTGCATCACGGAGTTCGTCGCCGGCGTTTGCGAGGTCGCGTTCAAGCTCCTCCCGACGGCCGTGTACCTGGGGCTGGCGGTCGTCGCGATGGCGCGCATGGAGTGGCGCCTGTCGCTGCTCGTTCTCCTGTTCGCCCCGATCCCGGCGCTCATCGCCGCTCGGGCGAGCCGGGTGCAGACGCGGCGTGAGCGGATGCTCGCGACCCTCTGGACACGGCTCTACGCCCGGTTTGCCGAGGTGCTCACGGGCATCGTGACCGTCAAGGGCTTCGCGATGGAGGGCGCCGAACGCGCGCGATTCCTTCGCGCCACGACCCGCGGCAACGGGATCGTCCGGCGCGGGGTCACCACCGACTCGTGGATCGAGACGTGGCAGGGCCTCGCGACGACGTTGGCGCGCATCTCGGCCCTCGCGTGGGGGGGCGTGCTCGTCTATCGGGGCGAGATCACCCTGGGCACGTTGATCGCCTTCCTCGGCTACATCGCCGGATTGTTCGGGCCGGTGCAGGGCCTCACGACGATGTATCAGACTTCGCGCCGGGCGCTGGTCGCACTGGAGCAGATCTTCGACATCCTCGATCAGCCCGGGGACGCGGCCGACGCCGTTGACGCTCGGCGCCTGGGTCCGATCCGGGGCGACGTGACCTTCCGGAACGTGTCGTTCGCGTACCCCACGGGCGACCTCGTCCTCGAGGACGTCACGCTGCACATCGGAGCCGGGGAGTCGATCGCGCTCGTCGGACCAAGCGGGAGCGGCAAGACCACACTCCTCATGCTCCTCCAGCGCTTCTACCTGCCGACTGCCGGCCACGTCAGCATCGATGGAGTCGACATCGCCGGAGTGGCCCAGGAGTCGCTTCGCGGGCAGTTGGGCGTCGGGTTCCAGGACGTGCACCTGTTCCACGACACCGTGTGCGCCAACATAATGTATGGGAGCCCACAGGCTACCCGCGCCGAGGTCGAGGCTGCCGCCCGCGCGGCGAACGCGCACGACTTCATCGTGCAGTTGCCGGACGGATACGACACGGTGCTCGGCGAGCGCGGCGCCGGGCTCTCCGGCGGGCAGCGTCAGCGCGTGGCCATCGCGCGCGCGGTGCTCCGCCAGCCGCCGATCCTGCTGCTCGATGAGGCGACCTCGGCGCTCGACGGGCCGACGGAGACGGCCGTCCGCGACGCCGTGACGCGACTTTCCCGGGGCCGGACCACCATTGTCGTCGCCCACCGCCTCTCGACGATCATGAACGCCGACCGGATCGTGGTCATGGAGGCCGGGCGCATCGTCGCCATCGGGACGCACGCCGATCTCGTCCGCGATTGCGACCTCTACCGGCATCTGTTCGCGACCGCACTGGCCGAGGCCGAGGACGAGGCCGCGGTCTCGACGGTCGAGTCGCTTCAAAGCGCAGCCTGATCGCCCGAGCGGGCGGCCGCCGGGTGCCGCCCGCCGCCTGACTCGACGGTTCGAGCGGCGCGGTCACGCGACCTGGCTGGCTTATTGCGCAGCACGTCGGCCGGCGATGAAACTCGTGATCTTTGGGCTCTCGGTCAGCTCGTCGTGGGGAAATGGGCACGCAACGATCTGGCGTGCACTCACAGGCGCCCTGGCTCGCCGGGGCCACCAGGTGATCTTCTTCGAGCGCGATGTACCGTACTACGCGGCGCACCGCGACCTCACGACGTTGGCGCACGGCGAGCTGTGCCTGTACGACTCGTGGCCCGATGTCCGCTCGAGCGCGGCCCGGCACCTCCGCGAGGCGGACGTCGGAATCGTCACCTCGTATTGCCCGGACGGTCCCGAGGCCTCGGCGATCGTCCTCGGCGAGTGCACCGGCGTGCGGGTGTTCTACGACCTCGACACGCCGGTGACGCTGGCCCGACTCGGCGCCGGCGAGCGAGTGAGCTATCTGCCAGCCGACGGACTGGGTGGATTCGACCTCGTGCTCAGCTACACGGGCGGCCGCGCACTGAGCGATCTCCAGACGCGGCTTGGTGCACGACAGGTCGCACCGCTCTACGGCGCGGTCGACCCGACCGTGCACCGACCCGCGCGGCCGAGCGGGGCACCGCGCGCCGATCTCTCGCACCTCGGCACCTACGCGGAGGACCGGCAGCCGACCCTCGACGCGCTCTTCATCGCGCCGGCGCGCCGGCTCCGTTCGCGGCGGTTTCTGCTCGGGGGCGCGCAGTACCCGCAGGCGTTCCCCTGGACCGAGAACATCTACTTCCGGCGCCACGTCCCCCCGGCCGAGCACCCGGTGTTCTACGCCGACTCCGCGCTCACGTTGAATGTCACGCGGCGGGCCATGGCCGCGATGGGGTACTGCCCGTCAGGACGGCTGTTCGAGGCCGCCGCGTGCGGCGTCCCCCTGCTGAGCGATGTGTGGGAAGGGCTGGACGCCTTCCTCACGCCCGGACGAGAGATTCTGATCGCGACGACGACCGAGGAAGCCATCGAGGCGATCGAGTCGCCGCCCGAACGGTTGGCCGCGATCGCCGAGGCGGCGCGCGAGCGCGTGCTGAGCGACCACACGGCCGAGCGGCGCGTCGTGGAGCTGGAAGGAATCCTCGAGAGCGTCCGCCACGGTGGCGAGGCGAGCCCGGAGCTCGCCGAGACGGCGCGCTGACGATGTGGGGGATCATCCCCGCGGCGGGCGTCGGGAGCCGCATCCAACCGCTGGCGTTCTCCAAGGAGCTGTTGCCCGTGGGGAGCCGGGTCGACGATGGCGTCGAGCGCCCGCGCGCGGTGAGCGAGTACCTGGTCGAGCGCATGATCGTGGGTGGCGCAACGAAGATCTGTTTCGTCGTCTCGCCGGGGAAGACGGACATCCTCACCTACTATGGCGGCGGCGTCTGCGCGGCTCACATTGCATACACCGTCCAGTCGCGCCCCGCCGGGCTCTGCGACGCGATCTTCCGCGCGCTGCCGCTCGTGGGCGCCGAGGAGTCGGTCGTCATCGGGCTCCCGGACACGATCTGGTTCCCGACCGACGCCCTGCGCGACCTCCCGAGCGACCGGCTGGCGTTCCTCCTGTTCCCGGTCGATCGCCCGGAGCTGTTCGATGCGGTGAGAACGGGCCCGGACGGCGCGGTGCAGGCGATCGAGGTGAAGACGCCATCGCCGTCGACCTCCTGGATCTGGGGCGCGTGCCGCATGCCGGCCGCCGTGCTGAGCGACCTGCACGTGCTCTGGGAGGAGCGCGAGGAGCGCGACGAGTACCTGGGCACACTCGTCAACGCCTACCTCGCGGGGGGCGGACGAGCCGTGGGAATCAAGCGCGGCACCGCCTACGTCGACGTCGGGACGCTGCACGGCTACCGCGAGGCCATCGCCCTCCTGCGGACGGCGGCAGACGATGCGACCCGTCTCCCATGGCGCGTCAACTCCACCCGCTCGAGCTCCTGGGCGCAGGCACCGGCCCGGTAGCGGTCGTCGTCGCGCACCCGGACGACGAGATCATCGGCGCCGGTCACCTGTTACGATCGCTCCCGGACGCTGTGATCATCTACGTCACCGACGGGGCGCCGCACGACATGGCGGATGCACGCGCGGCCGGCTGCATGACCCGCGAGGCCTACGCCGAGCGACGGCGGCGGGAGCGGGCAGCCGCCCTGACCGAGGTGGGACTGGGGCCGGACCGCACGCGGGATCTCGGGGCCGTGGACCAACAGGCGTCGTACGAGCTGAGCGCGCTGGCGCTCCGGCTCCGCGCCACGCTCGACGCGCTGCGCCCGGCGGCCGTCCTGACGCACTCCTACGAAGGAGGTCATCCCGACCACGACGCGACGGCGTTCATCGTGCACGCCGCCGCCGAGCCGCAGCTCGGGTCGAGCCGGCGTCCGACCACACGTGGCGGTGCGCCTCCGATCATCGAGCTCACGTCCTATCACGCGAGCGGCGGTCGGCGAGTCGTGGGCGTGTTCATTCCCCATCCGGCGGCCGGACCGGAAGTGTCCGTGGCGTTGACGGCGGCCGCGCGCCGCCGGAAGGCACGTCTGTACGCGTATCACCGGTCGCAGATCCGCGTCCTCGCGGACTGCCAGGTGGACGTGGAGCGGTTCCGGCGGGCACCGGCCTACGACTTCAGCCGGCCGCCGCACGCCGGCGTTCTCTGGTACGAGCGCTTCGGGTGGGGGATGCCCGGCGGCGGCCGCCAGTGGCGGGCGTTGGCCGCGGCTGCGCGCGCCGAGCTGGGCCTGGTACGGTCGGATGGAGGCTCGCCGTGAAGGCGCGATCCGCGGGCGCCCCGCGCACGGTCCTCAGCGTGGCGTACCCGTTCGCGGCCGTCGGCCCCGATGCGGTCGGCGGAGCCGAACAGGTCCTGGCCGGCCTGGACGCCGCGCTCGTGCGCGCCGGGCACCGCTCGATCGTGATCGGGTGCGACGGCTCCCGGCCCGCCGGACGGCTGGTCGCGGTGCCGCCTCCGTCCGGACTGCTCGACGATCGGACGCGCGACCTCCACAGCGCGCGCGTGCGGGAGGCCGTCGACTGGGCGCTCGACCGCTGGGCGATCGACGTCGTGCACTATCACGGCCTGGACTTCCACCGCTATCTGCCGTCGGTCAGCATGCCGGTCCTCGTGACGTTGCACCTGCCGCTCGACTGGTACCCGCGGGCGGCCCTCGTCTCCTCACGGCCGGACATCCACTTCGTCTGCGTATCCGATGCGCAGACGCGGGATCGGATCCTCCCGTCGCCGCTGCTCGCGACGATCCCGAACGGCGTGCCGGTCGACCGCTACGTCTGCGGCCGGGCGCGCCGGGCGTTCGCGCTCGTCCTGGGCCGGATCTGCCCCGAGAAAGGCGTGCATCTCGCGCTCGACGCCGCGCATCGGGCCGACATGGACCTGCTGGTCGCGGGCGCCGTCTTTCCCTACGAGGCGCATGAGCGGTACTTCCGCGACGAAGTCGTTCCGCGACTCGACGCCCGCCGCCGGTTCGTCGGACCCGTCGGGCAGCGCGCCAAGCGGCGGCTGCTGGCGCGGGCAGCCTGCGTCGTGGTGCCCAGCCTGGCGCCGGAAACGAGCTCGCTCGTCGCCATGGAGGCGAGTGCCTCCGGCACGCCGGTGGTGGCGTTGGCCGCCGGGGCCCTTCCCGATCTCGTCGAGCACGGGCGAACCGGCTGGGTCGTCGAGCGGCCGGACGAGCTACCCGCCGCCATGCGTGCCGCGGCCCGCCTCTCGTCCGATGTGTGTCGCCGCACGGCGTGGGCGCGGTTCGACGCCCGCGTCACGGCCGACCGATATCTGGCGGTCTATGAACAGGTGAGTCGAGGACACGGGCGGGCCGCACCCGCCGCGCTTCGCGTGGAGGTCCTCCCGGAGCGTGCATCGAGCGAGGATCTGGTCGACGAGTGGCGCACACTCTTCGAGCGGTGTCCGGACGCCACGCCCTTTCAGTCGCCGGACTGGCTATGCGCCTGGTGGCGCCGGCTGGCGCGTGGCGAGCCGAGACTCGCGACGGTCCGCGCCGGGACGGAGCTGGTGGGTCTCGCGTCGCTCTGCATCACGCGAAGCGCCGACGGGTGTTGCCTGCGCTTCGGCGGCGACAGCATCGGCGATTATGTCGACGTCCTCGCCGATCCTCGCTGGCGGATGGCGGTCGGGCGCGCGGTGTTGCGTGAAGCGCTCCGGCGCGATGCGGGATGGGACCGCGTCCAGCTCGGAAATCTGCCGCCCAACTCGCCGCTGCTTGCCGCCGCACGGGCGCTGCCGCGCGGCGCCATCGCCACCGGCGACGGAATCCCCTGCCCCGCCATCCAGCTCGCGCCGACCTTCGAGGCCTATCTCGGGACGTTGAGCCAGGGCCGGCGGCGGAAGATCCGGCGGGCGGCGCGACTGTTCGCCGCGGCGCCGGGCGCGCGCATCGAGCCCGCCGGCGCGGACACGCTCGAGGGACTGCTCGACGCGCTGTTCGCGCTGCACGGGGCCCGCTGGAGGGCGCGCGGGGAGCGCGGGGTGCTCGCCGATCCAGGCATCCAGGCCTTTCACCGGGACGTCGCTGCCCGCTTCCTGTCGGCCGGCCTGCTCCGACTCTGGGTCGCACGGACCGCGGACGGGATCGCGGGCGTGTACTACGGGTTCGTGCGCGGCGATCGCGCGTATGCCTATCTCGGGGGCTTCGACCCCCAGTACGCGGCACTCAGCCCGGGCTCGCTGCTCATCGCACACGCGATCGATGATGCGTGCGCCCACGGGTGCCTGACATTCGATTTCCTCCGCGGGACCGAGTCGTACAAGTACGCCTGGGGTGCGAGCGATACCCCGACCCGTGTGCTCTCGGCAGGCGCGGCGCGTCGCGTCGCAGCCCCGCTCCAGCGCGCGGCACGGGTCGCGGCTCGATGACGATCCGCGACGGTGCCCCAGGGCTCGATGACGCCGCCGACCCGCTCACTCGATATCTCGCCGGCGGCGGCACGGCGACGCTCGCGCTCATGACGTTGCTCGTGCGCCATGGCTCGGTCGTCGCCGCCGAGCGCGCGATCGCGCGCGGAGAACGGGAGGCGTGGGAATCGGAACGTGGCCTCCGGTGGGGACACCTGCGGTGCGAGCTCGCGCGCCGGAGGACGGCATGCGAGCGGGCGGTGCGGACACTGGCGCGGGTCGACCGGGTGCTCGCGCGAATCGATGCGCCGGGGGCGGCGGATCCGCTCGCGGCCTGCCGTGAGGCATTCGATGCGGCGGTCGCCGAGTCCCCGGAGGCGAGCGTCGCGCTCTGCTCGCTCGGTGATCCGGCGCTGCTCGCCGCGGGGACGCAGGAGATCGTGGAGTGGCTCCTGGCCCGGGGGGTCGTCGGGCCGGGCCGTCGCGTTGTCGGCATCGGGTGCGGGACGGGACGGCTCGAGGCGGCGTTGGCGCCGCTCGTCGCCCACGTGCACGGGATCGACATCTCGCCGGCGATGATCGGGGCTGCGCGGGCGCGGTGCCGGGCGCTGTCCAACGTGCGGCTGGACGTGGGATCCGGTCGTGACCTGACGCCTGTCCCCTCCGGGAGCGCCGACCTGATCTACGCCGTGGACAGCATGCCCTACCTCGTTCGGTGCGGCATGCCGCTGGTCGCGACCCACTTCCGGGAGGCCGCGCGCGTCCTCCGGGGGGGCGGTCCGGGCGCTGAGAGGGGCGCCGACAGGGGCGCCGGGGGCCCGGGGGGCGACCTGGTGATCCTCAACTTCTCCTACCGGGGGCAGCCTGCGCTCGACGCCGCCGACGTTCGGGCGCTCGCGCGGGACACCGGTTTCGCGGTCCGGCTCGCTGGGGCACAGCCGTTTGCGCTGTGGGACGCCCGGGCGTACCACCTCCGCCTGGCGACGGCACAGATGTCCAGCGGCGGCGAGCCCGACCGGCCCACGTGAGGGCAACCGAGCAGATGAGTCGATGACGACCACATCGGCCGGTGCGCATGTTGCGTATGGCGGAGGCTGAAATCTCTCTCCGCCATGGGAATTGGCCCACTCCGCTTGCCGCCACGCGGTCTCCTGTCGCCGACGAGCCCCGTCGACGCGGTGCTGCGCTACTACACATTCGGTACCGGCTGGATGTTGCGGCAACGCTTGAAGTGGGCGCGGGATGCGCTCCCGGGCGACCGCTTCGCACGCGTGCTCGAGATCGGCTACGGCAGCGGGATCTTCATGCACGAGCTCGCGCGGCACACGACCGCGCTGTTCGGCAGCGACGTGCACATGAAGGGCGGTGAGGTACGGGAGCGCCTCGCCCGGGACGGTGTCATCCCCTTCCTCGTGCGGAGCAGTGGTGACGCGCTGCCCTTTCGCGCTGGCGCGTTCGACGCGGTCGTGATCGTGAGCGCGCTGGAGTTCATCGGGGACCCGGGGCAGGCCCTCCGGGAAGCCGTTCGCATCGTGCGTCCGGGGGGCGCGGTCGTGTGCGTGACGCCCCGGATCCTCCGCTGGGCCGACCGCATCCACGCGTTTCTGACGCGGATCGACCCGGCTGCCGCCGCGCGGCGACGGCGGCGAAGAGGTCGTGCCCGGGTCCAGGAGGCGCTCGCCGATGCGACGCTCGACGCCGAGCGATCGCTCCGACCGCGCCTGGCGCCCCGGTTCCTCGCGCCGTACGAGCTGGTCGTCCTGCGACGACTGCCCACGCGCGTCCGGCGATTGGCCTGAGGGCGACCGGCGTCCGCCGCCGGTGCGCGAGCCGGAGACGCAGCCGCCCGGGAGGCTGCTACGCGCGACCCTCCGGCCGGGCGTCCCGGTCCGGACGGAAGGGAATGCGGAGGGTCGCGAGCGTGCCGCCACCCGGCGCGGGCCCGAGCGTGAACTCGTGGTCGTCCGCGTACTCCTGCCGGAGCCGGGCACGGGTCGCCGTCAGTCCGACACCTTCGCGAAGCGAGCCGGACGCGGGAAGACCGACCCCATCGTCGCGCACCGCGATCCGCAACTGGTCGCCCTCACGCCGCACCTGTACGGCGATGTGCCCGGGCGCGGCACGTGGCGAGATGCCGTGCCGAATCGCGTTCTCCACGATCGGCTGCAAGAGCAGGCGTGGGACGACGGCCCGCTCCGCGGCCGGGTCGACCGCCATGGTGACCCCGAGGCGCTCGCCAAAGCGCGCCCGCTGGATCTCGACGTAGGTCGTGAGGAAGCGGACCTCGTCGTGGAGGGTCGTCAGCCCGTCATCGACACTGGCGAGGGCGTAGCGGAGTAGGTCGCTGAGCCGAGCGATCGTGCGCTCGGCCTGCGTCGGGTCGCTTCGAACGAGGGCGGCGACGGCGTTCAGCGTGTTGAACAGGAAGTGCGGCTGGAGCTGTGTCGTCACGGCATCGAGGCGCGCCTCGGCGAGCTCGCGCTGGAGTCGCGCGGCGGCAACCTGGCGCTCCCGAGACTCTCGGCCGTATGCGACCGCCTGGACGGCCGCCACGATCAGGCCGTAGATCAGGATGAAGCTCGTGAGGCCGCCCACGACGTCGCGCCCCACCACCGTCCACATCGAGCGCTGGATCTCGGTCGACGGGAGCGCCCACTCGAGCAGGCCCATGATGGCGCCACCCACGAGCGCGAAGCCGATCGCCGCACCGGCATGGATCGCGATGGCACGCTGGCGTCCGACCACGCGGGCCCGCAAGGCCACCAGCACAGCCAGCGGGGCGAGCAGGGCACACGGCACCCACATCTCGATCTGGTCGACCAACGCATCGCTGAACGTCACCCGGTTGCCGCTGATCCCGGCGGACACCCACGACTGCCCGGCGACGATCATCGTCAGCGCGGCCCAGCATGCGAGATCGATCGCCGCCCACCGCGCCACCGTGGTCCACCATGCCGGGCGGCCCAGGAGCGCACGGCCACGTGCGGGGACGGCAGATGTCAGCGCCGGGTGCGGGACGGACGTCATCTCGGGGTCACGCCCTCTGGTGAGCCGGCGCGTGAACGGCCTTGATCACCCGCTCCACCTCCGGCAGGACCCGCTCGATGTCGGCCAACGATACGGCGCCGGCGGACAGGCGGAACCAGCCGGTGTCCTCGTCGACCCCGAACGCCTGGAAGGGCACCGCCGCGAACGCCGCCTCGCGGAGCAGGTACAGGCGGATGTCCTCGTTGGTGCGCAGCACCTCGCCGGCGGGAGTCCGCATGCCGGTCAGGGCGAACCGCGCGCTCAGGTACATCGCGCCGGCCGGCGGGATCGCGTCGACGGGAAGCCCGCGCGCGCGCATCGCGACGATCCCGCGATAGAGCGCGTCGAGCCGCGACTGGAGCTCCTGCTTCATGTGGCGGTGATACTCGGCGATCGCCTCCCGCGCGGCGAGGAGGGCCGCGGTCGCCACCTGCTCCGGGCGCGGCGCCCACGCGCCGACGTGCCCGATGAAGTCTCCCATGCTGCGAACGAGGTCGGTGGGTCCCAGGATCCAGCCCACGCGGAGCCCGGTCGCGGCAAAGGACTTCGAGATCGCATCGACCGCGACCGTGTAGGGCGCAATCTCGGGGCGGAGCGCGACCGGCGTGGCGTGCCGCACATCCCGAAACGTCAGCATCCAGTAGACCTGATCGTACAGGAGGTAGAGCGGCCGCTCACGCCCGGCGCGCCGCGCATTCTCCTCGAGCACGAGATCGCAGATCCCGGCGAGCGCCTGCGGGTCGAGCACGGTGCCGGTCGGGTTGAGCGGTGAGTTGAGCACCAGCAGGCGTGCGCCACGGAGCACCGGCTCGAGCGTGGAACGCGTCGGTTGGAAGGCCGTCGCCGCGTGGCACGGCACCGGCACGGCGCGACCGCCGACGAGCTGGCAGTAATACGCGTTGTTCCACGACGGCACCGAGTACACGACGCGGTCGCCGGGATCGACGAGCGTGCGGTACGCGGCGTAGATCACCGGTCGGGCGCCACTCGCGACCAGCACGCCGTCGAGCGGGTAGTCGAGGCCGAGGAGGTCCCGACTGTAGCTACGGATCGCCTCTCGCAGCGCCGGCACGCCGACGCCGGGGGGATAGTTCGTCTCCCCGGCCCGGAGCGCCGCTTCGATGTGCTCGCGCAGGAGGGTCGGGATGGGGAACTGGCGGGAGTCGAAATCACCCACCGTGAGATTGCAGACGGAGCGGCCCTGCGCGAGGAGGGCCCGAACGTCGTTGGCGACCTTGAGGATCGCCGACCCCATCATCCCGCCGGCCATCGCCGACAGGCGCCGTGCGGCCGGCCCGTCGCCGTCCCACATCGGCGGCCGATCCGACTGCCGCTGCTCCATCGTGCCCTGGACCTGTGCCATCGTCGTCAGTTCGGTGGAAGGTGCGGAGGCGAGCGCCGCGTGCGGCCGCCGGGTGAAACTTATCGTGGGACCGGGCGCCGACGCACCTTGGGCGAGGGCCGGCTCCGACGCGGTCGCCTTCGACATGGCCGGTCTAGAGCGTCCGGATCCGGACGTTCCGGATGGCGAGCGATCCGCTGTGGTCGCCCTGGATACCGATGTGCCCCCGGGATGCCCTGCCGTAGTCGGGCCAGGCGGCGAACTTGCTGGCCTTGACCCGGCGGAGCCAGTCGGGGCTGCCGAGGTCGTACGCGAGCAACCGCCGGCCGTTGAGCCAATGCTCGACGTGGGAGCCGTGCACGACGATGCGTGTCGTGTTCCACTCACCCGCACGCTTCACGATCCCCGGAGGCGACGGGTACAACCCGTAGTCCGATCCGGCGGCGGTCAGGCGGCTCTTGCCGTCCGGCGCGTTGGCGTCGTCCAGCAACTGGTACTCGGGTCCACTCCAGTAGACGTGGTCGTACTCCTCGGTCGCGCGGTAGAAGATGCCGGAGTTGCCTCCCGTGGCGATCTTCCACTCCAGGGAGAGCTCGAAGTCCCGAAACTGCTCCACGGTCACGATGTCGCCGGTGACGCCGGCTTTGGTCAGTGTCCCGTCGGCGACACGCCATCCGGCCGGCATGCTGTCGGACCGGTACCCGCGCCAGCCCGCGGTCGTGTGGCCGTCGAACAGGAGCCGCCATCCCTCGCGGCGCTCGGCGTCGGTCAGCGCGGAGGTCTGGGCCCGTGCGGGAGCGGCCGCGGGGCCCAGGCCGCCGATCGCCGCCGCTCCGAGGACGGCGAGCGCGAGGGACCGCCGGCGAGCCGCGGGGCGCGCGGTGCGGGTCATCCCGGTTCCAGGTGCTGGCGTCGTCATATGCTCCACCCGTCGCGGTACTCGCGGGTCAGATACTGGTTGGCGTCGGGCACGTTCGTCACCCGCATGGCGGACGCGTCGTAGAGTATCTTCTGGCCTTGCCCGCTGCGCAATGCGACAATGCCGAGCAGCATGGTCTCGGTGAGTTGGGCCGCGTACTCGATCGGCGAGCTGGCCGCCGCCTGCCCCTTGCACGCTCTGGCCCAGTTGAGCTCGTGGCTCCACGGGATGCGCGGGTACCGTTGCGGCACGAGCGCCGCCTCGGCCATGAGCGCAGCCGGATAGACCCGCGGATTCGCGCCGTAGGTCTCGTTCACGAGAATGCCCCGCTCACCGACGAAGATCACGCCGCCCTCGCTCTTCAGCACGACATCGTCCGGCAGCAGAGCCGGGCGCGGTGGGTAGAGACCTCCGTCGTACCAGGTGAGCCTCACCGGCGGCTGCGCCCCGCGCGCGGGGAACTCGTAATGCACCGTGGTGGCGATCGGATAGGAGACGGCGCGCCGGTGTGCGGCACCGGTCACGGAGCCGGCGCCGGGTGTCCCGCCGGGGACGAAGACGGTGCCCCACGGCGTGGAACTCGCTTCCACGCTCGATGGGTACGTGAGCCCGAGGGCCCAGTAGGGCTGATCGATGAGGTGCGCACCCATGTCGCCGAGGGCGCCGACGCCGAAGTCCGTCCAACCGCGCCAGTTGAACGGGTGATAGATGGGATGGTAGGGGACGTCCTCGGCCACGGGCCCGAGGAAGAGATCCCAGCGCAACGCGTCCGGGCGAGCGGCCGTCCCCATCGCCGCGGCCAGGACATCGTTCACATGCTGGGCGGTCCACGGGTTGTCGAACGGGTCCGGCGTGGCCGGCGCCGGGCTCGCCCCCGGGCGCGGGATCCCTTGCGGCCAATAGACGAGCGGGCGGTTCGTCCAGACGTGCACCTCGTGCACGGGCCCGATGAGACCGGCCTGGATCCACTCGTTGATGAGGCGGGCGCCGTCGGACGAGTGCCCCTGGTTCCCCATCTGGGTGACGATCCGGGGATGCGCCAGCGCGGTGGCACGCAGCACCCGCGCTTCGTGCACCGAGTACGTGAGCGGTTTCTGCACGTATACATGCTTGCCCATCTCCATCGCCATCTTGGCGATGACGGCGTGCAAATGGTCGGGCGTGGCGATGACGACCGCGTCGATGTGCTTCTCGCGGTGCAGCATCTCGCGGAAGTCCGCGTAGCGCTTCGCGGCGGCGAACTGCGCCTGGAACCGTGGCGCGCCGGGCCGCGTCGTGCCGTCGCGGTTTGTCAACCGCGCGGTCGCGTTGTGTTCGGCGTAGGGGAAGTCCACATCGCAGACGGCCACGAGCTGCTCCGTGGCAGCGAGCGCGAAGGCATTGTTCGATCCCATCCCGCCCAAGCCGACGATGGCGATGTTCAACGTATCGCTGGGCGCCTGATAGCCGCGGCCGAGCACGTGCCGAGGAACGATCATCGCGCCGAGGGCGAGCGCGCCGGCGTCGGCGACGAACTCGCGGCGAGTGACCTGGTGGGACATGGCTGCTCCGATCGGGAACGCGGATACGATCGCCCGCGGCCCGGCGCCGCGCCAGGCGCGTCGGCGGCCTGCGGGCCGGATCCGTACTCGCATGCGACGTTCGCCTCCCGGACAGGTCGAAGGGCTGCGGTCAGTGCCTCGAGAGATGGATGCCCTGGTCCGGGGCACAGCTCGATGCCGGGCCCGGCGCCGCCGACCTCATGTCGCGGCCGGTGGCGCGGAGCAGCAGGCCGAGGGCGGCCACTGTCTTCCCCTTAGGGGTACCCGTGTTGACAATGAGGACCCGGACAGCACTACGTTGATCGCGCTGCTCGGCATCTCGGCAACCGACGCCTCCCGGGGCATGACCCTCCTGGCTACACCGGTGTTCCCGGCGCTCGTCACGGCGGGCAGGTCGCTCCTCCCGCGGGTCGAGGGCTTCGCCCGGCTCGATCATCGTCAACGGGTCACGGTTCGCAGGGTCCGAGCGCGCGTGGATACGCGGCGCGACCATGCGCGCGGCCACCAGTCCGAGCTCGGGGTCATCGACCGCGATCCGAGCCGCCCGGCGTCGCGGCACGGATGAGCGAGGTCACGGGGTCGGTGTGGCGTTGAGCGTCCCGCGGCTCGTTGTCGCGGCCGCTGCCAGTGGTGCGGGCAAGACGACCCTCACCGTGGCGCTCCTGCGGCTCGCCCGTGGTCGCGGGCTACGCGTCGCGCCGTTCAAAGTCGGTCCCGACTACATCGATCCAACCCATCACGCCGTCGCGGCAGGCCGGCCGAGCCGCAATCTCGACGGGTGGTTGCTCCCACACAGCACGATACTCACCCTCTTTGGCCGGGCGACGACCGGACCGCACGCCGCAGACCTGGCGGTGATCGAGGGAGTGATGGGGCTCTTCGACGGACGCTCGGGGATCGCCGACGACGGCTCGACCGCAGAGATGGCGAAGCTGTTGCGCGCACCCGTGCTGCTCCTGCTCGACGTGGGGGCGATGGCGCGCACCGCGGGCGCCGTCGTGCACGGGCTCCACCGCTTCGATGCGGGACTTCGGCTGTCCGGGGTCGTGCTCAATCGTGTCGCCGGCGATCGGCACTACGCCCTCTGCGCCGACGCCATCCGCGCCCGCACGGGGCTCCCGGTGCTCGGCTGGTTGCCCGAGGACCCGGCCGTCGCCGTCCCCGGACGGGATCTCGGTCTCGTGCTCGCGGGCGAGCACCCGATGGACCTCGACCGACTGGCCACGCGCGCCGCCGAGACGCTGGACCTCGATGCGCTGCTGGCCCTCGCGCGCACGGCACCCGTCCTGGACGTCGAACCGACTCCCGGCCCCCCGCCGCTCTCGGTGGCGCGCCCGCGGGCGCGGATCGCGGTGGCGCGGGACGCGGCCTTCGACTTCTACTACGAGGACAATCTCGATCTCCTGCGGGACCTCGGCGCCGAGCTCGTGACATTTTCGCCCATCGCCGATGCCGCGCTTCCCGACGGCGCGGGTGCGCTCTACATCGGCGGCGGTTACCCGGAGCTGCACGCGGCGCGGTTGGCCGAGAACCGCGCGATGTGCGCTGCGGTCCGCGCGTTCGCTGCGTCGGGACGCGCCGTGTACGCCGAGTGCGGCGGCCTCATGTACCTGACCGAGGCGCTCATCGACAGCGCCGGCATGCGCCACGAGATGGCCGGAGTGGTGCCCGGCGTCTCGCGGATGGCGGACCGGGTGACGCTCGGTTACCGCGAGGCGACGGCGCTCCGCGACACACCGATCGCGTGCGCCGGGCAGCGGATCCGTGCGCACGAGTTCCACTACTCGGTGCTCGAGTCTGCGCGGGGCATACCCGCGTACCGACAGGCGGGCGCCGACGCGACCGAGGGCATCGTGGCCGGCCCTCGCGACAACGTGCTCGCGTCCTATCTGCACCTTCATTTCGCGACCGATCCCGCGCTCGCCCACCGGTTCGTGGCTTCCGCGTCGCGCGCGCACCTGCCGGACGGCGGCCGTGGCTGAGTGGATCGGCATCCGCGGACCCTGTGCTCCGGCCCGAACATCCTGCGCCTCATCGCGTCGGCACCGGTCGCGCGGTGACCTCGCCCTCGACGGCCCGCATGCCCGTGGTCCAGGGCACCGCGTCGCACGTCGGGAAATCCACGCTTGTCACGGCGTTGTGCCGGCTGTTCGCGCGGGAGGGACATCGGGTCGCACCCTGCAAGGCGCAGAACATGTCGCTCACCGCCGCGGTCACACCGGACGGCGGGGAGATCGGAGGCGCGCAGTACGTGCAGGCGGAGGCCGCTCGCTCGCGTTCCGCCCCCGCCGCACCCGCGCGTGACGGCAGCACCCACATGGGGCGGGTCGGCGACGCGATCGGCGGATTGACCGCGCGTCGAGGTCACGCCATGTTGATCGTTTGCCGGTTTGCAATGTGACGATGGAGAGCCTGTGGGAGCGATACGGACGGCCGGGCGGCCGACGTCGACGGCGGCGCTGCTCGAGGGGCTGCGGGCGCTGGACAACGATCGGCGTCTCCAGGTGCTCGAGTGGCTCAAGGATCCGACGGCCCATTTCCCGCCCCAGGTCGACGGTGACCTCGTCGACGACGGCGTGTGCGGGGTGTTGATTGCCGCGAAGCTCGGCGTCAGCCAGCCGACCGTGAGCGAGCACATGCGCGTGCTGGTCGCGGCCGGGCTGGTGGTGGCCACACGCATCAAGCAGTGGACGTTCTACAAGCGGAACGAGCCGGCGATCGCCGCCTTCACGCGGGCCCTGCGCGACACCCTCTGAGTCGACCCCCGGTCGGTGCCTCTCACGGCGCCGGCTCGGCCGGGTCCGCGGCATAGCGCGCGATCGGGCGCCAGCCGTGAGGGCCGGCCCGGGCGATCACGAATGGCTTCCGCGACTCGCGATCCGCGGTTCGCAGGATCGGCCCGAGCACGCCCGGGAGCGTCGTCCGTGAGGCGAGCGTGGCGCGAATCGCCTCGCGATCGGCGGCGACGGTCTCCGCCCTGCCCTGCACGCCGGCCGACTCCATCACCTCACGCAGCGCGAACATGATCTCCCAGGCCGCCGCGCTGTGGAGGTCCGCGACCCCCCCGGCTCGCTGGATCGCCCTCGCGGCCGCCTGCGCGCTCACGGTCACGGTCGCGAACGACGTCGGCGCCACGATTCCGTCGGCGAGCGCACCGCACTCGGCGATCGTCTCGTCGCTCGCCGCGCTCGTGAGTCCGACGACGAGCGCCGGCCGGACGCCTTGCCGGCGCATCTCCCGGAGCACCCCGCACGTGGTGTGCGAGTGCGCGCTCAGCACCACGATGTCGGACGCGGCGGCCCGCATCGCCGCGACCGGGTCGGCAAACAGCGTGTCATGGATCGACCAGGCGGAGGTGCCGACGAGCCGCAATCCTGCTGCCTCGGCTTCGGGCCGCATGATGTTGTCCCATGTCGTGTGCGAGTGGGCAAAATCGTGCTCTTCCCCGCCGAAGACGGTGTGCAGTGCGGGCTCGTGCCGTCGCACCCAGGTCCACAACGCCCGATACATGGCTCGCTCGTCGGGGGTGTTGCGGAACGACCAGCGAGACAGCCGCGCCAGACCGGCCTTCATCGCGCCGTCGGTGACGACCGGTATGCGCAATCCACCGGTGTCCGCCGTATCGCGCGCCAGGACGGCGTACAGCGACTCGGCCACGGACGAGCAGCTCGGCCCGATCACGGCGAGCGCAGACGAGGCCGCGTCGGCGCGAAGCAACCCCTCGGCGGTCCGCACGTCGCATCGGCCGTCCTCGTAGCGCAACGCGACCGGAAGGGATCGGCCGCCGGCGAGTCGGACGCCTCCGAGGCGATTGATGGAGTCGATCGCCGCGGTCAGCGCCGCCCGGCTGTTGATGCCGAACGAGCTGACCGGCCCCGAGAGGGCGCCGATCGCCGCGATCCGGATGCTATCGCCCGGCGCGGCCGTCGCCACGACCCGCGGCGTCCGGGCCGACAGAAACGCCGCCACCTCGTCGAACAGCGCGCCGCGGTTCACCTCCAGGTGCATGACGTGGGTGGCGTGCGCGATCTTGACGTCCCGCTTGACGGGCGCCTGGCGCAAGGCATCCCACAGCCAGTGCGCATCGGCGTCGGTGGTCACGACGTCCCACTCGCCACGAACGATCAGGACCGGGGCCGTGATCTGCCCGGGATCGTACGCGAGGTGACCGCTCCATGCCTCCGCGATGTCGGCGCTCGGACCGTTCGGAATCTCGACGCTGGCCGGACGTCGGGACGCGCTGGACGAATCGGTCGCCAGGTAGGCGGGCCCCCACCGGGACAGGCCCGGGTCGGCGAGCACACGGGGCTGGCCGGCCGGCACGTAGTTGTCGAACCGCGATCGTTGATCCTCCTCCGTCACGAAGGTGTACGCCGGCAGCGACGCGTCGCGTGGCGGGCCGGCGCGCTGGGCGACGGGGCCGAAGTCGACGAGCCGGTCGATCGCGTCGGGGTGCCGAGTGGCGAACAGGCCTGCCGGAATCGTCCCCCACGAATGGGCGACGATCGAGACGCGGGGCACCCGCGCCCGCGCCTGGATGAACGCGACCACGGCCGCGATCTGCTCGGCGGCGACCGGCGCGCGCCCGAGCGGTGGGACGGCCATGGCATCGCCACGCATCGCCGGATAGCGGTCCGAGCCGCCGTAGCCGAGGAAGTCGAAGGCCCACACATCGAAGCCACGCCGCGCGAGATCGTCCATCCAGGACGAGCCGCCGAACCGGTACGCGAACGCGAGCGCGGACGGGAACGACGAGCCGTGCACGAACAGGATCGGCGACCGGCGCTCGCCCGCACCGCGGCCGGCCGGCGACCGATGCCGGACGAGGACCCGCAGATCGAGCTGCGGCACGCGCACCCGAACCGTCTCCTCGTCCGGGTGTCCGCGCCCTGGTTGCGCGGCGACGGGCAGCGCGATCGACAGGCCGAGTGCCGCGAGACGCGCCGCGCGCACCGCCCGCACCCCTCGTGACGCCGCAGCCCGGGGCCGAGCGGCGGGCAGCCGAGCGCCGGGTCGGTGATGGCTGTCACCCATGTGCCGCGAGAACACTCTCATCGGTTGTGCTGCTCCTCGCTCGCTGAGTTGGACCGTTGCTGCACCCCATGTGCGCGTGGTATCCTACCACCGGGACATTTCACGACAGGATGAACTATGTTCGACACTTCCGACCCCGACCCCGACCCCGACCCCGCGCGGGCGACGGACGGGCCGCTCGCGGACGCCGATGTGACGCCCGTCGCGGCACTCCTCGCCCATCCGGCGCGGGCCGCGATGCTGTGGGCATTGAGCGACGGACGGGCCCTGCCCGCCGGTGATCTGGCGCGCGCGGCCCGCGTGGTCCCGTCCAGCGCGAGCGCACACCTCGCGAAGCTGGTCGCCGGCGGTCTCGTGGCCGCGGAGCGGCACGGACGCCATCGGTACTTCCGCTCCGCGGATCCTCGGCTGACGGCTGCGCTCGAGGCGTTGGCGGCCGTGTCGCCGCCGGCGCCCGCGCGGGACCCCAAGGACGCGCACGCGGCGCGGGAGATTCGGCTCGCGCGGACGTGTTACGACCATCTGGCCGGCTGGCTGGGCGTGCAGGTCGCGGACGCCCTCGCGGGCAGCCGCCTACTCGCGCTCCATGATGGCGAGTACGCGCTGACGCCGCACGCCGGTGCGGGCCTGGCCGCGATCGGCATCGACCTCGAACGAGTCGCGGCGACCGCCGGGAGGACCCGCCGACCGCTCGTTCGCGCGTGCCTGGATTGGAGCGAGCGGCGCTATCACGTCGCGGGGGCGCTGGGGGCGGCGCTCGTCGATCGCGCGCTCGCGGCCGGATGGGTCGAGCGGAGACCCTCGAGCCGGGCCCTCAAAGTCACGGAGTCGGGCCGGCGCGCCTTTCGCCGCCACTTCGCGATCGTTCTCTTCGGCTAGCCCCGGGTCAGGCGGGGACCACCGGCCCGGCCGCGGCGCTCTCGCGCTACGAGCGTCCCTTCAACCGCGCGCTCAGCTCGGTCACGGCGGCGGCCGGCGTCCAGGCGGCCATGCCGGCCGTCCAGACCAGCGTGGAGGGCGTGAGCGACTGTGCGAGCGTCGCCTCGTCGACCGGCCCGCGCCGCTCGCGTCCTTCCACGTAGTACCACGCCGCGATCGGGAGCGGCGGTGGCTCCGCCCCTGCGGACGCTGCGCCGGCCGGCGGGGCGAGCGCCGGGGCGGGTGCCGTCGCGAGGGCCGGGCCGGCGGCGCGCTGGCCGAGGGCCGCGCCGACGCCGAGGCCGACGACGGCGGCGGCTCCGCCACCCGGGTTTCGGGCCGCATCGCGGACCGCGTCGGCGCTCTGGAGGCGCGCGTACCGGTCGAGGTCACCGATGACGTTGAGGCGGGACTTCTGATCGAGGGTCGCCTCCACCTCGGGCGGGAGGGAGACGTTCTCGATCACCAACTGCGTGATCGACAGGCCGTACTGGCGGAACTGGTCGGCGACGGCCTCCTGCACCCGCGCCCCGACCTCGGCGTATTTCGCCGCCAGCTCGTACACCGAGATGGCGGAATCGGCCAGGGCACTGCTCACCCGGGCCACGACCATGTCGCGCAATTGCTCGGCGACCTGATCGACGACGAACGCCGCCGACGCCCCGAGCAGCTCTTGGACGAAGCGGCGCGCGTCGGTCACCCGCACGGCGTAGGTGCCGTAGGCGCGCAGCCGGATCGGGCCGAGCTCGGGATCGCGGAGGATGACGGGGTTCGCGGTCCCCCACTTCCGGCCCACGAACTGCTTCGTGCTCAGAAAGATCACATCGGCCTTGAACGGGCTCGAGAACCCGTACTTCCAGCCGCGGAGGCTCGACAGGAGGGGCACGTTCGCCGTCGTGAGCTCGAAGCGGCCCGGCTGGAAGACGTCGGCGACCGTCCCCTGGTCGACGAGCATCGCCATCTGCCCGGGCCGCACGATCAGCTGCGCGCCGTTCTTGATCTCGTTCTGGGGTCGGGCGAAACGCCAGGCCATCGCATCGTCGGATTCGTCGCTCCATTCGATGATGTCGACCAGCTCACCGGCGAGAAGCTCACGCAAGCTCATGACGGGCTCCGGACAGGGCTCAGGAGAGGAGGGCGTTCAGGAAGAACTTGAGCGGTGACAGCGCGCCGGAGAGCGAATCGTTCCCCGCATCGAGGCGCACGACGATGTTGGTGGCTGCCCGCGGGTCGAGCGCCGGATCCCCCACGAAATCCGTCGGGCCGTGGCCGGCGGCGGCGTGCGGCTGCTGGAGGCCGCCTCGCGCCACGAACGCGAGCGTCTCGCGGAGCTGGTCGCCCTCGAACCACACACCGTGCCCCTTGCAGACGTCGACCACGATCCCCGATGTCCGCCCGAAGTTCACGCGGTTCATCGTCTTGTTGCACACGCAGCAGCGCACGTAGCGCACCCTGGGCGCCGGGGATGACGGCGCGGGGGCGCCTCCGGACGCACCGACGATCGAGGTCAGGGCGCCGGTCGCCTCGCGATCGGCGCACAGCTGGGCGAACGCATCCGGCGCGACCCACGCGCTGCCGCACTGCGTGCACGAGTGCAGCGACGTCTGCCCGACGCGCACGCTCGGCATGTCGCCGCCGCATCCGGGACATCGGAGCGCGGCTCCGCTCTCGACCGTGACGGCGCCGGCCTTGGCGCCGCAGTGGGGGCAGAATTGCGCGCCGGCGAACATCGATCCGAGGCACGCCGTGCAGGCGACGGTGGCGAGCCGGGAGCCGCAGTAGACACACCGGGTCGTGTCGGGCGAGCACGGCGCGCCGCAACTCGGGCAGTTCAGCGACTCAGGCATGGGCGTCCACGCTGCACGAGGACGACCTCGGGCCGCCACCGGCAACCCCGTCGGATCGCCGGCGGCGGCCTTACCCGGCCGTCCCCGGCGTGGAGGGCGTCGAGCGCGCGCGTCATGGTGCCGGCCGGCGCAGGTGTGCGGGCCGCCCTGGGCCCGCGGTCAGCGGTGTTCCTGGAGGCGCTGCGTTACTTCCTCGCCCGCCCGGCCACCACCGAGGACGTTCCGCTGGTCCTCGGGTTCCGGCTCGGGTTCTAGGCGCCGGCAGCGCTCGCGAGCTCGCGGCACCGGCCCGCAGGCCGGGACCGCGGCCGTCCTCTTGACGCCGGCGCCGTCCCGACGTATATAACTATTCGGTTAACTAACCTAGTAGTTATATGCCACCCGACGCCCTTTCCCGGACCTTCGCCGCGCTCGCCGACCCCACGCGGCGGGCGATCCTGGCGCGCCTGGCGGGTGGCGATTGCACCGTGGGTGAGCTCGCCAAGCCGTTCGCCATGAGCGGCCCCGCGGTCTCGAAGCACCTGAGGGTGCTCGAGCGCGCAGGGCTGGTCGCCCGCGGGCGCCACGCGCAGTGGCGGCCCTGCCGCCTCCAGGCGGCGCCGATCAGGACCGTGGCCGAGTGGGCGGCCGATTACCGCCCGTTCTGGGACGCGAGCTACGCGCGTCTCGACGCGTATCTCACCCGACTCATGTCGGAGACGCCCACGCCGGAGACGCCGGAGCGATGACCTCACCTTCTGCCGGCTCCTCCGGCTCCTCCGCATCCCCTGGTGCGCCCGCCCCCCCCGCCCCACCCCGGCCCGCCCCGCTCCCCCCCCCCCCCGCCGCCCACCCGCCCCGCCCCCCGCCACGCGACCCCCCCGTA
>JAJPIS010000094.1 GCA_021324635.1 Gemmatimonadota bacterium
CGGCATGACGGGCCGAACGGCGAACGGCGGGCGGCATGACGGGCCGAACGGCGAACGGCGGGCGGCATGACGGGCCGAACGGCGAACGGCGGGCGGCATGAATGCCGGGCCAGGCATCCGTGCGGGATGCGAGTCGCGGGCGGCATGAATGCCGCCCCTACGGTGCGCGCACGTTTGCCGCGCGTGCGGCGGTACCCGCGTCGCGCCCGCCGTGGTTGTCCCCGGTGCAGGGGCAATTCGCGACGCGAATTGCCCCTGCACCATCCAAAAAACCCGTTCCTTTGGTGGCCGCGGGACGCGGACGGCGCGACATGCCGCCCGGCATCGGTGCGGGATGCGAGTCGCGGGCGGCATGAATGCCGCCCCTACGCGGGGCCGCGCGTCGCACTCTTTTTTCAGCGCTTTTTTATGGGCGCCGCGGCCGGCCTTCACGCGACCTTCACGCCCCGCCCGTTAGGCTCGTATCCCATGCTCGACGCCGTGTACGTCGCCTGCACGATCGCGTTCTTCGCCCTGATGCTGGCGTTCGTCCGCGGACTCGAGCTCCTCGGCCGGGACCGCGCCGCTGACGATCAGGATCCTCGATGAGCGCCGAGACCGCCATCGGCGGCGTCGTCGCGCTCGTGATCCTCGTGTACCTCGTGTACACGCTTCTCCGTCCGGAGCGGTTCTGAGATGACCGCCGCGGGCTGGGTCCAGATCGCCCTCTTCTCGGTCGTGCTCCTGGCCGTGACGAGTCCCATGGGCCGGTATCTCGTCCGCGTGTACGACGGCTCCATGCAGTGGCTCGGCCCCGTCGAGCGCCTGCTCTATCGCGCCGGCGGCGTGGACCCGGACGAAGACCAGCACTGGACGCGCTACGCCGCGTCGCTGCTGGTCTTCAGCGCCGTCGGCATGCTCGTGACCTACGCCGTCCTGCGCCTGCAACAGCGGCTGCCACTCGACCCCGCCCACCTCCCGGCCGTCGTCCCGCGCCAGGCATTCGAGACCTCGGCATCATTCACGACCAACACCGACTGGCAGTCCTATCCCGGCGGCGAGACGACGATGTCGTACGCGAGCCAGATGACCCAGCTCGCGTTCCACAACTTCATGTCCGCCGCCGCCGGCGCGGCTGCCGCCGTCGCCCTCGTGCGGGGCCTCGCACGGCGCAGCGCCGGACGAATCGGCAACTTCTACGTCGATCTCGTCCGCGGCACGCTCTACGTGTTCCTGCCATTCTCGATCGTGCTCGCGCTCCTGTTCGTGCAGCAGGGCGTGATCCAGAACTTCCACCCGTACATCCACGCGGTGACGCTCGAGGGCGGAGTGCAAACGCTGCCGATGGGTCCGGTGGCGAGCCAGGAAGCGATCAAGCAGCTCGGCACGAACGGCGGCGGCTTCTTCAACCAGAACTCCGCCCACCCGTTCGAGAACCCGACACCCTGGTCGAACTTCCTCCAGATGGTGGCGATCTTCATCGTCCCGGCCGGCCTCGTGTCGATGTTCGGTCGGATGGTCGCGAACGGCCGTCATGCCTGGGCGATCTGGTCCGCGATGTTCCTGCTGTTCCTCGGCGGGACCACGGTGACCTACTGGGCCGAGGCGCGGGGAAATCCGATTCACGCCGCCCGTGGCATCGACGTGAGCGCGACCGCGACCAACCCCGGCGGCAACATGGAAGGGAAGGAGGTGCGGTTCGGGATCGCGGGCTCGGCCCTCTTTGCGACCGTGACGACCGACGCGTCCTGCGGCGCCGTCAATGCCATGCACGACTCATTCACGCCCCTGGGCGGGATGGTGCCGCTCGTGAATATGCAGCTCGGGGAGCTGGTCTACGGTGGGGTGGGGTCCGGTCTCTACGGCATGATCGCCGAGGTCGTGCTCGCCGTGTTCATTGCCGGCCTGATGGTGGGCCGGACGCCGGAATATCTCGGCAAGCGCATCGAGAGCCGGGAAGTTCGCGTCGTGATGCTCTTCGTCCTCGTCTATGCCCTGGTCGTGCTGACGTTCACGGCCACGGCCGCCGTGACTGCGCCGGGACTGGCGGGCCTGAACAACGCCGGCCCGCACGGCTTCTCCGAGATACTCTACGCCTTCAGCTCCACCGCCGCGACCAACGGCAGCGCCTTCGCGGGCCTCACCGGCACGACCACCTTCTACAACACGATGTTCGGCGTCGCCATGCTCTTCGGCCGCTTCGCCATGAAGGTGCCGGTTCTCGCGCTCGGCGGGTTCATGGCGGAGCGCCGGGCAGCACCGGCAACCGCCGGCACCTTCCCCGTCACGACGCCGCTCTTCGTCGCGCTGCTCCTGAGCGTGATCGTCATCGTGACCGCGCTCACGTTCGTCCCCGCGCTGGCGTTGGGGCCGGTCGTCGAGCACCTGCTGATGGACGCCGGGCGCCTGTTCTAACCATCGCCACCCATGGCCGCAACCGCCCGTCCCCTCCTCGACCCGCCGATCGTCCGGCGCGCGATCCGCGACGCGATCGTGAAGCTGTCGCCCCGGCACATGGTGCGAAACCCGGTCATGTTCGTGGTCCTCGTCGGCAGCGTGCTCACGACCGGCGTGCTGGTGCGGGACGTGGCCGAGGGCCAGGGCGGGCTCGGATTCACCTTCCAGGTCACCCTCTGGCTCTGGTTCACGGCCCTGTTCGCGAACTTCGCCGAAGCGATGGCCGAGGGACGCGGCAAGGCCCAGGCGGATACACTCCGCAAGGCGCGGACGCAGACACAGGCCAGGTGCATTCCGGCGGCCGACCGGAAAACCGAGGTGGTCAGCCGCCCGGCGTCACTGCTGCGTCGCGGGGCGCTCGTGCTCGTGACCCCCGGGGACATCATCCCGGGTGACGGCGAGGTGGTCGAAGGTGTCGCCTCCGTCGACGAGTCGGCGATCACCGGCGAATCGGCCCCCGTGATCCGAGAGGCTGGCGGCGACCGCTCGGCGGTGACCGGCGGCACACGCGTGCTCTCGGACTACCTGGTCGTGCGGATCACGGCCAATCCGGGCGAGACATTTCTCGATCGGATGATCGCGCTCGTCGAGGGCGCCACCCGGCAGAAGACGCCGAACGAGATCGCGCTCACGATTCTGCTCTCGGGGCTCACGATCGTCTTTCTGCTGGCCGTCGCCACCCTCCAGCCGTTCGCGATGTACAGCGGCACCGCGCTCGGCATTCCGGCCCTCGTCGCCCTTCTCGTCTGCCTCATCCCGACTACCATCGGCGGCCTCCTGTCGGCGATCGGGATCGCCGGCATGGACCGGGTGATCCAGCAGAATGTCATCGCGATGAGTGGACGCTCGGTCGAGGCGGCCGGTGATGTCAACACCCTTCTCCTCGACAAGACCGGCACCATCACCCTCGGGAACCGGCAGGCGGTCGAGTTCGTGCCGATGCCTGGCGTGACCGTCGAGTACCTCGCCGACCGGTCACAGTTGGCCTCCCTCGCCGATGAGACGCCGGAGGGGCGCAGCATCGTCGTGCTCGCCAAGGAGCGATTCGGTCTGCGGGGCCGCTCCTTCAGCGAGGGTGGTGGTGAGGCCGACCGGCGCGGAGGCGCCGTCGCGGTCGCCGCCCCTCCGGTGGCCTTCGTCCCCTTCAGCGCCGCGACCCGCATGAGCGGGGTGGACCTACCGTCGGCGGTGCAGGTGCGGAAGGGGGCCGGAGACATGATCGCCCGCTGGGTGCGGGAGCGCGGCGGCACCGTGCCGGCGGAGCTGGATGCGGCCACGGAGCGTATTGCCCGGCAGGGCGGCACTCCCCTCGTGGTGGCCGAGACGCAGACCGAGACGGCGGCCATCCTCGGCGTGATCTACCTCAAGGACGTCGTCAAGGGCGGGATGCGCGAGCGGTTCGACCGCCTCCGGGCGATGGGCATCCGCACGGTCATGATCACGGGCGACAACCCGCTCACGGCAGCCGCCATCGCGCAGGAGGCCGGCGTCGACGACTTCCTGGCCGAGGCCAGGCCGGAGGACAAGATGGCGCTCATCCGGCGCGAGCAGGCCGGCGGGCGGCTCGTGGCCATGACGGGCGATGGCACCAACGACGCGCCCGCCCTGGCGCAGGCCGACGTCGGCGTGGCGATGAATACGGGCACCCAGGCGGCCAAGGAAGCCGGGAACATGATCGACCTCGACTCCAACCCCACGAAGCTGATCGAGATCGTCGAGATCGGGAAGCAACTTCTCATGACGCGCGGATCGCTGACCACGTTCTCGATCGCCAACGACGTCGCCAAGTACTTCGCGATCATCCCGGCGATGTTCGTGGTGACGTTCCCCGCGCTGCAAGCCCTGAACGTCATGCGGCTCCACTCTCCGCAATCGGCGATCCTGTCGGCCGTGATCTTCAACGCCCTCATCATCGTCGCTCTCATCCCACTCGCCCTCCGCGGTGTCCGCTACCGCCCGCTGGGCGCGGCGGCCATCCTGCGCCGCAACCTGCTCGTCTATGGCGTCGGAGGTGTGATCATTCCGTTCGTCGGCATCAAGCTCATCGACATGCTGCTCGTGACCGTCCACCTGGTCTGACGGCCTCCATGCTCCGACACCAGCTCCGTCCCGCGGTCCTCCTGACGCTTCTCCTGATGGTCCTGACCGGTGGCGTCTATCCCGGGATCGTTACTGGACTCGCGCAGGTGCTGTTTCCCCATCGGGCCGACGGATCGCTGATCGTGCGCGCCGACGGGCGCGTCATCGGGAGCGCCCTCATCGGGCAGCGGTTCACCGGGATGGGCTACTTCCACCCCCGGCCCTCGGCCGCCGGCTCGGGGTATATCGCCGACTCCTCCGGCGCGACCAACAAGGGTCCGACCGATCGCAAGCTCGCCGACACGCTCATCGCCCAGGCGGTCGACAGCGTCGTGCGACGCGAGGGCGCGGTCAGAGGGCATATCCCGTCCGACATGGTCACATCCTCCGGGTCAGGACTCGACCCCGACATCTCACCGGCCAACGCCGAGCTCCAGGTCGCCCGGGTCGCCCGCGCGCGCGCCACGACCGCCGAGGCCATCCGGGCGCTGGTCGCATCGCATACGCGAGGGCCCGATGCGGGCGTCTTCGGCGAGTCGCGGGTCAACGTGCTGCTCCTCAACCTCGCTCTCGACTCGGCCGTCCCGCGCCCGTCCGGTGCGGCACCCTCGGCCAAGTAGGCCTCACTCGGACGGTCGGAGACCATCATGCACGCTCGTTCCTGCGCCGTTGCGCACGCCTTCGCGCGCGCGGTCACCCTCCGTGTCCCGCTCTCCGCCGCGCGGGCGGCCGCGCTCGCGCTCGTGGTAGCCGTTGCCCCGCCGGACGTCCGCGCCCAGGCGCCGGACTCGGCGATGCCACACCGGGACAGCGCAGCCAAACCGGCGCCGTTCTCGTTCGCGGACTTCACGTGGGTGAACGGGAACAGCCGCGCTCATACATCGCCGCTCGACACCAAGTACTTCACGCCCGAGTTCCGGTTCGACGGGAACTACGTGAACGATCTCAACCGGCCCAAGGATCACACCCTCGACGGCGCCGCCGAGCTGGGCCGCACGAGCGAGGTACAGGTCCAGCAGCTCGGGATCGGAGGAGACTTTCACTACAACCAGGTACGCGGCCGAGTGATGACGCAGTTCGGATTGTACTCGCAGCTGACGCCGCGGAGCGACCCGAGCCCGGCCCGCGGGCAGGGGCATCTCGCCGACGCCTATCGCTATGTCTCGGAGGCGTACGGGGGGTACCACTGGAACGCCTGGAACGGCATCAATCTGGACGCCGGCATCTTCCTCTCGTACGTCGGGCTCTTCAGCTACTACAACGCCGACAACTGGGCGTACCAACCGTCGTACGTCTCGGCGAACACGCCCTGGTACTTCAACGGACTCCGCCTCCAGACCTTTCCGAGCCAGAAGCTCAAGGTCGAGCTCTGGCTCGTGAACGGATGGCAGTCGTACGGCATGTTCAACGGCCAGCCGGGGTGGGGCACGCAGATCCTCTGGCGTCCGACGGGATCGGTGACGCTACTGACGAACGACTATTACGGCTTCGATACCTTTGGTGCGCCGAGTCGGATGCGCATCCACAGCGACAACAGCTTTCTCCTCAAGTACTACGACCGGCCGGGCAGCTTCTTCGATCGCGCGGCGTTCTCGTTCACGGGCGACCTGGGGTGCGAGAGCGGCGGCGGTGTCCGATGCGTCAACGGCGGCGCGGCCCGTCCCGACCAGTACTTCATCGGCTACATGCTCTACGACCGGTCCTGGTTCTCCCACGACCACTTCGGGCTGACGGTCGGCGGCGGGGGCATCACGAACCCCGGTCGCTACCTCGTCCTGCTGCCACCGATCAACGGCGCGACGGCCGCGTCCGGTACGCCGTACTTCACCACCAACCCCGGCGACACGTTCCGCGCCTGGGACGGGTCGGTGACGGTCGACTACATGCCCGACGAATTCGTGATGTTCCGTGGCGAGCTCGATCACCGGGAGGCGAACGTGCCGTACTTCGTGGGCCGCGGGGGGATCACGCCGCCCGGGGGGAACACGGGCGCCCCGGGCTCGCGGGTCCCCGGCTTCACGCCGGATCTCCGACGGACCGAGACCCGCTTCAACTTCGCCCTGCTCGTCAAGCTCTGACCGGGCCATGATCGGGGCACACCGGTGACCGCTCCCTCGGGATCGTCCACCTTCCTCGATGTCCTGACCCCGCGCGAGCGGGGGAAGCTCAAGCTGTATATCGGCTCCTTCGCCGGAGTCGGGAAGACGTACCGCATGCTCAACGAAGCGCACGAGCTCCGGCGCCGGGGCGTCGACGTCGTGATCGGCTTCGTCGAGACGCACGGCCGGGCGGAGACGGCGGCCCAGGTCGGCGACCTCGAGGTCGTGCCCCGGCGGCGGATCGAGTACCGCGGGGTCGTCCTCGAGGAGATGGACCTCGAGGCGGTGCTCGCGCGACGACCCGAGCTCGCCCTGGTCGACGAGCTGGCTCACACCAACGTGCCCGGCGTCGCCCACCGCAAGCGGTGGGAAGACGTCATGCAGCTGCTCGACGAGGGGATCAATGTCATCTCGGCCGTCAACGTCCAGCACCTGGAGTCGCTCAACGATGTGGTCGCGCGGACACTCGGCGTGACGGTGCGGGAGACGATCCCGGACTGGGTGCTCGGGGCCGCCGATCAGGTGGTCAATATCGATGTCTCGGCCGAGGACCTCCGGCAGCGGCTGAGCGAAGGGAAGATCTACAGCGCGGACAGGGTCCCATCGGCGCTCGCCAACTTCTTCACCGCCGAGCATCTCACGACGCTCCGAGAGCTGGCGCTCCGCGAGGTCGCGAGCTCGGTCGACCGGGTCCGCGAGGCGATCGTCCGGCGGGAGGAGGGTGCTCCGCCCCCCACAGCGAAGACGGTCGACCGGATCCTGGTCGCACTCGCGAGCAACCCGCCGCACACCGCGGTGCTCCTCCGGAAGGCGAGCCGCATTGCCGGGCGTCTCAACTCGGACTGGTACTGCGTGTACGTGCAGACGCCCGAGGAGGGCGCCGAGCGGATCGAGACCGACGTGCAGCGACGGCTGGTGGACAACATCCAGCTTGCCCAGTCGATGGGCGCCGAGGTCGTCAAGCTGGTCGGGAGTGACATCGCCGCCGAGCTCACGCGCTTCGCCCGGACCCGTGGCGTCACGCTCCTCATCATCGGGCAGAGCCGGCGGTCGCGCTGGCACCGCCTGCGCCATGGATCGGTGGTCGAGCGCCTGACGCACAATGGGGAGAGTCTCGACGTGCTGGTGGTCGCCCTCCCGGCCAAGGGGGACATCCGGCGGGAGCCGCCATGAGCATCAATCAGCGTCTCTTCCTCGCCGTCCTGCCCGGGATTCTCGGCGTTCTCACGGTCGCCGGCCTCGCGTACTGGGGGCAGTACGGGCGCCAGGCGCCGAACCTGCTCGTCGGCATCGCCATCGTCGCATCGCTGGTGTCGCTGGCCGTCGCGTGGCGGACGACCCGCGAGGTCGCGGCCCGCGTGTCGCGGCTCGCGGCCTCCGGCTCCGGCGGGCCGACCGATGAGCTGCGGGCGATCGAGGACGAGGTCGCGCGCCTCCGCCAGGCGCTCGCGGACGCGCACGCGGAGGTGGCCTCGAGCGAAGCCCGCGCCGACGACGTCGCGCGGGAGTACCGGGGACTGGTCGCCGACGCCGCCGGCTCGGCGGCGCGGCAGCTCGACGAAATCCGGATGCCGCTGCACATCCTGTTGGAGAACCGCTTCGGCGATCTCAACGAGAATCAGGAGGAGATGCTCAGCGCGGCGCGACAGGCGGCGGACGAGGCCCAGGGGGCGCTCGACCGGCTACGTACGGTCGCCGACATCGACCGTGGCGGTCTCCGGCTACGCGCCGAGCGCGTGCGGGTGGGCGATCTGCTGGCGGCGCTGATGCCCGCCCTGGCGGCGGACGCGGCCCGAGGCGGGGTCGCGTTCGACGTCGAGATTGCGCCGCTCCTGCCAACGGTCGACGGTGACCGGGCCCGATTGCGCCGGGCGCTCGATCTCGTGGCGCGCGACGCCGTCGGACGGACGCCCGCAGGCGGCCGCGTGCGGATCACCGCCCGAGCGTGTGCAAGCGCGCCGGGGATCGAGATGCGCGTCAGCCACGGCGGCGGGCCGCCGCACGCGACCGACATCGCGCTCGCCCGCCGCATCATCGAGGCCCATCGGGGCAGCGTGCGGCAGGATGGCGCGGAGACGGTCGTGTCGCTGCCGGTGGCGGACCCACAGGCCAGCTCCGGTTGCGTTCGATCGGGGTCGGTCGTGTCTCAGTAGCTGCGGGTCACAGGCCAGCGGCACACCGACTCCCCCGCTTCCGCCGGACATGAGCGCCACGCCGCAACCCGATCCTTCGTCGCCGTCGGCCATCACGGCGCTTCAATTGAAGCGTGAGCGGCTGCGCTTCACGGACTTCAAGTTCGTGCGCACGCCATCCGGACTGTGCACGGCCGAGGTCGAGCTCGAGTGGTTGGACGGCGTGACGGTCGTCGGCAAAGCCAGCGGTCAGTCCAGTCCTATGGGGGATCTCAGAATCGCCGCCGAAGCGTCGCTCCGCGCCCTGGAGAGCTTCTCCGGTGGCGCGCTGGAGTTCGAGCTGGCGGGCATCAAGGCCCTGCGTGCGTTCGACGCGAACATCGTCATCGTCGCCCTCGGGGTGCGGAAAGGTGATGGCCCTCGACGACTCCTGGGGAGCTATCTTGCCGAGCGTGACCCTGTGCGAGCGGCCGTGATCGCCGTGCTCAACGCCACCAACCGTCTGCTGGGAAACTTCATCGCCACACGGTGAAGCACGGCCGGCCTGACGGCCCCGCGGACCTGATGCGAACGGTTCGGGGTACGGGGCCCATGACCAGGAACGAGGGACTCACCGCGATGGACCGTGGCCGCATCCAGGTCGGACCGACCGTAGCGCCCGCACTGCTCCCAACCCACCCGGTCCGGCGGCGGTCGCGGGCCGGCGTGGTGGCGATCGGCGCGATGGCCTTGCTCCCGCTCGGGTGTGGCCACCACGCCCCGCCGCGCGTCGGCGTCAGGCCTGCGCCGGCCGCGCCGAGTGCCGCGCCCGGTGCCGCGTCCGATGCCGCGTCCGATGCCGCGCCCGGTACGTTGTCCAGCACTGTGGCGGCGGGCGACAGCGGTGCGACGCAGCACTCGGCCCGTCCACGCGCCGACACGGCCGTCTCGCACGAGCAGGTCACCGAGCAGGCGCTGCGTGTCTTCGGCGACTCGACCGGCGCGAGCGTCGCCATCGGCGATTCCGCCAGCGCGACCGACAGTGCATCGGCGCACGGGCCGCCCGATGCGGCCGCGGGCCCGACCTGGGACATCGACGTGCGGTCGTACGCGACGCAGGCAAGGGTCGAGTACTTTGTCGCGCGCTTCACCGGTCAGGCCCGTGATGTGTTCACGTCCTGGCTCCAGCGCGGCTCGCGCTACGAGCCCGTGATCCGCGCCAAGCTTCGCACCGCCGGGCTGCCCGAAGACATGGCCTACCTGCCCCTGATCGAGAGCGGGTATTCGCCGCACGCATACTCGCGCGCTGCGGCCGTCGGTCTCTGGCAGCTCATGACGTCGACCGCGCAGGGGGCGGGCCTCCGGGTGGATTGGTGGATCGACGAACGGCGCGACCCCGTCCGCTCGACCGATGCGGCGATCCGATTTCTCAAGTACCTCAAGGACCAATTCGGCTCGATCTATCTGGCCGCCGCCGCCTACGATGGCGGGCCCGGACGCATCTCACGCGGGCTGGCGCGCTACGCCGGCGACTTCGAGGGCACCTCGGGCGACGATCTCTTCTTCGCCCTCGCGGACAAGAAGTATCTCCGCACCGAGACCAAGGACTACGTCCCGCAGCTCATCGCGGCCGCCCTCGTGGCCAAGGAGCCGGCGCGCTACGGGCTACACGTCGATTCACTGCCGCCGTACAGCTACGAGACCGTCCGGGTCGGCGCCTCCACCCCGCTCGCCGCGATCGCCAGAGCCTGTGGGACGAGCCTCGCGTCTATCACCGATCTCAACCCGCACATCCTGCGCGGCGTGACCCCACCGAGAGACTCGTTCGCGGTGCGGGTGCCGGTCGGCAAGGCGGCGGGCTTCGATTCGGCCTATGCCGCGCTCCCGCTGGAGACGCGCCAGGCGTACGCGCGCGTCGTGACGCGGAAGGGCGACACGTACAGCGCGATCGCACGCCGCGCCGGCCTCTCGGCCCGCCAGGTGAGTTGGTACAACCCCAGGCTGCGACCGTCGAAGAGCGGCCGGCTGCCGGCGGGCGTCACCGTGCTCGTGCCGTCGACGGCGGTGGTTCGGGCGGCGCTCGACGTTCCCGATCCGTCGATCGAGCGCTACGGGAGTGGCGGTCGCCAGATCCACATCGTGACCCGCGGCGAGTCGCTCGGTCGCATTGCCCTCCGCTACCACACGACGGTGGCGTCGATCATGCGGCTCAACGGCCTTCGCAAGAGCATCATCCTCCCTGGCCAGGCGCTCGTCGTCGCCGGCGCACCGGCCGCCCGGCATCGACACCGACGCGGGTGAGATCGCACCACACAGGCCCTCACGACAAAACCCCAATCGCACGGCGATTGGGGTTTTGTCATCGAGAGCCCGCCCGACTCGTTCAGTTCAGGATGCCGGGCCCCTTGTAGCCTTTCATCACCAGACGCTCATACCCGTTCGATGGGTCGAGCCCCTGTTGGCGCGACTGATCGACTGCGAGCTCCCCGCGATTGTACACCAGCAGCGCGAGTCGCAGATCGTGGTACTGCCGCACGAGCGCACGCAGATAGCGCAGCCCCACGCGCAGGTTCGTCTCCCGCTGATACAGCCCCTGGCGGGTGATCCCGGGGACGAAGAACTGCGCCGTGCCCGGCATGACTTGCGTGAGGCCGATCGCACCCACCGGGCTGCTGGCGTGCTCGTTGAAGTCGCTCTCCACCTTGACCAGGCGGAAGGCGAGCTCCGGCTCGATGCCTTCGGCGAGCGCCACGTCGTAGATCGACCCGGCGAGATCCGCCCCGATGTGGTAGCGGCTCGAGAATGCGACCACCGCATTGAGCCGCTCGAGCTGCGCGTTGGCCAGGTCCAACTGTCCCCGGGTCGCGCTCAACTCGTCACGCAGGTTGTTCGTGCCGAACCCAAAGAGCGATGGGGTCGAGCCCTGACCGGCCGCCAGGGCGTCCGGAGTCCGCCGGCTCGCCACCAGCACCGCGACCAGCGCCCCCACCCCGAGCCCAACGGTCATCTGCCGGGCCCGCGCGCGCCGTCGCTCGATGTCGCCCCGATGAACGTACGTCCCACGTAGAGTCTGCATTTGCCTCGCCTTAGCCAGAAGTTCGTAGCCCCAGACGGGCATCGCACGCCCGAGCGGCCTCCGAAGAGGTCGGTCGTATGCCGCCTCCCGGGGCAACGGCTGTGCCAGCCACCGGGAGGTCAGGCCCGCTTCCAATGGCCACTGCGTCCGCCGTCCTTCTCCTCCAGGCGAACGTCCGAAATGACCATGGCCTTATCTAACGCCTTGGCCATGTCGTAAACGGTGACAAGCGTCACCGCGACGGCGGTCATCGCCTCCATCTCGACACCTGTCTTTCCGACAGTTCGCACGGCCGCTTCGACACGAAGCCCCGGTAGCGTATCGTCCGGCACAACCGTGACTTGAACGTCGGTCAGCGGGACGGGGTGACAGAGCGGAATCAGCTCCGCCGTACGCTTGGCTGCCAGGATGCCAGCGACGCGCGCCACGGCGATGGCGTCGCCTTTGGTGACAGTGGCCTCCGCGATCGCCCGGAGGGTTGCCGGCGCCATCCGGATGGATCCTGTCGCGCGGGCGAGACGAAGCGTGTCGCGTTTGCCGGAGACGTCGACCATGTGGGCCTCGCCGCCCGTATCGATATGCGACAGCCCGTCGGCCCCGATCACGGTGTGCTCCCGCCCGGGGTCGCGTCGGCCAGACCCCGCAGGAGTTCCGCGGCGACGAGTTGTGGGTTCGCGTTGCCCGAGGCGCGGAGTTTCGCCGCTTCGACGGTCGCGATCGCGGCGCACGCGGCGCGCGCCCCGGGCTCGTCGGCCCGATGCACGGCCGACCGGGCCCGCGCGTGGAGGGCATCGGTCAGCGCGTCCAACGCCTCCGCGAACGCGCCGCGCGCGCCGGACGACCCTTGCCTGAGCGCTGCCGCATAGCGCGCCGCGTCCCGCCCTGGGGTCGTCGCCTCGAGGAGCGCGCGCGCGGCCGCCGCCGCGGTCTGTCGCGCCGATCCGGCCAGCAGCATCCCCGGCGCCCCGCCCGCCCGCCGCACGCGTTCCGCGGCCGACGCCGGGAGCCCCGCCGCGTCGAGCGCCAGTCGCACCCGCGCATGACCGACCCAGGCCTCGACGTCCGCGTGCTCCAGCCGGGAGACCCGCACGGCGGCCACACGCGAGCGGATCGTCGGCAGCAGCCCGCCCGGTGCGCTCGAGGTGAGCACGATGGTCGTATCGGCGGGGGGCTCCTCGAGCAGCTTGAGGAAGGCGTTGGCGGCGAATTCCGTCCCTTCCTGCGCGACCATGCGCTCGGCGTTCCCGACCACGAGGACCTTGCGCTGCCCGCCGGCGAGGGCGGGCGTCAGCGCTGCCGCACGGACGAGCGCGCGGACGGTCGCGACATAGATCCCCTCGGTACCCTCCGCGGGAGCATACAGCATCCCATCGCGCACGCGGGTCGCGATCGCATCGGCGTAGTCCCGGAAGACCTCCTCCGCGCTCGGGTCGCCATCCCTGGGCCGCGGACGGGGGAACACCCATCGCAGGTCCGGGTGTACGAGCTCGACCATGTAGCGGCAGCTCTGGCAGGCGCCGCAGGCCCAGCCGTCCGCCGGCTGCCCGGCGGCCGAGCTCGGCGCGAGGCAGAGCAGTTGTCGGGCGAGCCAGAGCGCCAGGCGCTGTTTGCCGATCCCCGGCGGGCCATGGAGCAACAGGCTGGCCGGCAATGTCCCTCTGGCTGCCGCAGCCGCCAACTGCGTCCGTACGCGGACGTGGCCGATCAGGGGGACGACATCGATCGCTGGCACGCCGCAATATGGCGAGGCATCGGACGGATCGTGAGGCCACGCGCGCTCCACGCCCCGCGATCGTCGGACGCTCGCGCGACCACGGCCCGCCGCGCTAAGTTGGACGGGTGACGCTGGTTCGCACACCTCCTCCACCGCCCCGGATGCCCGGCGCGCCGCACGCCGCCTCCGATCGTGCGGCGGCCGAGAGCGGCACCCTACCGCTCCACGATCGCGCGTTCGACAACTTGCAATTCATCCGCGACACGATGGAGCGCGCGGGTGCCTTCACCGCGATCTCCGGACAGGGCATGGTCGCCATGGGCGCGATCGCCCTCATCGCCGCTGCCATCGCCGCGCGTCAGCAGTCACGCGGTGCGTGGCTCGCGACCTGGCTGGCGGCCGCCGTGCTCAGCGCATCGGTGTCGAGCCTGGCGATCACGCGCAAGGCGCGCGCGGCCCGCACGCCGCTCCTGTCGGGCCCCGGCCGGAAGCTCGCCCTCGGCTTCGCGCCCCCGATGGCGGTCGGGGCGCTCCTCACATGGGCCCTCTACCATGCCGGGCTCGACTCGGTGCTTCCCGCCGTCTGGCTTCTCCTGTATGGCACTGCCGTCGTCTGTGGGGGTACGTTCTCGGTTCGCATCGTCCCTGTCATGGGGCTGTGCTTCATGGTGCTCGGCGCCATGGCGCTGGCGGCGCCGCCGGCGTGGGGCGGGATGGAGCTGGCGGCGGGGTTCGGCGCGGGGCACGTGCTGTTCGGCGCCGCGATCGCGCGGAGGTATGGTGGCTAGATCGTCCGTGGTACCCAAACAGCGCGAGCCTCGCGACCGCGATCGGGACGATCACGCGCGCGGGGAGGCGCCGACCGCTCGGCTCGAGCGCCGCAGTGGTGGGCGGGCAGCGGCGCGCGTCTCGGCCGGGCTCGATCGGCTGATCCACGAGCGGCTGCGGTTGGGCATCGTGAGCGCGCTCGCGGTGAACGACTCGCTCAGCTTCAACGAGCTCAAGGCGCTCATGCGGGCGACGGATGGGAATCTCAGCGTGCACGCCCGGAAGCTCGAGGAGGCCGGCTACGTGGCGTGCGCGAAGACGTTCTCCGGGCGCGTCCCGCGGACCGAGTACCGGCTGACGCCGGCGGGACGCCGGGCGCTCGAGCGGTACCTCGACCACATGGAAGCGCTGATCCGGGTGACGCGCGACGGCTGAGCATCGGACATCTTTTTTTTGCGGAGAAACTTCGTGCTGCAAAGTACTTCGCCCGACGCCGCCCGGCCCGGCTTGCACGTCGCGATCATCATGGACGGGAACGGCCGCTGGGCGGCGGCGCACGGCCGCCCGCGGGCTGCCGGGCACGCCGCGGGAGTCAGCGCGCTCCGCGAGGTGGCGGAGACCGCGCCCGCACTCGGCATCGCGACGCTCACCGTCTACGCCTTCTCGGCCGACAACTGGGCCCGCCCGCGCGCCGAGGTCTCCGCCCTCATGCGGCTCCTCCAGCGGAGTCTCGCCACGGAGGTCGACCGGTGCGTGACCAACGGGGTCCGCCTCTCGATCATTGGACGGCGCGACCGGCTCCCGGCGAGCCTCGCCCGCGCGATCGCGGCCGCCGAGGAACGGACCGCAGACGGGCGTCGGCTCTGGCTTCGAGTGGCGGTCGACTATTCGGCGCGCGATCTGATCCGTCGCGCCGCCGCCGCCTGGGTCGGTCCGCGCCCGCCGACCCGCGAGGAGTTCTCGGCCCTGATCGGCGAGGTCGGGAGCGCGGGCGGGGCACCCGATGTCGATCTGTTGGTCCGGACCGGCGGTGAGCAGCGGCTGAGTGACTTCCTGCTCTGGGAGTGCGCCTACGCCGAGCTGTACTTCACGCCACGGATGTGGCCCGACTTCGACGCGGCGGAGCTTGGCCGGGCCGTCGCTGACTTCCGCCGGCGCGAGCGCCGCTTCGGCGGGCTGCCCCAGGCGGCCGCCGGGTGAGCGCCCCCCGCGCGCCCGCTAGTGGGTCTCGCCGATCGCCTTCGTCCAGCGCTCGACCTCCTCACGTGTCATCGGGCCGCGCGGCGCCACGCGGGCGTCGAAATATCCCCACGCCTCCACGTCCGGGAGATACTGCTCGCGTGAGATGATCGTGCCCTGGCACACCTGCTCGCCGTCGTCTGTACCGAGCTCGGCGGAGAGCCGGCCGACCAGCTCCGTCATGACCCACCGCGGGATATGGCTCCGCTCCCCCGGGTAGATGAAGCCGAACAGGACCAGATGCGCGAGGAGCACGCGCCACTGCGGGCCGAAGCGCGCGACGAGGCGGGCCCAGTCGAGCCGCTCGTGGCAGGCGTGGACGGTGTGCGCGACGTCGGCCCCGTCGAACCGCTCGCGCTCCATCACGAACGCTTTCGACCAGATCATCTCCTCGGGTGGCGTCAGCAGGATCGACTGGCCCAGCACGGTCGCCGGCTCCGCGTGACGGAACCACAGGTCGTCGACGGCCGCCATGGCGTTGCCGGAGCTGAAGATCAGGTCGACGAAGTCGTCGCCCCGATAGGCTTTGGCCAGCCAATGCGGGTACGCGAGCTCCGTCCGACACCCGGCCTCCGCGAGGACGCCCAACGCCGCGTCGAGGTCCGCGCGCCGCAGAAAGATGTCGAAGTCCTTGGTGCTCCGGACGATCCCCGTGTAGTGCGCGAGTGCGTACGCGCCGCCGACCAGGTACGGAATGCGCGCCCGCGCGAGCTCCTGCATCACACGGCGATACAGTGCGGCCGCGGCGTCATCCGGCGCTCTCGTCAGCTCCAAGCCTGCCTCCGTCGCCGGTGGCCGGTGTCACGCACCGGGCTGAGCGATCGAACGGAACGGGAGTTGAAGGAAGGGTCCGCGCTCCCGCATGCGCTCCGGCGGCATGCTCATGCAAAGGTGGGGCTAGCGCGGACGGGCACGTCGCCCACTCCGTGCGGCGCCGACCCCCTTCCCGTCACCAGAGGATGCGCATGGCGTCTCCGCGCACGCTCGCCGACCGGCCGGCGCCGGTGCGTATCGCAGCGATGAGCGACATCCACTGCGGACGCAGCTCGCAGGGGACGCTCCACCGTCACTTCGCCCATGCCGCCGAGCACGCGGACGTGCTGCTCCTGTGCGGCGACCTCACGGACTATGGGCTGCCCGAAGAGGCACGTGTCCTCGCGCGGGAGCTCAGTGTCGCGCGGATCCCCACGGTGGCCGTGCTGGGGAACCATGACCACGAGTCCGGGCGCGCGGCCGAGGTGACGGACACCCTGCGAGACGCGGGGGTCGTGATCCTGGATGGCGACACGTACGAGACGAACGGGATCGGCTTCGCCGGGGTCAAGGGCTTCTGCGGGGGCTTCGGGCGCGGGGCCCTCGGCCCCTGGGGGGAGTCGATCATCAAGCAATTCGTTCATGAAGCCGTCGCCGAGGCACTCAAGCTCGAGTCGGCCCTGGCCCGCCTCCGCACGCCCCACCGCGTCGCCATGCTCCACTACTCGCCGATCCGTGGGACGGTCGAAGGGGAGCCGCCGGAGATCTTTCCATATCTCGGATCCAGCCGACTCGAAGAGCCACTGACGCGGTACGCGGTCTCCGCCGTCTTCCACGGGCACGCGCACAACGGAGCACTCGAGGGGCACACCGCCGCGGGGACCCGCGTCTACAATGTCGCGCTGCCGCTCCTGCGCAAGTTGGCGCCGCAGGAGCCCCCCGTGCGCATCCTCGAGATCCCCGGACCCGACGCCGTCGCCGGCCCCTCCGGCATCGTGTACGGCGAGCGGCGGATCACGCTCGGCGATCGTCGGCGAATGGGGTGACCCCTTCGCCCTCTCCCTTCCTCTCCCTCTCCATCGCCCGCTTGAACCGCCCAAGATCATCGCGAAGATGGAGAGCCGGCTCAGTCCCGAGCAGTCGCGCCAGCGCCACGCCCAGCACCCCCGCGGGCAGGGCGTACTCGAGCACCACGCGAACCTCGGTGCCGCGCCCGTCGGACGCGGGTCGGAAATGGACGGAGCCGGCGTTGGGGACGGTCGCCAGGCGGACCGACTTCCAGGCGATCAACTGTCCCGGGATGTCGTTCACCAATTCCGCCTCCCACTCGATCGGGACCCCGCCGGGTCCGCGGGCGACCCACCGCGACTGCGTGGCGGTCGTCTCGGTCACCGAGATCAGGTGCGGCATGATCGTCGGGAGCGTGCGGAGGTGGCGCCAGCGCCGATACAGCGTGGCCGCGTCCGCGTCGATCGTCACCGCACGCTCGATCCGCCGCGCACGCTGCGCATCGAGCACCGCGGCCGGCCCGTGCTGTTGTACGAGCCATGGGTACCCGGTCGTCGTGACGCCGAGTCCCGCATAGAGCGTCGAGTAGCCGGACAGCGCCCGGTCGACGAGGGCGGCGCCGACGGCGGCGATCGCCACGCCCGGGAGATCCCGGCGCCGCAGCCCGTACAGGGCGAGGAGACTGCCCCCGAGTCCCGAGAGCCACCGCTCGGCCGGTGCCATATTGGTCGCCGAGCGCTGGCCGCCCGCGGCACGTGCGGGGCCGGGTGCGACGTATGCGCGCGCGCGTTCCGGGAAGGTCACCATCGTTGCAGCCTCCTGATTCCGGCGTCGGTGTGCGGGCTTGGCTCAGCAAGCTGGGGGCCATCGGCCGCGCCCGGTCGGCGTGCTAGCCGAGTCGTCCGGCGGCCTCGAGCACGCGCGCCCTGGCTTCGAGCGGCGTGTCGGCCACCGCCGCCAGGTGTCCCATCTTGCGCGCCGGCCGTGCGTCGCGCTTCCCGTACAGGTGCAGCCGTGTGTCGGGCACCGCGAGCGCCGCCGCGAAGTCGGGTGGGCGGTGGTCACGCCACGCGTCGCCCAGAATGTTGGCGATCGCGGCCGGCCGGAGCAGGCCGGTATCGCCGAGCGGGAGGTCGCAGACTGCGCGCACGAGCTGCTCGAACTGGCTCGTCACGCATCCCTCGATCGTGTGATGAAAGCTGTTGTGCGGCCGGGGCGCCAGCTCGTTCACGAGCAGCGTCTGGTCGCCCAGCACGAACATCTCGATCGCCAGCACACCGACGACCCCCATGGCCGCGGCCACGGCGCGCCCGAGCTGCGCCGCCGCCTCGCTCAGTCGCGCATCGACCGGTGCCGGAATCACCGACCATGCGAGTTGCCCACGCTCGTGGTGGTTGAGCGCGACCGGGAAGATGGCCGTCTCACCTCCCGGGCGCCGTGCGACCATCACCGACACTTCGGCCGCCAGATCGAGGGCCTGCTCGACCACGCACCGCGTTGCCCGGAGCGCGCGCCAGGCCGCTGCACACTCGTCGGGTCGATCGACGCGCACCTGACCCCGCCCGTCGTATCCGCCCGTCGATGCCTTGACGAACGAGGGCCCGAGCGCCGCCACCGCGGCCTCGCACTCCGCGACCGTGCCGGCGCTCCGATACGGTCCGACCGGGAATCCGTGGTCGCGCAGCCACGCCTTCTGGCGCTCGCGCTCCTGCACGACCGCGAGCACCGCTGCTCCGGGGCGGACCGGCGCGTGTCGCGCCGCCGATTCCATGCTGGCGATCGCGATGCGCTCGATCTCGATCGTGACGACGGCGCACGACTGCGCGAGCCGGGCCGCTGCCTGGGGGTCGTCGAACCGGGCCGTGATCACTTCCGTGGCGAGCGCGCCGGCCGGGCAGTCCGGGTCCGGGTCGAGCACGTGAACGTCGTACCCCATCTCACGCGCCGCCAGCGCCGCCATCCGCCCCAGCTGTCCCCCGCCGAGGAATCCGATCGCGGCGCCCGGCAGAATCACGTCGCTCACGCGAGGCTCCACGCGAGGCTCACGCAGGAGTCGGGACGGGCAGCGTCTGTCCGAGGACCTCATCCCGTCGCGCTGCGCGCCAGGCGGCGAGTCGCGCCCGCAGCGCCGGATCGTGCAGGGCGAGGATCTCGGCCGCCAGGAGCGCCGCGTTGGCCGCGCCCGGAGCGCCGATCGCCAGCGTTCCGACCGGGACCCCTTTGGGCATCTGCACGATCGACAGCAGGGCATCGAGCCCGTTGAGCTGTGTCGCGGGGACGGGGACGCCCAACACGGGCACGAGCGTCTTGGCGGCGAGCATCCCCGGGAGATGCGCCGCACCGCCGGCGCCGGCGATGATCACTTGCACACCACGCGGCTCAGCCGACTCCGCATACTCGAACAGCCAATCGGGCGTGCGGTGCGCCGACACCACACGCGCCTCGTACGCCACGCCGAGCTCCGCGAGGAGATCGCACGCCGGTCCGAGGTGCTGGTAGTCACTCCGGCTCCCCATGACGACGCCGACACGCGGTCGGTGCCGGTCCCGAGCGCTCGCTGCCCCGACCGAGCCGCGGGCGGCCGCCCTCGCATTCGCGCTCATGCCGCCCTCTGCGTGGGCGCCGGGTGGAGGACAGTGGGCACGGACGAAATGAACACTCTCACGGGGGTGGCGCGCTCCTCGGAACAGAGAGTCCTGGCAGACGACCGACCGCTCACGAAACATGCTCGATTGCGAGCGCCGCCGCAGGACCGGTCACCCGGGCTGCTCGAGCGCTCACGTCCGACGAAGGAGACGGGGATCGAACGCGAACGGGCGATGCCCCGCGATGGTGATGCGCCTTGCCTCCGGATGCAACGGATTGATGAGGAAGTTGTGTTCTTCGGGGATGAGCGCCGATGGCACGCGCAGCGTCGCCGCTCGCTGGGTCGCGAGCCAGGCGTCGCCGATCGGACGGCAGCCCTCGAAGGCCGGACTGCGCCACTCCGGCGGGAGCGTCGACGCGTCGAGCCGATCGGAGCGCATATCCTCCGGGACGTCGAGCTCGAACGCGCGGTGATCGTCCGGAATCAGGTCGGGATCAGTATGGAGGAGCACTTCCAGCGCCGCGAGCGAGAGCTGAGAGGCCGCGTAGACAACCGGGCGGCCAATGGTGTGCCACCGCCCGGAGGCGAAGAGTCCGCCACCGCCGTCGAGCTCTCGGTGTACCCAGCGGGCAATGCGCCACAGCCGCACGGGACGAGGGTGGTAGCGCTCGCTCGGGCCTCAGCTGAACATCCCGTGCGCGAGTCGCAGCAGCACGTCCTCGACGACCCGCGCGCCACCACTCGTCGCCACCAGATCGATCGGCCGGGCGCCCCGAAGCGCGCGGTTCGGGCGGCGCAGCCAGACCCCGGCGTTCTCTCCGTTCTGGAAGGTCTCCGCGGCCGAGGCTATGACCCGGGCCGCACGCGCCAGGCGATCTGATTCGTCGCGTGTCAGCGGTTCGTGCCGCTGCCGCCGGTGCGCGAGCGTGCGGCGCGGGATGATCAACTCCTCCACCTCGTCCTGCGACAGCGCACCGCGGCGCACCATGGCGTCGAGCGACGCCGTCGGCAGTCCCTCATCGACCAGAAGAGCCAGGTCGAGCTCGGTCGTGACCGGCTCGGACAGCGTGTCCGGGCCCCCCAGATACGCGACGACGTCGCCGACGCCCATGGCTCAGCCTCTCTGCGCGGGGTGCAAGATTGCCACAATCTAGGGGCAAATTGCACCCCGTGCAAGAGAGCGGGTTCGGCCGGGACGACAAAGGGTCCCCGGCTACCCGCCGGGGACCCCATGAGCGTCAGCGCCAAAGTGCCGACCGTCGCAACGCTCCCGAGGAGGGACTCGAACCCCCGACCCGGCGGTTAACAGCCGCCTGCTCTACCAACTGAGCTACTCGGGAAGAACCTCGAAAGCTACGAGTGTCCGGATGGGCGGTCAAGCAATCGCGGGCTCCGGCGTGAGGCGGTGGCGAGCGCGACGCGGGGCGGCGGGCGGGTGGCGTCCGGCGGTGCCGCCGTGGCGGCGAGCACCGTGCGCAGCCAGCGCCCGGTGTGCGAGTCGGGAACGGCCGCCACCTCCTCGGGACGTCCCATCGCCACCACCCGCCCGCCCGCGCTGCCAGCGTCCGGCCCCAGGTCGATCACCCAGTCGGCCAGCTTGATCACGTCGAGGTTGTGCTCGATCAGCACCACCGTGTTCCCCTGCTCGACGAGGCGATCGAGCACCCCGGCGAGCTTGCGGATGTCCTCGAGGTGCAACCCCGTGGTCGGCTCGTCCATGATGTACAGCTTGCGCCCTCGACTCCGGCCGGCGTGGATGAGCTCGCGCGCGATCTTGATCCGCTGCGCCTCGCCGCCCGAGAGCGTCGTCGCCGGCTGGCCGAGCTGGAGGTAGCCGAGTCCCACCCGCTGGAGCTGCCAGAGCGCCGACGTGAGACGGTCCTCCATCGGGAACAGGCGCACCGCCTCGTCGACCGTGAGCGCGAGCAGGTCAGCGACTGTCCGGCCGTGGATCGTCACCTCCAGGACCTCGGGCTGGAATCGCGTCCCGCCGCACACCTCGCAGGGGACGAACACGTCGGCCATGAAGACCATCTCGACTTCGGTGTAGCCGGCCCCCTCACAGGCCTCGCACCGCCCGCCCGGGACGTTGAAGCTGAACGTGCCGCTCGTGTAGCCGCGTTCCCGAGCCAGCGGCGTGGCCGCGAGCAGCCGCCGGATCTCGTCGAACGCCTTCACGTACGTGACCGGGTTCGACCGGGGCGACCGGCCGATCGGCTCCTGGTCGATGAGGACGACGTCGTCCAGCGCGTCCGTGCCCGACAGCCGATCGTAGGAGCCGACGCGCTCACCCAGATGCTGCTTCGCCGTGTGCTCGCCCCGGAGTGTCGTCTCGAGCGCCCGATAGAGCACATCGTGCACGAGCGTGCTCTTGCCCGACCCGGACACCCCGGTCACCACCGTGAGCGTGCCCAGGGGAACCCGCACGTCCACGCCCTGGAGGTTGTGCTCGCGCGCGCCGGTCAGCGTGAGCCACCGTGGGCCGACCCGACGCCGCTCTTCGGGCAGCGGGATCGCCCGCACGCCGCTCAGATACTGCCCCGTCAACGGGCTCTCCGACACCCGGGTGATCGGGCCGCTGAAGACGACGTGCCCGCCGCTGGCGCCGCTACCGGGTCCGAGCTCCACCATGTAGTCCGCCCGCCGGATCGCCTCGAGGTCGTGCTCGACGACCAGCACGGTATTCCCCGCGTCGCGGAGCCGTGTCATGAGCGCGAGCAGCCGGTCCATGTCCCGCGGATGCAACCCGATCGACGGCTCGTCGAGCACGTAGAGGGTGTCGACGAGCTTGGCGCCGAGCGAGTTCGCGAGCGCGATCCGCTGCGCTTCGCCCCCGGAGAGCGTCCGAGCCGCGCGGTGCAGCGACAGGTACGTGAGCCCGACGTCGCAGAGGAACTGCACCCGGCTCCGCGCTTCGGCCAACAGATGCTCGGCCACCTGCCGCTCGAACGGCGAGAGCGTGAGCCCGTCCAGCCACTCGCCGAGCCGCTCCGCGGGCAGCTCGGCGACATCGCGGATCGTCCGGCCCGCGACCCGCACCTGAAGCGACTCCGGGCGCAGCTTCGCCCCATGGCATTCGGGGCAGGTCTCCGCCGCCTGATACTGCCGCAGGAAGACCCGGATATACTGCTTGTAGCGCTTGTCCTCGAGGCGCCGGAGAAAGGGCAGGATCCCCGTGTACCCGCGCCCCGTCGCATTGAGGAGCCGGTCGCGCTCGGCCGGCGCCAGCGCCGACCAGGGCACGTCGAGCGAAATGCGCTCCCGCCGGGCGAACTCCGCCAGCGTGCGACGCTGCCTGTCGTATCGCGGCTTGGTCCAGGGGTCGATCGCGCCGTCCCGGAGCGAGCGCTCGGGGTGCGGAACGATGAGCGATTCGGCATACTCGAGGACCGCGCCGAACCCGTTGCACCGCGGGCAGGCCCCGCGCGGACTGTTGAACGAGAAGAGCTGCGGAGTCGGCGCTGGCGCCCGCGTCCCGTCGTTCGGGCACTCGAATCGCTCCGTGAAGTTGAGGCGATCGACCGGCGTCCCGCCGACCGCCACCGAAGCGGGGAAGAGGATCACGCAGTCCCGGTCCCCCTCGGCGAAGGCAGTCCCGATCGCGTCCGCGAGCCGCCCGCTCCCCTCGCCGCCCCCCCCGACGCTCAGGCGGTCGACGACGACCAGGACGTCCGACGCTTGCGTGAGGTCCACGCCCGCGGCGGCGAGCTCGTCGAGATGCCAAATCACCCCGGCGACACCGACCCGGACGAACCCCTGCGCCCGCAGGTTCTCGATGACGACCTCGTGCGTGACCGCCTCGGACACCCGGAGCGGGAAGGCCACCGCGAACCGGGTCCCGACCGGCAGGGCGAGCACGGTGTCCGTCACGGACTGGACCGTGTCGGGCCGCATCTCGCGGCCGCAGACCGGGCAGAACGTGTGGCCGACGCGGGCCCAGAGCAGCCGAAGGAAGTCGTAGATCTCGGTCGCCGTGCCGACCGTCGAGCGGGACGTCTTGGTGGGGTTCTTCTGCTCGATCGCGACCGCAGGCGACAGTCCGTCGACCGAGTCCGCGTCCGGCTTCTCCATCCGCTCGAGGAACTGCCGCGCGTACACGGACAGCGATTCCACGTACCGCCGCTGCCCCTCGGCGTAGATCGTATCGAACGCCAGCGACGACTTCCCGGAGCCCGACGGCCCGGTGATGACCGTGACCGCCCGGCGCGGGATCTCCAGGTCGATGTTCTTGAGGTTGTGCTGGCGCGCGCCGCGGACGACCAGACGGTCCTTCACCCCTCAAACGTAACGCCGCCGGTCCCGAAGAAACACCGGCATCTCAGAGGCGCCGGACCAGTCTCCCCGCCAGGAGGATGAGGGCGGCTCCGAGGGTCGCGAGCGCCAACGAGCGCGGCTCGAAGCGCTCCGCGGACACGGCGCCCCACCCCAAGCTCGCGCCGATCAGCCCTCCCAGCAGCGCGCCGACGATGCCCAGCAACACCGTCACGATACATCCCGAGGGATCCCGCCCGGGGACGAGAAACTTCGCCAGTGCCCCTGCGAGCAGGCCGAGCACGATCCAATGAAGCCACAGTGGCACGGCGCATCTTGCCCCAATCACGGGGACCCGTCAAGCGCATCGGCCCGATGCACCCGCGACGCCTCGCGCACTGCCGCGCGCGCCGCGCGGTGGAGACACGGGGGACGGAGCGTCGCACAGAACGCCGCACGCGGCGTCACCGGGCGTCACACCGGGCGCCGCATCCGGCGTGGCGTGCGCGGGCGATTGACCCTGAACGCCGGCGGCCGTTAGGCTTCGCGAGACATGGCGACGGACGCGGGCGGGCCGGGCGGCATCCATGCCGAAGATGCACTCGGGAAGGCATACGACGCCCGCCTGGTGCGCCGCCTCGGCCGATATGCGCGACCCTATGCCGCGCTGGTCCTGAGCGCGCTCGGCCTCATCCTGATCGACACCGTGCTCCAGCTCGTGGGCCCGGTGCTCACCAAGCGCGTCATCGATATCGCCGTCCCGGCCCGCGACGGTCGACTCATCGTCCGCTACGCGGCGCTGTTCGCCACCGTCCTCGTGGCGCAGTTCGGGACCGAATATGGCCAGACGCTCCTCACGAGCCTCCTCGGCCAGCGTGTCATGCGCGATCTGCGACTCGAGCTCTTCGCGCATCTCCAGCGACTCCCGGTCGCCTTCTTCGACCGCAACCCCGTCGGCCGCCTCATCACGCGGGTGACCTCGGACATCGAGGCCCTGAACGAGCTGTTCACCTCCGGCGTGGTCGCGGGGCTGGGGGATCTGGCCATCCTCTTCGCCGTCGCCGTGCTGATGATCGTCACCGACTGGCGGCTCGCGATCGCGGGGTTCCTCGTGATCCCGTTCGTGTACCTGACGTCGCACCTGTTCCGGGCCAAGGTCCGACCCGCGTATCGGGACATCCGGGGCCGCCTGGCGCGCATCAACGCCTTCCTTCAGGAACGATTGACGGGGATGCGCATCGTGCAGTTGTTCGGCCGCGAGCGCGACGAGATGGCGCGGTTCGAGCGGCTGAACTACGGCCACCTGGACGCCAACCTGAAGTCGATTACCTACTACGCCCTGTATTTTCCGGCGATCGAGTTTCTCACCTCGGTCGCCCTGGCCAGCCTGATCGTCGCCGGCGCCGGCCGCGTGCGCGCCGGCACGCTCACGATCGGCACCGTGACGCTGTTCCTGCTGCTCGTCCGGCGCTTCTTCCAACCGCTCCAGGACCTCTCGGACAAGTACAACACGCTCCAGCAGGCGATGGCGGCGTCGGAGCGCGTGTTCAAGCTTCTCGACGAGCCGGTCGGTCCCGCGGCGCCCCCGCTCGCCCTGCCTGGCTCGACTCCCACGCCCCATGCGGCCGCCACCGCTGCCCCGGCTGCCCCGGCTGCCCCGGCTGCCCCGGCTGCCGCTCTCGTTTCTGCCGCCGACGGGGATGGGTCGCGGAGAGTCCGCGGCGTGACGATCGCGTTCGAGGATGTCTGGTTCGCGTACGATCTCGCGCACATGGCGGCCGATGGTCGACCCCCGGCCAAGCCCGAGTGGGTGCTCAAGGGCGTGAGCTTCCGCGCGTCGCCCGGTGAGACGGTGGCCCTGGTCGGCCACACCGGGGCGGGGAAGACCACCGTCGTCAGCCTGCTCATGCGCTTCTACGACCCGCAGCGCGGCCGCATCACGCTCGACGGCGTCGACATCCGAGAGATGCCGGTCGCCGATCTCCGGGCGCGGATCGGGTACGTGCAACAGGACATCTTCCTCTTCGCCGGGGACGTGGCGAGCAACATCCGCCTGTCGAGCGCATCGAGCGATGCCGATGTCCAGCGTGCCGCCGCGAGCGTCGGTGCCGACCGGATCATCCGGCGGTTGCCGGGCGGCTACCGCTACGAGCTCGGCGAGCGCGGCGCCTCGATCAGTGTCGGTGAGCGGCAGTTGTTGTCGTTCGCTCGCGCCATCGCCGCCGACCCGGCGCTCCTCATCCTGGACGAAGCCACGAGCGCCGTCGACAGCGAGATCGAGGCCGAAATCCAGGCCGCGCTCGCGGTGCTGATGCAGGGGCGGACGACGATTGCCGTGGCCCACCGATTGAGCACGATCGTCGACGCGGACGAGATCCTCGTCATGCAACACGGTGAGATCCGCGAGCGGGGGACACACCGCGAGCTGCTCGCGCGGGCGGGATTGTACGAGCGGCTGTATCGCCTTCAGGTCGGTGAGGCACCGCGGCAGCCGGGTGAGATGGACGCGTCGGAACAGAGCGCATCCGCAGCCACCGTCTAGCGGCCGCGCGCGATCGCGCCGCGCGCAGCCGTCACGTTCCTTGCCAGCCCCAGCGGCCACCCGTAGCTTTGCCGTTTTCCGGCCGCTTCCGAGCGCAATGCCGTACCTCCAGATCAACGACAAGCAGGTTCAGCTCCGCCCCGGCGAGACTCGCATCGGGGTCGGATCGCAGGTGGAGGTTCGGCTCCCGCCGACGGCAACCGCCGACGCCAGCGGGGCGCTCGCCGTCGTCGACCTCGGCCGCGACAGCGTCGCCATCCGGCGGGCCGGCCCGGACGCCGTCGTGCGCGTCAACGGGGTGCAGCTCGGCGCCGAGCCGACGCCGCTCCTCCACGGCGACAAGATCGAGATCGCCGGCGCCGAACTGTACTACGGGGACGACCGGCGGGGCGGCAGCACGCAATTCATCCCCATGGCCAATGTCGCCGACCTGCCTCGGCTCCGCTCGCCGCTGCCCGGCCGCGCAACGGCCGCGACCGGCGGGAGGATCATCTCACTGGTCGATGGTCGTGAGTATTCGGTCGGTCTCGCCGGCCTCGTCCTCGGCCGCGATGCGTCGTGTGACGTGGTGATTCCCTCGGCCGAGGTGTCCCGCCGGCACGCCGAGATCGTCGCCGGCGACAGCGGGTACGTCGTGACCGACACGAGCACGAACGGTCTGTTCGTCAATGGCGAGCGCATCGAGGGCGCCCAGGTGCTCGGGCGTGGCGACATCCTGCGGATCGGCACCGAGGAATTCCGGTTCTACGCCGACGCCGCGCCCGCCGCGGCGGACGTCGTGGCCAAGGCTGGGCCGGGCGCCCGCGCCGATGCCGGGGCGGCGACCCGGCCCGGCCCGAGTGGCGGCGTATCCGCGGCCCCGCCGGCTGCCAGCGGCGGGCTTCCCGCCGCGGCTCCCGCAGCGCCGGCCGCTCTGCCGGCCGCCGCCGCCCCCGCCCCCGATGCCTCGCCCGCGGCCGGCCCCGAGAGCGGCCGCCACTGGTCGCGGGAGGCGATCGCGATGCTCGAGATGGTCGGAAGCGGCGTGCTGCGCGGGCGGCGCTTCCCCGTATCGGCGGTGCTCGCCCACGTCGGCCGCGGCGAGCACAATGACGTGGTGATCCCGGACGAAAGCATCTCCGACTCCCACGCCAAGCTCCAACGCCGCGATGGCGTCTGGTATGTGACGGACCTGGGGTCCACCAACGGCACATACGTTGCCGGTCGGCGCATCGCATCGGAGGAACGGCTGGACGAACCGGCGGATCTCCGCCTCGGCGGGGTCAAGCTGTCGTTCACGGCGCTCACTCCCGAGCCGATGACGAGCCCCCGTGGCGCCACCCGGCAGTTCTCGGCGGGTATCGGCCCGGCGCCCGTCCGGCGTGCCGCCCCCGTCGGGAGCCCAGGCGGCGGTGCCGTCCCGCCGCGCGCCCCTGCCCCCTCGCGAGAGCGGCTCGAGGGCGAACGGCCGGCCAGCACGACCGGCCGGGGCGCCCCCTGGTTCTGGTGGGTGGTCGGTGCGGCGGCGGTGGCTGGCGCGGTCTACCTCATCAAGGGTCGGTAGTGCACCTGACTTACGCGTCCCGGAGCGACGTCGGGATGATCCGGTCCGGCAACGAGGACAGCGTCTTCGCGGACGCGAACCCCGAGCGCGGCGTGTTCATGGTCGCGGACGGGATGGGTGGACACGCGGCCGGCGAGATCGCAAGCGAGATGGCGGTGGAGATCGTCGTTCGCGAGCTCGCGAGCGTCCGGGAGATCGGGTCCGACTCCGGGGACGCATGCCTCCGCGAGGCGCTGCGCCGCGCGAACCGCGCCATCTTCGAGCGGACGCTCGCCGAGTCGGATAAGCAGGGCATGGGAACGACGGCATCCGTGCTCCTGCTCAGCGGATCGCAATACCTGATCGGTCAGGTGGGCGACTCGCGGGTTTACCGCGTGCGCGGCGGCGTGCTTCAGCAGCTCACCAAGGATCACTCCTACGTGCAGGAGCAGGTCGACGCCGGCTACATCACGCCCGAGCAGGCCCGATACCACCCGTACAGCAACGTGATCACCCGATGCGTGGGGGCGAGTCGGGATGTCGAGCCCGACACGTACGCGGGGGACGTGCAGCCGGGCGACGTCTTCCTGGTCGCGAGCGACGGATTGACGGGCATGGTCGACGACCAGCGCCTCCAACAGCTGCTCTCGTCCCGCGCCTCCCCCGGCCGCCTCGTCGACGCCCTCATCAACGAGGCCAACGGCCGCGGAGGCCTCGACAACATCACGGCCGTCGTGGTGCAGGTGCTCAGGACCGACGACACGACACCGACCGCCGAGCGCCCCGCGTTCGGGGCGGCCACGCCGCCGCCGGGGCGCCGATGAGCGCGTGGCGGGGGCGGGGGCGGGACGTCGGGCCGCCGGCGGCGCTCCGCCCGGCGTGACCTCGACTGTGGCCGAGTCCGCCGCGGAGACGGTTGGCGCGCTCGCCGAGCTCTATCTCGGCAACATCCTCTACGCGCTCGAGCGCACAGCCGTCGCCCTGGAGCAGGACGGCCGGGGCGAGGACGCGGCGTTCTACCGGGGGATCGCCCGCCACTTGGCCGAGGCCCGGGGCCGCGCGCTCCGGGCCAGCCCGCCGTAGAGACGGCGAGCCCTCTCGTCCCGCCCGCCGTCGGCCGGTGATGCCGCGCCGGTCGCGGACGCCGACGGTCCCGCGCGGTCGCGATCGTCGCGCGCGGGCCGGGTCCGGCTCGTCACCCCGGGCGCTCGCCGCGCGCCCGGTCCAGGATCCCGCTACCCCGATCGAGCGCCGCGCGCAGCTCGGCGGCAATCGTCATGGGATTGAACGGCTTGGTCAGGCACCCGGTCGCGCCCGCGTCGGCCGCGCGTTGCCGCTCCTCGCGCAGCGTCTTGGCGGTGAGGAACACCACCGGCAGGTGTGCCGTCGCGGGGTCGGCTTTGAGTCGTCGACACGTTTCGTACCCGTCGAGCCCCGGCATCATCGCGTCGAGCAGGATCGCGTCGAATGTACCGCTCGTCACCCGCTCGAGCACGGCTACCCCGGAGGGAACGATCTCCACCTCGAGCGTCGGGTCGAGCCCGAGCGCCAGGTCGAGAATGGCACGGATGTCCTCTTCGTCGTCCGCACACAGCAGCCGCATGGGCAACATCTCGACAGAAGTGACCGGCGGAGCCTCCATCCGTCCTCCGCGTGGGCACGACGACTGCCCAGCCGCCGGGCAACGCTCGCCACCCTCCCCCCTCGTATGACTCCGCCGCCTCCCGGGCCACCGTCCTCCCCGCCGCCGTCCTCGCCGCCGCCGATCCCGCCGGGCGGAGCGGGCACGGCGGGACGCGCCGCTCAGGTGATCGAGCAGCTCCGCTCGCGCTATCAGATCTCATCGGCGGCGATCGTCGCCTCAATTCGAGAGCACGCCGCGGCGCTCGGCTCGGCGCCGGCCGCGCCGCCGACACTCACCGCGCTCGAGCAGCTCGCCCACCGGGTGCATGGGACAGCCGGGAGCTACGGGCTGACGCGCGCGAGCGAGCTCGCCGCCGCCTTCGAGGTCCGCGTCGCGGGCTGGGCGCGCGATCCGGCGCTCGAGACCGGCGAGCGGCACATCCTGGCTCGGGAGTTCGCCGGTGCGCTCGAGGTCGCGTTGCGTGGGGGCTGAGATGTAAGTTGCGAGCATGCCCACACCCTCCGCCTCCGCTCCCGGCACGCCATCCCGGCTCCAGCAGCTCCACGACGCGGGTCAATCGATCTGGCTGGACTTCATCGATCGGACGATGCTCCAGAACGGTGAGCTCGCGCGCCGCATTCGCGAGGACGCGCTGACCGGGATGACCTCGAACCCCACCATCTTCCAGAAGGCACTCGCCGAGGGCACGGCCTACGACGCGCAGCTCGCCGCCGTGGGTGAGCCGGCTCCGTCGGCGCAGGAGCTCTTCGAGCGTCTGGCGACCGACGACGTCCGGACGGCGTGCGACGCATTCCGCCCCATCTACGACGCGACGGGCGGCGCCGACGGATTCGTGTCGATCGAAGTGTCGCCGGGCGTGGCCGGTGACGCGACCCGCACGGTGATCGAGGCCACGCAACTCTGGCGCGATGTCGCGCGGCCGAACGTCATGGTCAAGGTGCCGGGGACGATCGAGGGAGCGAAGGCCGTGCGCGAGCTCATCGCCGCGGGGATCAACGTCAACATCACGCTCCTGTTCGCGGTCGACGCACACGCGCGGGTCATCGAGGCGTACCTGGCGGGCCTCGAGGATCGAGTGCGGACCGGCGCGCCGATCGATCGGGTGGCGTCGGTGGCGAGCTTCTTCGTGAGTCGTGTCGACAGCGAGGTCGACAAGCGCCTGGAGGCGCTCGCCGCGTCGCGCAGCACGGACCGTGACAGGCTCCTCGGACTCCGGGGCCGGGCCGCGATCGCGAACGCCAAGCTCGCCTATCGTCTCTTCACCGAGCGCTTCGCCGGACCGCGGTGGGCCGCGCTCGCGGCGCGGGGCGCCCGCGTCCAGCGGCCGCTCTGGGCGAGCACGAGCACCAAGAACCCGGCCTACCGCGACGTCATGTACGTCGAGCAGCTCATCGGCCCGAACACGGTCGACACGTTGCCTCCGGCGACCCTCGAGGCATTCCGCGATCATGGCGTGGTGGCCCGGACCGTCGACGCCGACGTGGCGGGTGCCGAGCGACTCCTCGCCGAGCTCGAGGCCAGCGGCATCTCGATGGCGGCCGTCACCGAGCAGCTGCTCCGGGAGGGGATCGCCAGCTTCGTGAAGTCGTACGATTCGCTGCTCGAGGGGCTGGAGCGCAAGCGGCACGCGCTGGTCTAGCGGCCGGCGCCGGCCGGCGCGACGCAACGCCTCGAGATGACCGAGGGCCAGCGTGGGTGATCCCACACTGGCCCTCCGACCATCAGCGACCGCTCGCCGCGATCAGTGGCAGTTGCTGACCTCCCCGGTAGCGAGATCGAGGTCGCAGGTGAGCGTCGTCGAGCCGATCACCTGGAGCTGCGCCGTCTGCGTCCCGTTGTAGGTGATGACGATGTGCCGGCTCACCGTGCCCGACTTCGAGCTCGGGCCGCTTGCCGTGTAGCTCCATTGCGCCCAGCGGTGGAACTGTCCCGAGAGCGGGAAGGGGTGGGCCACACGCGGGCGGCGGAAGACGACAGCGGCGGTGGTGTCGTACGCCGTGCCGTAGTAGTGCACGGACCAGACGGGGCCCGTGTACGACGCCGTGTCGGTCGCGAGCGTGTTGCCGTTCCACGTCGTGCTCGAGTCCGGATCGAGCGCGAACGACGGATTGAGATCGCTCGCCGTGTGGTTGCGCACGCGGTGGCTCACGCCCTGCCAGCGGGCCCGGTGGACCGCGACGTAGACGGGCACCCCGTTCGCGCCGCCGAAGTTGATCGAGTCCGTCTGGTTGGAGAAGGAGGTCTGACCCGCCCCGTTGGCGAAGAACTCGTAGTTGCGCTGGCGAATCAGTGTGTCCGCCCTGGCGTTGTTCTGGATCGTCATCGTGTCCGCGCCACAGTACCACCGCAGATCGCTCGGCGCGTTGGTCTGGCTACAGTTGCCGCTGCCCATCCCGTAGAGAACCGACGCCGAGATGCCGTGCGGCAGGACGAGCGCGTACTGCCCGCCGCCCGACCCATCGTCGCCCGTCTGGGCCAGGTCGGACACCGCCGCCTGACCGGCGCTCGACGCGGCGTCGTTGGACATCTGCATCTGGAGTACCTGATCGCTGGAGTTCCCCGGGCTGACCGCGCTGCCGCTGCACGCGGCGAGCAGGGCGAGGGTGGCGCAGGCGCTGACCCCGGCGAGACTCTTGTGGTACGGCATTGCTGACCTCCGATTGGCGGCTGGACGCCGCCACGAGTGAGTGGTCCTGGTGTTCCGGCGCCGGCCGTTGCATCGAACCCGACGGCGCGCCGTTCCAGAGGAGACGACATGCGGCTGGGGCCGTTAACAGCGACGTGACCGAGGTGCGGCCGGCGTAACGGTCGTGTCCCCGCATGTGACGGTCGCGCCGTACGCGCGAGCGTTCGTGACGGGTGGCGTCGTCCGCCCACGCATCGCCGAGCGCGGCTTGGAGCGTGCCCGGGCTCGCGTTAACCTTCGCCGGTCGCCGCACGCGGCTGCGTCGCTCGACCGCGCGGCGCCGGCCGCGCTCCGCTCACCCGCCCAGTCCCCCTGCCCACGCCCACGCCGCTGCCCGCCCCTCGCGCCCCGCGCTCCGCGGCGGCTGCTGCTGCTGCCGCTCTCTCACCGACTGTTCCCGCCGTGCCCGGCCTCTCCGCCAGTTCCGTCAGCTCCGCTGCTCCCGCCCCGCTCGCGGCCGACGGCCCTCGTGGTCCCCGCCGCACTCCGCTCCCGGCGACCCTGCCGCGCGCCAAGATCGTGTGCACCCTCGGCCCGTCGAGCGCGACCGAGGCCGTCATTGGGGATCTCGTCGACGCGGGGATGAACGTGGCCCGCATCAACTTCTCGCACGGCGCCCCCGACGAGCATGCCGCGACGATCGGCATCGTCCGGCGTGCCGCTGCCGCGCGTGGGGTCCCGGTCGCGATCCTGGGCGATCTCCAGGGACCTCGCATCCGGATCGGAGCGCTCCGCGAGCCGGTGCAGCTCGAGCCGGGCGGCGACGTGGTGCTCGTCCCGGAAGCCCTGGCGCATGGCGCCGAGCTGCCGGTGACCTACGAGGCACTCGCCAGCGACGTGCACGCCGGTGATCGCATCCTCATCAACGACGGGCTCCTGGAGCTGATCGTGCTCGACGTCACGGCGCCGCGCGTGCATGCGCGCGTCGTGCATGGCGGCGAGCTGCTCGGCCACAAGGGGATGAACCTCCCCGGCGTCCACGTCTCGGCGCCGTGCGTCACCGACAAGGACCGGGAGGACATCGCCTTCGCGGCCGCGCACGACCTCGATTATCTCGCCCTCAGCTTCGTCCGGCGCGTGGAGGACATCGGCGAGATCCGGTCGCTGCTCCCGCGCGGGTTGCTCGTGATCGCGAAGATCGAGAAGGACATGGCACTCCGGAACATCGAGGAGATCGCGCGCGCGGCCGACGGCGTCATGGTGGCCCGGGGCGATCTCGGCGTCGAGCTGCCGTTCGAGGAGGTCCCGATCGCGCAGAAGCGGATCATCCGGCACGCCAACCTCCTGGGCCGTCCGGTCATCACGGCGACGCAGATGCTGGAGTCGATGGTCGAGAACCCCCGGCCCACCCGCGCCGAGGCCAGCGACGTCGCGAACGCGATTCTCGATGGAACCGACGCTGTCATGCTGTCCGCCGAGACGGCGGCGGGCGCATTCCCTCGGCTGGCCGTCGAGGCGATGCGGCGGATCATCCTGGAGATCGAGCACCACGCCCGTCCATCGGGCCGCGACGAGCAGCGGACGCGTCGCGTCGCCGATCGCGAGCGGGTGGTGCCGACCGAGGAGGCGATCGCCGCCGCGACCTGCGCCGCCGCCCGGATGCTCGCCACGCCGCTGGTGATCGTGATCACCAAGAGCGGGTTCAGCGCCCGAGTTGTCGCGTCCCACCGCCCCGGTGTTCCGATCCTTGCGCTCACCGATGAGCCCCGCACATACCGGCAGCTCGCCCTCGTCTGGGGCGTGATCCCGCACCTGATCGAGCACGTCGCCAGCTACGAGGCGGTCGTGCCGCTCGCGCGCGCCGCCGCGATCGGCCGCGGGCTCGCCGACCCCGGCGATCGGGTGCTGGTGACGGCGGGCGTGCCGTTCGATGTTCCCGGCAGCACGAACCTCCTCAAGGTGGAGATCGTCTGAAGCTCACCTTCCTGGGCACCGGGACCAGCTTTGGGGTGCCCCAGATCGGCTGCCATTGCGCGGTGTGCCAGTCCGCCGACCCGCGCGACCGGCGAACACGGGTCGGCGCGGTGGTCGAGACCGACCGCGGCACGCGTCTCCTCATCGACACGCCGCCGGAACTGCGCATTCAACTGATCGCGAACGGGATCGACCGCGTCGACGCGGTGCTCTTCACGCACGAGCACGCCGATCACACCCACGGGCTCGATGACATCCGCGCGGTCTCGGTCCGCCGTCACGCGCCCCTCCCGATGTACGGGTCGGCGGCGACGCTGGCCGCCCTCGCGCGGAAGTTCCCGTACATCTTCGACGATGCGATGCAGCCGCTACCCGGCACATCGAAGCCCGAAGGGCGCGCGACCGTCCTCGTGGCCGGGGCCGAGGTGGCGATCGACGACGCGGTGGTGACCCCGATCGCGCTCCCGCACGGACAGATCACCGTCTTCGGCTACCGGATCGGCCCATTGGCGTACGTCACGGACGCGAAGCGAATTCCGCCCGAGGCCCGCGAGGCGCTCTCGGGAGCCAAAGTGCTCGTGCTGAACGCGCTGTTCCGCACCGAGCACCCGACGCACCTGAGCCTTCCCGACGCCATTCGGACCGCGCAGGAGCTTGGCGCCGAGCGCACCTACCTGACCCACCTCACGCACGCGAATTTTCATGCGGACCTCGAGGCCGAGCTGCCGCGGGGCATCGTGCCGGCGTTCGACGGCCTGACCGTCCGCATCGACTAGCGCGGGGCTCGGCAAGCAGTTTGCGGGACGCACCAGCGCTGGTGACCGCCGGCGCGCCGGGGTAGATTCGGAAGCCGTCGCCGTTCGCTCTTGCCCCCAAGTCATTGGGCCGCAAGGCGATGCGACACCCATCCGACTGCCCTCCGCCCGGCGGCGGCGCCCGAACATCTGCGATCTCGGCTCCCCTGAGTCCCCTGACCCCCTGACCCCGCCCTCCCAAGAGCTTCCATGGCGACCCTCACCGCTTCGTATCTCCACCCGTTCGGTGACGCCGTTCGGATCGAGCACGGCAGAGTGTCGGTGCTCCGCGACACCCTGTTGGCGACCGACCGCATGGACCGCCTGGCGCGGGACGCCGTGTTCGCCGCGCAACCCGCCCAATCCGTCGCCCGATGGCTCATCTGGGAGCTGGCCCAGGCCGTCGGGGTCCGGCCGGCGTCGATTCACGACCTCTACATGGCGCGTGGGCGGGGGCTGGTGCACGGGTTTACCGTGCCGGCCATCAACGTGCGCGGGATGGCCTACGACACGGCGCGGTCGATCTTCCGCACTGCCCGGGCGATCGAGGCGGGCGCCTTCATCTGCGAGATCGCCCGGTCCGAGATCGGGTACACGGACCAGCGGCCCGCCGAGTATACGGCGGTGATCCTTGCCGCCGCGCTGCGTGAAGGATTCCGGGGACCGGTCTTTCTCCAGGGTGACCACTTTCAGGTCAACGCCAAGAAGTATGCGGTCGACCCCGAGCCCGAGGTGCGCGCGGTCAAGCAGCTCGCCCGCGAGGCAGTGGCGGCCGGGTTCTACAACATCGACGTCGACACGTCGACGCTCGTCGACCTGCACCGTCAGACCCTGGCCGACCAGCAGCGACTCAACGTCGAGGCGGGCGCTGACATCATCGCGGACGTCCGATCGATCCAGCCAGCCGGCGTGACCATCTCCATCGGGGGCGAGATCGGGGAAGTCGGGACCAAGAACAGCACCGTCGAGGAGCTCCGCGCCTACATGAGCGGGCTCGCGGCGGTGCTCGCCGGTCGAGGCTCGGCCCGGGCGCCAGACGCCGGGCTGTCCAAGATCAGCGTCCAGACCGGGACCTCGCACGGCGGGGTCGTGCTCCCCGACGGATCGATCGCCGACGTCAAGGTCGACTTTCACACGCTCGAGGAGCTCTCCCGCGTGGCCCGTGCGGAGTACGGCCTCGCGGGCGCCGTGCAGCACGGCGCGTCGACCCTGCCGGACGCGGCGTTTCATCATTTCCCGCGCACCGAGACGGCGGAGATCCATCTCGCGACGAACTTCCAGAATATCCTGTTCGACCATCTGCCGGCTGCGACGCGGGACGAGGTGTACGCCTGGCTGCGCGTGAACGCGAAGGACGAGCGCAAGCCGAGTGACACCGACGAGCAGTTCTTCTACAAGACGCGGAAGAAGGCGTTGGGCCCGTTCAAGCGCGCCTTCTGGGATCTGAGCGAGGAGACCAAGGCGGAGTTGGCGGCGGCGTACGACGCGAAGTTCCGCTTCCTCTTCGAGCAGTTGGCGGTCGGCGGGACGGCTTCGATGGTCGCTCGGTACGTCGACGCGGCGGAGCAGCATCGAGCGCCGCCGGACGGCTCGGATGCGGGCGCGGTCGCCGCCGCGCCCGACGACACCGACCTCAGTGACTGAGGATCGCGTGCCGCCCGCCGCGGACGCGCGTGCGCACGACCTCCGCAATGCGGTCAACGGCATTGCGGTGAGCCTCGAGGCGCTGCGCACCGTGTTGCCGCAGCGGGACGCCGGGCCCGGGGCGGCCCGCTTTCTCGACGCGGCCATCGCGCAGTGTGAGCAGGCGGCGGCCCTGATCGGTGGGCCGCCGGCGGCGTCCTCGAGCGTCGACAGCGCCCCTGCCTCGAGCGGATCCGGCGGCGCCATCCGTTCCGGGTCCCGTTCCGCCCCGGGGGGCGACGGATCGGCCCGCGACCCGGTGCGGGTCGCGGGTCACGTGGGTGCACGGCGCAATCCACCTGGCGATGCAGCGGGCGCGGGGCCGGGTTACATTGCCAATTTCCCGAGTGCTGCGCGGATGACGCGACCCAAGATCCTGATCGCGGACGACGAGCGGGCGATTGCTGCCGGCCTGAGCGCCGTCCTGGCTGACCTCAAGTACGACGTCGACGTCGTCGCCGACGGCGAGGAAGCGCTCGAGCGCCTCACGGCCGAGCGCTACGGCCTGGTGCTCGCCGATCTCAAGATGCCGCGGGTCGACGGGCTGACGATGCTCAAGGAGCTGCAACAGCGCGCGATCCCGACCGAGTGCATCATCATCACGGGGCAGGCGTCGATCGGCTCGGCTGTCGAAGCGATGCAGAGCGGGGCCTACGACTACATCGAGAAGCCGCTCACCGCCGAGAAGCTCAATCGCCTCAAGGCGCTGATCCCGAAGGCGCTCGACAAGTACGCCGTGCGCGAGCAGAACCGCGAGCTGTCCTCGCAGCTGGTGGGGCTGACCCACTACGCCGAGCTGACGGGCGCCTCCGAGCCGATGCGTGAGGTCTACCGCATCATCGATGCGGTCGCGCCGTCGACGGCCAGTGTGCTCATCCTCGGCGAGTCCGGGACCGGCAAGGAGCTGGTCGCGCGGGCGCTGCACAGCAAGAGCGAGCGCGCCAAGGGGCCGTTCTTTGCCCTCAACTGCGCCGCCCTTCCCAAGGAGATCCTCGAGAACGAGCTGTTCGGCCACGAGAAGGGAGCGTTCACCGGGTCGACGAACGAGAAGCCGGGCGCATTCGAGATGGCGAGCGGCGGGACGCTCTTTCTCGACGAGGTCGCCGAGATGCCGCCCGACATCCAGGTGAAGCTGCTCCGCGCGATCGAGTCGCGGCTCGTGCGGCGGCTGGGCGGAAAGAAGGAGATCGCGGTCGACATCCGCGTTGTCGCGGCCACCAACAAGGATCTCCAGCAGGCGTTGGCGGACGGCGAGCTACGCGAGGATCTGTACTATCGGCTCGCCGTCGTCGAGCTGTATCTGCCGCCGCTGCGCGAGCGGGCGGGCGACATCCAGTTGCTCGCGAACGAGTTCCTGGCACGCTACGCCCAGCAGAACGGGAAGGCGATCACCGGGTTCGACGAGGCCGCGATGGAGTGGATCCTGACGTACTCCTGGCCCGGCAACGTTCGTGATCTCAAGAACGCCGTCGAGCGGGCCGTCGTGCTGGCGCGTGGGCCGGTGATCACGACATCGGAGCTCATGCCGCGACATCTGCGGGTGGCGGCGGCCGCCGAGCCGTCGAGCACGGTCACGCTGAGCGTCGGATCGACCCTGACCGACGCCCGGCGGCAGCTCGCGCTGCGAACGCTCGCCTCGACCAACGGCGATGTGGCCCGCGCCGCGACGATCCTCGGGATCGGTGCGGCCGAGCTGCGCTCGGAGCTGGCGGCGCTGCTCCAGGACCCCTCGCCCGCGGGGGCGTCGGGTTCCGTGGCGCGCCCCGTGAACGGCGCCGCGGTCGCGCCGGTTGCGCCGGTTGCGCCGACGTCGTCGGGGGCTGCGGCCGGGCCGCCGGCGGGGGTGCCGGCGCCCGCCGGAACGGTCGGCAGCATCACCTCGCCGGCCGCCGCCCCGTTCGGGATCGGCGCTCCGCCGCCGGAGCTCGCGACCGCCGGTGCGGGCGCGGCGGGTCGCACGCCGCGAGCCGCGGACGTGAAGACGACCGGGAAGAAGGTCGCCGGGCGCCGCACGCGGTGAGCGCGGAGGCCGTGGCGACGTAGGTGTGCACGGAGTGGGTGGTCTCGAGGTCGACCGGGGGGGGCCATGGCGCGGTACGATGCGGATGAAGTCGAGCCGTACGTCATCATCGAGGAGCGGTCGAGCGACGTCGGCGCGTTTCTGCTCGGCGCCGCGGTCGGCGCCGGCCTGGCGCTGCTCCTCGCGCCGCGCTCCGGAACGGAGACGCGTCATGCCATCGGGCGGCGAGTCCGGGAGGCGCAGGACGCCGCGCGGAGCGCGGCCGGCGGCGTCGCCGACCGCGTCACCGACACGTTCGCGGACGCGCGCGACGAGCTCGAGCGTCGTATCGAATCGGCCCGTGCCGCCGTGACCGCCCGCACGCGCCAGCTCGCCGACGCCGTGAATATCGGTCGCGCGGCCGCGCGGGACGCCCGCACGGACATCCGCTCCCGGCTCGATGCACCTGCTCCGCCTGTCGCTCCCGCCTCCCCTTCCGCCTCCCCTCCGTCCATCCCGCCCTCTCCCGCTCCCCCGTCCTCGGCCCCGCGCCCCGCCACGACGCCGACGCCCGACGCCGCGGGTGAGCGGCGCCGCGGCGGCGCCGCCGCCGCACCGGGCGAGGGGTAGCTACGTCGGCGACCGCCGCCCAGCCCGGCGCCGCGCCGGGGGGACCTCCCGACTCCGCCCGTCACGTCCCGATCCCGCCGCGTGACGCGTCGAGGCGGCCGCCCGCGCGACCGCCGCTCGGTCGCCGGCTACGGGCCGCCCTGTGGGGCCCACAGTCGGTCGTGCACGACTACATCCGGCGCGTCTGGGACAACAGCGCCGACGACAACATTTTCTTTCTCGCGAGCGGCGTCGCCTTCAACATCCTGCTCGCGGCCGTCCCGTTCTTTCTCCTGCTCGTGAGCGGCCTCGGGTACGTCCTCAACATGTCGCCCGCCGCCTCGATGGCGCGCGTCTCGGAGCTGATGGACCGGCTCCTGCCAGCGGGCGCGGGCGGCGCGCGGGCCGTGATCCACGGGTTGCTCATCGACGTCATCCGCGCCCGTGGCCAGGTCGGGCTCTATAGCGCGATCGGCTTCGTCTGGTTCTCGACGCGACTGTTCGGCTCCCTGCGAAGCGTGTTGGCGAACGTCTTCGACATCGACCGGGACCGCGGCATCATCGCCGGAAAGGTCTTCGATGTGCGCGTCACCATCGTCTCGACGTTGCTCGTGGTCCTCTACGTGATCCTGAGCGCCTACCTCGCGATCGCGACGACGCGTGGCGCGCAGGTGCTCGCCGACGTCGGCGTCGAGCCGCGGACGATGGGGACGGTCGCCTACTCGGCGGGCCGACTGCTCGCCTTCACGATCATCGCGCTCATGTTCTTCGCGCTCTACAAGTACCTGCCGAGCCGGCATATCCGAGGGCAAAAGGCGCTCGCGTCGGCGGGCGTCGCCGCCATCCTGTTCGAGCTCGCGAAAGCGGCTTTTCGAGCCTATATCCGTCACTTCAACCCCGGCTCGGTCTACACCGGCACGCTCGCGGCCTTCGCCATCATCATCCTCTGGATCTACTACGCGGCCCTCGTCTTCGTCCTCGGCGGCGAGATCGGCCAGGTCTACGAGCTGCGCCGTGTCCGGCGACTCCAGGAGCTGGACGCGCTCTGAGCGGGCAGGTTAGCTTTCGGGTGCTCCAGGTCCCGGAGGGCGCGAGCCCGCTAACCCCGTCAGGACCCCGCAGGTAGCAGCGGCATGTGGTGTCTTTCGTTGCTCCGTCAGACCTGGAGTATCGCGCGGGCGGAAGGCGACACCGGACGAGACCGGTGGCGACAGGCCCGCGCTCGTCATCCTGGCCCCGCCATCCCCCCCATCCCCGCACTCCCCGCGGCCCCTGCCGCCGCCCCTGCCGACCGGCGTGCGGGCGTTCGCGCCTGACCGACGCCGATGCCGCTCGCCCTCGCTCGAAAGTATCGCCCCAGGTCGTTCGCGGCCGTCGCGGTCCAATCCCACGTCTCGACCACGCTCCAGGGCGCGATCGCGCACGACCGCGTCGCCCATGGCTACCTCCTCTGCGGGCCTCGCGGCACCGGGAAGACGACGCTCGCCCGCGTGCTGGCAATGGCCCTCAACTGTGAGCGGCGCGGCGAGCGGAGCGACGGGGAGCCATGCGGCGAGTGCGGCTCCTGTCGCCGGATCTGGAGCGGCGCGGCGAGCCTCGACGTGGTCGAGATCGACGCCGCCTCGAACCGCGGCGTCGATGACGCACGCGAGCTCCGGGAGCGGGCGATGTATGCCCCGTCGGCCGGGGACCGGTACAAGGTCTACATCGTCGACGAAGCCCACATGCTCACGCGCGAGGCGTGGAACGCGCTCCTCAAGATTCTCGAGGAGCCGCCGCCGCGGGTGGTGTTCGTCTTCGCCACCACCGACCCGCAGAAGATCGCGCAGTCCGCGGCGCCGGTCCTGAGTCGACTGCAGCGCTTCGACCTGAAGCGCATCGGGGCGGCCGACATCAGGCAGCGGCTCCGCGATGTGCTGACCGCCGAGGGCATCGCGGCCGATGCGGAGGCCCTGGCGATGCTCGCCCGAGCGGCCGACGGCTCGATGCGCGACGCGTTGAGCCTCACCGATCAGGTGCTGGCGCTCGGCGACACCGCCGCCGTCACGCCGGACCGGGTCCGCGGCGCGCTCGGGCTCGTGCCCGAGGATGAGTACCTCGCGGCCCTCGCCATGCTCGCCCAACGCCGCGCGGGCGATGTGTTCCCGTACGTGGCGCGGATCGCCGATGCCGGCATCGACTTCTCCGCGTTCTTCACCGGCCTCGCCGATCTCCTGCGGGCGCAACTCGCCGCGGTGCTCGGCACGTCGCTCCCGGACGTGGGGGAGCGCACGCGGGCCGCCGTGATGGCGCACCGCGAGGTCTGGTCGGCCGGCGATCTGCTGCGGATGCTGGGTGCGATCAGGGAGCTGGAGCCGCACTTTCGCAAGAGTGCCCAGCAGCAGCTGCTGCTCGAGACGCTCCTCGTCCGCTGCGCCCTGCTCGATCGCGCGGTCATGCTGGAGGAGCTCCTCCGCGGGCTGGAGCCGGGGTCCGACGCGGCCCTGCGGTCGTCCCGCGCCGCCGGGGCGCGGACGGGGGGAGAGGCCGTCTCTTCGGGGCGAGCCGGCGCAGGGCGCTCGCCAGGTGCCACACCGCCGGAGGCGCCCCCGCCGGCCGCCAGTGCGCGCTCGGCCGGCCCGCCGTCCGCCCGGACCCCCGCAGGCGCTCCGGTGACCGGCGGCGGCCCCGCGGGGAGCCTGGCGTCGATGGATGCCGGGCCGGTTGGATTCGGTCTCGCCGCGCCGCCCACCCGGTACCCGCCCCCGCAACCCGCCGGGCAGCCGTCCCGGGTGGCACCGCCCCGTGATGCGCCGCGTGCCTGGGACACCGACGACGAGGGGCAGGTCGCGGTCGCCGTGAGCGCGCCGCCTGCCCCCGATGTCGAGCGACTGGTGGCGCGGTGGCCCGACGTGGTCGATCGCGTGCGTCGGGAGCGCCAGGCGCCGATGTTGATCGCCGCGCTCGAGCAATCGCGCCCGGAAGTCGGTCTCGACGCCGAGGTCGTGACACTCCGGCTCACGGAGCCGAACGACATCCTGGCGCGCGCGATCGAGCACGGCCGCGACGACGTCCTGGCCGCGCTCCGCGCCGAGTGGCCGCAGATCGAGCGGGTGCGGGTGGCGACGCCGGAGGACGTGTCCGGCGCGCCGCCCCGGCGAGTCACCGCCGAGGCCGTCCGTGCCGAGCGAGTGGGCGCCCTCCGCCGCCGGGACCCCGTCCTCGGGGCGGCGATCGACGCGCTCGACCTGGAGCTCATCGAGTAAATTAGATTCCGCGCATGGCGGACTTCATGAAGATCCTCCAGCAGGCGCAGCAGATGCAGGGCCGCTTGCAGGAGATCCAGGATCAGCTCCAGCACCAGACCGTCGCCGGCAGCGCGGGCGGCGGGATGGTGACCGTGGAGGCCGACGGGCGAGGGCAGGTGCTCCGTGTGAAGCTCGACCCGAGTGTGGTCTCATCCTCCGACGTCGAGATGTTGGAGGACCTCATAGTCGTCGCCGTCACCGACGCGCAGAAGAAGGCGGCGGCCCTCGCGGGGGCCGAGATGGGGAAGCTCACGGGCGGGCTGCCCCTGCCGTTCAAGCTGCCGCTCTGATCCGCCGGCGCGGCGCGACCGCCGTGGGCCGCACCCTCCGCTGACATGTCCGCGATCGATGAGCTGGCCACCGAGCTCGCCAAGCTGCCGGGGATCGGGCGCAAGACGGCCCTCCGGCTGACCTACCATCTCCTCAAGCAGCCGGCGGCACAGAGCCGACGGCTCGCCGACGCGCTGGTGGCGGTCGGGGACCGCGTGCACGCCTGTGAGCGGTGCTTCAACCTGACGGAAGACCCGCTGTGCGCCATCTGCCGCGACAGCCGGCGCGAGCCGGCGCTCATCTGCGCCGTCGAGGAGGCGTCCGACATCGGGGCGATCGAGCGCGCGGGCGAATTCCGCGGGGTCTACCATGTCCTGGGGGGCCGGCTCTCTCCGCTCGATGGCGTCGGCCCGGAGGATCTCACCGTGTCACAGCTCGTCGGCCGCGTGGCCGCAGGCGGAGTTCAGGAGGTCATCATCGCCACCAATCCGAGCCTCGAAGGGGAAGCGACCGCGCTGTACGTCCAGCGCCAGCTGGCCAGCTATCCGCTGACGGTGACACGCATTGCCCGTGGCCTGCCGGTCGGCGGTGACCTCGAGTACGCGGACGGCGTCACTATCGCGCAGGCGTTGTCGGCCCGGCGGGAGATGCGGTGACCCCCGCGGGCCGGCGGCAGCGGGTGGTGGTCGTTGGAGCCCCGCGGCGCGAGGGCTCGGCCTGGGATGGGGGCCGACTCGCGGCACTGGGGTTCCTGGGGGGGCTGGCGGTCGGCATGGTCGTCTGGAGCCGGCAACAACACCGGCACCGCCGCGGCCTGTTCAGCCGTCATCCGCTCCGGCGGTTGGCCGCGCTCGGCTACCTGAGTGCGCGGCCCTCGGCGGCGACTGCACGTCTCCTGCGCGATTACATCCGCTGGGAAGCGCGTCCGGTCCTCCGGCGGCGTGGCAGGCAGGTGCTACGGCACGTGGAGGCGTCACTCGAATAGGCAGGCCTCAATGCCGGTCGGTGCAGCCAGTTGGTCGTTCACGGAAGACGATTACGGCGCCATCACGCAGTCGCTCCAGCGCTTCCTGTACGAGAGCAACGCGCGCTGCGCCCTCCTCGTCGATCGCACCGGCCAGCTCGTCACGACGGTCGGCGAATCCCCCAATTTCGATCCGACGGCGTTCGCCACCCTCACCGCCGCCGATTTCAGCGCCAACGACCAGCTGGCCCGGCTGATCGGGGAGCGCGACTTCAATACGCTCTTCCACCAGGGCGAGCGTGAGTCGATGTATCTCGCCGACGTCGCCCGCCGCGTGATCCTGGTCGTGCTCTTCGACAACCGGACCACACTGGGACTGGTTCGGCTCAAGATGAAGGGTGCGGTCGACGATCTCACCCGCCTCTTCGAGCAGGTATTCCTGCGCGGCACGCCCGACGGCACTGCCGCCACGCCCAATCTTCTCGCGGGCGCCGATGACGAGATCGACCGACTGTTCCAATAGGGCGGGGGGGACGCAGTCGTGTCGATGATCAACTACGCGTCACGCGAGATCAACTGCAAGATCGTGTACTACGGCCCGGGGCTCGGCGGGAAGACCACCAACCTCGAGCACGTGTACGGGAAAGTGCAGCCGGAGACGCGCGGGAAGCTCATCTCGCTGGCGACCGAGACCGAGCGCACGCTCTTCTTCGACTTCCTTCCGGTCGACCTCGGGACGATCCGCGGGTTCAAGACGCGCTTCCATCTCTACACGGTTCCGGGACAGGTCTACTACAACGCCAGCCGGAAACTCATCCTCAAGGGAGTGGACGGCGTCGTCTTCGTGGCCGACTCGCAGATCGAGCGCATGGAGGCCAATCAGGAAGCGATGCAGAACCTCTACGACAACATGGCGGAGTACGGCTACGATCTGCGGCGGATGCCGTTCGTCGTGCAATACAACAAGCGCGATCTGCCGAACGCCGCCTCACTGCCCGACCTCCAGGTGGCCCTCAACCCGGGGTGGGAGGTCGAGGATCCGGCCCGCCAGCGCGTGCTGCCCGACCCGGTGCACCCGGGCGAGAGTCTGGTCGAGCAACTGCCCACGGGCGAGTGGGTCGAGCGGGCGCCGTACTTCGAGGCCGTGGCGGTCGCCGGAGATGGGGTCTTCGACACACTCAAGTCGGTGAGCAAACTGGTGCTGAAGTCGCTGGCTTGATCGGCTAGATTCCACGGCATGCGGACGGAGATGCCGTGAACCTGCCGAACGCCATCACGGTCGGTCGCATCGCGGCGGCACCCGGGCTGCCGATCCTCGCACTCGCGCCACCCTGGCCCTTGCGGCTGCTCGCCTTCGTTCTCTTCGTCGGCGTCGCGGTCACCGATTACGTCGACGGCAAGCTGGCGCGCGAGCGCAACCTCGTCACGAACCTCGGCCGCCTGCTCGATCCGCTCGCCGACAAGGTGCTGCTCGTCGCCACCCTCCTCCCGATCTACCTGCTCCAGACCACGGGGACGGGGGCGGAAGGGATCACGCCGGGCGCGATGCTGACGGCGCTCCCGCCGGCGTGGCGCGAGCCGGCGCCGTTCCTCACGCCGGTCGGTCAGGTCTGGCTCCCCCTCTGGGTGCTGCTGGTGGTGCTGGGGCGCGAGGTCTTCATGACGGTCTTCCGTCAGGCAGCCGCCTCACGCGGCGTCGTCATCGGGGCGAGCGCGTCGGCCAAGATCAAGACGGGATTCCAGTGGACGTGGATCGGGACCGCCTTCTTCTGGTTCGCGGCCGTCCGCGCGGCCGAAGAATACCGATGGGCGGGCACCCCGGAGTGGCGCGGCGCCGCGGAGTTCATCGGCACGGTCGGCGTCGGCGCCATGGCGGGCGCCGTGTCGCTGACACTCTATTCGCTGGCGCTCTACCTGCGCCGATACGGCGGCCTGTTTGCGCATCGAGCTGATCACCATCGGGGATGAACTCCTCCTGGGATTCACCCTCGACACCAATGCTGCCCACCTCGCGCGCGAACTGGCGGCGGTCGGCGTCGAGATCACTCGCCGCACCACCGTCGGCGACGTCGGACCGGCGATCGCCGCCGCCGTCGGTGAGGCCCTGGAGCGGGCGGGGGCGGTCGTCACCACGGGCGGCCTCGGCCCCACCAGCGACGATCTGACACGGCCGGCGATCGCGGCGCTGTTCGCGCGCGAGCTGCGCTTCGACGCGAACGTGTACGAGCGGATCGAAGAGCGGTGGCGCGCCCGCGGTCTCCCCGGACACCCGCCCGCGGCGAACCGCCACCAGGCCCTGGTGCCGGATGGCGCCGTCGTGCTGCCCAACGCGGAGGGCACGGCACCAGGTCTCTGGCTGGAGGACGAACGCGGGCGGTGGGTCGCCATGCTGCCCGGCGTCCCCCGAGAGATGCGGGCAATGGCGCGGGACGTTCTGCTCCCCCGGCTGCGCGTCCTGTCCGGCGCCGCGGCGACGGTCGTCCGGTCGCGGACGCTGCGGACCACGGGGATCGCGGAGTCGGCGCTCGTCGAGCGGCTGGGCCAGCTCGCGGCAGGGGTCGGCGACTTGCCGCTCGCCTTCCTGCCGGGCGCCGACGGGGTCGACCTGCGGCTGACCGCGCGGGCCCTCCCGCCGGAGCGGGCCGATGAGGCGCTGGAGGGGGGCGTGGAGCAGCTCCGGGCCCGCGTCGGACGCTACGCCTACGGTGAGGACGGGGCGGACCTGGCCGCTGTCGTGCTCGACGCATGCCGGCGCAGGCGCGTCCGGATCGCCGTCGGCGAGAGCTGCACCGGCGGCATGCTGGGCGCCCGTATCACGGCGATCCCCGGGTCGAGTGCCGTCTTCCTCGGCGGCGTCATCGCATACGACAACGCGATCAAGGAGGCGTTGCTCGAGGTGCCCCGGGATGAGTTGGAGGCCGCCGGGGCCGTCAGCGAGCCGGTCGCCGCCGCCATGGCCCGCGGATCCCGCGCGCGGACGGGCGCCGAGATCGGCGTGGGGATCACCGGCATTGCCGGGCCCGATGGCGAGACGCCCGGCAAGCCGGTCGGCACGGTCTGGACTGCGGTGGCCGGTCCTGCGGGACAGATCGTCACCCGCCGCGCGACCTTCGTCGGCGACCGCCAGGAGGTCCGCTACCGCGCGACGCAGCACGCCCTCGACATGATCAGGCGTGCACTGCCGGAATGGTGATCGCGGTGCTATTCCTCTGCCGTCCAGGCAGCCGGACAGGGCACGGCCGTTGCACGCGATGCCCAGCGCCCTGAAAATTCCACCGTATAGGCCATGCATCGAGAGCACCGAGAGCATCGGGACCATCGAGGGCGGCGTTCCGGAACCGAACGCGAGCCCATGTCATCCCAAGCCCCACCCCCACCCCCACCCCCACCCCCACCCCCGCCTGTGCCCGGCCCGTCCGCCGCGGCCCCTTCGGGACCGCCCGCCGGCGATCCTCGTGTCGGGGCTCCCGGATCGGAGGACCAATTCGCGCGGGGGAGCGACGCGGCGGCCGACGGCGACGGCGGCGCGCGGTCTGGCGCCGAGCCGGGATCCGGCGGCGCCACCTCCGACCCGGTCGCCCAGCCCACGATGACGACATCGACAACGACTGAGCTCGAGGAGCAGCGCGAGCGCTATCTCCGACTGGCGGCCGAGTACGACAATTACCGGAAGCGCTCGCAGCGCGAGCGCCAGGAGGCCGGCGCCCGGGCGCAGGCGGACCTCGTGAAGCGGTTCATCGATGCCCTCGACGATCTTGCCCGGTTCGCGCATCTCGATCCGGCGACGGCCGATGCGGCCACCGTGGTGCAGGGCGTCGACATGGTCGAGCGCAAGCTCCTCAAGGCGCTCGTCGGTGCCGGGGTCCAGGTCATCAACCCGATCGATCAGGCGTTCGACCCCAACCTGCACGAGGCGGTCTCCACGGAGCGTGCGCTCAGCCCCGAGGATGATCACCTCGTCGCCCGGGTCTTTCAGCCCGGCTACCTGTTCGGTGGACAGTTGCTTCGCCCGGCGCGCGTCGTGGTGAAGCAGTGGAACGGCTAGCACCGCAAGCACGTCGCGGCCGCTTTAGATTCTCGACATGGCGCAGACGAAGGACTTCTACGCGGTCCTCGGCGTGTCCGCATCGGCGACGCAGGACGAGATCAAGAAGCAGTACCGCAAGCTCGCCAAGCGCTATCACCCCGACGCGAACGCCAACGATCCAAAGGCCGCCGAACGATTCAAGGAGGTCTCTGAGGCGTACAACGTCCTGAGCGATCCAGAAAAGCGCCGGCAGTACGACGACATGCGGCGGCTCGGTGCATTCGGTGGAGGGTCGCCCTTTGGCGCCCGTGCCCGCGGCGCCTCGGCCGCCGGCGCTCGGCGCGGCCCCGCCGGCGCGGCGGGGCCCGGCTCGGGCGGCGGATCGTTCCGCTTCGAGGACTTCGACATCGGCGGCCTCGGCGGCCTCGGCGACCTGTTCAGCTCCATGTTCGGCAATGGAGCACGGGCCGGCGGCCGGGCCGGGCCCGAGCGCGGTCAGTCGGTCGAGACGACGGTCGACGTTCCGTTCCGGACCGCGGCGCTCGGCGGCAAGGTGGCCGTGGAGCTCGAGGTGACCGAGGAGTGCCCGACCTGTCACGGCAACGGCGCCGCGCCCGGCGCCACCTTCAAGACCTGCCCCGAGTGCAACGGACGCGGCGTCGTGTCGCTCGGCCAGGGCGGGTTCGCCGTCACCCGGACCTGTCCCGTCTGCCTGGGCCGCGGCCGCGTCCCGTCGCAGCGGTGCCCCACGTGCAACGGCATCGGGGAAGTCCGCAGCCGCAAGAAGGTGCTCATCACGGTCCCCCCGGGCGCGGACAGCGGGAGCAAAGTTCGGTTGCGGGGCCAGGGCGGGAGGGGCGCCGACGGCGGTCAGGCGGGCGATGTGGTGATCAATTTCAACGTGCTGCCCGACCGATTCTTCCGGCGCGAAGGGCTCGACATCCACGCGACCGTCCCGCTCAACATCCCGCAGGCGACCCTGGGATCTCGCATCAACGTGCGGACGATCGACGGCAAGAAGGTGGCGCTCCGGATCCCCGAAGGCACGGCCGCCGGCAAGCGTTTCCGGATCCCCGGCCAGGGGATCGCGAAGGAAGGTCGGCGCGGCGACATGATCGTCGAGGTCACGATCAAGGTCCCGGAGCACCTCACCGAGGAGCAGCAGCGGATGATGCGGGAGTTCGCCGCCGCCGGCGGCCTCAAATATTGATTGGTCCGGGCGGCCGTTCACGCCGCCCGCGTCCCGCGGCCCCCAACGGAACGGGATTTTTTGGATGGTGCCAGGGGCAATCGCGCAGCGATTGCCCCTGGCACCGGGAACAACCACGACGGCGGCGCCGGGATGCCCCGCGTAGGGGCGGCATTCATGCCGCCCGCGACGCGCATTCCGCACCGATGCCGGGGCGGCATTCATGCCGCCCGCGACGCGCATCCCGCAC
>JAJPIS010000086.1 GCA_021324635.1 Gemmatimonadota bacterium
CGGCATGACGGGCCGAACGGCGAACGGCGGGCGGCATGACGGGCCGAACGGCGAACGGCGGGCGGCATGACGGGCCGAACGGCGAACGGCGGGCGGCATGAATGCCGCCCCTACGCGGGGCGGCCTGGCGGCCGCCCCTACGCCGGACCGGCGGTCCTCGTCGTGCCGGCCAGGTCGACGGCGAACGCGGCGGCCGCCGCCGACAGGTCGATCGGCGACACACCGGCCGCATCGGAACGATCGCCGACGCGCTCGAGGCTCACGCGCGCTCTGGCGTAGCCGCTATCGGCCGCCAGGGCCAACCGGTACGCCGTCGCAGCCGCGGTCAGGTGCCCACTGCGCTCGAGCGCGATCCCCAGATTGTTGGCGAACGTCGGCACCGTGCTGTCGAGCTGCACCGCCCGCGCCAGTGGACCGATCGCGTCGGCGTACCGTCCCACATCGATCAGCAGTAGACCCATGTCGTTCATCGCCCACACGTCGGTCGGCGCGAGCACGATCGCGTGACGGTACGCGTCGGTCGCCGCCCGGACGTCGCCACGGCGCGCCTGGACGCGGCCGAGCGTGCGCCACGCCTCGCCGAGCCCGGAGTCGACCGCGATCGCCTCATTGGCGCGCACGAGAGCGGCGGAGGACTGTCCCTGCTCGAGCAGCACGCGACTCAGATTCACCAGACTCCGTGCGTGCTTCGGATCGCGGGTGAGGGCGTCCTCGAACGCACGCCGCGCCACGTCGAGCTGCCCGCTCTTCCAGGCCGCGAGCCCCCGCATGTAATGGCCCCACGGATTCTCGGGACGCCGGGCCGCGTACGCCTCGAACATCGCGGCGGCCGTCGGATACTGGCGCGCGTGATACGCCGATTCGGCGGTCGCGTACGACACATCGGGCGGGACCACGATGCCGCCGGCACCGGCCGCGGCGGCCGCCGTCGGCCGGCCGCTCGAATCCCCGCGCGACGGGGTGACGAGCGCGCCGGCCACCACTTTGGCGGCGTCACCGGACGTCTGATGCGATCCGCCGCACGCCGCGAGTGCGCCGATCGCGAGTGCGCCGATCGCGAGTGCACCGGCCGCAACTCCGCGGGCGAGCGGCGGAGGAACGACCGTCGGTGCGGTCGGCAGCGCGACAGTGGTGGAGCGGGCCTGCCGGGTGCGCGCGGCGGGGCTGGTGGAGTGGAGCGTCGGGCGGGGCATAGGGCCTCCTCAGGTGGGGCGCCGCCGCCGATCTCCGGAGTGGAGGTCGCGCGGGGCACCGGTGCCAGGTGGCCCACGGGAAGGCAATCGCCCGACCGCGCCGCGCGATGCGCCGGCCGCGCGACGTAACCGTGCGGGACGCCGAGACTTGCGTCCGGTGACGGCGCGCGCAGCCGATCGGCCGCGTGGCCGCTCGTGTTCGGGTGGACACGCACCGGACTCGCGCGATGTGTCCCGCCGGACACGCTCACACGCTATGGCGACTCGACGCCGAGCCTCCGCATGATCTTGAGCAGGCTCGCGTGGTCCGCCAGCCCGAGGTCGGCGGCCGTCCGGGTGATGTGGCCCCCGTTGCGCTCGAGCGCCTCGACGACGATGCGCCGCTCGGCTTCGGCCTTCCGCTCGACGAACGTGCGGGCCGCGCCCGCCGGCGCCCGCCCCGCCGCGGCGTCCCGCACATCGGCGCTCACATGCTCGGCGCCGATCGTGTCGCCATCGGCGGCGATCACCATGCGCTCCACGACATTTCGCAGCTCACGCACGTTGTTCTCGCGCCAATCGTACGCCGACAGCAGCGGCACCACCTCGGGCGCCAGCCGCTTGCGCCGCACGTGGAACCGCTCGCAGGTCGCGTCGACGAGGTGCGTGACCAGCTCGGGCAGGTCGGAGAGACGCTCCCGCAATGGCGGCACCGCGAGCACGTGGACATTGAGCCGGAAGTAGAGATCCCGACGGAAGCGTCCGGCGTCGACCTCCACGCGAAGATCCCGGTTGGTCGCCGTGATCACCCGCGCCGGTACGCTCACCGGGCGGTTGCTGCCGAGCCGGACGACGGTCCGGTCCTCGAGCACGCGGAGCAGCGTCGCCTGGGCCGGGAGCGGGAGCTCGCCGACCTCGTCGAGGAAGAGGGTCCCCCGCCCGGCGCTCTCGAACGCACCCCTTCGCATGACGTGAGCGCCCGTGAAGGCGCCCCGCTCGTGCCCGAACAGCTCGCTCTCCACGAGCTGCTCCGGGAGCGCCGCGCTGTTGACGGCGACGAAGGGTTCGCGCGCACGGTCGCTCAGCCGGTGGACGTCGCGGGCGACCAATTCCTTGCCGGTCCCACTCTCGCCGACGATCAGCACCGGGCTCGGGATCGGGGCCACTCGGGCGATCGCCTGCTTGAGCGCCCGCATCGCCGGACTGCCGCCCAGGAGGGCGCTCTCATCATCGGCATAGCGGCGGAGCCGGGCGACCTCGGCGAGGATGTGCCGCCGTTCGATGGCGTTGTCGATCTCGCGCGCGATCCGCTCGACCGGCTCACCCTTGTCGACGAAGGTGTACGCGCCGGCCCGTATCGCGAGCACGCACCGCTCGTAGCTGCCCGTCCCCGTGTACACGATCACCGGCACCTCGATCCCGCGGTCGCGCATGGCGCGCATGACGCCGAAGCCATCCAGCCCGCCGGGCATCTCGAGGTCGAGGATCAGACATTCGACCGACTCGCGCGCGAGCGCGTCGAGCGCCTGCTCACCCGACCGGGCGACCAGCACCTCGTGACCGCCGATCCGCCGCAGGTCGTACGCGTACTGCTCCGCCAGCGCCGCGTTGTCGTCACAGACGAGAATGGTCGCCATCGCGCTCCGCCGACTCCGATCTGAAGGTGAGACTCACCTCGGTGCCCTGCTCGGGCCGCGTCTCGACCCGAACGGACGCCCCCATGTCGGTCGCCAACCGCCGCACGATGGAGAGCCCGAGGCCGGTCCCCTGCGGCTTCGTCGTGTAGAAGTCGTCGAACGCGCGCGCGAGCTGTGCCTTGCTCATCCCGCACCCCGTGTCGCGAACGGCGACCCGCACGCCGCCCTCGGGCACGCGCTCGGCCACGATGGTCACCCGGCCGCCGGAGGGCGGCAGTGCGTCCAGTGCGTTGCCGATCAGATTCTCGAGGATCCGACGGACCGCGAACGGATCGGCGAGCGCCCGAGGAAGATCGGCCGCGACCCGAACGTCGACGACCGCGGCGGCCGGGGCGCCACCCGCGACCGGCGGCGGCGCCTGCGTGCCGGAGACGGTGACGGTGTCGCGGATGATCGCGGCCAGGTCGCAGGGGACGACCGCGAGCCGCGGCGTGAGCCGGGCAAAGTTGCGCGCCAGCGCATCGAGGTACTCGACGCTCGCGTCGAGGGTCGGCCGTCGCTCGGCGAAGATCGCCGCGAGCTGCTCGGGGTGCGTCCGCTCGACCTCCCCGAGGTGGCGAAGCACGTGTCGCAGGGGCACGAGTCCGTTCTTCACATCGTGGTGGACCTGTCGGGCGAGGTCCCCGACGGTGGCCCGACGCTCGGCCTCCCGCAGCCGCGCCGCGCTCGTCCGCAGCCGGCGGGTCATCGTCCGCAACAGCCGCGCGAGGTCGCCGATCTCGTCCGGCCGGCCCGCCTCGAACGCCACGTCGAGATGGTCGAGGTCGACTCGCGCCGTCTGCTCGGCGAGCCGGGCGAGCGGCCGGCCGAGCCGCGCCGCGAGCGCGGCCGCGGCGGCGGCCGCCAGGAGCGCCGCGAGCACGGTCGTCGCGAGGAACCAGCGGTCGACACTGGACCGGAGGGCGTCGAACGCGGCGTCCGACTGGACGATCAGCAATTGCGCCGAGTCGAGGGCACGGACGCCGCCGGCACGAGCGACGATCGCCGGAACCGCGAGCGTCGCCACGACGTGCCGATCGACGCCGGGCGGTCGAGCAACGGGTGCGGATGGCGCCGCGCGGCTGCCCGTGGCGGGGGCCGGGCTGTCCGGCGGTGGGGCGGCGGACGCCGCGGGAGCGACTGTCGCGCCGACCTCCGGAGTGTCGGGGATCATCGACGTCGCGCCGGCGCCGGCGACGGGCGGCGGCGGGAGCCGGAGCGCGATCGTGAAGTCCGAGTCGGGAGTGAGGGCCCGCAGAAAGGACGGACCGACCTCGATCCCGCCGACGATGCTGAACCGACGCCGCCCGAGATAGAGGAAGTCGACGCCGGCCAGCATCTCGCGGGGGCCGCCGGGCGTCCGCGCCTCGACCAGCGCCGCCCCGCCGGGTGCAGCCCTCAGCAGGGCAGGCAGGTCGGGCTCCAGCCGGTCGTACTCGTTGCGGAAGTGTCCGGAGCTCAGGATCCGACCGCTCTCGTCCTGCACCTGAAGCATCGAGAGCCCGGTGAGTCGCATCGCCTGCCCGGCCCAGTCGAGCAAGTACGGCCGCTCGCTGACGACGCCCTGGACCGCAACGAGCCGGAACCGGTTGTCACTACCGAGCGCCGTGTGGAGCGAGGCGAGGCGGTCCCGGACCGACGCCGCATCGCGCGCGAGCGTCTCGCGGGTTACCCCGGCGAGCGCTGCGGCTCGCGCGTCGTACTGCGCGGTGAGTCGCCGTGTGAGCTCCCGGCGCACACCGATCCCGATCGCGAGCAGCGGGAGCAGCGCGGTCGCGGCGAACGCGAGGACGAGCCGCGTGCGGAAGCGCATCAGGGCGCCGGCGGGTCGCCGGCCGGTGGTCCGGCGGTCGCCCGAGCACCGACAGCGCCCACCGGGATCGCGAGCGTGTCGATTGCGAGTCCCAGCACTGTGCGTCGCACGATGGCGTGCGAGCGGGTCGCGACCAGGGGGACGAGCCGCGCGTCGAGCGCCGCGCCGGCGCCCGCGAGCCATGGCACGGCGCGGGCGGCCGCGGCGAGGGCCTGACATGCCGGACCCTGCCGCGTGGCGTCCACCACTCCGCTGGCGGCGCCGCGCGTCGCCGGGGCCCGGGGCGGCAGCGGCAGCCCCCACACGTACGCCGCATCCCGACGCGTGATGAGCGAGAACACGAACGCCGAGTCATCGAGCGGCGCCGCCCGGATCACCTGCTCGCCGGCGAGCCCGGGTGCGAGACGCGCCAGCGCCTGACTGTCGCCGACCGTGAGCGCCACCAGGCGCTCGCTCAGGCCGCGGGCGACGCTGTCGTCACGTGGATAGACGATGCGCGGGGCGGGCCGGCCGGTGCCGCCCGGTTGCGCCGAGCCGTCCGGTCCCCGCCGAGCCGTCGTGCTGTCGAGCGACGCCCCACACGCGGCCAGGAGTGCGGACCACCGCACGGAGTCGGCCGCGACCGCGTCGGCGTGCACGGCGTCGGACGCGAGAGCGACGCGGAGCGCATGCCCCGCCGAGTCCGGCGCGCGCCGCGCGCTGTCGACGGCGCCGGAGGGAGGAACGAGCAGCGCGTACATGCGGGTCACCGGCAGCGGCACGACGGCGTACGCTCCCAGGGTCGCCGCATAGGCGATCGTCCGCGGGTCCGCCGTGATGACGAGATCCGCCCCCTCGTCCAGTGCGTCGCGGCCCGCATCGGATGCGACCCGGTCGGTGCGGACGACAGGATGAGTCCCCGGCTCCGGTGGCTCGGCGCCCCTGGCGCCGGCCCGGACATCCGGATCTGACGAGCGACTGAGCACGAGCGACCCGCCCAACCGCGCGATCGCGGCGTACCGCCCGGCTCCCGCCGTGCAGCCTGCGCGCGTCACCGCCCGATAAGCGCCCGCCGCCGCGTGGGTCGCATCAATGGCTCCGGCGACACCGGCCGACAGGCGTGGCCAGTCGGATTCGGCGATGACGATCCGCACCGAATCGAGCGGGCCGGTGAGCGGCGGCGGCTCGACGAGAACGCACACGCCGCGCGCCGACATCTCGTCCGACGACGCGGGCGTCGGCCCGACGCCGTGTCCGGCGGGGTGGGCGCAGGCCAGGGCTCCGAGCATGACCCACGCGGCGAGACCTCGCGCCAGGGTCGCCGGCGCGCCGTGGCGGTCCATTGGGAGAGACGCTCCGTGTTTTCCTATTGTACCCCCGACTCCCGCGCTTCGGTCGCGCGCATCGACACGAGGACCTCCCGTGGCGGGACAGTCGCTCGATGGGTGAGACGACCGCGCCGGCCCGAGATGCACATCATCACATCGACGCGGGTGGCCCGAACCAGGTCGTGAGCGCGTCGACGAGCCCCGTCTGCGCGAAGTCTCCCACCCAGGCGACGTGGCCGTCGGGCCGGATCAGGATCGCCGAGGGTGGGGAGACCGCACCGATCACCGGAAGCTCCCACGCCCCCGCGTAGGTGGCGTCGAGCAGGCGAACGCGATCCCAGGGGCGGCCGCCAGGCCGCCCCACGTCGGGGCGGCGTTCATGCCGCCCGCGATTCGCATCCCGCACTGATGTCTGGCCCGGCATGTCGCGCGGTCCCGCGTCCCGCGGCGACGACCAGGGCGCGATCTCGAAGCGGCCGGGCAGACCCAGATTGAGGAGCACCGGGCGAGCTTCGTGGAGCAGGGTGAAGAGCCGCCGTGGACCGGTGGCGGTGACCAGATCGAGGTCGGGCACTCGACGCCCGAGCAGGGGATGCCCCTCGCCGAGGTCGTACCGGATGCCCAGCCCGGACATCTCGGCGGCCAGTCGCCGGCGAGGCTCACCCATCCCGAGGAGCTCGGAGACGATCTCGCGCAGCGCGTCGGTGCGGTCGTCGGTCCGGAGCAGCGCGACCTGCGCCATGGTATTGCGCAGCACGCGGGCGGCGACCGGGTGCCGCTCGGCGTGGTACGTGTCCAGGAGCGCGTCTGGGGATGTCCCCTTCACCACCTGGGCCAGTTTCCAGCCCAGGTTCACGGCGTCCTGGACGCCGATGTTGAGGCCCTGTCCGCCCGACGGGTAGTGCACGTGCGCGGCGTCGCCGGCCAGCAGCACTCGCCCGCTCCGGTAGGACGCAGCCTGGCGAGCCATATCCGTGAATCTCGAGATCCACGCGGAACCGTGAACCCCGAAATCGGTTCCGTAGGTGGCGATGAGCTCCCCGCTGAGCTCGCGCAGGGTGGGCTCGCCCGTCCGGCCGAGCCGCCGCTCGGTCACCAGGACGCGGACCGGCCCGCCGCTCTCTGCGCGGCTGAGCGAGTGGATGCCGAAGGCGTCCCGCCGCAGGCCCCATTCGGGCTCCCCGGTCATCTCGACCTCGGCGATCAGGTGGCTGGTCGTCGGATCCCAACCGGGGAACTCGATGCCGGCGGCCTTCCGGACGACGCTGCGCCCGCCGTCGCATCCGACGAGGTAGTCCGCCCGCAGGATCTCCCCGCCCGACAGCGCGACATCGACGCCCGCCTCGTCCTGCGCGAACCCTATCACCTCACGCTGGCGACGGATCGGCACCCCGAGCTCACCGACCCACTCGGCGAGGATCCGCTCGATGTGGCTCTGCCAGAGCGCAAGCCCGTAGTTGTGCCGGGTGGGAAAGTCGCTGATGTCCAGCCGAATCCACGCGAACGCCGCGACCTGGGCCACGGTACCCTGCGCGAGGAAGCGCTCGGCGATCCCGCGCTGATCGAGGATCTCGATCGTGCGCGCGTGCAGACCGCCGGCGCGCGAGCCATCGACCGCCTGGGTCGCCCGCCGCTCGACGATCGCGACATCGACGCCCGCCAGCGCCAACTCGCCCGCCAACATCAGTCCCGTCGGGCCGCCCCCGGCAATCACCACCGCATGCTCGGCCATCGCCACCCTCCGTTCGGTCGCATCACGAGCCCCGGCCAGCCCCTCCGGCCGAAGCCGACGACTCTACCCCGGGATGCCGGGCTTGCCGCAAGTCCCCGGGCCCGCTATAAGCTGACAGTGGCGAGCCGCGCGGACATGCGTTCGCCGTCGCGCGGCCGCCCGCACGCGGCCCGATCGACATCGCGGCCCCCCCGGCATAGGTTTGCGCCCCACATGATCCGATGTGACCGCACGTGACCGGGGGGAGGGGACGGCGATGCGGGATGGTGTGATACGCTGGCGCCGGCGGAGCGGCGCGGCCAGGATCGTCGCGCTGGTGCTGGCGGGCATGGCCGCCGGACGGCAGGTCTCCGGCCAGGACCCGGCAGGGCGGACCCCGCCCGCTGGGACCGTCGTCCCGCCGGGCGCCGCGGCCGTGCGCGCGGCGTACGACAAGCACGAGTACCGCATCCCGATGCGCGACGGGGTCGAGCTGTTCACCGTCGTGTACTCACCGCGTGACACCTCGCGCGCCTACCCGTTCCTCATGGACCGCACGCCCTACGGCGTCGGCCCGTACGGCGACACCGCGTACAAGACGAGCCTCGGCCCGTCGCCGGCGTTCATGCGCGAGGGATACATCTTCGTCTATCAGGATTGCCGCGGCCGCTACATGTCGGGCGGCACGTACGTCTACATGACCCCGCACATCGACCGTCCGAGCGGCCCGCACGACACGGATGAGTCGACCGACACCTACGACACGATCGAGTGGCTCCTGAAGCACGTGCCCCACAACAACGGGCGCGTCGGGATCTGGGGGATCTCCGCCCCGGGCTTCCTCACCGCGGCGAGCATGATCGACGCCCACCCGGCGCTCAAGGCCGCCTCGCCGCAGGCACCGATGATCGACTGGTACATGGGCGACGACCGACACCACAACGGCGCGCTGCTGCTCGCCCAGACCTATCGCTTCCTCGCCGGGTTCGATCGGCCCCGATCGGGACCGACCACCAGCTACGGCCCGCCGACCGACTTCGGGACACAGGACGGCTACGGCTTCTTCCTCGCGATGGGGCCGGTGGCCAACGCGGACACCCGATATCTCCACCACACCGAGGTGTTCTGGGACTCGATCATGCGCCACGACCGCTACGACGCGTTCTGGCAGGCGCGGAGCCTGGCGCCCCACCTGCACCGCGCGCCGCCCGGTGTGCTCGTCGTCGGCGGCTGGTACGACGCCGAGGATCCGTACGGGCCGCTGACATCGTTCCGAGCGATCGAACGCCAGGCACCGGAGTCGCACGAGACGCTCGTCATGGGCCCCTGGTGCCACGGGTGCTGGGCGCGAGATCCCGGCGACCGCTTCGGCGCGATCCCATTCGGTCAGCAGACGGGCGTCTTCTACCGCGACTCGATCGAGCTTCCCTTCTTCGAGTGCTACCTGGAGGATCGGTGCGGGTCGGCGCTCCCGAGGGCGATCGTCTTCGAGACGGGCACGAACGAGTGGCGCCGCTTCGACGCCTGGCCGCCCAAGGACGCGGTCCCGACCACGTTCTATCTCCACGCTGGCGGAGCGCTCTCCACGACGCCGCCCGGCGCCGGCGAGCCGCCCGATCACTACGTCAGCGATCCGCGGCGGCCGGTACCGTACACGACCGCCACGCCCTTCGGGTACTACCGCGAGTACACGATCGAGGATCAACGCTTCGCGGCCGCCCGGCCCGACGTCCTCGTCTACGAGACGCCACCGCTCACCGAGCCGATGACGCTCGCTGGCCCGATCCGCGTCACGCTCCACGTCGCGAGCTCGGGGACCGACTCCGACTGGATCGTGAAGGTGATCGATGTCTATCCCGACTCGGCGGCCGATCCGCCCGGGCTCCCGCCGGGCGTCCACCTCTCAGGGTACCAGCAGCTGATCCGCGGCGACGTGATGCGGGCGAAGTTCCGGACGAGCTTCACCAACCCGACGCCGCTGGTGCCCAATCAGCCGACGACGGTCGCGTTCACGATCCAGGATGTCTTTCACACCCTGAAGCCGGGCCACCGGCTGATGGTTCAGGTGCAGAGCAGCTGGTTCCCACTCGTCGATCGGAATCCGCAGACCTTCACCGACATCAATACCGCGACCGAGCAGGCCTTCCACGCCGCCACCGAGCGTGTGTACCACTCCCCCACGCGCGCCTCGACGATCACGGTGCCGGTCCTGCCCGCGGTGCGTCAGTGAGCGGGCCGATACCGGGCGGGCGGCCGGCGCTCACCGCACGTACGACGCGCCGTTGATGTCGATCGTCGCACCGGTGGCGTGGCGGGCGAGCCCGGAGGCGAGGAAGGCGACGATGTTCGCGACCTCGTCCGCGGGCGCCATGTCGCCCATCGGGATGTCGCGCGTCAACGCGGCGAGCCCATGGGTGCGCTCCGCCTGCTTGGCCATCTCTGTCCGCACCCAGCCGGGCGCCACTGCGTACGCGAGCACGCCCTCGCGCGCGTAGCCGCGCGCGATGCTCTTGGTGAGCGCGACGACGGCGCCTTTGGACGCGGCATAGTGGAAGTACTCGGGGTTGTCACCGCGGAACGCTGCCCGGCTCGCGATGTTGATGATCGTGCCGCCGCCTCGAGCGCGGAAATCGAGGATGGCCTCCCGACAGAGGTCGGCCACGGCGACGACGTTCACGCGCCAGGTCTCGTCCCACGCGGCGGTCCACGCCTCGCGGTCGTCGAGGCCGACCTCGAGCGCCACGGCGGCGTTGTTCACGAGGACGTCGATCCGACCCCGCCACGCGAGGGCCTCGCGCCACAGCGTTGCCGCCTCACCCGGGCGACCCAGGTCCGCGTGGACGAGGTGGGAACGATCCGCGCCGACCGCGGCCGCAACGGCCCCCGCGCCCGCGCGGCTGCGCCCGTAGTGGAGCACCACCTGCGCCCCGGCCCGTCCGGCCACACGCGCGATCGAGGCCCCGATCCCTCGGGACGCGCCAGTCACCAGCATCACCTTCTGCGACAGATCGATCATCGGGGTGTCCCTGTGTGGAAGCCGTCCGCGCCCGGAGCCAAGCCCGCCAGGGTACATTCTAGCATGCAGCCTCTCTCCGGATGGATGCCCTGTGCGTGAGCCCCGTGCGTCCCCGTCGGTGGCCGCCGACCCACCCGGATCGTTCCCCGCCACCGCCGGCGCGGCGAGCGCCGGGAGCCCGGGCCGATCCGTGACCCCGCGCACGATCCGCATCATCGGAGTCCCGCTCGATCTCGGCGCCAGCCGGCGCGGGGTCGACATGGGGCCCTCGTCGCTCCGCATCGCGCGGCTCGTCGAGCGTCTGCGCGCGCTCGGCCACTCGGTCGAGGACGAGGGCAATCTGATCGTCTCGCAGCGCGAGCAACTGGCGAACTGTGGGCCGGAGACGATCCCGGCGATCGCCGCTGTCTGCCGCGAGCTCGCGCGAGTCACGGCCGACGCCGTGCGGACCGGCGCCACGCCCCTGGTGCTCGGCGGTGATCACTCCCTGGCCATGGGCTCCGTGGCCGGCGTCGCCAGCGCGCTCGCCGAGCGTGGGGAGCGGGTCGGGGTCATCTGGCTCGACGCGCACGGCGACATCAACACGCCGGAGTCGAGCGCCAGCGGCAACGTGCACGGCATGCCGGTCGCGCACCTGCTCGGGATGGGGGATCCGCGGCTCTCGGAGATCGCCGTGCCGACGCCGGCGGTCGACCCCGAGCGGCTCGTCATGGTCGGACTACGCGAGCTCGATCGCCCCGAGCGACAGTACATCCGCGACCTCGGGATCGCCGCGTTCACGATGCGTGAGATCGACGAGCGCGGGCTCCAGCGGGTGATGGCGGACGCGATCGAGATCGCGAGCCATGGCACCGGGCGCGGATCGGCGCGCAAGGGCGAGGGCGGCATCCATGTGTCCTGCGATCCGGACTGGATCGATCCGATCGAGGCGCCGGGTGTGGGCACGCCGGTTCGTGGCGGAGCGACGTTCCGCGAAGCCCACCTCGCGCTGGAGATGGTCGCAGACTCCGGGCGACTGATCTCGATGGACATGGTCGAGATCAACCCGGTGCTCGACGAGCGGAACCGGACGGCGACGCTCGCCGTCGACCTGATCGTGAGCGCGTTCGGCGCACGGATCCTGTAGGGGCGGCATTCATGCCGCCCGCGATTCGCATCCCGCACCGATGCCGGGACGGCCGCGTCCCGCGGCCCCCAAAGGAACGGGTTTTTTGGATGGTGTCAGGGGCAATCGCGACGCGATTGCCCCTGACACCGGGAACAACAACGACAGGTGCGATAACGGTACCGTGGCGTGTGGGCGCATGGGTGCCCCCGGCACCGCGAACGACGGGTGCGACCATCGGCGGTCGTGGGACGTTGGCACCCCGGCGCGTGCCCGCCGGGAACAATCACGGCGGGCGCGACGCGGGTGCCGCCGCGCGCGGGGCAAACGTGCGCGCCCGGTCGTAGGGGCGGCATTCATGCCGCCCGCGATTCGCATCCCGCACCAATGCCCGGGTGGCATTCATGCCGCCCGCGATTCGCATCCCGCACCGATGCCGGGACGGCCGCGTCCCGCGGACACCAACGGAACGGGTTTGTTGGATGGTGTCAGGGGCAATCGCACAGCGATTGCCCCTGACACCGGGCACGGCAACGACGGGGTGGGGGCACGATGCCGTCGCCGGCACGTGGCCGCGTTGGGGGGGGTGGCGTGCGTGTCCCGGCGCACCGGGGAACGGCAACAACGGGCGCGGGGTGACGGCGCCGTGGCCACGGGCGGGCGTGTGGATGCCCCAACCACCAACGACGGGGGGGGCGCATCGTGACGTCCCGTAGGGGCGGCATTCATGCCGCCCGCGACTCACATCCCGCACGGATGCCCGGCCCGGCATTCATGCCGCCCACGATTCGCATCCCGCACCAATGCCGGGGCGGCATTCATGCCGCCCGCGACCCGCATCCCACACGGATGCGTGACCGGCACGTCGTGCCGCCCGCGAATTGCATCCGCACCGATGCCGGCCGACCCGGGATGCCGCCCCGGGTGTGGCATTCCGCGCCCACGCTGGTGGCGTGGATGCCGACCGGCAACGGCGAACGGCGTGACATGCCGGGCCATGCATCCGTGCGGGATGGGAGTCGCGGGCGGCATGAATGCCGCCCCTACGATACGACCCCGTTGCCGCGTGCCGACGACGGCATCGGCATCCCGCCCGCCGTTGCTGTTTCCGGTGCAGGGGCAATTCGCGACGCGAATTGCCCCTGCACCATCCAACAAACCCGTTCCGTTGGTGGCCGCGGGACGCGTGCCGTGCGGAACGCCGGAGCATTGGTGCGGGCGCCGCGCCCGGGGTCACCGCGGGCCGGTGTCACGGAGGCATCGGCGGCAGGGGAGCAGCGTGCCCAGGGCGCGTGCACGGCCCTCGGGTGTCGTCACCCACTCCCGGACCTGCCAGGGCGGCTCGTGACGGACGTGCTGCGTGTGGCCACACCGGAGCTCGGCCACCCAGTCGCCATCAGCATCGCGATGAAAGCCGACGATCGGCTGCGGCACCCCGGCCGGGAACGCGGGATCCGGTCGCATGTCGGAGAATGCTAACCCCGGCCATCCGCGCGCATTGACCAGCGCGCCGACACCGTGTCGCGGATGGGCGCGAAGGATGTGGACCCCCGACCAGAGCGGCGGCGCCCGCTCACTCACGGGCGCTCGCCATCGGCTGGGGGACGAGCGCCCTCTCGACCGACCGGCGCGTCGATGCGATGAAGGAGCGGCGCGGCATGCAGGCGGTGGTACCGGACGCCGCCGGGACCCGGGAGACTCACCATGAGGTCGACCGACCGGCTCTCCGCCCGGGAGGCCACGGTGATCGCCGCGGCCGCCCGCGTGAGCGTGTGCACCGCCGCCGGTGCGAGCCGGTCCCCGACGCGGCCCAGCGTGATGTGCGGGTGAAAGGCGCGAGCTTCGGTCGGGAGCGCGAGCGTGCGGCAGACATCGCCGACGGCCGATGCGAGCGACGCGAGCGTGGCGGACTCGGCGATGCCGAGCCAGACGACTCGCGGCCGCCGCCACCCGGGGAAGGCGCCGACCCCGTCGATCGCGAGCGTGAGTGGTCCGGCGAGCCGACCGGCGCTGTCGAGGGCGGTGGCGAGTGGCGGCACGACCGACTCCGGTTGCTCGCCGAGGAACGCCAGCGTGAGGTGAAGGCGGTCCGGCGCGGTCCAGCGCACGTCCGGCGCGGCGTCGCGGAGCGGAGCCGTGGCCGCATGCCACCGCGCGCGGACCTCGGGGTCGAAGTTGAGCGCGACGAACAGTCGCATGGTGTCCCGGCGCTTCCCGACCCGCGGGGTCCGGTCGCGGTGATCTACGTCCTGGCAGTCCCGATGCCGGCATCCCACCCGCGTGGGCGGGTGGGCTCCGTCAGTGGATCAGCAGTATATCGGCTCCTACTGGAGCCGGAAGATGCTGATCTGGGTGTGCAGCGTGGCGCTGAATGTGGCGCCCGAGGCGGGCGCGAAGACCACCGTCACCGTCGACTGACCGGAGGGCGTCGCCAACTGGTAGAACATCTCGGCGCCCGGCACCAGTGATCCGGCCACGCTACTCCCGCCGGAGAGCGACTGGAGCGTGATCGGAAACGGGCTCCCGACCCCCGGGCACCCGCCCCCCCGCGTACATCCGTTGTAGAGCGCCTGATAGATCTCCCGGAGATTGCGGGAGACGAAGCGATCCTGCGGTGGGACCGCGTTGCGCGCCGCCCCGACAATGCTGTCGGTGTACAACGCCAGGCCGAAGTTGGCGAAGAGCGTCGGGAAGCTCTGCCCGGTCGCCTGCGCGATGTTGGCCGTGCCGATCGACGTGCTGTGCTCCATCTTCGCGTAGACGGTGGAGTCGAACTGGTCCCCGATGTAGCGCAGCAGCAGCCAGTCGCCGCCCCGCCAATCGAGACCGTTGTCCGCGTCGGAGTGCAGCGTCACCGACTGCGTGTCGGGCGCCGTGAGATAGCTGTACGAGTCGAGCAGTTGCTCGTTGATGAACGGCTCGGCCGAGTCCGGGAACATCTGGACGGGATTCGTCCGTCCGGTCGGGGGCGGGAACTTCGCCTCGTAGTACCGGGAGCCGAGCTCCGTCGCGACGATGCTCATCCCCTCGTCGAGCCACCCCTCCTCGGGTTGCCCGCCGTGCACGAGCACATGCTGGCCGTTGCTGATCATGTGCTGGAGCTCGTGCAGGAACGTCGGCGCGGTCGCCCCCTCCACCTCACTCAGCGAGTGCTTGCAACTGACCGTGCCGCCCGTGTCGGGCACGACCTGATAGAAGATCTCGCCCTTGTTGGAGTTGGCGCTCGCCGTGTCGTCGAGGTCCAACCCGTCGAAGAAGCCGGCCACGAACCCGCTGGTGGCGCAGTCCGCTTTGGGCGTGAGCGCGTTCACGATCGGCGTCAGGAGCATGATGACGGCGCCGTTGTGATCGATGTCCGTTGGCGAGCCGAAGGCGCCCAGGTCGAGCGGGTAGAGCACCTGGTCGGCGTACTGCCCGAACTGCGTCAGTTGCTGTGGCGTGAAGCCACCCGGTGGCGCGGCGTTGTCGATGTACACGATGACGTTCGTGCCGCAGTAAGCGAGCGTCGCCGTGCTGCTCTTGAACGTCGTGCCGTTGGAGTTGGCGACGACCTGGAAGGTGCGGGTGGACTGCGAGGGGCAGGTCGCGCGGGTGTGCACGCCGGGGTTCTGGAGCGCGAGCGTGCCCCGCGTGCGGGCGGCGCCGAGCGCGGCGAGGCGCTGCCGGTCGGCGGCGCGGAGCCGCAGGTCGAACTCCGCCTGCCGGACGTTGACACCGGGCCGCGTTGCGGTCGACACCAGGGCAGACGCCGGCGGACGTCCGGCGGCGAGGGCGGTCGGTGCGCCGGGCGATGCGCGGCGGCCGATCGTGTAGGGGACGCCGGTGTAGGGGACATCACCGACGGCAAACTCCGGCACGATGAGGTACGTGGCGCCGTTGCCCGCCAGCGTCACCGTCGTGCCGCTGGTGCAGTCGAGCGTGGTCCCCTGGAGGACCGCCAGCGACACCGTCCCGGACGGGGCGCAGGCGGCGCCGGCTTTGGGCCCCGTCGACAGGGGCGCGCCGGAACAGGCGCCGAGCGCGCCGGCGACCGCCACTCCCACCACGACTGCCATCCCCCGCCCGCGTGCGTACCGCCCGGCCGTTCTCCCCGCCACGCTGCCTCCGTTCTCCACGGGTCGCGACACCGACTCCCTCGACGTGCAGACGATCGTCCGCGCCAGTTCATTTCACCTGAACGCCCGGCCGGAACGGCGTATTGACGAGCTCGGCGCCTTTCGTCGGGACTTGCGCGTGCCCACGCGTGAGCCAGAGCGGGGTTAGCGGGGCCTCACGACCGCGCGGACGGCGATGCGGCCGCCCGGCGGAGCGGCTGTTTCCGCCCAATGGCTGAGGTCGTCATGTCGCGCTGGGGCGGCAGCGCCCCGTTCGGTCCCTTCCCCCGCCAGGAGTCAGCGACATGCGTCACGCCACCGCGGCCCACGTGATCGGTGCAGCCGGCCTGTTGTGCCTTACGACCGCGTGCAGCTCGAACACGTCCACCGCGCCGAACGCGGCGCCGACCCAGGCCGACGCCCAGTACGTCGCGCAGGGGATGCAGACCGCCATTCAGAGCTCGCTCTCGTCCTTCCTCGGCGGCGTGAGCCCGGTCCTGCCGAGGGCGGACCGGATCGGCCCGTCGCTCGTCGGGTTCGCCCGTCTCCCGCAGGCACTGCTCCACGGCACCGCCGGGGCGCCGATGCGGTTCGGGATCGACCGGAACACCAACAGCGTGCCCTCGTGCGTCGTGCTCAGCCCGGCGCAGCCGGTGGACTCGGACAATGACGGCATCCCGGACACGGCGACCCTGACGGCGGCGCCGCACTGCACCCAGCAGATCGATTCCGTCACCACGCTCGCGATCTCCGGCAGCATCGCCGAGGGCGACCCGACCCCGACGACCCCCGACGCCAACTACACCGAGTCCGTCAGCAACCTCCACCTCGCGCTCACGACCACCGGCGCCAGCGCGACGATCGGCATGAACGGCACGGCGAACGTCAGTCAGGCGCCCGGCGTGTTGACGCTCGACAACCTGTTGACCCTCGCGATCGCGACGACGCAGAACAACCAGACCTTCAGCGCCACCTACGCGAACAACTGGACCGCCGTCTTCCAGTACTCGGGCACCTCACTCGTCGGCAGCTCGACCCTCCCCGGCGGTACCCTGTCGGTCACCGGCTCGACCGCCTACACGAGCGCCTCCAAGGCGTTCAGCCTCGCGATCACGACCCCGACTCCGCTCACCGTGGACCCGACGTGCAACGCGGCGTCGCCCGTCACCGGCGGCGTGCTGAAGGGTGTATTCAGCGGCTCCAACGGCTCCGCGTACCTCACGATCACCTGGAGCGGCTGTCAGGCGCCGGTCGTGCAGTTCGTCGGCCAGAGTCACTGAGCGTCGCCGGCTCCGTCGCGGACTCCATCGCCATTGGCGCGCCGCATGGCCGCTCGAGCGGCCATGCGGCGCGCGTTGTTTTCCTCCCGGGGCGGCGCGAGGATCGAGGGGTCGATGTCGGGGTCGACGGCCAGCGCGTCGAGCTGCTCGCGGGCCGCTTCGCTGACCAGGAGGGCGACGCGGGCGCGCTCGTAGGCGGCTTCCGGCGGCGCCTCGGGCCTGATCCCCAGCGCGCGCAGCACCGGTCCCATCGTGAGCCCCTGGATCAGGATCGAGAGGATCACCACGCCGGCCGTCATGGTGACGATCGAGGTGCGCGCCGGCACATCGGGCGCGAGGCCGAGGGCGAGGACCATTGAGAGCGCGCCGCGGAGGCCGCCCCAGAGCAGCGCCGGCCGCCACCGGCGGGGAAGCCGCTGCCGCGTCGGGTGCACGACCGCCGACACGCCGAGCAACACCGCCTCGCGCACGACGAGCACGACCCCGTACGCGACCAGGATCAGCGGCCACGCCTCTCCGAGCGTTCGCGGCTGCACCGAGAGGCCGAGGAGCAGGAAGACGAGCGAGTTGAGGACGAACGCCACGTACTCCCAGTAGGAGGAGACGGCGCGGCGGGTGACCGGCGACATCCCGCCACGGGCCGCGCAACTGCCGCACAGCAGCCCGGCCGCCACGGTGGCGAGCACGCCCGAGACGTGGAGCGCCTCGGCGCCCAGGAACGCGCCGTATGCGGTCACCGACGTGAGCGTGATCTCGAGCGTCGCATCATCGATCCGGCTGATCGCGAACCAGGCCGCGCCGCCGATGACCGTGCCGACGAGCACGCCCAGTCCCACCGTGGTCACGAACTCGCCGGCGAGCGTCAGGACGGAGACGCCGTGCCCCTGCACCGCCGCGAGGACCAGCGACAGGGCGACGATGGCCGTGCCGTCGTTGAGCAGGCTCTCCCCTTCGACGAGGAGCCGCAGTCGATCCGGGACGCCGAACCGGCGGAAGACGGCGACGACGGCGATCGGGTCGGTGGCGGCGATGATCGCCCCGAAGACGAGACCCGTGGGCCAGGTGATGGCGCTCGCGGGGGCGAGCGCGCGGCTTCCCCACGCGAGCAACCCGGCGGTCGCGAAGATCGACACGGCGACGCCCGGCACGGTGAGGGCCACGAGCGTGCCCGCGTTCCGGCGCAGCGCCCGCAGATCCATGTGGAACGCCGCCTCGAAGATGAGGCCGGGCAGAAAGACGGAGTAGAGCAGCCCCTGGGTCAGCGCCGGCGCGTGGATCGCGTGTCCCGCCCCGAGGGCGAGCCCGGCGATGACGAGGGCGACGACGTAGGGGATGCGCAGCCGATGGGCGATGAGCGCGACCGCCACCGCCGCTGCAAGCAGGATGATGATCGTCCCCGAGACGTGCTCTCCGGCGAACACCGCCCGTGCACCTCACCATGTCGGCGACCCCAGCCCCGAGCGCCGCCCCCGGCGCCACCCGCGCCCCCGTGCCCCCCACGCCCCCCGCATCACCGCCTCGCCCGTCCGGCGGCGCGTCGTTCGGATCGCCCGTATACTAAGGCGAACCAGAGTACGGCGGGCGCCACTCTGCGGCACGTCTGCGACCCGCCTGGGGCTCGTCCGCCATTCGTCCGCCATTCGTCCACGAGCGGCTCCGGCGCCGGCGGTCCAGGCGCTCGCGCGGGGATAGTCGGGCAGGTCCTCGCACGGTTCTCGCACGCTCGAACGACAATGCGTCGTATCTTCGTGATCGGGCGGTGCCGGCCGGGGCCGCTGCCACGACGGCACCGGCGGGGCGGCGGACCCACGTGCCGCGGGCCCCTGGGCTTCGCGGTCCTGCTCGGCTCGGCGATCGCCGCGGCCGGCTGCCATGGGGCGCGCGCGGCGCGACCGCCGGCGCCCAGTCCGGCCAAGGTCGCCGTGTCGGAGAACGGCACGGTCCCCAGCGACCAGCAGTGGATCGACTCTGTCGCGCTCGACTGGCGAGGGCGGCGGGTCGGCGCCGAGCGGCTCGCGCTCGCGGGGCCCGACACGTTGCAGGGGCGCGGGGAGCGGGCGGGAGCGGGCACGTCGCGCGCCGCCGGGTTCGGCGGCCCGCGCGGCGCCGAGTCGAGCGGCGCAGGGCATGAGGGAGCCCTGTCATCGTCGACGTCGTACGCCGACGCCGCGTTGCCCGCCGCGACCACCTCGGCTTCCCGCTCCGACGTCGCCGCGGGCGCGGCGGGCGCGGCGGGCGCGCCATCCGGGTCGCTGGCGGCCATTGCTCCGCTCGGCACCCTGCTTCTCCTGGGCCTGGCATCGTTCGCCATCGTGGCCTGGGCCGTGCGAGCCTGGCGGCGGGCGGGTCGACCGGCCCACGCACGCTCGTAGGGGCGGCATTCATGCCGCCCGCGATTCGCATCCCGCACGGACGCCTGGCCCGGCACGTCGTGACGGTGTCCGGGGGGATCGTTCATGCCGCCCGCCGTCGGCGGAACGGCCCGCGTCCCGCGGTCCCCCGTGCCGCGTCGCGGTCCGAACCGTGCAAGCGCGGCCCACCATGTGCCCCGCGCCCCGTGCTCCCGGCCCCGGCGATCCCGGTGACGACCGGGTGTCCCGTCCGAGTTCGACGCCGACGCCGCCGGATCCGTCCGGCCCATCCGACGACGGGGGTGATCGGGAGGCGGAGGCCCGCGGCCGGCGCTTTCTCGACCATCTGCGCGGGCTGGGCATGCGCGAGCTCGCGCGGGCGGTGCACGAGTGGCGGGACGTGATGGCCGGGCCGGACGGGGCGCTGTGGTTCGCGGCCGAGCAGGAGCTGGCGCGAGCGGTGGACGCCTCACACCGCCAGGGCGCGCAGCGCCGACTGGTGCGGGCCCTCGCCGACGTGTTCATGAGCCGGCCCTGGTTCACGGTTGCCCAACCGGGCGCAGACTTCCGGATGTCCGAGCCCAGCGCACAGTACGTCGCGACGAACACCCTGCTCGCGCTCCTGGTACACGACCGGTTGGCGCGGCGGCACGCCGACGTGCTCTACCGCCCGTTCCGCAACCTCATCCCGGTCGACGGCCTCGTCGACGTCGAGTCGCGCCCGGGCCGTGCAGCCGATCGTGTTGGCGACCGTCGGCCCGATCGCGCGGCCGACCGCATCGCTGACCGCGTCGCTGACCGCGTCGCTGACCGC
>JAJPIS010000038.1 GCA_021324635.1 Gemmatimonadota bacterium
CCGATCAGGCGCCGATCAGGCGCCGATAGTCCGCGAAGAGCGCGGCGAAGATGCGATCCCAGGAGCAGGTGGCAGCGTAGGCCACGCCCGACGCGGCGAGGCGTGCGCGCCGGAGGGGATCGGCGGCGAGCGATTCGATCGCGGCGCTCAGGGCGACAGGGTCGCGGGGTGGGACGATGATGCCGCCGCCGGCGGCCAGCAGCTCGCGCGTCGGGCCGGCGTCCGCCCCGATCACCGGGAGCCCCGATGCCATCGCCTCGAGGAGCACGTTGCCGAAGGTGTCGGTCGTCGACGGGAAGATGAACAGATCCGCCGACGCGTAGAACTCGCCGAGGTCCCGCCCCTCGAGACGGCCGACGAAGTGCACGGCCGGCGGCGGCGGCGCGGCGCGGCGGCAGTGGTCGGCGTAGGGGCCGTCCCCCGCGATCGCGAACACGATCCTCGGATGGCGACCACCACCGGCCCGGTGCGAGGACTGGTCGGCTCGACCCTGCCCGACGAGCCGGTGCATGGCGCCGAGCGCCGTGTCGAGCCCCTTCTCGGCCGCCAACCGGCCGACATACGCGACCACGATCGTGTCGTCGTCGGCGCCGAGGCGCGCGCGCCACGCCGGCGAGCGGCGCGCGGGGTTGAAGCGCTCGAGCTCGACGCCGCGCCCCCAGACGGCGAGCCGCTCGAAGCGCAGGCGCCGGAGGTCCTCGAGCACGGCGCGGGTCGGCACGTACGTGCGTGCCCCGCCGTTGTGGAACCATCGGATGTACGACCAGCCAGGACGGCTCAGAGCGCCCAGACGGTAGAATCTCGCGTACTCGTTGAAGCTCGTGTGATACGACGTGACGAAGGGGACCCCGAGCGCCCGCGCACTGCGGCGCCCCACGAGCCCCATCCCGAACGGCGTCGCGGCGTGCACGATGGTCGGGCCCCAGGACCGGAGATCGTCGAGCGCGCGGCCGGGGACAGGGGCCGAGATCCGGAGCTGCGGGTATGCCCAGAAGGGAACGCTCAGCCGCCGCACGACATCGATCTCGCCGGAGGCGGCGAGCGCCCCCGGATCGGTTGTCGTGTACACCCGCGCCGAGCCGCCCAGGCGCCGCACCGCGCCGACGAGCCGCTCGAGCGTGCGGGAGACGCCGTTGAGCTGCGGCGGATACGTGTCGGTGAAGAGCGCGAGCCGGATCGGCGCCGCCAATCCGGGATGTCCGGCGAACTCGGACGGGTCGTCGCCCGCCGCCGCGGCCAGCGTGCGCGCGAGCGGCGCCGCGGCCTCCGACGCGCCATCGACGATGCGCGCCGCGTCGGTGCCGCTCACCCTGCGCTCACGCAGACGGGCCATGCCGCCCTGCCTCCCGGGCGACACGGCGGCGGACGAGCCACCGCCGTAGTGCGCCGCCATAGTGTGGAACGCCAAACATCACGCCGAGGATGACCCCGGTCACCGCCGTGTAGAAGCGCCACCACACCAGGATCGTCGCAACGCCCGGGCCGGCGTATCCGGCAACGCCGTTGAGGAAGCCGATCTCCACCGCGCCCGCCCCCGACGGCGTGGGGAGAACCAGCTGGCCATAGAGCAGGGCGAAGGAGCCGAACCACACGACCCCCGCCGCCGGAGCGGCCGGCAGCGTCGCCATCAGCACGGGAAGGATGGCGATCCGGGCGAGCACATGGATGAGGGTGAGCGGGACCGACGCGCCCACGGCCCAGGGGGCGATCCGTCGGGTATTGCGCCACGAGTCGCGGAGCGTCCCGTGCACGTGCACGAACAGCCTCGGCGCCGCCCGCCGCAGCACGATCCAGAGCCCCGCTCCGACCATGATCACGATGCCGATCCAGGGGACCACGCGATGCATCGCGGGCACGAGGCGTGCGCTCACCGTCCGCCACCACTCCCCGGCGTAGGTCGACCCGAGATAGGCGGCGATCGCGATCACGCTCGTGTACTCGATCGATCCCTCGACCGTGATCAGCGCGATGGTGTCGGCGACCGTGAGACCGGTCTCCATGATGCCCGCGAAGCGTACCGGCTCGCCGCCCATGCGGAGCGGCGTCAGGGTCGAGGCGGCGTCGCTCGCGACGTTGAAGGTGAAGACCGGGCGGAAGCGGATGCGGTAGCCCAGGCCGCGGGCGAGGATCTGGATGCGCCACGTCTTCGTGAGCTGGTCGGCGGCGACGAGCGCGACGCAGATGGCCTGGGCCGCCACATCATCGAGCACCATGCGGACCTCTCACTGCTGCACCCGCCGCCGGCCTCACAGCTCCCCGTAGCGGGATGGCGGCCGGTCCTTCAGCCACCGGTCGAGCTCGGCCGCCGCCGACCGCGCCGTCGTCGGGTGATCCAGGTCACTCGGGTGGAGCGCGATCCGGACGTATCGGGCCCGTCGCTGCACGCGGTACCGCGCCCGAGCGACGATCGCGGAGCCGTGCGCCCGCACCGGCGTCCGGCCGCTCCACCGCACGACCGGTGATGGGAGCCGCCGCACGGGCGCCCCGTCCACCGGCCCCCCGATCGGACGGTCGTGCACGAGAATCGCGTGGTCATCCTCGCTGTAGCGGAGTCCGGCGGCGCTCACGGCGCGGGCACACGCTCGCCATCGTGCCAGCCATGCGGGCGGCACGAACCCGATCGGCGACAGTCCGAGGGTGCGGAGCAGCGCGAGGCCGCGCTCGATCCGGTCGCGCGCGGCGCGCTCGTCGAGCGTCAGGAACTCCCCCTCGCGCGCCGTCTTCCCCCACGCACGGAGCGAGTCGCCCCAGCCCCGCGGCAGCCCCACCTCATCGTGCCGCTCGCCATGGAGGAAGATCTCGGCGCCGCTCGCGGCGCAGCCGCGGACCCAGTCGACGAACGCGGGCGACGCGGTCAGGGGCCAGCGGCCGTGCCAGTCCGGAACGACCAGCAGGGCCGGCACGACGCTCCGGTCCCGGCACCAGCGCCAGAGCGTGCGCACGCCCGCCTCGAGCGCCGGCGTGACGTCGTGGATCGAGACGAGGAGTTGGGGCGGCGCGCGGCGCGAGTGCGTCAGGCGATGACCCGGCGGTAGACATCGACGATGCGGTCGAACACGCCGCTCCACGAATGCTCACGCTCCGCGTACTGGCGCGCCAGGGCGCCCAGACGCGGCAGGTCGTGGCTCGCCCGGAGGAGCGCGCGCGCGGCGTCGGCGAGCGCCGCGGCATCGCCGGCCGTGAACAGCGCGCCGCCACCCGAGCACCGGATCTGCTCGGCGACGCCACCGCGATCGGCGCTCAGCACGGGTGTCCCGGATGCCGCCGCCTCGAGGGCCGAGAGCCCGAACGTCTCGATCGATCCCGGGGAGATGAGCAGGTCGATCGCCGCGAGCAGGTTCGCGAGCTGCTCGCGATCGCTCTGGTACGGGAGCCAGGAGATCCGCGGGCCACGCGACTGCGCCTGGAGTCGGCGCCGGGCCGGCCCGTCACCGACGAGCACCAGGTGCGCGTCGGTCCCGGCGGCGATCGTCTCCCAGCCGCGCACCAGCAGATCCACCTCCTTCTCCCTCGCGAAGCGGCCGAGGAAGGCGGCGATCGGCGCGTCGGTGGGGAGGCCCAGTCCGATGCGCGTCCGTGTCGCGTCGGCCCGGCGCCGCGGATGAAAGTGGTCGAGGTCGACCCCGAGCGGCACCTTGACGACCGGTGTCGCGGCGGCCGCGTGCCGCTCGAGATCGCTGGCCATGAAATCGGAGGCCACGATCGTCACCCGGAACTCGCGCGTCAGCCGGCGGACGTATCGCCACACGCCGGCATCGACGCGCCGGCGCATCGGGCCGGCCCGCTCCGGGAACGGGCAGATCGTGCGGGGAAAGTTGCCGTGGAAGAACATCACGAGCGGGACATCGAGCCCCCGCGTGGCGCGCCGGGTGATCCAGGGGACGAGGAACGGGCTCCCGACCTCGATCACGTCGGGTCGCTCGTGCGTGACGATGCGCCGCACGGAGTCGGTGGAGAACAGGAGGCGATACGGGTGCTGCGTGGGGATGAGCGGACTCCGGAGCCGGTAGCGGCGCACGCCGTCGCCGGTGGCGATCGAGTCGTGCGCGCCGGGGACGACGAGGATGTGGCGCAGCCAGGGGCGCGCCTCCACGTAGCGAGCCTTCTCGAGCAGGTACGTCTTGACGCCGCCGGTCGTCTCGCCGAACCACTTCGTGATGTCGAGCACGCCCAGCCCGGCCTCCGCGCGGTGACGCTCGGGGAGCCGGACGCGGCGGAGGCGCTCGCCCGGCGGCAGCTCTGCGTTGGGGTAGAGGGCGGCCTCGACGGACCGGTGGGCGCCAGCGGCCGAACCAATTGACATGAACGCTAGTTTAGTCCAACTCCGTACATCAGGCGAGGATGGACGACATCGAGCCCGGCCGTGTTCGCCTCGACAAGTGGCTATGGGCGGCACGCTTCTTCAAGACGCGCTCGCTGGCCGCCGAGGCGATCGGCGGCGGGAAAGTCGACGTGAACGGCGACCGCGCGAAGCGCGCGCGGCCGGTCCAGGTCGGTGACCGGGTGAGCGTCCGACACCCCCCATTCGAGACTCATGTCGTCGTGCTCGCGCTCAGCGAACGTCGAGGCCGCCCGGCCGACGCCGCGCGCCTGTACGAGGAGACGGCCGCGAGTCGCACGGCGCGTGAGACGCTCGCGGCGCAGTTGCGGGGGATGCCACGCGCCGACTTCGACACGGGTCGGCCGACGAAGAAAGATCGCCGCACGCTCGACCGCTGGCGTGGCCGGTAGGCAGTCGGTCGAGTCACGCCGAGCACGCGCGCGAGACCCGCGGCCCGACGGGGTACGGACCGTGCGTACGGCTGACTCTGGCGACCTCGAAGCCGGAGCTATAGGCTTCCCGCGCCCTCAGAGCGGCCGGAGGAAGTGGTGACGACAGTCCACGAGCCCGACGGAGACGGATTGGCGACCCGCGAGCCGTCGGGGGCGCCGGCCTCGACACCGCTCCTGCATCCGTTGGTGGCGGCCCAGGGCATCGCCCGGGCCCTCGGCCGGCCGGTCGGCGCCGGGATGTCGGGGCTTCGACACTTCTGGCGCGCGCTCGGGCCCGGCGTCATCACGGGCGCGGCCGACGACGACCCTTCGGGGATCGCGACCTACTCGATCGCCGGCGCGCAGTTCGGGACCCAACTGCTCTGGACCGCGCTCCTCACCTGGCCGCTCATGGCAGCCGTGCAGATGATGTGCGCGCGGATCGGGATGGTCACCGGGCGCGGACTCGCGGCCGCCTTCCGTCAGAAGTTCCCCCGCCCGGTGATCCTCGTCGCGGCGACTGCCCTGCTCCTCGCGAACACCCTCAATATCGGTGCCGATCTCTCGGGCATGGCGGACGCCGCGGAGATGTTGACGCGGGTCTCGTCGGCGGTGTGGGTGCTCGTCTTCGGGACGGCGATCGGATGGGCGACCCTGCGGCTTCGATATGCCACCTTCGCTCACGCTCTCAAGTGGCTCGCGCTCGTCCTGTTCGCCTACGTCGTCGCGGCCGTCGAGGTCGGTCCGCACTGGGGCGCCGTGCTGACGGCGGTCGTGACGCCCCGCGTCCCGCGCGCTGCCTGGCCGACGCTGGTCGGCATCCTCGGCACGACCATCAGCCCCTATCTCTTCTTCTGGCAGGCCTCGCAGGAAGTCGAGGAGGAGAAGGCGATCGGCCGCCTCGGGCATCAGCGGCGCGGGGCGACGCAGGACGAGATCGTCGCCCGGAAGGTCGACGTCGGACTCGGCACGCTCTTCTCCAACGTCGCGATGTTCTTCATCATCCTGACGACCGCGCTCACCCTGAACCCGCACGGGCTGACGAACCTCGAGACGAGCGGCGAAGTCGCGGCCGCGCTGCGGCCGCTGGCCGGGCGGTTCGCGACCTTGCTCTACACCGTCGGCCTGCTGGGCGTCGGCGCACTCGCGATCCCGACCCTCAGCGGGTCGGCGGCCTACGCCTTCGCCGAGACCTTCGGCTGGCGCCAGGGGATCGACGAGCGGCCGCGCCGCGCCCGGGCGTTCTATGGAGTCATCGTGCTGTCGCTCCTGGCGGGGATCGCGCTGGACTTCGCCCATGTGAACCCCGTCCGCGCACTCTACTGGACGGCCATCGTGAACGGCGTGCTCGCGCCGTTCCTGCTCGTCGGGATCGCGCTCACGGCGGCGGATCGGGAGCTCATGCAGGGGCAGCCGAGCTCGCGCCTGGGGCAGACCGTCGTCTGGGTGACCGCCGTCCTCATGTTCGGCGCCGCGGCGGGCATGCTCCTGCTCTGAGCGGAACGGTGGGTACGGCGCACGTGTTGCGTTGAGGGCGGGCGAAACTCCCCTTACCTCTACGCTCGAAGGAGTCGTGCCCATGCTCTTTTTTCCTCGCGCCCGGCAAGGCATCCACAGCCGCAGGATCGCCTCGCTCGTTGCGGCCGAGCGCGCTGCCCGACGCCGCGTGAGCCGCCTGGTCGCAGCCGTCCCGCTCGCGGCCGGTCTCGCCGCCGTGGGCGGGTGCGGTAGCTCGACCTCGCCGAAGCCGCGTATCGCCTTCGCGCCCTCGACCGTGACGCTCACCGCCGTGACCGGCGGCAGCGCGTCGGGATCGGTCGCCGTCAAGAACTCGGGTGGCGGCAGGCTGACCGGACTCGCGGCCACCGTCGGAGCGTATTCGGCCGGCGGCTCGGGGTGGCTCACGGCGACGCTCGCGTCGTCTGACGCGCCGACCACGCTCGCGCTCGTCGCGGACGCCACGACCCTGACCGCGGGCAGCTACTCGGCGGTCATCAACGTGAGCGCGGCCGGCGCCAGCCCGCCGACGACCGCGCTGAATGTGACGCTCACGGTCACGCACTGAGCCGCGAGCAGGCTGCACCGGCCGGCCTCCGGCGGCGGTGAGCGGATCGGGCCGAGACCGTCGGGCGGCCCATCCGTGGCCATCGGCGGATCGGGCCGCCGACGGCCACCGCGACGGGCGCTGTCGTGCGCGCTACCGGGGGAGCGCGTCGAGCTTCTGCTGGGCGGCGATCATGTGGGCCTGAAAGGCCGGGGCGACCTTGGTCACGAAGTCCTTCAACTCCTGATTCCGGATCGCCGGCAGGAGGGTCGTCTTCACGGCGTCGATCACGTCCTTGTGGAAGTCGACCTCGTTCTGAAGGAACGCCCGGTCGAACGCCGCCCCGCTGGCGGCCTGGAGGGTCCGCATTGCGGCCGCATGCTTCGCGGCGAGGGCGAAGTCAGCCGGGGGCGTGGGAGTGACACCGAGCTTCGTCGCGAGGTCGCGCCCCTGCTGCCGGACCATCCGGTGGTCGCGGACGAGCATCGCGCCGAAGTCGCGCACGTCCTTGGTCGAGCCCTTCTCCTGGCCGAGCGTCCCGGTCTCGATGTCCCACGTATTCGCGGCATCGAAGATGGCGACGATCGTCGGATCGTCGAGCGCGACGCGAGCGTGGGTGGGCAGCCCGGTCAGCCCGGTCGGTCCGGCCAGTCCGACCACCGCGGGCGGGAGGTGCTCGCCCGCCGGGCGGGCGGCTCCGCGGGCGCCCCGCGCGGCAGTGATGGCGAGGACCGAGACCCCGATCGTCGCGACCGTGGTCAGCGTGGCGAGGTTGGCAACCGCTCGCCGCGTGCGGCTGCCCTGGACCCGAATTGCGGAGCGGCCGGGGCGGGCGCGGCAGGTATGGTCGGCACCGTCGGAGTGGCGCGCGGAGTGGCGGGGCTGGTGGGGCCGGGGGCAGAGAGTGGGTGGCATGAATCGACCTCGGAACGGGGGTGGCAACCAGAGCCAACGAGAGTCCAACGAGAGTCCAACGAGAGTCCAACGAGAGCCCAATGAGAGTCCACGGTCGCTCGACCGTGGCGCCCTGCGCGGGTCGGCGCACGGCCGCCGGTGCCTCGCACGGGCGTCAATGTGCCGAGGCGGGCATAATTAGTCAAGTATTCACTTGTGTTATTGGGCGCATCTTGCGCAACTGGTTCTCCGAGCTGAGCTTGTGGTATGGCAGACGAGGGATGGCCGGGCCGCCTCGGGACGCGGGGCGAGATCATGGCGCTCCTCCGGCGCGGCCGGCGAACCGTGGACGAGCTCGCTGACGCGATCGGGATCACCGACAATGCCGTGCGGCTGCATCTGACGGCGCTCGAGCGGGGCGGGCTCGTTCGGGCGGCCGGGGTCCGGCGGGAGGGATCGGTCGGGAAGCCGGCCACCGAATACGTCGTCGCGCCCGAGGCGGACTCCCTCTATTCACGCGCCTACGAGCCGGTGCTCACGACCCTGTTGGTGACGCTCGCCGGGCGGTTCGACCCGGCCGAGCTGACGGAGTTGCTCCGCGACGTCGGCCGGCAACTGGCGTCGACGGTCGTCTCGCGCGGAGCGACCCTGGAAGCGCGGGTGCGCGACGCGGCGGGCGTGCTGGTCGCGCTGGGCGGCGACTGTGAGGTGGTGCGGGAGGGCCGAGGCTATCGGGTCCGCGGCTTCGCCTGCCCGCTCAGCGAGTCGGTGCGGCAGTGCCCGGCCGTGTGCGCGGCCGCCGAGTCCCTGGTGGCCGGCATCGTCGGTGACGCGGTCGAGGAGGCATGCGACCGCGGTGAGCGCCCGGCGTGCAGCTTCCTCGTGACGCCCGGGCGCGACGCCTAGCGGGCGGCCGCCGGCCTCATGGCGCCGCCGATCGCGCGGGCGGACGCATGACGACGACCGGCATCGGAGACAGTTCGCTCGAGAAGCCGCGCTCCGACCGGATCGCCGGGTCGTCGGCCGAGAGGCCGCGAGCTTCGTCGATGCCGGCAACTTCGAGGATCGCCACGCCCCAGCTGCCCTTCGGATCGGCCACCGGGCCGAACGCGATCGCGTTGCCGCGCTGCGCGACGGCGGTCCAGTAGCGAACATGGTCGCCCATGACGGCCCGCTCGGCGTCCGTCATGTCGAGCGCGAACGTCGGGCGCGGTGGAATCAGCTTGTACAGGAAGAAGGCCATGGGTTCGCTCCGTTCGTGTCGTCGCGGGCGCCCGACGGAGCCGGCCGCCGGGAGTGTGAGGGCGGCGAATGATATTGTCGTGCTGCCCCGGGGGCCACAACGCCAGAGCGGCCCGGACGTGGCGTCCGGGCCGCTCCGGTGGCGGCGTGCGCTGCCGTGGCTGCCGGTCTACTGCACGGCGTTGATCATGTCGAAGATCGGGAGGTACATGGCGACGACCATGCCGCCGACGACGACACCGAGGAACACGATCATGACGGGCTCCAACAGGGACAGCAGGCCGGAGACCGCGGCGTCGACTTCCTCGTCGTAGAAGTCGGCGATCTTGGCCAGCATCTCGTCGAGCCCACCGGTCGACTCGCCGACGGCGATCATCGAGATCACCATGGGCGGGAAGACCTGCGACTTGGCGAGCGGAGCGGCGATCGTGTCACCGCCGGCGATGCTCGCGCGGGAGGCCATGATCGCGTCCTGAATGACGCGGTTGCCGGCCGTCTTGGCCGTGATCTCGAGGCCGTCGAGGATGCTCACGCCGGAGCTGATCAATGTCCCGAGCGTGCGCGTGAAGCGCGACACCGACGACTTCCGGAGCACGTCGCCGAGGACCGGGAAGGCGAGCAGCATCTTGTCGATCTGGAGCTTCCCGGTGGGCGTCTTGTAGTACCGCTTGAGCAGGGCAACGCCGCCCACGACCGCCCCGGCCGTCGCCAGTCCGCCCCAGCCGCGCAGGAACTTCGAGAGCCCGATCACGATCCGGGTCGGCAACGGCAGCGCGAGGCCGACCGAGCCGAACATGTTCTCGAACACGGGGATGACGAAGATGAGCAGCACCGAGACCGCGATCGCGGCCACCGACATGATGACGCCCGGGTAGATCATCGCCCCCTTCACCTTCCGGACGAGGGCGTCGTTCTTCTCCATGAAGACGGCCAGCCGCATGAGGATCGTGTCGAGAATACCCCCCGCCTCGCCCGCGGCCACCATGTTCACGTACAGCTCGTTGAACGCGCGTGGGTGCTTCCGCAGGGCGTCGGCCACGGTATGCCCGGACTCGACATCGAAGACGACGGCGCGCGTCACATCCTGGAGCGTCTTGTTCTCGCTCTGCTTGGCCAGGATGTCGAGCGCCTGCACGAGCGGGAGCCCGGAGTTGATCATGGTCGAGAACTGGCGGGTGAAGATGACGATGTCCCGCATCTTGATCCCGCCGCCGCGGGGCTTCTTCCGCTTCGCCTCTTCGTCGACCTTGACGACCGTCAACCGCTGGCGGCGCAACTGCGCGACGACGTCGTCCTTGCTCGACGCGTCGATCGTCGCCGTCTTGAGCTCGCCGTTGAGGGCGCGCGCCGTGTACGTGAAACTGGCCATGGTCTCGTGTCCGCGTGGGTGGGGCGTTCGGTTCTAGACGACCTAGCGACCCGCCCCGTCTCAGCGCCGTCTCAGGGCCGTCTCAGGGCCGTCTCAGGGCCGTCTCAGCGCCGCCCGTTCCCGGCCGGTGCCCCGCCCCGACCGGACGCCGGGGCCGGCTTCTCGGTCCCGTCGTCGAGCGGCGGATGCCCGATCATGCGCAGGAACTCGTTCGGGTCGCTCGAGACACGCAGACACTCTTCCGCCGTCACCTCGCGGCCCATATAGAGGTTGTACAGCGCGTCGTTCAGGGTCTGCATCCCGTACTTTTTGCCCGACTGCATGAGCGAGTAGATCTGGTGCACCTTGTCGTCGCGGATGAGCGCCCGGATCGCCGGCGTGACGACCAGGATCTCGGCCGCCATCGCCCGCCCCTTGCCCTTGGCCTTGGGCAACAGGGTCTGGGTCACGATCCCCTCCAGCACGAACGCCAGTTGCGCCCGCACCTGCGACTGCTGGTGCGACGGGAAGACGTCGATCATCCGGTTCACGGCTTCGGCCGCCGAGTTGGTGTGCAGCGTCGCGAATGCCAGGTGCCCGGTCTCGGCGATCGTCAGCGCCGCCTGGATCGTCTCCAGGTCGCGCATCTCACCGATCAGGATCACGTCCGGGTCCTCGCGCAGCGCGTACTTGAGCGCGCTGGCGAACGACTTGGTGTCCGTCCCGAGCTCGCGCTGATTGACGATGCAGCCCTGGTGCCGGTGGATGAACTCGATCGGATCCTCGACCGTGATGATGTGCCCGCGGCGCTCGCGATTGATCTTGTCGATCATCGCCGCCAGCGTGGTCGATTTCCCCGACCCCGTCGGGCCGGTGACGAGCACCAGCCCACGCGGCTTCTCGGCCAGCCGGGCGATCACGCCCGGCAACCCGAGGTCCTGGAAGGTCTTGATCGAGAACGGGATCTGACGGATCACCATCGACACGCAGCCGCGCTGCTTGAAGCAGTTGCCGCGGAAGCGCGCCAGATTCTGGATGCCGAAGGAGAAGTCGAGCTCGTCCTCGGTCTCGAACCGCTTCTTCTGATTTTCCGTCAGCACCGAGTAGGCGACCGTCAGCGTGTCCTTGGGCGTCATCACGTACTCGTTGGTCGAGTTCGTGATCTCGCCATCGATGCGGAGCTTCGGCCGCTCGCCGGCCGTGATGTGCAGGTCCGAGGCGTCGCGCTCGATCATCTCCTCGAGCAGGGCCCGGAGATTGATGGCCGATCCGGGGCCGCCGGACGCGGCGCTCGGGCCCGGCTGCGTCGGTGCCGTCCCGCCCGACGTGGCGGCAGCGGGCGCGCTCATGGGCCCACGCTCCGGCGCTGCGCCCCGCGTGCGTTCCCAGGCGTCGGCGTCCCGCCGGCGGTCCTACGGTCGTCCGTCATACGCTCGTCTCCCGAATCACTTGCTCGATCGTGGTGAGCCCTTTCAGGATCTTCAGCCAGCCATCCATGCGCAGCGTCAGCATGCCATCGCTGATCGCCGCGTCCTTGATCTCGGCGGCGCCGACGTTCTGGAGGATCAGCTTCCGGAGGTGCGGGGTCATGAACATCACTTCGTAGAGCCCCTGGCGTCCCTTGAGCCCGGTGCCGTTGCACTCCGAGCATCCCTTCCCCCGGAAGAAGCCGATCTCCCCGATGCGCGTGTCGAGCGACAGGTGCTCGAGGAGCGGCGCCGCCTCGGGCGTGGCGCGCGCGCGCGCGTTGTCGAGCGCCTCGTCGGTGAAGCGAAGCTCGCGGAAGGTCATGTCGCGCTTCACCTTCGCCCCCGCGAGCTCGGCGTCGTCGGGCTCGTACCGCTGCTTGCACGACTTGCAGATCTTGCGCACGAGGCGCTGGGCGAGCACGAGGTTGAGGGCGCTCGCCACGTTGAACGGCTCGAGGCCCATGTCGAGGAGGCGGGTCACCGTCTCGGCCGCCGAGTTGGTGTGGAGCGTCGAGAGCACGAGGTGCCCCGTGAGCGCCGCCTTGACGGCGATCCCGCCGGTCTCGAGGTCGCGGATCTCGCCGACCATGATGATGTTCGGATCCTGCCGCAGGAACGCCTTGAGCGCCGCGG
>JAJPIS010000119.1 GCA_021324635.1 Gemmatimonadota bacterium
CCGTTATCGCACCTGTCGTTGTTGTTCCCGGTGTCAGGGGCAATCGCGTCGCGATTGCCCCTGACACCATCCAAAAAACCCGTTCCATTGGTGGCCGCGGGACGCGGCCGTCCCGGCATCCGTGCGGGATGTGGGTCGCGGGCGGCATGAATGCCGCCCCTACGACGGGGCGCGCACGTTTGCCGCGCGCGCGGCGGCACCCGCGCCCGTCGTTGCCGTTTCCGGTGCAGGGGCAATTCGCGACGCGAATTGCCCCTGCACCATCAAAAAACCCCTTCCATTGGTGGCCGCGGGACGCGGGACCCGCGCGAAATGCGGGGCCAGGCATCGGTGCGGGATGAGGGTCGCGGGCGGCATGAATGCCGCCCCTACGACGGGGCGGCCTGGCGGCCGCCCCACGACGGGCTTACACGCCGTGCGCGCCGCCGGGAACGCCGATCTCGGTCATCTTCCGCAGGTCGAGGACCTGATCGATCTCGTCGGGGGGGAGCAGCCCCTCGCGCCGCACGAGGTCGCGGATCAGGACATTCTCCTTGACCGACTCCTTGCTCACCTCGGCCGCGCGCGCGTAGCCGATCTGCGGCGCCAACGCCGTCGCGAGCGCCGCCGAGCGCTCCACCCAGTAGGCACACTGCTCCCGGTTCGCCGTCAGCCCCGAGACGCAGCGCTCGGCGAGCACCCGCATGGCCGCCGTCAGGATCTGCCCGGCCAGCAGCACGTTGAACGCGATCACGGGCATCATGACGTTGAGCTCCAATTGCCCGTGCTCCGCGGCCGCCGCCACGGACGCGTCACAGCCGATCACCTGCAAGCACACCTGGTTGACCATCTCCGGGATCGACGGGTTCACCTTCCCCGGCATGATCGACGACCCCGGCTGGACAGCCGGCAGCAGGATCTCGTCCAGCCCCGTCCGCGGACCGCTCGCGAGCAGGCGGAGATCGCTCGCGATCTTGCTCAGGTCGAGCGCCAGCACCTTGAGCTGCGCGCTGTAGGCAGCGACGTCGCCCATGCTCTGCATCAGCTGGACCCGGTCACGCCCCTCGCGAAGCTCGAGGTGACTGATCTCCCGGAGGTGACGCACCATGAGGCCCGGATACTCGGGCTCGACGTTCACGCCCGTGCCGACGGCGCTTCCGCCAATCCCCAGGTCGCGCAGGAAATCGGCCGCCTGCGTCACGCGCCGGAGGTTCCGCTCCAGCGTCTCGCCGTAGGCCCGGAGCTCCTGACCCAGTCGGATCGGCATCGCGTCCTGGAGATGTGTCCGGCCGGCCTTGACCACACCGTCGTACTCGCCCCCCTTTTCCCGGAACGTCCGCGCCAGCGTCATGCCCGCATCCAGGAGCGGGCCGAGTTGCGCGAGGCCGGCGAGCCGGATGGCCGTCGGGATCACGTCGTTCGTCGACTGCGCCATGTTGACGTGATCGTTCGGGTGCACCGGCGCATACGTGCCCCGCGGACGTCCCAGCAGCTCGTTCGCTCGATTGGCCAGCACTTCGTTCGTGTTCATGTTGTGCGACGTGCCGGCGCCGGCCTGGTACACGTCGACCACGAACTGGTCCAGGTGCTGCCCGGCCAGGATCTCGTCGGCGGCCCGGACGATGGCGTCCGCCCGCGACCCGTCCAGGCGTCCGGTCTCACGATGCGTCAGGGCGGCGGCCTTCTTGATCCAGACGGTCGCCGTCACAAACACGGCAAGCGGACGAAGGCCGCTGATCGGGAAGTTCTGGCGGGCGCGCTCGGTCTGCACGCCGTACAGGGCGTCGGCGGGAACGGCGAGCTCGCCCAGGGGGTCCTTTTCGGTGCGGGTCGGAGTGGCCATTGGTGGGGTGGTCAGGATGCGAGCGGGGCGCGGGCGGCGGCCCGCCCGGCAGCGTCGGACGAGGGGTGGGTGGCCGCTGCGGCCAGCGCGGCGAGCACGGCGATCGCGATCGCCGCCACGATGGCGACCCCCAGGAGCCCGACGCTCGTCGCGTGGAGCCGCCCGAACGCCAGGCGCCGGGGATCACCCGGCGTCAGCGCATCGATCGGCCCGCCGACCGTCTGCCGGATGCGCTCGATCCGCGGCATCACGACCAGGAGGGCGAGGGCGCAGGGGGCGCCCCACGCCGCGGCCGCCGCGATCCGCGCGCCCGCATGCGCCGCCGACGGGCCGGTGCCGCCGAGCACGCCGGCGACGCCCGCCCCCGCGATCCCGGAGAGGAACAGCGGCGGCAGCACCTGGCCCACCAGCGCGCCGGCGAGCGTCCGCGATGGGAGGGTGGCGAACGCCGCCGGCGCGACCGACACGGACAGGAGAACGGCCGCGCCGACCCACGCGGCGGCCACGGCGAGGACAACGAGCGGCCGGGCGGCCGTCACGGAGCGTTGCTGTGGAGCACGCGGGCGACGCCGGAGAGAAACGGATTCCCACGCAGCTCGCCCCCGATCGTCGTCGCCGCACCATGTCCGGGATGAACGGCCAGCGCCTCCGGCAGCGCAGCCGCGCGCGCCAACGAGTCCTGCATCGCCGCCGGATCGCACCACGGCAGGTCGGTCCGTCCGATCGAGCCGGCGAAGAGCAGATCGCCCCCGAACACCACGTCGTCGCCGACGAACATGACGTGCCCGGGTGCGTGTCCCGGCACATGCATCACGCGGAACCGCGTGCGTCCCCCGATTCGGATCTCCTGGCCCTCGCGCAACGCCACGTCTGGCGGCGGTGGGACCTCGAACGGGACGCCGTACAGGCGCGCCACCTGCTCGCCGTGCCCGTACACCGGCTCGTCGAGGGGATGGAGATGCACCGGCACATCGTGCACGCGGCGGATGCCGGCAATCGCGCCGATATGGTCGATGTGCGCGTGCGTGAGCCAGATCGCCTCGAGCGTGGCGCCGGACCGCTCGAGCGCGGCGAGGAGACGCGGTGCCTCGTCACCGGGATCGATGTACACGGCCCGCCGACTCTCCTCGTCGACGACCAGGTAGGCGTTCTCGCGGAACGGCCCGACCGTCGTCCGGGTGATGATCACACCGCGTACCCTCCCGTCGCGATGATCTCCGGCTCGAGGCCCGGCGGTGTACTGCGGCGCGCGCTCAGGTACTTCTCGGCGGCGATCGCCGCCGTCGTGCCATCGCCCGCGGCCGTCGTCACCTGGCGGGTGAGCTGCGCCCGCACGTCGCCGGCCGCGAACAGCCCGGCGAGCGAGGTCTCCATGTTGGCGTCGGTGAGGAGATATCCCATATCGTCGTGGTCGACGTGCGCCTCGACGATCCCGGTATTGGGGCGGAACCCGATGAAGATGAACACGCCGGTGACCGCCAGGTCCCGCTGCTCGAGCGACTTCAGGTTCTGGAGTCGGAGGTTGTGGACGAGACCCTGGGCGTCGCCCTGAATCTCGGTCGCGACCGAATCCCAGATGACCTCGATCTTGGGGTTCGAGAAGAGGCGTTGCTGGAGGATCTTGGACGCCCGAAGCTCGCCGCGGCGATGGATGAGGTACACCTTGTCCGCGTAGCGCGTCAGGAAATCGCTCTCCTCGACCGCGGCGTCCCCGCCGCCGACGACCGCGATCGTGTGCCCCTTGAAGAACGCGCCGTCGCAGATCGCGCAGTAGGAGACCCCCTTCCCCGCATATTCGACCTCGCCGGGAACACCCAGCCGCACCGGCGTGCCGCCCGACGTCACGATCACGGTCGGCGCACGGACACGCTCCCCGTCGTCGGTCTCGACGTCGAAGATTCCGTCCCGCCCCTTCCGGATCGCCGTCACGGTGACGCCAGTGCGGAATGCCGCCCCGAACTTGCGGGCGTGCGCCTCGAAGCGCTGGGCCAGGTCCCAGCCGTCGATGTGCTCGAAGCCCGGGTAGTCCTCGATGATCTCCGTCTTGAGCAGCTCGCCGCCCGGCATCCCGGCCTCGAGCACGAGGGTCCGCAACATCGAGCGTCCGGCATAGAGAGCCGCCGTCAAACCGGCGGGTCCGGCACCCACGATGATGAGGTCGTACTCGGTATTCGTCGTCGCGTCCACTACGTGTTGGCCCCCGCCCTCGCGATCTCGCCGATCGAGAGGATGTTCAACGCCCCGTGGCAGTGTGAGACCGTCCCGACCAGCACGTCGGCGGCGCCACGCTCGCCGGCTTCCCGGACCACCGCCTCTCCGTGCACGACGCTCGCGGTGTCGAACATGCCGACGCCGTAGGCCCGGTGGGTACAGTGAAAGATAACCGGGCCCACGAGTGGTCGACCGGCAGCCCGCTCCCGCGTCACGTAGCGCGCGAGCGCGTCAGGCATGCTCCACCAGCGGACGTCGCGCGTCTTGGGGCAGGTGGAGGGCTCGATGCAGTTCACGGGGCAGATCCATTCGGCGTAGCTGACGTAGCGCGTGCCCTCGGGCCCGGCCCGCTGCCAGGGGACATCGGGGGCGTGATCCACCGCCCGCGTCGCCACCGGCCGATCGGGCCACCGGGCACTCGCCCGGTCGCGCAGCCATTCGTACATCAGGTGCGGCATGAGCGGAGACGGGACGATCGCGTCGCGCGCCGACCCGGCGGGATCGGCGCAGGCCCCGGTGAGATACGCATCGAAGAACGTCCGCCAGTCCGAGACGGCGACCGTCACGCCGGGCGTGGCGACGTCCCCCGCCGCGAGCGCCCGCGCCACGGCGCACTGCGGGTCGCGATCGGCGACGACGACGCGGCTCCACCCGAGCGCCCCGGCGGCCCGAGCCCGGCCGAGCTGTCGGACGTAGTACGATCCGTAACAGCCGCCGCCGACGATGACGATCGTTCCGTAGTCGGTGCGCGCGGCGCCATCAGGTGCGGACATGCCGGCCTCCGTCGACGATCAGCGTCTCCCCGGTGACATACTCCGCCTCCAGGAGAAATGTCACTGCGCCGACGACGTCCGAGGGCGCGCCGAGCCGTCGGAGCGGCGTGGTCGCGACGAGCCGCTCGCCCTCGGCGGCATCCCAGCCGTCCGGGAGCAGGACCGCGCCGGGCGCAACGGCGTTCACGCGGATGCGCGGCGCAAGGGCGTGCGCGAGCGCGCGGGTCATCTGCACGATCCCGGCCTTGCTGATCCCGTGCGGGATGTAGCCCGACCAGGCCTCGAACGCGGCGAGGTCGGCAATGTTCACGATCGCGGCCCCGCCGGAGTCGGGCATCCGGGCGGCCGCCGCCTGAGCGACGAAGAAGGGCGCGCGGAGATTGACGGCGAAGATCCGGTCCCAGAGGTCGGGCGTCACGGCACCGAGGGGTGTCCGCAGCATGATGCCGGCCGAGTTGACGAGAAGCTGGAGGGCGCCCAGCCGACCCACGACGGCGTCGACGAGCCGCTCGGCCGCGCCCGCGTCGGTGAGATCGGCGGGGAATGCCTCGGCGCGCCCGCCCCCGGCCCGGATCTCCTCCACCACCGCGTGCGCGCCCTCGGCCGAGGTGTTGTAGTGCACGGCGACGCAGGCCCCGCGTCCGGCGAGTCCGAGCGCGATCGCGCGGCCGACACGCCGGCCGGCGCCGGTTACGAGTGCGACGCGCCCCCGGAGCTCCACGGGTCCCCTCCGGCCTGTCGGTAGGCGTTCGCTCGCCGGGCCTGGCGGTCCGCCCAGGCCGCAGGAATGCTCATCGCGCCGAGCACCCGCGGCCCGTCCGTCGCCCCGTGCCAATCGGAGCCGCCGCTCGGGACGAGATCCAGGAACTCGGCGAGCGTGCCGAGGCGGGCCTGATCGTCGGCCGAGTGGCTCGGATGGCGGACCTCGACCCCGTCGAGCCCCGAGGCGCGCAGCTCCTCGAGCCGGGCCCGCGTCCCTTCCCGGCCGGGGTGCGCGAACACCGCGACGCCGCCCGCGGCGTGGATCAGGTCAATGGCGTCCGCCACCGAGAACGGCTCCTTGGGGACATACGCCACCCGCCCGGTCGCCAGGTACCGGTCGAACGCGTCCCGCTGGTCGCGAGCCCAGCCGGCGCCGACGAGCGCCCGCGCCACGTGCGGGCGGCCGACCGCGCCGGCCCCGGCGTGAGCCAGCACATCGCCCAGCGTCACACCCACGCCCTGGGCATTGAGGGCCGCGACCATCGCCGCCGCCCGCCGCGCGCGGGCCTCGCGCAAGGCTGCGAGCCGCGGCTCGAGGGCCGCCGTGTCGCGCAGGTGCAACCCCAGGATGTGCACCTCCCGGTCCTCCTCGACGGCGCTCAGCTCGACCCCCGGGATGACGTCGATCCCGGCAGTCTGGGCGGCCGCCTGGGCCTCGGGCACGCCGTCGACCGTATCGTGATCGGTGAGCGCGACGGCCACCAGTCCGGCCGCCCGTGCGCGCTCCACGAGCCCGGCCGGCTCCACCGCCCCGTCCGAGGCGGTCGAGTGCGTATGCAGATCCACGTGCCGGTCGGCGGCCGGGTCGGGCGAGCTCCGACCCTCACCGCCCTCGGTCACGGGGCGTAGCCCGCTTCCGGCGACGTGAAGCTCGGTTGCGACTCCTGGAACAACCGCGCCAGCTCGCGCTCGGTGAGCTGCGCGAGCGACTGCTCGCGCGACAGCGTCCCGGTGGGGGAGTACCGGGTCACCCGGACCTCCCGCTCCGCGCCCGTTCCGTGCACGAACAGGATCCCGAACTCGTCCCGATCGTACTGCGTCACGAAGCCGGACGGATAGACGCGCCACGCCCTGTCACCGACAGTGATCGTGCGAAACGACATGCGACGACTCCTCTCGCCCCGGTCGAGCCGCTAGAGCTCGACCTCCTGATAGATGCGGGCCGGATCGACGATGGGCTCGGGCGCGCCGGCAAGTGCCGATGCGAGCGCGCCGGCGTCGGCGGCCTCCGTGAACTCGATGAACGCGCCCGACAGCTCGGCCTCCTCGAACACCCAGTAGCGGCACTCGTGGCGGCGATAATGCTCGCGGAGCTCCCGCGCCCGGTCGAGGAAGCGACCTCGATCGGACGGCGTGACGATCGTCCGGTGCAGCGCGAGCACCCGGCCACCACTCACAGCGCGCCCTCGGGGAAGTGCTCGAGTTGCTTCTTCACGTGCGCCAGGAACTGGTCGGCCACCGCGCCATCGATGAGCCGGTGATCGAACGAGAGCGAGAAGTACGAGCAGGTCCGGATGGCGATGACATCCTCCCCATCGGGTCCGGTCAAGACCTTGGGCCGCTTCTCGATCGCGCCGACCCCGAGGATCGCGACCTGTGGCTGATTGATGATCGGCGTGCCCATGAGCGACCCGAATACACCCGGATTGGTGATCGTGAAGGTACCGTCCTGTACCTCCTCGGGCTGGAGCCGCTTGGCCCGCGCCCGGGCCGCCAGGTCGTTGAGGGCGCGGGTCAGCCCGACGATCGACAGCTCGTCGGCCCGCTTGATGACCGGCACGATCAGGCCCCACTCGAGCGCGACGGCAATGCCGATGTTGTACTGCTTGCGATAGATGACATCGTGATCGGCGACCGAGGCGTTGACGGCCGGGAACGCCTTGAGCCCATCGATCACCGCCTTGATCACGAACGGCAGATAGGTCAGCTTCTGGCCGCTCGCGGACTCGAACTCGGCCCGCTTCTGGGCGCGGATCCGCGCCACGCGCGTCAGGTCGATCTCGAAGAACGACGTGACATGGGCCGCGGTGCGCCGCGACGCGACCATGTGGTCGCTGATGAGTTGCCGCATCTTGGACATCGGCTCGACGACATCGCCGGCCCAGGGTTCGGGCGGCGGCAGCAGCGGCTCGTGCCCGCCGCTCATCGGAGGTCGCGGCGGCCCGGCCGGGCGCGCTCCCGCGCCCGCCGGTGCGGGTCCGGCGGCGAGCAACGCCTCGATGTCGCGCTTCGTGACTCGACCCGCGACCCCCGACCCCGCGAGACTCGCCAGCTCGATCCCGTGCTCGGCCGCGATCTTCCGCACGAGCGGCGACGACTTGGTCCGGAGCCGCTCCTCGAGGCTCTGGCCATTCCCCCCGCCGCCCGCCGCGGGCGCGCCATCGCGGCCGCCACCACGGCCACCACCGCCAGCCGCGCCGACCGTGGCGCGCGGGGCCGGTGTGGGCGGCAAAGCGGAGGCGCGCGATGCGGCTGACGCCGGCGTGGCGCTCGCCGCACCGGCCCCGGCCGGCGCCGGGGGAGCCGCGGCCGCGGCCGGCTGCGCGGCCGGCTGCGCGTCCACCGCCGCGCCCACGCTCGTCTCGAGCCGCGCGACCACGGTCTGGACGGCGACGGTCTGCCCCTCGGTGACCAGGATTTCGGCCAGGGTACCGGCCGCCGGCGAGGGGATCTCGGCGTCTACCTTGTCGGTCGAGATCTCGAAGATCGGCTCGTCGCGCTTGACGACATCACCGACGCTCTTGAGCCACTTGGAAACGGTCCCCTCGGCGATCGACTCGCCCATCTGGGGCATGATCACATCTACGCGCGCCACCGACATACCCTCGTTCTGAGTTCACAACTCTCCGTGCGGGGGTGCTCCGGGCCGCCCCCCGCCCGCGTCGTCCCGTGCCGCTCCGTCACCACGCCGCCGTGGCCCACGCAGCACCTGCCAGAGCACGAGGGCAGGCAGGCTGACCGCTCCGATGATGCCGCCGACCCCCGCGAACGCTTCCCAATTGCACGCCGGCAGCTCGGGGTCGACCGGCGTACAGTGCATCATCGACCCGCGGATCTTCGCCACCAGCACCGCGATCATCGCGCCGCTGAAGAAGCCGGCGATCGTCATCAAGCATCCTAACGCCGTGAAGCGGGAACGGTTGCCAGGTCCGCTCGCCTCCTCTCGCCCGTCCCCGCCGGCCGCTCGTCCCTCCGTCGCCACGGCGGGTCAGTACCGGGCGAGCTGCCGTGCCGCTCGCACGATGTCCGCCGTCTGCGGCAGCACGAAGTCCTCGAGGGGCGGAGCGTACGGCAGGGGCACATCGGCCGCCGTCACTCGAAGCACCGGCGCGTCCAGCCACTCGAACGCCCGCTCGTTGATGCGTGCGGTGATCTCGCCCGCGATCCCCCCGGTCCGCGTATCCTCGTGGACGATGAGGACGCGATTGGTCTTGCGCACCGTCGCCACGATCGCGTCGTCGTCCATCGGGAGCAGCGAACGGAGGTCGAGGACCTCGATCGACAGGCCGTCCTCGCGCTCGAGCTGCTCGGCGGCCTCGAGCGCCTTCCAGACGGTCGCCGCATAGGTGATGATCGACAGGTCCCGCCCCTCGCGCGCGAGGCGCGCCTTGCCGATCGGGACGACGTGATCGGTGGCCGGGAGCGTCTCCTTGATCCGGCGATACAGGTACTTGTGCTCGAAGAACAGGACGCAATCGTCGTCGCGGATGGCGGCCTTGAGCAGTCCCTTGGCGTCGCTCGCCGTCGCCGGATAGACGATCTTGAGCCCCGGAGTGTGCAGGAAAGCGGCCTCGGGGTTCTGGGAGTGAAACGGGCCGCCGCGCACATAGCCGCCGCTCGGGCCCCGGACCACCATGGGGCACGGGAGCATTGCCCGATACCGGGCCGTCGCGACGTAGTTCGTCAGCATGTCGTAGGCGCACGAGATGAAGTCGATGAACTGCATCTCGCAGACCGGCCGCATCCCCATGTGTGCCGCGCCGGCGGCGGCACCGACGATCGCCGCCTCCGAGATCGGGGTGTCGATCACCCGCCCCTCCCCGAAGCGTGCCTGGAGCCCCTCGGTGACCTTGAAGGCGCCGCCATAGGCCCCGATGTCCTCGCCGAGGCAGAAGACCGATGGGTCCCGCTCCATCTCCTCGAAGAGGGCCTGCCGGATCGCCTCGAGGTAGGTCACCTCAGGCATCGTGCGTCCCCCAGCCGGCCGGCCGCTCGTGCACTGCGACCGCCGACGTCACCCCGCTCCGGAACCACAGCATCTCGGCCGCGGGCGGATCGGCGTAGACGCCGACCAGGGCGTCCGGGCCGACCGGCATGGGCGCCGCCTCGGCGTCGGCGGCCGCGGCGTCGATCTCCTGCTGCGCGCGGGCGTCGATGGCCGCCAGCTCCTGGCTGTCGACGTCACCAGACGCGAGCAGCGCGCGGGAGTAGCGGTCGAGCGGGTCGTTCTCGCGCTCCCAGTGCTCGATCTCGCCCGGCGGCACGTACGATTGGTTGTCGTGCTCGGCGTGCCCCTTGCGCCGGTAGGTGAGCAGCTCGATCAGCGTCACGCCCCCACCGGCACGCGCGCGATCGACGGCCCGCTTCGTCACCTGGTAGGTCGCGAGCACATCGTTCCCGTCGGCGCGCTCGCCCGCGATCCCATAGCCCGCGGCCTTGTCCAGGAACTGCGCCGCCGCCGTCTGCTTGGCGACCGGCGTCGAGTAGGCGTAGCCATTGTTCTCCACGACCACCACGAGCGGGCACCGCTGGACGGCCGCGAAGTTCAGGCCCTCGTGAAATGCGCCGGTCGAGGTCGCGCCGTCTCCCACGTAGACGAGTCCGACGCGATCCTGCCCCCGCATCTTGAACGACAGCGTGACGCCGGCCATCACCGGGACCATGTCGCCGAGGTGCGAGATCTGGCCGATGAACCCGCGCACGAGATCGCCGTAGTGGATGTTGAGCTCGCGGCCTCGCGTCGGTGAGTCGCCCTTCGCCATGTACTGGCGGAGGATCTCGGCTGGCCGAGCACCCTGGACCAGCATCGATCCGAGGTTGCGGATGAGGGGCGACAGGATGTCGCCCTTGCTTCGGTCAAGCGCGTAGGCGCTCCCGACGGCGTCGGCCTCCTGACCCAGCGAGCGGAAGAGCCCACCGACGACCTTGGTCTGGCGATACAGGTTGACCAGCCGCTCCTCGAGCGAGCGGGTGAGCCGCATGTAGTAGTACAGCTCGAGCCGCTGCGCGCGTGAGAGACCGCTCTGCGCGTCGCGGGCGGTGTCGGTCCGGTCGGGGGCCCGCATAGCAGCCCCGGCGGCCGGCTGGGCGGCCGTCGTCGTGCCCCCGTTCCGCCGACGGCCGCCGTTCGATGATCCCCCCGCCCGGGTTCCCATCAGTACGCGGCCTCGATGGTGTGAGCGGGCTCGGCGCGCCGATGAATCTGCACGAAGAACTTCTTCACGTTCTTGTCGAGGCGACTCTCGCCGATCTGGTCGGTCTGGGCTTCGACGAACGTGTAGTGCCCACCCTCCGGCACGGCCGTGATCCGGAGGGTCCCGAGCGGCCCGACGAACGTCCGCCCACGCGGCGCGTTGGCGGTCGTGGTCATGCCCAGGCCCCTGAAGAACGCGTCGGCCGCCGCCAGCACGGCCGCCGGGGCGATCTGGCTTCGATGAAAGAGCTTCATCGGATCGGCGCCTCCCCTGTCGCCGCCTGTACCTCCTGCCGCCAGTCCAACCGCTCGATCGGCTTGGTCGAATCCCGCCGGAACTGCATCCCGACCGCCCAGTCGCCGGACGCGATGAAGTTGAGCTTCGCGTAATAGGTGCCGGGCTGCGGGCCCGGCGTGAGACCGTCCCACGTGTTCACCCCGTCGCGGCTCGTCGCGAACACCCGCCCTTCGGCGCCCTCGATCGCCTGGCCCGAGTTCTTGTCCCGGGCGACGACCTTGAAGATGATGTCCTGCCGGGCCGGCGGCGGCGACGGGTCGGAGGACACCTGGAAGGCGATGTCGGACGTCCAGAGGCGAAGGGCCGGCGGTTGGTTGCTCGACGGCCCGCAGGCGGCGACGCCCACCAGGGCCAGCGCGGCCGCCCATCCGACCGTCACGCGTAGTACTCCAACCCGAGGTGGGTGATCTGCTCCTCGCCGACGGGGTGGCGCAGGGTGTTCTTGAGCTTCGTTTGCTGGATGAAAAGGTCGTGCTCCGGCTGGAGCCCGCTCGCTGCCATCGGGCTCTTGTAGTAGAACGAGAGCCATTCCTGGATCCCCTTGAGTCCCGCGCGCTGCGCGAAGTCGGAGAACAGCGCCAGGTCGAGTACCAGTGGGGCCGCGAGAATCGAGTCGCGGCACAGGAAATTGACCTTGATCTGCATCGGGTACCCCATCCACCCGACGATATCGATGTTATCCCATCCTTCCTTGTTGTCGCCGCGCGGCCGGTAATAGTTGATCCGCACGACGTGCGAGAAATCGCCATACAACGTCGGGTAGGACTCGGGCTGGAGGATCGAGTGCAGCACGCTGAGCTTGGACTCCTCCTTGGTCTTGAACGACGCCGGGTCATCGAGCACCTCGCCATCGCGGTTCCCGAGGATGTTCGTCGAGTACCACCCGGCGAGCCCGAGCATGCGCGCCTTGATCCCCGGCGCGATCGCCGTCTTGAGCCACGTCTGCCCGGTCTTGAAGTCCTTCCCCGAGATCGGCACGCCGCGATCCTTGGCGAGCTGGATCAGGCAGGGCATGTCGACCGTCAGGTTGGGGGCCCCGTTGGCGAAGGGCACGCCCTCCATGAGGGCCGCGTACGCGTAGAGCATCGATGGCGCGATCGCGTCATCGTTGCGCTCCATCGCCTTCTCGAACTGCTCGAGTGTGGCGTGGGCGGGTCCGGGCTTGATGTAGATCTCGGTCGACGCGCACCAGACGATGACGACGCGGTCGAGCCGGTTCCGGCTCTTGAACTCCCGGATATCCTGACGGATCTGCTCGGCGAGGTCGCGTTTCGTCTTGCCGCGTTTGACGTTCGTGCCGTTGATGCGGGTCACGTACTTGTTGTCGAACGCCGCCGGCAGCGGGGTGATGCCGGCGAGGAAGCTCGCGACCCGGTCGATGTGGGCGGGCTCCAGCACGCCGGCCTTGCGCGCCGCGGTACACGCGTCGTCGGGGATGGGGTCCCACGCGCCGAAGACGAGATCGTCGAGGCTGGCCAGCGGCACCAGATCCTTGATCAGCGGCGCGCGGTTCTCCGTCCGGCGGCCGAGGCGGATCGTCGCCATCTGGGTCAGCGAGCCGATCGGTGGCGCGGTCCCGCGGCGAACGCTCTCGACGCCGGCCATGAAGGTCGTCGCGACGGCGCCAAGCCCGGGCGTCATGATGCCGAGCCGCCCGGTGGGCGGGCGGACGGTCGGGGCGGAAGAGTCGGTCATTTCCCCTTGAGCGCGGCCCGCGGTGCGACGGGCGTGGCGCGGGAAAAGCGGGCGGGAGGCGTGATCGTGACGCCCGACGCCGGCAACGTGGCGCGATAGACGGTGACCACGCGCTGCACCGCCGTGGCCCACGAGGTGACGGTCAACAGCACGACGATCGCCGCCAGGACCCAGCCGTCCAGGGCGAGGCCGAAGAACGCCTGCGGCGCCGACAGAAGCACGACGCGCTCCGGACGCTGCATGAGGCCCACCTTGGCGTCGATCCCCAGGGCTTCGGCCCGGGCTCGCGTGTAGGAGACGAGGAACCCGCCCACGATGCCCGCCAGCGTCACGACGAGCATCGGCACGCTCGCATGGCGCGGGTTGGTGGCGTAGAACACGGCCAGCCCAGCGAGCACGGCCGCGTCGGCGATCCGGTCCAGCGAGGAGTCGTAGAAGGCGCCGAAGATGCTGGTGCGGCCGCTGCGGCGGGCGACCGTGCCGTCGACGACGTCAAAGAACGCCGTCAGTCCCAGGAACCAGCCACCGGTCCGGATGTGCCCCGCCCCGTAGATGATGCCGCCGGCGATCGAGCAGCAGGTCCCGAGGGTGGTAATGATGTTGGGGTTCACGCCGCGTCGCACGAGAACGGATGCGATCGGCTCGATGAGATGGAGATACCCGCGCTTGATCCATTCCCACAGAGGTATCATGCGTAGCTAGGCGGCCGCCGCCGACGCGGCACAGGCAAAAACATTCGCCGGAGCGACGCCCCAGCCCGTCAAAGTTACCGGGCCGGAATACGCCGAGAAAGGGGCGCCACCGAGCCGCCACACGTCAGTGATACAGCGCGTACCGCCGGGCGCGCTGCTCGAATGCCACGACCGCCGGCAGCGACCGATCGATCACGGCATCGGGATCCGTGCCACGGAGGAGCGCGAGCCGCGCTTCCGGGGATCCGAACCGGAGATCGAAGGCCAGCGTGTCGAGATGCAGCGAGTCGGGGTCGACCCTGGCCACGGCCCAGAGCAGGGCCGCGCCCACGCGCGAGGCCTGGAAGGCGTCCCGGTCGGTGACGACGACGTGGAGACCGGCGACCCGACGCCCGCCGTATTTGCCGTCGGTCGGGTGTTCCGGTGTGAAGTCATCGCGCTCGAACCGCACGCCCGGCAGCCCTCGGTCGGCCAGCAACGCCACGACCCGGCGCGCATCCAGCCAGGGTGCGCCGAGACGCTGGAAGGCGTCCGCGGTGCCGCGTCCCACGGACAGGTTCGACGCCTCGAACGCGACGAGGGCCGGGTAGATGAGGGCGCTCTCGGGCGACGGGAGGTTGGGTGACGGGCGCACCCAGGGGAGCCCCGTCTCGTCGAACCAGAGCGCCCGCCGCCAGCCGCGCGCGGGCACGACGCGGAGGTCGGCATGGAGCCCCAGCACGTCGTTGTAGTACAGCGCCAGCTCCCCCATCGTGAGTCCGTGCCGGAGGGGGATGGGCGCGAGCGCGTATGGTCGGGCCGGCCGGCCGGGCGCGCCGGGCTCGGGGTTGGCGAGCGCGCTGTCGAGGATCGGTCCCTCGGTGTGAATCCCGGTGATCGGGTTGGGTCGGTCGAGCACGACGACCGGCAGGTGGATCCGGTCGCACGCGCCCAGGGCGTACACCATCGAGGCGACGTACGTCCAGGTGCGCGTCCCGACGTCCTGGAGATCGATGACGAGCACGTCGAGCCGCCGGAGCACGCTATCGGGCGGCGGGAGCACGCTCGCACCGTAGAGCGAATACACCGGGATACCAGTCGCTCCCTCGACGCCGCCACCGACGAATTGCCGATCCTCGACCCCGCGAAGTCCGTGCTCCGGGGAGAAGAGCACGGTGAGGTGGACGTCCGCGCGCACGGCGCGCGCCGACCGGGTCAGGAGCGCGACGTCCGACGCGCCGGACCGGTCGACCCCCGTCTGGTTCGTGAGCAACCCGACCCGCTTGCCCCGAATCAGCCCGAGGCTATCCTCCAGCAGCACGCTGATGCCGGGCAGGATGCGTCCGGTGTGCACCGCCGGCGGCCGCTTGGGGTGGCCGATGACGCACGCGACGAGGCCGAGCGCCAGCGCGGCGCCGGAGGTCCCCCCTCGCCGCAGGGCCGCCAGATGTCGTCTCCAGCCCGCTCCGCCCCACCCAGACCCACACCCACACCCCCGGGATCCTCTCAGACGCTCGCCCCTCGGCCGCACGGTCCGACTCCCTGCCTGCTCACGCGCGTTTCACCTCGGCCACACCCTCGTCGTAGTAGGAGATGAACCTAACATCGATCGACTGGGCCATCGTCGCGGCGTACTTCGCGCTGTCCACGGGGATTGGCCTGTATTTCACGAAACGCGGTGGCGAGAGCCTGGCCGAGTACTTCATCTCCGGCCGCGCCGCCCCCTGGTGGCTCGCCGGGGCGTCGATGGTGGCGACCACGTTCGCCGCCGACACGCCGCTGCTCGTCACCGGACTGGTCGCGACCAAGGGCGTGGCCGGCAACTGGCTCTGGTGGAACATGGTCATGAGCGGCATGCTGACCGTGTTCTTCTTCGCGCGGCTCTGGCGCCGCGCCAACGTCGTCACCGATGTCGAGTTCTCGGAGATCCGCTACAGCGGGCGGCCGGCGGCGTTCCTTCGTGGCTTCCGCGCGATCTACCTGGCGGTCCCGATCAACCTGATCATCATCGGCTGGGTGACACGGGCGATGATCAAGATCCTCACGATCTCGCTCGGGGTCTCGCCCGAGCTCGCGGTCGGGATCTGCTTCGTCGTCACGGTCTGCTATGCCGTCGCCGCGGGGCTCTGGGCGGTGCTGTGGACGGACCTCGTGCAGTTCGTGATCAAGATGGCGGCCGTGATCGTGCTGGCGATCTTCGCCGTGCGCGCGGTCGGCGGCATCGATGTCATGCGCGAGAAGCTCACAGCGCACTTCGGGTCCGAAACGGCCGCGCTCTCGGTCCTGCCGGTCTCGGTCAGCGCCGGCGGTGGGATCACGGCCTACGCCTGGATGCCGCTGCTCGCCCTCTCGGTCTTCCTGTTCGTGCAATGGTGGGCGGCCTGGTATCCGGGCGCCGAACCCGGGGGCGGCGGCTATGTCGCCCAGCGGATCTTCGCCGCCCGGACCGAGCGGGACGGCGTGCTGGCGACGCTCTTCTTCCAGATCGCCCACTATGCGCTCCGCCCATGGCCCTGGATCGTCACCGGACTGGCGACGGTGATCCTGTACCCCACGCTCCAGGACAAGGAGTCGGGGTATGTCCACGCATTCGTCGATCTCCTGCCGACTCCCTGGCGCGGCTTCATGCTCGCCGGCTTCGCCGCCGCCTACATGTCGACGATCGGCACGCAGTTGAACTGGGGCGCGTCGTACCTGATCAACGATGTGTACAAGCGCTTCGTCCGCCGGGAGGCCTCCGAGCGCCACTACGTGGCCGTCTCGCGCATCGCGACCGTCCTGCTCTTCCTCGGCTCGATCCTGGTCACCAGTGAACTCTCGTCCATCGAGCGGGCCTGGCGGTTCCTGATCGCCCTCGGCGCCGGCACCGGGCTGGTGTACATCCTTCGCTGGTACTGGTGGCGGATCAACGCCTGGTCGGAGATCAGCGCGATGGTGGTCTCGTTCGTGGCCGCCCTCATCACGTTGCGGACGATTCCCGGCCACTTCGCTCCCGGGGATCCGAATGCCGACGCGTGGGTGATGCTGGTGACGGTCGGGATCACGACTGTCGTCTGGCTCACGGTCACCTGGGTCACGGCGCCGGAGCCCGGGCCGGTCCTCGAGGCGTTTTACCGGCGGGTCCGGCCCGGGGGCCCGGGATGGCGCCACGTCGCGATCGGGGCGGGATTCGGAGCCGAGCCTTTGAGCGTCGGCCGCCTCGCGTGGGTCAACTGGATCGCCGGGATCGTGGCCGCGTACGCCTGCCTCTTCGGCATCGGGAAGCTCATATTCGGCCCTCCGGCAACGGGGTTCGCGCTACTGGCGCTCGCGCTCGTTGCGTTCGCGTGGATCGCCTGGTCCCTCGGCGTCGCGGATCCGGCCTCCGGCGAGCCGCTCCCGGGTGCGCTCGCGGCCCCCGACGCGGCCTCGCGGCCGGTGCTGGGAACCGAGCGCGTTGAACCGGGCTACATAACACGATAGCTTTCAGCAACTTCCAGGAGGTTTGATGGCCACCACGCAGCAGCCCGCGGCACAGGCTGCCGAGGCGCACGCCGAGTCGCGGACCGAGGCGCAGCCCGACGTCGTGCTCACCCTGACGCCCGTCGCCAGGACCGAAGTCAAGCGCTTCATGGACGCCGAGGGCGTCTCGCCCGAGACGGGCGGGCTCCGTGTGAGCGTGCAGCCGGGCGGGTGCAGCGGGTTCAAGTATGGCCTGCTGATCGAGGACCAGAGCGCCGAGGATGACCTGGTCGTCGACCAGGGCGACTTCCGGGTGTTCGTCGACCCGTTTTCGGCCCAGTACGTCCAGGGCGTCACGATCGACTACGTGTCGTCGATGCAGGGCTCCGGTTTCACCTTCAAGAACCCCAACGCCACCGGCGGCTGCGGGTGCGGCAGCTCGTTCTCGGCGTGATCGGTCGGCGGCGCGTCTGAGCCCACGGCACGTCGCGCCATCTCGCCGGGACCGAAGGCCCGCGATCGGTGATCGGATCGCGGGCCTTCTCACATCCTGGCGCGAACGCCATCATCAGCGGCGGTGAAACCGGTCTTCTCGCCGCTCGACGTCGCCGTCGTGGTCGCCTATCTGGCGGGCACCACGCTCCTCGGGGTCCGACTCGGCCGCACACAGCGCAACAGCCGCGACTACTTCGTCGCCGACCACGCCATCCCGTGGTGGGCGGTGCTCATCTCGGTCGTCGCGACCGAGACGAGCGCGATCACGTTCATCAGCATTCCGGGCGTGGCGTACCTCGGCGATTTCACGTTCCTCCAGATCGCGGCCGGCTACGTCGTCGGCCGGGTCGTGGTCGCCTTCACGCTCCTGCCGCGATACATCCAGGGCGACCTCGTCACCGCGTACGCCCTGCTGGAGCAGCGCTTCGGGCTCGCCACGCGGCGGTTCGCCTCGATCGTCTTCATGGTCACGCGGGCGCTCGCCGACTCGGTCCGGGTCTTCGCCACGGCGATCCCGCTGGCGCTCATCCTCCGCTCGGTGGCCCCCGGGTCGGCCGTCATGCCGCTCGCGATCGTGGTGCTGGGGTGCCTCACGGTCTTCTACACGTACCATGGCGGCATGCGCGCGGTCATCTGGACGGACGTCCTCCAGACCGGCGTATATCTGGTGGGCGCGGTCGCGGCCCTCGTGCTGCTCGGCCGCGCGGTCCCCGGTGGTTGGCCCGCCATCTGGGCGCACGCCGCGGCCGCGGGGAAGGCCCGGCTGATCGACGCGACGCCGACCCTGGCCAGGGCCTACACGCTGTGGGGGGGCGTGCTCGGGGGCGCCGTGCTGTCGATGGCCTCGCACGGTGCCGACCAGCTGATCGTGCAGCGCCTCCTCGCGGCCTCGTCACTCCGTGATGCGCGCCGGGCGCTCATCGGGAGCGGGATCGCCGTGCTGGTGCAGTTCGCGGTCTTCCTCCTGATCGGGCTCGGGCTCTACGCCTACTACGGCGGCCGGCCGTTCACGCAGGCGGACGCCGTCTTCCCCACATTCATCCTCGAGCGCATGCCTCCCGGGCTCGTCGGCCTCATCATCGCCGGTATACTCGCCACGACCATGAGCACGCATTCGGGTGCGATCAATTCGCTGGCCGCGTCCACGACCCACGACCTGTACCTTCCCCTCACGCGCCGCAGCGCCGACGATCCCGCGACGTTCCGTGCCGGTCGGCTGTTCACGCTGCTCTGGGGCGTCGTGCTGACCGGCGGGGCGCTCCTCTACCGGCAGCCGGGCACCCCGATCGTCAATGTGGCCCTTCAGATCGCGTCCTTCACCTACGGCGGATTGCTCGGCGGGTTCTTCCTCGGGATCCTCTGGCGGCGGGCCGAGCAGCGCGATGCGATCACGGGGATGGCGGCCGGCATCGCGGCCATGTCGGTCGTGTTCTTCGCGGCGCCGCTGGAGTCGATCGCGCCCGCGCTCGCGCCGCTGCTGTCGCCTCTCGCGCGCATCGCCTGGCCGTGGTATGCGCTGATCGGCACCCTGATCACGCTCGGGACCGGCATGCTCGCGTCGTTGACACACACGGCCGCGGCGCCGGCGGCAGCCGAAGTCGAGGTGGTGGCGTGACGCGCATCGTCGTGGGGGTGGACGGCGGGGGCAGCCGGACGCGGGTGACGGTCGCGGACGAGCGCGGGACGCCGATCGCGAGCGTGGAGGCTGGCCCGAGCGCGGTGCGGCCCGGCGAGACCGAGCGTGCCGCGGGGGTGATCGCGGCGGCGGTCGGCCAGGCGTTGCAGGCGGCCGGGATGGCGGCGGTGACGCCGGCGGTGCTCTGCGTCGGGGTCGCCGGGGCCGGCCGTGAGCCCGAGCGTCACGCGCTCTGGCAGGCGCTCGCGGGCCGCGATCTCGCCGACGATGTGATGGTGCACGCCGACGCCACGATCGCGCTCGACGATGCGTTCGCCGACGGGCCGGGGATTCTGTTGATCGCCGGGACCGGGTCGGTGGCGTTCGGCCGGGGACCGACAGGGACGATGGCGCGCTGCGGCGGTTGGGGCCCGATCTGTGGGGACGAAGGGGGCGGCGCGTGGATCGGCCGTCGCGCGCTGAGCGTCGTCACGGCGGCCGCGGACGGGCGGGAGCCGGAGACGGCGCTGAGCGGCGCGGTGCTGACGGCCGCGCAGGTCGGGACCGTCGACGCCCTGATCGCGTGGAGCGCGGCGGCGACGCCGGCCGACCTCGCGTCGCTCGCGCCCGCGGTGTTGCAGTGCGCCGAGGGGGGCGATCTCCGGGCGAGCGCGCTGGTCACGTTCGCGGCCGAGGAGCTCGTGGTGCACCTGCGGACGCTCGCGCGCAAGCTCTTCGTCGACGAGCGGGCGGCCGCGCCGATCGCCTTTGCCGGCGGGCTGCTCGGGCGCCGCTCCCCGCTGCGGGCGCGGGTCGAGCACCGGCTCAAATCGGCCGTTCCGGGCGCCCAGGTCGACCCGCGCGAGATCGACCCGGCCCGCGGCGCCGTTCGTGGCGCCCTCCGCGTCCTGGCCGGCGCCGCGTCGTCGTCGTCGTCGTCGTCGTCGTCGTAGGGGCGGCATTCATGCCGCCCGCTGCTCCCATCCCGCCCCGATGCCGGGACGGCCGCGTCCCGCGGCCACCTAACCCCGGGTGGCGGGCGCCTCCGACGCGCGGCCGGCGCCGCGCCGCACGACGGAGTGCCGGTACCCGTAGAGCACGTAGATGAGCAGGCCCAGCACCAGCCACACGACGAACCGAATCCAGGTCACCCCGGGGAGGCCGGCCATCAGCAGCACGCAGACGGCGATGCCGAGGAGGCTCACCAGCCAGACGAACTTCACTCGGAAGGGCCGCACCCGCCCCGGATCCTTGTAGCGCAGCACCAGCACGCCGGCGCAGACCAGCACGAACGCGAACAGGGTCCCGATGTTCGTGAGATCGAAGGTCTCCCCCGCGTCGCCGATCAGCGACCAGAGCGCGACGAAGATGCCGGTCGCGATCGTCGTCGCCCACGGGGTCTTGTACCTGGGGTGCACCCGCTCCGCCCACCGCGGCAGCAGCCCGTCCCGCGCCATCGCGAAGAAGATGCGGGGCTGGCCGTACTGGAAGACGAGCAACACCGCCGAGAGCGCGAACAGCGCGCCCAGTGAGACCAGTCCGGCCGTTCCGCCGAGCCCCGCGATCTGGAGTGCGCGCGAGAGCGGGTCCGCCACCGCGAGGCTGCTCGACGGGACCATGCCGGTCAGGACAATGCCAATGATGATGTAGATCACCGTGCAGAGCGCGAGCCCCCCGAGGATCCCCCGCGGCATGTTCCGCTGCGGATTCCGCGTCTCCTCGGCCGCGGTCGAGATCGCGTCGAAGCCGATGTAGGCGAAGAAGATGATCGCCGCGCCATGATGGATTCCGGCAAGGCCGTTCGGCGCAAACGGGTGGTAGTTCGCCGGGTGGATGTGCATCGCGCCGACGATCACGAACAGCGTGAGGGCGACCAGCTTCACGGCCACCAGCACGTTGTTGGTCCGGGCACTCTCGCGCACGCCCAACAGCAGCAGCCAGGTGATGAGCCCGACGATCCCGAAGGCCGGGACGTTGACGAGGATCGGGATCCCGAGGATGTGCGGCGCCGTCGTGAGCATCCCGTGCAGCGCGGGATCGTGACTCAACAGGGCGGTGCGATAGCCGGTCGTCAACCACTCGGGGATGTGGATCCCGAGGCCTCCCAGCAGCGACGTGAAGTACCCCGCCCACGAGATCGCCACCGCCACGTTGCCGACGGCGTACTCGAGGATCAGGTCCCACCCGATGATCCAGGCGACGACTTCACCGAGCGTGGCGTAGGAGTACGCGTACGCGCTCCCCGCCTGCGGAATCATCGCCGCCAGCTCGGCGTAGCAGAGGCCCGCCAGCGCGCACCCGAACGCCGACAGGAGGAAGGCGAACACGATCGCCGGCCCGGCTCCACTGCGCACGATGTGGCCGGCCGCGTCCATCTCGCCGGCCGCCGCGGTCCCGATCGAGCTGAAGATCCCGGCCCCGACGACGGCGCCGATCGAGAGCATGATCAGGTCGCCGGCGCCCAGGGCACGCCGGAGGACGCCCTCGCCCTCGGGCACGAGGGCCGAGATCGGCTTCCGGGAGAAGCACCGGGCTACGACACCCACGACCGACCCCGCCTCAGATGAAGAGTGGCGCCAGCACCAGAGTGATCGTGCTCAGCAGCTTGATCAGCACGTGGAGTGACGGGCCGGCCGTGTCCTTGAACGGGTCACCGACCGTGTCCCCGACCACACTCGCCTTGTGCGTGTCGGACCGCTTGCCGCCGTAGACGCCCGTCTCGATGTACTTCTTGGCGTTGTCCCAGGCGCCCCCGCCCGTGTTGAGGAAGATCGCCATCAGAATACCCGTGATCGTCGCCACCATCAGGAAGGCGCCGACGGCCTCGGCGCCGAGCCCGAAGCTTCGGAAGATCAGCCCGACGACGATCGGCATCCCGACCACGAGCGCACCAGGCACGATCATCTCCTTGAGGGCACCGATGGTGACGATATCGACGCACCGGCCGTAGTCGGGCGAGTCGGTCCCCTTCATGATCCCCGGCTTCTCGCGGAATTGCCGTCGCACCTCGTTGATCACGGAGTAGGCGGCGCGCCCCACGGCCTTGATCGCCAGCGAGGAGAACCAGAAGACGAGCATCGCGCCGAGGAGCCCGGCCACGAACAGCTCGGGCCGGGCGATGTTCACCTGTATCCGGCGCCCGGTGTAGTTGAAGACTTCGTCGAGGTAGGCCGAGAAGAGCAGGAAGGCCGCGAGCGACGCGGAGCCAATCGCATAGCCCTTGGTCAGCGCCTTGGTCGTGTTGCCGACGGCGTCCAGGCGATCGGTGATCGCCCGGACCGACTCCGGTTGCTGCGACATCTCGATGATGCCGCCCGCGTTGTCGGTGATCGGCCCGAAGGTGTCCATCGCGAGCACGTAGCCGGCGGTGCCGAGCATGCCCACGGTCGCGATCGCGGTGCCGTACAGCCCGCCGATCGGCTCACCGGCGTCGTTCGTGAGTCCGCTCGAGCGCCCGAGGTAGTAGCTGACCACGACCGCGATGGCGATCGCCAGCACCGGCAACACGGTCGCCTCCATGCCGACCGCCAGCCCCTGGATGATGTTCGTCGCCGGGCCGGTTTGACTCGCCTCCGCAATCGCCTTGACCGGCCGGTAGGCGTACTCGGTGTAGTACTGCGTGATGAGCAGGAACGCGATCGACATGAGCAGTCCGACGATGCCGCACAGGAAGAAGTGCCACCAGGCGTCCGGCGCCGGCTGCGTGGGCGAGCCGAGCAGCCAGCGGGTCGCGACCGCGAAGCCGATCAGCGACAACACCGCCGTCGTGTAGAAGCCGCGGTTGAGCGCCTGCATCGGGTCGGCGTCCTCGCGCGTGCGGACGCTCATGATCCCGACGATCGACGCCACGAGCCCGAAGGCGCCGACGACGAGCGGGAACAGGATACCCGAGATGCCGAAGTACCGGTACAGGAGCACGCCCAGAATCATGGCACCGATGTTCTCGGCCGCCGTGGACTCGAACAGGTCGGCGCCGCGCCCGGCGCAGTCCCCCACGTTGTCGCCGACGAGGTCGGCGATCACCGCGGGGTTGCGCGGATCATCCTCGGGGATCCCGGCCTCCACCTTTCCCACCAGGTCCCCCCCGACATCGGCCGCCTTGGTGTAGATCCCGCCGCCGAGCTGCGCGAAGAGCGCCACGAAGGAGGCCCCGAACCCGTAGCCGACGATGAGGAACGGGATCCGCGGCGCCCACTCGGCCGGCGTGAGGCCGCCGGGGGTCGTCGCGTTCAGGATCGCGAACAGCCCACCGACACCGAGGAGCGACATGGCGACCACGAACAGTCCCGCGACCGCGCCACCGCGCAACGCGACCTGAAGCGCCCCGTTGAGCGACGCCATGGCGGCCGACGCGACCCGGATGTTGGCACGGATCGACGTCCACATGCCGACGAAGCCGGCGATCCCCGAGCTCAGTGCCCCGAGCACGAACGAGACGGCAAAGTAGATGGCCAGGATCCGGGGGTCGCGCACCGGGTCGGTCTGATTGGGCGTGCGCAGGAAGGCATACCCGATGTAGATCAGGCAGGCGACGGCGATCGCGAGCAGCGCGATCGTCCGATACTGCCGGGCGAGGAAGGCCTCCGCGCCCTGCTGGATGGCGTCGGAGATGCGCTGCATCTCCGGCTTCCCGCGCCCACGCGCGAGCACCCAGCGCGCGAGGAAGACGGCGAAGGCCAGTGCGGCCAGGCTGATGCCGATGATGATGGCGAGGAGCGTGGACGGCGAGGGTTCCATGGCGAAGTTGAATTCGGTGAAGTCGAGACTCAGGGCACACCGGCCGACGCCGGCAGGCTCGCACGGCGCGCAGTCGCGCGCCACGCGTAGTACACCGGCACGCCGACGAGCACCAGCACGAGGCCGGAGATCGCTTGCGTGCGGGTCTTGGCGGCGAGCAGCAACAGGACCGCCACCGCAGATGCGAGGACAATGTACACGCCCGGCAGCACGGGATAGCCCACGGCGCGGTACGGACGCTCGGCGTCGGGCCGCGTACGCCGGAGCACGAATAGCCCGATCGTCGTCAGCACGTAGAACATGAGCGCCGCGAAGATGACGTAGTCGAGCAGCTGGCTGTAGGTACCGGTCAGGCACAGGATCGTGGTCCAGATCCCCTGAACGCCGAGCGCCACCCCGGGCACCTGTCGTGCGCTCAACGCGCCGGCACGGCGGAAGAACAGGCCGTCCCGGGCCATGGCGTAGAGCACGCGCGCGCCGGCGAGGATCAGGCCGTTGTTGCACCCGAAGCACGAGATCAGGATCGCGACCGCCATCATGGCCGCCCCGGCGCCGCCGAAGATGGTCTCGATGGCCGCCGTCCCGACGCGGTCGTCGCTCGCGTACTGGATCCCTCGCGCCATGACGGTCGCGCCGTGGGGATCGCCGAGGAACGGCAGGGCGGTCAGGTATCCGAGGTTGGTGAGGACGTAGAGCACCCCCACGCCGCCGGTCCCGATGAGCAGCGCCAGGGGAAGGTTCCGCTGCGGGTTTCGCACCTCGGCCGCGGCGAAGGTGACGTTGTTCCAGGCATCGGACGAGAAGAGGGACCCGACGAGCGCCGCCGCGAACGTGAGGGCGAACGCCGGCCCCAGGGCGCCGGCGCCCATGAAGTGCCCGGGGGCGAAGTTGGCGGCGATCGCCTCGGCGTGCCGCCCGACCGTGAGGCCGAGGATCACCAGCAGGCCGAGGGTCGCGGCTTTGACGGCGGTGACCGAGGTCTGTACCGCCTTCCCCTCACGAACCCCCTGGAGATTGATCCAGGTGAGGAACCAGACCATGGCGATCGCCACCACCCGCTGCGGCGAGATGCCGACGGCGATCGACCCGCCGCTGGTCGTGAACTGCATGTGGGGGAGCCAGGCGATCGTCGCCGCCGAGAGGCTGGGGACGAGCACGCTGGCGAACTTCCCGAAGGCCACCGCGACGGCTGCGATCGTGCCGGTCTGAATGACGGTGAACAGGGTCCAGCCGTAGAGGAAGGCGGGCAACGGGCCAAGCGCCTCCCGCAGGAACACGTACTGGCCGCCCGCCCGCGGAAACATCGCCGCCAGCTCGCCATAGGCGAGCGCGCCGAGCACCGTGATGATCGCCGTCAGGACCCACGCCGCGAGCAGCCAGACGGGAGCACCGACCGTCCGGCCGATGTCCGCCGAGACGATGAAGATGCCGGACCCGATCATCGAGCCCGCCACGAGCATCGTGGCGTCGGTCAGGGTCAGCGCACGGACGAAGCCCGTGGCCTCACTGCTCTGCGACGCGGTCGCGTCCGGCGGGGCGGCGACGCTGTGCATTCCACCTCTCTGGCGGGTCGGGTCGACGACGTGCGCCGGCCTTCGGCGCGGCCCTCCCGGGCGTGCGGTTCCGTCGTGCGCCGGCGGGCGGGGTGGCCGTGCACGAAGATCCGCCAGAGCACAGCAAACGTATCGGCCGACCCGCTCCGCGGCTAGGTCGGCCGGCCATCTCGTGGCGCGCCACGACGACACCACGCCTCGGCGCCGATCCGGCGCCGAGGCGGCCCTAGTAGTCCTGGATGTACGCGACCGTGTCCTTGACCGGGGTGCCGTCCGGGCGGGTGGCCGGCCGAAAGCGGAAGGACTTGAGGTCGTCGAGCGCCTGCCGGTTGAAGGCGCCGTTCCGGCTCTTGGTCACGGCGAGCAGCCGCGCGTTGCCATGCTCGTCGACCTCGAACGTGGCGACGAAGTGGAACGGGCGCTCCGATGGCGGATCTCCCAGGCTCACCGGCAGACACTCGGAGCAGTCGGCCTTGATCTTGGTGACGGCCGGCGACCCCGCTGCCCCGGCTCCGGTCCCTGCCCCCGCCCCGGTCCCGTGCCCGGTGCCCACGCCTCCACCCGCGCCCGGCCCCGCGCCGGCGCCACCGCCCGTGGCCGCGGCCACCGCGCCGGCCGCTCCGCCGGCGGCCTGGGGAGTCGGGGGAGCGAGGACCGGCGGGGCCGGGGGCAGCGGGGCCGGCACCGGGCGAACGGGCGGCACCGGCGGCGGCACCGGCGGGCGGACCACCCGCCGCACGGGCGCGGGCGGCGGTCGCACGGGCCGCGCGGTGGTCGCCGGCACGGCCGGCGTCGTGATGTAGCGGACCCGCTCCTGGCGGCGGCTGGCGTCAGCGCCCGCGCCGCCACCCCCTCCTCCGGGCCTCGTCCCGTTCAGGCCCCAGGACCGCGCGTCGACCGGGATCACGCCCGTCCGGACGGTCGACCCCAGCCAACACACGAGGGCGAAGGCATGGAGGGCGATCGACAGGATCCACCCATTCCATCGCCCTCGCCCTCGCGACTCGCCGGGAAGACCAGCTGGCGGCCGATACCGGCGAACCGGCCTCGCCGCACTCCCCGCGCTCTCCGCCCGGGCCGGCACTCCCGCCCTCTCCAGGACCGCGCCGTTCGCACCCGACCCGTGTGCGACCGGCCAGCGCAGAGCCGCGCTGGCCGACGCGCCGGGCGCGAGCCTCGCTCGCTACTGCCCGGATGCCTTCGGAGGCACGCCGATGACCTTGACCCCGGAGCCGCGCGCGATGTCCATCACCTGGATCACGTCCTGGAACTTCACCGCGGAATCGCCCTTCACGAAGATGATCTTGTCGGGGCGCTGGTCGTAGACTTCGTGGAGCTTCGTCGCCAGCTGGCCCACGATGAGCGGCTGCTTGTTGATGGCGAGCTGTCCTCCCGGGTGCACCTCGAGGACGATCTGGTCGTTGTTCTTGGGGGGTGGGGTATTCGTCGGCGTCGGGTCCGGAAGCTGGACGTCGATCGCCTTGCGTGACAACGGCACCACGATCATGAAGATGATCAACAGCACGAGCAGCACGTCGATCATCGGTGTCACGTTGGGTTCGTTTTGCAACGACCCGCGTTGCCCCGTGGACATCGCCATTACGGCTTCCCTCCCGGCGTCTTGTCGTTGAGCGGGTTGTCACCGGCCACCGACGAGCGCGTGCCCGGCGTCTGCTCGGTGATCATGCCCGTCACGCGCACGCCGTTGTTGGCCGCGATGTCGAGCGCCGTGAGGATCTTGCCGTAGTCCAGCCCCTTGTCCGCCTTGAGGTACAGAATCTTGTCCTCGGTGCGGCTGTCGTAGATCTGCTTGAGCAACTGCGGCAAATCCTGGTTGTGGATCGGCTTCTTGTTCAGGTAATACTGACCCTGCACATCGATGCCGAGCACCTGGTCGTTCGTCTCTTCCGGGTGCGCCTTGAGGTTGGTGCCTTTGGGCGGCTGGGCGTTGAAGCCGGCGTTGAGGGCAGGCACGACGATCATGAAGATGATCAGCAGCACGAGCATGACGTCGATCATCGGCGTCACGTTCGGCTCCGCCTTTACCCCGCTCCCGGCCGATCCGACCGAAATGGCCATTCTCTCATCCCCTCACTCGCTGCGGTGGGCGCGCGCGCCGGCGCGGGCCGCCAGGGCCCGGCCGGCGCGCGCGGGTCCTTACTGCGTGATCGGGCCGGTGCCGCTCGAGGCGGCGGTGTTGAACTCACGCGTGAAGCGCGACCGACCGAACTCGCCCGACACCCCCTTGATGAGGTAGTCGATCATCTCCTTCGACGAGTAGGTCATCTCGGCCGTGAGGTTGTCGATCTTCGTGGCGAAGTAGTTGTACGCCCACACCGCCGGAATGGCCACGAGGAGACCGAAGGCGGTCGTCACGAGCGCCTCGGCGACACCGGCCGAGATCGCGCCGATCCCGCCCGATCCGGAGACCGCCATCCCCTGGAAGGCGTTCACGATACCCATCGTCGTGCCGAGCAGTCCGACGAACGGTGCGGTCGCGCCGACCGTCGCCAGCACGCCGAGCCCGCGCTTGAGGAGCACGATCTCCATCAGCATCTCGCGCTCGACCGCGCGCTCGGCCGAGTTGATGTCGGCCACCGTCACCGACCCATCCTGAATGAGCGGCTTGATCTCGCCCAGCGCCCCGCCGAGGACCCGGGCCACGTGCGAGCGCTTGTAGCCCTCGGCCAGCTTGACGGCCTCGCCCAGGTTGTCCTCCTCGAGGAACTGCGAGAACTCGGGGGCGAACTTGCGGGTCTGTGCCTGCGCCTGCCGCAGCGTCCACCACTTCTGGATCATGATCGTCAGCGAGAAGATCGACATGATCAGGAGGACGGCGGCGATACCCTTGGCAAACCAGCCCATCGAGTTGAACAGATCGATCAGCGAGATGTTCATCTGCGGTGACCTCGAAACAGGAACGGGGGAATGTGGCGAACGGACAGCGGGAGGCGGCCGGTGGCCGGCACGGCGCCGGCCCAGGCCGCGGAGCGTGCGGGCTTACTTGGTGATGTTGAAGGCGAAGGGGAGCTGGACCAGCTCCTTGACCTTCCGCCCCCCGACTTCTGCCGGGTAGAACCTCATCCGGGGTAGCGTGCTCTTGATGGACTGCGTGAACAGGTCGTTGTCCGACTTGAGCACCTTGAACGTGCTCATGTCCGCCTTGCCGGTCGTGTCGATCACGAACTGGGCGAGCACCTCACCGGCGACCCCGGCCTGCTGGAGCATGTCGGGGTACGGCGGCCTCGGGTTGCTCGACAGCGGCGCCGCCTGCTTCTCGACCTGGAAGTCGAAGTACGGCTGGTCGCCGACCGGGCCGGTCCCGCCGGCCTTCCCCTTGGAGCTTCCGCCCTCCACGCCCTTGCCGGTGAAGTCGGCCTCATCCGTCACCTTCTTGGTGAGGTCGACGGTCGGGATGACGTCCGGGATGTTGACCGGCGCGCTCAGCACCTGGAAGCCCTTCGGCGGCGGCGGGGCGACGATCTGGTCCTTGGGCGGCGGCGGCGGCTTCGGCGGCTCGGGCGCCTTCTTCACCTCCGCGAACTGGATCTTCTCGACCTTCTCCTTCTTGTTCTTAATCGCCGCGTTCGCGGTGGCGTAGACGGCAGCCATGCCGATCGCGACGTGGAGGACGACGCTGAAGACCGTCCCACCCGTGCTCCGCTGCTTCTTGGGCTTCGACTCCAACAGGGTGTTGAACATGGCACTCCCGGACCCAGGTCCTCTCGTCTGTTGGCGCACCACCGCCGGACAGCCGCGCTGGATGGCGCGGTGGCCGGCGTAGTGCGGAACATATTCCAGCCCTCTGTCGCGGGAATTGGGACGAGATTAAGAATTGCTTAAATCTGGGCCGCCGCGGCATGCGTTTCGGCGTCCGCGCGCGCGGGCTCGTCAGTGGCCGCCGGCAGGTGCACGGTGAACACGCTCCCGCGCCCGAGCCTGGAGGTGACGGTGATCGAGCCGCCATGGGCCTGCGCGATCCACTGTCCGATCGCGAGGCCGAGCCCGAAGCCGCCGCGCTCCGAGGCCCGTGAGCGGGCGCGGTCCGCGCGCCAGAATCGCTCGAAGATGTAGGGGAGATCAGAGGCCGCGATGCCGATCCCGGTGTCCCGGACGGAGAAGGTCACGCCGTCGAGCCGGTGACTCAGCGAGATGTCGATCCGGCCGCCGCGCGGCGTGTACTTGATGGCGTTCATGACCAGGTTCATGAACAGTTGCCGGAGGCGCGTGGCGTCCCCGCGCACGACGGCCGGCTCGAGCACCAGGATCGAGACGGTGAGCCCCGCATCCTCGCCGAGGATCACGGCCGACTCGCCGACCTCGCGGACGATCGCGTCGAGCGCCACCGGCTCGCGGAAGATGTCGAACCGTCCCTCGTCCGCCCGGGCGAGGGTGAGCAGCGAGTCCACGAGGTCGGCCATGCGGCGCGTCTCCTGGAGCGCCTCCTCCAGGGCGACCAACTGCTCGGTCGAGTGCGGCGGCGCGGTGATCGCCCGCTCCACGTCGGCCCGCAGCACGGCGAGCGGCGTCTTGAGCTCATGGCTCGCGTCGGCCGTGAAGCGACGAAGCCCGCCGAACGACGTCTCGAGTCGGGCGATCATCTCGTTCAGGGTCTCGCTCAATCGGCGCAGTTCGTCCCCGGCCCCGTCGACCGCCAGCCGGCGGTGCAGGCTGCGCCCGTCGGAGATCGCCTGCACTTCGTTGATGATCACATCGACCGGGCGGAAGACCCGTCCCGATAGCACGTACGCGCCGATGACCGAGATCAGGATGACGAGCGGCGTGATGATGAACTCCGTCGCGAGCAGCTCTCGCGGGAACGCCTCCACGGTCGACATGTCGACGCCCGCCACGACGCGGTAGATGGCCGTGTGCAGTCCCGGCGGGAGCCCGGCCGGCGCGCCGGACCCGAGCAGCAGTTGGCGGTCGGAGAGGGCGACCGGCTCCGGCGGGCCGGCCACCCGCAGGCGCATCGCGACCTGGCTCAACCGGACCTGGTCGTCCGGGTCGAGCTGGCGGACGGCCGCCGAGTTGTAGAGCGTCCGGCTGGTCGAGTCGAGCACGAGCACGTAGTCCGGCACGAGCTCGAGCCGGGTGCGGAGCGCCGCGGTCACGACGACGCCGATCAGCGTGTCATTGGTCGTCGTCGGGATCCCGTCCGCGGCGACCCGGTCGACGACCTGGAGGGCCGAATCCGCATCCGCCCGCGCGCGCGCCGACAGCGACCGGGCGGTGGCCTCCCGCTGGCCGGCGTACAGCACGGCCCCGAGCACGGCGACCGTTCCCACCAGCGTCGCCGCATACGCGGTCGTGAGGCGCGCGCGAATGCTGGCCATGGCCGAAAGCTACTGGCTTCGCGGGGCGGCGTGCCGCCTCACGCTTTGATCACATACCCCACACCGCGCACGGTCGTGATCAGCTTCCGGTCGTACTTCGCGTCGACCTTCTTGCGCAGGTGGTTGATCACGACGTCGACGATGTTGGTCCCCGGATCGAAGTGGTACCCCCAGGCGTACTCGGTAATGAGGGTGCGGCTCATGACCTTCCCGGCGTGACGCATCAGGTACTCGAGGACGGCGTACTCCTTGGGCGTGAGCTCGATCGGCTCGCCGGCGCGCCGGACCTCGCGCGTGTCGAGGTCGAGTGTCAGATCGGCCACCCGGAGGGTCGGCGCGGCCAGCGCGCGCGGCCGGCGCGAGAGGGCCTCGACGCGCGCCAGCAGCTCCTCGAACGCGAACGGCTTGGTGACGTAGTCGTCGGCCCCGGCGCGCAGCGTCTGGACCTTGGCATCGACGGCGTCCTGCGCCGTGAGGACCAGCACCGGACGCTCGAATCCCCGCGCCCGGAGCGTGTGGAGCACCTGGAGCCCGGGCTTCCCCGGAAGCCGCATGTCCAGGATCACGAGGTCGTATGCGTCGGAGGCAGCCATCCGCTCTCCGGCTTCGCCATCGCCGACGAGATCCACGCCCCAACGCTGTTCCTCGAGCCCCCGCTTCACGAACTGACCCACGGTGGGGTCATCCTCGATGACGAGAATCTTCATCCGTGCGGGAAATCTAGAGCGGCGGCCCCCCTAGTGCCCGTCGCCGTTGCCGCCCGCGTTCCCGCCAGCGTTCCCGTCGCCGTTCCCGTTCGACCGCCCGTCGCCCGTGCCGCTGGCAATCGCCGCGCCCGCCGCGGTGCTGCCCGTGCCGCCGCCCACGCCGTTCCCGGTGCCGCTGCCCGCGCCCCGATGGGGGGCGTCGAGCGGCCCGGCGTGCGGCCCGGTGTGCGGCCCGGCGTGCGCCGCCGGCACCTGGGCGGCCGCGTGCCCCGACGGCGCCCCGGGGGCCGGTGCGGGAGCTGGCGCGTGCATCGGGGTGTGGGCGGCGCCGTTCCGTGGCCGGGCGAAGCCGTACTCCCGGATCTTCCGATAGAGGGTCTTCGAGGAGATGCCCAGCTGCGAGGCCGCGCGTCCCTGATGCCAGTTGGCGCGCAGCAGGACGGCTTCGATGTGGCGCCGCTCGAGCTCCGCCAGCGTCAAGTGCTGCCCATCCTGCGCCGCGCCGGCGAGGATCGACAGCGAGGGGCCGAGCGGCAGATCGGCGCGCGTGATCGCCCCACCGGAAGCCAGGAGCACCGCCCGCTCGATCACGTTCCGCAGCTCGCGCACGTTCCCCGGCCAGGGGTAGCCCTCGAGCGCCGCCACCGCGTCGGCCGTCAGCGTCGGCGGCACCGGTCCGCCCAACTGCCGCAGGAAATGCTCGGCGAGCAGCGGGATGTCGACGATGCGCTCCCGCAGCGGCGGGAGGTTGATGCTGATCGTGTTGATCCGGTAGTAGAGGTCACTTCGGAAGGTGCGGGCGCTCACGGCCGCCGCCAGGTCGGTCTTGGTGGCGGCGACGATCCGCGCGTCGACCACCAGCTTGTGTGCCCCGCCGAGCCGGACGAAGCTCCCGGTTTCGAGGGCCCGGAGCAGCTTCCCCTGGACGCGTGGGTCGAGGGCGTCGATCTCGTCCAGGAAGAGCGTGCCGCCCGAGGCCAGCTCGAAGGCGCCGGTTTTCCGCTTGAGCACACCCGCGAACGCGCCCTTTTCATGTCCGAACAGCTCGCTCTCGGCCTGCGCTTCGCTCAGCGTCGCGCAGTCCACATCCACGAGCGCGCCCCCGCCCCCGCCCCCGCCCCCGCCCCCGCCCGCACCGCCCGTCAGCCCTGCCCCGCCGCCGGCACCGCCGTCCGTCGGGGCGACGTCCCCACGCCCCGACAGCCGGTGAAGGAGCCGCGCCACGAGCTGCTTCCCGGTGCCCGGCTCACCGCTGATCAGCACCGGGGAGTCGCTCTTCGCGACGCGCTCGACCAGCGCCAGCACGGCCTGCATCGGTCCGTACCGGGTGATCACGTCCGGCTCGCTGGTGGCGCGGTCGATGCGGGTCTGGAGCAGGGCATTCTGCCGCGCGAGCTGGCGCTTCTCCCAGGCGCGTCGGACGAGCACGTCGATCTCCGCCATGCGATACGGCTTGGCGAGATAGTCGTAGGCGCCGAGCCGAATGGCGGTGATCGCCGTCTCGATCGTGCCGTTGCCGGTGATGATGATCACCTGGGGCGGGGCCGGATCGTCGGCGATCTGGCGGAGCACCTCCATCCCGTCCAGCTCCGGCATCACGATGTCGAGCAGCGCGACGTCGAAAGGATCCCGCCGCAACGCCTCGAGCGCCGCACGCCCGTCGCGCACGGTGGTCACGTCGTGCCCCCGACTCGTCAGGAATTGCTCGAGGACATTGCCGAGCATCTCCTCGTCTTCGGCGATCAGCACTTTGATGCGCGCCGGCTCTTTCATGTATGCGCCCCCGCGTCGCTGCGATCTGGTCCCATGGCCGCCGCGTCCGGAAGCACGACCCGGAACGTGCTCCCGATCCCGACTTCGCTCTCCACGTCGAGCCGACCGCCATGGTCGGTGATGATGCCGTAGCACACCGAGAGGCCCAGCCCCGTCCCACGTCCCGGCGGCTTCGTCGTATAGAAGGGCTCGAAGATCTTCTCGCGAAGGCGCGGCGGGATCCCGACCCCTTCGTCGATGACCTCGACGATGACCACCCCGCCATCCTCGCCGCCGACGACGCGCCGCGTGCGCACGGTGATGCCGCCGGCGGTCCCGTCGGTCGCGCCGCGGGCCGCCGGGCCGGGCGCTGCCGGCCGCGCGTCCACGGCGTCGGCCGCGTTGTGGAGGAGGGCCATCAGCACCTGCACGAGCTGCTCGCCGTTGGCGAACACGACACCGGCCGTGGCATCGAGCGCGAGCCGCACGGTGCGCTGCTTGAATCGCGCGTGATGCTTGAGCAGGAACAGGGTCTGCTCCACGATGCCGTTCAACGCCACCACGCTCCGGGCCACGGGACGGGTCCGCCCGAAGTTCAGCAGAGCGTCGACGATCTGCTGGCACCGTCGAACTTCCGCCTCGATCACGCTCAGGTACTCGGCGTGCTGCGCCACGGGCACACCCGCGGGATCACTCCCCGGCGCCACGTTCAGCGCCATGCTCTCGGCGCACGCGGCGATGGTCGCGAGGGGATTGTTGATCTCGTGCATGACCCCGGCCGCCAACTGCCCGATGGCGGCGAGCTTCTCCGCCTGGGCCACGCGCGCTTGCGTCTCCTTCCACGCCGTCACATCCTCGCCGACGGTGATCACGTGGGTGATGTCGCCGCCGCCCAGCCGCATCGAGATCTTCGAGATGCGGTAGCTGCGCGGAGGGCGCCCGTCGGCCTCCGACCCGCTGGTCCGGGTCTCGTACTGCCGGATCGCGCCGGTCGTGAACACGTCATCGAACTCGCGCCGAAGCGATTCCGCCGACTGCCGGTGGAGGATCTCGAAGATCGTCCGCCCGATCGCCTCCCCTCGGGCGATCCCCTGGAGCCCCGTCTCCCGCGTGTGGTTCCACGCCTGGACGCGGTAGTCGCGGTCGACCACGTAGAGCCCGACCGGTAGGGCGTCGATCACGTGCTGGATGAAGTAGCGCTGGGCCTCGAGTGCCCGCGCGCTCTCCTCGAGCTCGCCCTGGAGCGCAGCGACGGTGGCGCCATGCCCAGCCGGGCCGTGCGCGGGCGGACCATGCCCAGCCGGATCATGGCCGGCGGGGCCGTGGGCGGACGCACGGTGCCCGGCGCGCCGGCCGGAGGGGTCGGGGCGGGACACGATGGACGACGGGTTCGAGGCTGCGTTCGCGCGAGGGCTCATCCATCTCCCCGGATCGGGCTTCGCGCACGCCGCGCCGAGAGCAGGCGATGCGCCTCCCTAGGACAAGCTGACCGAATCGGGGGCGCAAACGTCACATCGCCGGGCGTTGCCCGCCCTGCGGGGGACTCGAGAGCGGAGCGGGGCCCCCTCCCGGCCGCTGTCGGCGTCAGCCTCCTCGAAGGGCCTCGAGTGTCGCGCGGGCGGCGGCGAAGCCGATGAAGGTGCCGAGCAGGGCGAGCCCGACGCTGGCGACGATGTAGAGCGCCGCACGGCCGTACCCGCCCTCCTCGATCAGCACTGCGGTCTCGAGGCTGAAGGTGGAGAAGGTCGTGTACCCGCCGCAGAGTCCCGTCGTGAGCAGAGCCCGCAGGGCCGGCGTGACCGCGGGACTCTGGAGGGCCACGGGCACCAGGAAGCCAAGGATCAGCGAGCCCGAGATGTTGATGAGGAGGGTGCCGACCGGGAACGTGGGACCAACCCGTTGTTGAACGGCGACGCCGAGGAGCAGCCGCGCGACGCTGCCGATCGCACCGCCCACCGCCACCGCCGCTACCACGCTGCCGCCCATCTGCCAGCCACCCTCCGCCCGGTTCAGTGCGGCTGAAGAATAGTTGCCGCCCGACCCGGCACAATGCGGGCGCCGGCGCGAGTCCTGGCGCACCTCGTGCGGACCGAGGCGGCATGCCGCGCGCACGGATAGGCAGAACGGCGGGCATTGGGGCGGCCGTCTGCGATCTGGCGACCGTGACGCTGAGCATCGCGCCGGCGGTGGGGCTGGCGCTGGCACTCTCGGCCTGCGGCAACGCCACCGGGGTCCGCTACCAACTGACGGGAGCCTGGAGCTCGCGGAGCTATACCATGACACTGACGCAGGTCGGCGACCGCGTCACCGGGATCGCGGCGTGCGCGGACGTCCGCCTCTGCCGCGATGAGACCGACGGGGTGCGTGTCACCGGCGAGCTCGACGGCGCGCGCGTCCACCTCGCGCTCGGTACCGCAGCCGACTCGAGCTCCTTCTCGGGCCTCATGATCAGCGCGACGGCGGTCTCCGGTCTCCTCGCCGTCGGCCGCACGGTTCGGCCCGACACGCTGCGCCGCGCGGCGACGCCCACGACGCCCACGACCCCCTGATCGCCGGCGGGGGCGCTCTCCGAATGGCCGATCACCACTCCCGGCGCCGAGGTATCCTGGATCCGGTCTGGCTACTCGCACTCGGCTTCGGCCTGTGCGCACTGGCGGTGCACACGGCCGCGAGCTACGAGCTCGGCCGAACGGGCGTGCTCCACGAATGGGATGTGCTCTTCAATGCGGACCCGACCGTGTACACGACGAGCTTCACGACGGGCGAAAACACCTACCTCTGGGGGGGCCGCAGCTTCGTCCATCCCAACGTCAGCAACGTCATCTACCCGGCGGTTCGAGCAGTGGCCGCTGCGCTGCACGCCGTGCGTCCGGGGGCACCGGTCGACATACTCCGGCGTCGGGTCGCCTACCTGGTGTGTCCCCTCGCCTCCGCCGCGACGATCGCCACGCTCTTCGTGCTCTTTGTCGAGCTGGACCTGGGCATCGCCGGTGCCTCGCTCCTGGCCCTCCTGTATCTGGCGAGCTTCTCCGCCCTCGTCTTCGGCAGCATCCCCGAGTCCTACTGCCTGAGCGCGCTCGCCTTCGCCATCCTGTTCCTCGTCGCGACCCGCGCCGCCCGCGTCCTCGGCACGGCGCCAGAGCTGCATGATGCACCTCCACCGGCGCGGTGGCCCGTCTGGGTGGCGATCGGGACGGTCGCCAGCAGCATCACGATCAGCAACATCGTCCCATTCGCCTGCGTCGCGTTCGTGGTCCGCGGGCTCCGCGCGTCGCTCCGCGGAGCGCTCGGCTGGTCGACCGCGGTGTCGGCCGCCGCGCTCGCCATCACGGCAGCCGGATACGGCGTCGGAGCGCTCGCCGTCCGCGACGCACCGCCGTTCAGGCCCGGCGTCACGGGACAGGTCCGCGAGGAGCACCCCTTCGACGCCGAGACCTGGCTGGTCGGGTTCCCGGCCGCGCTGGCGAACACCGTGATCCCGCCGGCGCCACTCAAGGTGCCGGCCGACCCGGCGCTGCATCAGGCGATGCCGTTCAGCCTCACGTTCCACGCGCGGGTCGACGAGCTACCCGGGCAGTGGTGGCGGGCGCTGCTCACCGTCGCCCTCCTGGCAGTCGCCCTCGTCCGGGTCCGGTTCCTCGCCCGCTGGCAGCAGGCGGTGATCGCCGCCGCGGTGCTCGTGATCGCCTTCAACTGGGTGTTGCACACGTTCTATGGGTCCGAGCTCTTCCTGTACTCGCAGCACTGGGTCGTCCCCCTCTTCGTCGTCTTCGCCGCCCTGGTCGGCGAGGCGGGACGTACGACGCGAGTCGCCCGGACACTCGCGGCCGCGCTCGTCGTGATCGCGACCTGGAATTCGGTGCACGTCTGGGGGCGGGTCATCCGACTGCTGAGCGGGCCCACCTGAGCCGGTGCCCGCGACGGATCGACGCCACATCTGCGCAGACGCGCGTCACTTCCGCGTGGCGGCGCGTCACGTCGGCGCCGCTCACGGCGGATCACGCAACTGGTCTAGCCCACATACATGGAACTGGATCTACCCGCCTCGTCGGCGCGGCGCATCCTTGCGCCATACTCTGACGAGGAGGTTCGTGTGCGATCAACTCTGTATGGCAGTCTGTGCGGCGCGCTCGTGCTCGTGATGGCGTGTGATGGGACCCACCCGACAGCGCCGATGACGGCGGGCGGCGCCAGCGGCGCCGTCCGCGGCGACGTCATGGGCGACGACGGCGCCCGCTCGGTCGCGTTCGCGCCCTCGGCGCACCCGTTCGGCCACAGCATGATCCACTGGAGTCAGAACTGGTGGCGCTGGGCCTACAGCGTGCCGGCGAGCGTGAATCCGCTGGTCGACGGGGGGCTGCCGCAGGACTGCGTGAACGGCCAGCACGGGCGCGTGTGGTACCTGCCGGTGCTCGTCGCGCCAGCGACGTCGGGCAGCCGGAACTGCACGATCCCGAACGGGAAGGCGCTGGTCGTGAATGTGTCCGGCGTGCTCAACGATTTCCCCTGCCCCGACCCGACCTTCCACCCGGCGCCCGGCCAGTCCCTGTATGCGTTCCTGATCGCGGGCGCGGCGCCGATCGTCAACGCGGCGTTCAATCTCCAGCTCTCGGTCGATGGTCAGGCGGTGCCCGACGTGGTCGCATACCGCTTCACGTCGAAGCACCTGTTCTCGATCACGGGCGATCCCTCACTGCAGTCCGTGCTCGATCCGTGCATCACGGGCACACCGCAGCCCGCGATCTCGGATGGCTATACCGTCATGCTCAAGCCGCTCTCGCCGGGCCAGCACGTGGTGACGTGGTCGGCGCAGGACCCGATGGGGACGACGACCGATACGTTCAACCTCACGGTCCGCCGCGACGACGACCAGGACGACGGGATCGACGACAGCCACTGAGCCGTCGCGTCAGTGGCGGTTGACGGTCAGCGATAGATCAGCGGAACAGGAGTCGGCGGCCGGCAGGGTCCGCGCGGGGAATCGTCCCCCCGCGGCCCTGCCGGCTCCGTCGCAGCTGCCGGAGCGCGAGCGCCATGCGCCGCGCAGCGTCGGTCAGCTCGCGCTCGTCGTGGAAGCTGAAGCCGAGCCGGGTGTAGGGCACGACCGCATCGGCAAAATCGTATGGCCGACCACCCCGGAACACGACGCCGAGCGCGGCCGCCCGCTCGGACCACTCATCGATGTCGATGTCCGGCGCGACCCGCGCCCAGAGAGCCATCCCCCGTGCCGGCACGGTGAACTCGAGCGCGTCGCCCAGCTCGTGCCGGAGCGCGTCGACGAGCGCGTCCCGTCGGGCGTGATAGGCGCGGCGCATCCGCCGCACGTGGCGCCCGAGCTCGCCGGTCTCGAACAGCTCGGCCACCATGCACTCCACTGCCAGATCGCCCTGAAGATCACTCGCGTAGCGTAGGCTGGCGAGTCGTTCGATCACGGCGAGCGGCGCAGCGACGAACCCGACGCGCAGCCCAGGCGCGAGGATCTTCGACAGGGTGCCGACGTAGATCACGACACCCGCCGGATCGCTGCTCGCGAGTGGGAAGACGGGTCGACCCTCGTACCGGAACTCGTGGTCGTAGTCGTCCTCGACGATCGCGATGCGGTGGCGGCTCGCGAGCGCGAGGAGCGCATCGCGCCGCGCATCGGAGAGGGCGACTGTCGTGGGGAACTGGGTGTGGGGCGTCATGTAGACCGCCCGCACACGTTGACGCGCGACCAGCCGCTCGAGCACATCGACGCACAGCCCGTCCGCATCGACGGGGATCGGGAGCAGCTCGGCCCCCGCCTGGCGGAACGCGTTCCACGTGGCCCGTTGGCCGAGCGCCTCGACGGCGACGGCGTCACCGGGCTCCACGAGCGCCCGGGCCGTGAGGTCCAGCGCCATCTGGCTCCCGCGGGTGATCATGACGGCGTCGGGCGGGGCGGCGATGCCGCGGGCGGCACCGAGCATGGCCGCGATCGCGGTCCGCAAGCGCACGTGCCCCCGGGAGTCGCCGTAGGTGAGCAGCTCGGTTCCGGCGCGCGTCAGGACGCGGCGGTACCCGCGCACGATCTCGGCGGTCGGCAGGAGCCGGACATCGGGGATGGCGCGCGCCAGCAGCAGTCGGTCGGGGCGGTAGGCCGGCGGCCGGTCGTTGGGGAGCGGCGCGCCGACGGGGTATCCGGGCAGCCTCGCCAGCACGCCGGAGCGGGCATCACTCGCCGCTCGGCCCCGGATCGGCAGATCGTCGGCGACGAAGGTGCCCCCGGCCCGCTCCGGGGTCACCCATCCCTCGACGGCCAACTCGGTGTAGGCCGCGAGTACGGTGTTTCGGTGCACGCCCAGTGACTGGGCGAGTGTCCGGCTCCCCGGTAACGCGTCGCCCGAGCGCAGCCGTCCCCGCCGGATGTCGCCTACCACTGCATGGGCAATCTGGAGGTAGAGGGGAAGCGTGCTCTTGTGATCGAGCGCGACAGTCAGCTCTGGGTTCCGGGTGCGCGACACGGGTGCGTGTGGGTAAGGCCAGTGCGACGGGCGGAGCGCGGGACCCGGCGAGGACCGGGCAATCAGCCGGACGACTGGAGCCGAGGGATCGCCGCCCGGGCGACGGTCAGTTCGGCAGCCTCGACGTCGTGCTGGTGGGTCGGGGTGTCGACGCTCTTCAGCACATTGATCGTGAGCGACTGCCCACCGACGTGCACGTCCAGGTCGTCGAGGAGAAAATAGGCGTCGGCTCCGAGGTCGGTGACGGGACGCAGCTCCCGCGCGTGGAGCTTCTTCCCGGCGTCCCAGACGGACGGCCCTTCCGGGACGAGGGCCAGGTGGACGGAGTACGGGAGCACGCCGCCGTGGACCTGGAGGGTCCGGTAGTCGCAGATCGAGACGCTCCCGAGGGTGCTCCGCTGCGGATCGCCGACCGGCTCGCCGAGCATTCCCTGGGCCTCGTCCTTGGTGATCAGCGCGCAGGGGTCGGCGGCCGCCGAGGCAGCCGCGGCAGGCGCCGCGCGCTGTCCGGTCCCGCCCGCCGGCGGGGCGCTGCTGTCCGGCCCGCGCGAGGGTGTCCCCGCACCACGGCCGCCCCCGCCCGCCCCACTGCACGCCGCAAGGCCGGCGAGGGCGCCGGCCAGGATCACGCGCCACCTCACGCTGCGCGTCACCGGCCTGCGCGCGGCGCTGGCGCCTCCAGCGGCTGCCCGAATTTCGCGAAGATCCCGTGCAGCCGGTCCACCGGCAGGCCGTACATGCGCCGGTAGTCGGCCCCGGTCATTGCCTCGCCCGCGAGCAGCCCGTTGGTGATCGCCGCCTCGATCGCCTGCGAGGTCGCGATGAAGAGGGGAGCGATCCGGCTGTTGGCCACGAACCGGGCCGACGGCATCGAGTCGCTCGCCGCACCCGGGTTCCCTGTCGAGAAGCCGATGAAGATGTCGCCGTCGCCATTGCCCGCGACGGTCCCTTCCCGTCCCATCCCCGCCGGCAGGCGTTTGAGCATCCGCTCGAGCTGATGCGGCAGCAGCGGCGCGTCGGTCGCGACGACGATGATCATCGATCCCTGCCCTTCCTCCATGATCCCGGCCTCGCGCGACCCACCGAACGGGAGGGCCATGGCCGTCTTCTCGCCCGGCACCTCGAACCCCGGGCACCGGTGTCCGAAGCGAAGGTGGATGGCGGTGTCGCGCGACGCGGTACACGGAAGGAGCGTGTCCGCCAGCTCGCGCCCGACCGGGACGCCGCCGATCCGGAGCTCGCGGCGCACCCCCGTGTTGCACTGGACGAGGACGCCGACCGTGTAGCCGCCCTGGTTCGCGGGGAGCCGGCGAGACGCGGTCCCGGTGCTTCCCTTGAAACCGAAACACGTCATGCCGGTCCCGCCGCCCACGTTGCCCTCGGCCGGTACGACTCCGCCGCGGGCGCTGTCGATCGCCTCGTATACGGTCTCGTAGGTGACGTGAAACCCGTTGATATCGTTCATGAAGCCGTCGTATGTCTCGGCGGCCACCGGGAGCTGCCACGGCTGAATCATGTGGTGCTCCGGTCGGGTTTCCCAGCGGATGATCGCGTCCCGCACGACACCGACGCTGTGGGTGTTGGTGATGCCGATCGGCCCCTCGAGGAAACCTCCCTCACGGATCCAAGTCGTGCCGGTCATCTCGCCGTTGCCGTTGTAGGCGTACCAATTGGCGAACACGGGGTCCATGTTGTCGCGGCCCCGCGGGAAGACCATGGTCACGCCGGTCCGCACCGGGCCGCGGCCGGGCACGAGCTTTCCTTCGCCACTGATGAGCGTTCGATAGCCCACCTCGACGCCCTTCACGTCGGTGATGGCGTCGAGCGGCCCGGGCTCGCCGCCGATGCGCTCGGCGAGCCCCAGGTCACGCTCCCGCGGCCGGTGTTGCTGCTGCGCCGCGGCGGTGGAGGCTGCGACGACCATCAGGCAGCCGATGACCCGACGCCGCATGGCCGCTTACCGGGCGGCGACGGCGGTCGTTGCCAGGTCCCGTACCGTGCTCGCGAGCTTCGTCAGCCTGGCCGGGTCGCGGGTCGCGGTGACGTCGTGTTCGAGCTGGCCCGTGAGCTGGGCCAGCATCTCCTGCTGCGCGGGACCGGAGGCGCGTTCCGCCCGCCGCAGTGCCAGGCGGATGCTCGCGATCCGCGCCGCCGGCAGGCTCCCCGCGCGCTCCAACTGGTCGACATACGCACCGGCGAGCGAGTAGGTGGCCGGCCAGACGAACTGCTGCTGGTCCTGCACGTTGTACTCGGGGAACTTGACCGACTTGGCGGCGTTGATCTCGTTCTGCGAGAGCAGGCCGCTGGGCGTGAGCTCCCAGATGTCGAGCCCGCGGGCGATCTCCGACCCGACGATCACTCCGTTGTACCA
>JAJPIS010000035.1 GCA_021324635.1 Gemmatimonadota bacterium
GTGCCGCTGTCGCTGGTGTTCTGTCCGATGGTGGTGCCGCTCACGAGCACCGCCGCGGCGGCGATCGGCTCGTGCTGCTCGGCGTCCACCACCTTGCCCTGAATGCGCGTCCCCTCCTGGGCGCCTGCTCCGGCCGCCAGCATTCCGATGGCGACGAGCGCGCCGCCCAGTCGGACGCGCCACGTCGCGCCGACGACTGAAGTGCTCATGCGTCCTCCTGCGGTCCGTTGAGTGAGGGTGGCGCTCCCCCTGTGAGCGCCCGGCCCCATGTGGTCGTTCGTGTCGCACGGTCTACACGGCGTACACGGCGTCGACATCGCACAGCGCGTGGTCTCATGTGTCCTGGCCTCCCTCCGAGTGAGGTCGTGAGGGCGAGCGGCCGGTCGAGCCACGGCTGGCGAGGACACTCCGCAGTCCGCCGTGCGGGCGGCACGGCGGACCGCAGGCTCCGCCGCGGCGCGAACGATCGCGCGCCGACACTCGCGCGCGGCGCCGGCGCCGCGCGCGCATCTGGGGGCTGTGGTCCGCGATGGTGCGGGCCACTTATTAACGAGGTGTGCGAATGCTGTCAACGCCCGACGGCAGCCGATGTCGCTGCCGCAGAAACACATGGCTGCCGGCGGAGACCCGGTCCCGGAAAGTGGGATCGGGCCCGGGGTCACAGACAGGTCAGAGCAGCGACCGGATCCAGCCCCCGTCGACCGGAACCGACGTCCCGGTGATGTAGCTCGCCCGCTCGGAGGCGAGGAACGCCACGAGCGCGGCGAACTCGGCCGGCTCACCCAGCCGCCCCGCCGGGATCTGCGACTCCCACCCCCGGCGAACGACCTCGGCCGTGGGGCCGCCGCGCGCCTCGCTCGCGCGCGCGAGCTCCTCCACGCGGTCGGTGCGCGTGTAACCCGGAAGGGCGTTGTTGACGGTGATGCCGAACGGCGCCACTTCCGCGGCCAGCGTCCGCGCGAAGCCGGTCACCGCCGCCCGCACGCTGTTGGACAGCATCAACGAGTCCACGGGCTGCTTCACGGCGATCGAGGTCACGTTGACGATGCGTCCCCACCGCCGGGCCTTCATCCCGGGCAGCACTGCCCGCGCCAGCCCGACCGCGCTGCCGAGGAGCAGCCGCACGGCCGCGTCCCACATCTCGGAGGTCAGGGTCTCGAAGGTGCCCGCGGGTGGCCCCCCGGCGTTGGTAACCAGAATGTCGATGCGTCCGAACCGCGTCGTGCCCCGCTCGACCACGCGCGCGACATCCCGCGGGTCCGAGACGTCGGCCGGCTCGGCCACCACCTCCACACCGCTCGAGGCCGCGATCGCACCCCCCACTCGCTCCAGCTCCCCCGCCCCGCGGGCGCAGATCACGAGGTGCGCCCCTTCGGCGGCCAGCTCCTCGGCAATCGCTCGGCCTAGCCCTCGACTGGCCGCCGCGACGAGGGCGACTTTCCCGCGGAGGCCAAGGTTCACTTGGCGGGTCGACGGAGATACTGGTCGGTGCCGTCGAGCCAGTCCTGCCGTGGCGGCGAGAAGACGTCGAGATCCAGCGTGTCCTCGAGCGCCTCGGCCCGATGCGGCACGTGAGGCGGGATCACCAGCACCTCCCCGGCCCGCACGTCGTACACGCGCTGCTCGGGTGACCCTTCTGGGCCGAGCCAGAGCCGCAGGGCCCCCTGGAGGATGTACGTCATCTGCTCGTTCATGTGCGAGTGCAGCGGGACGACGCAGCCCCGCTCCAGGTACACCTGCGCGAGCATCATCCGCTCGCCGGTCACGAGTCGACGGCCGAGCATCGGCGAGAGGGTCTCGCGCGGCATTGAGTCCCAGCGGTATAGGGCTTCGCCCTTGACAGGTGGTGGCGCCTGGCGCTCGACGGTCATCGGATTCGACTTGGATTGAGAGGAGAAGGAGGTCACCGGGACGGGACGCTCTAACCTACCCGCGCTTCGCGCTCGCCCGCTATGGCGCCGGCGCCAGGATCTTGAGGTTGTCTGCCACGACGTCCTGGACCTGCGGGAACGACACCAGCGTGTGGATCGCGCGGGCGAGCGGCCCGGCCCCGCTGTCGGGGTAGGCCGGGAAGCGCACATAGTAGTACCGCTGCGCCGGCGCACCGTGCGGCGGCGGGTACCCGTTGCCGCTCCCGCGCGCGATGCCGCCGACGACGATCCCGCCGATCGCGTCGATCGCCTGCTGCCGCTGATCCGCCGTGGCGTCGCCCCGGAACATGAGCCACAGCTTGTCGCGCACGACGCGCCCCGGGAACCGTGGATCGCCGACGACGAGATTGGCCGGATCCCGGGAGTCCCGGAGCTCGTCCGAGGGGACCGCCGCCGGCGGGATCGCCGGGACGGTGTACACGTGCGTCCCCGAGCCATAGAGCGTGACGCGCACACCCCGCACTCCGGCCGGGATCGTGAGCGGGATACGGCGGGGGGCCGACGTGGCGCCCGAAGGGAGCACGGGACTCCCGTCGTCGGCGATGGTGGCTCTCTCGCCCGGCGGCTCGAGCAGGCTGTCCAGCGACCAGCGTGCCTCCACCCCTTCCCACGCCGGGAGCTCGTGACTGACGGAATCCGACTGCCCAAACCGTGCGGCGGGTCCGCCGGTCACTGCACCGCCGGCGCGCCCTACGATGACGACGCTCGTCGGCCGCCGCGCGCTGTCGGTGGCGGGAGGCGGCCCGGTCGATCGAGTCTCGCTCGCGCCGTTCGCCCCGCTCGTGTCGCCGGCGTCGCTCGCGGCCCGGCTGCCGGCCGGAGCCGGGCTGGCCGCCCCGGCCGCGCCGGCCGCGCCGGCCGCGCCGGCCGCCGAAGGTGCGGCGCCGGTGATGGCCGTGGTCGCGATACTCCCGGCCCGGGCGAGAACCGCCACCGGTGGGTGGAGCCGCACGGTGGTCCCGTTCCGAACCGCGACGGCGAGCCGGAGCTCGTGGCGTGCGGGATCATACATGGGCGCGCCGACGAGAACGGGGGTCACGCCGCCGCAGGGCGGCGACGCGACCGGTGTCGCCGTCACGACGCTCGTGCCCACCAGACGGATCTCGAACGTGGCGCAGCCGGAGACGGTCTCCGGTCGGGGCACGGCAGAGTCGCGCGGCGTCCGCGACCGCTCACCGGTGGCGGCGGTGCCGCTCTGCCCCGGCCGGCGCTCCGGGCCGCGCCCGAAGGCTTGCGCCTGCGCCGGATAGGGGATCGCACAGAACGCGAGGACCGCCGCGCCACGGCGGAGCCGCCGCCGGTGGTGCCCGGAAGGCCCTCGGCGGAGCGCGTGCGGCGCGGAAGTGGCTCGAAGCACGGAGGAGCTCGGCAGGGTCGGGTCGGCGGGTGGGGTCTTGCCTGGTGCGGCCAGGCGTCTGCACGGCAGGATAGCCGGTGGCCGCCGGCCGCGGCAGCGCCCGGGCCGCGCGCGGCCGGGCGCGACGGCTCACAAATTCCAGTTGGCAGCGTCGGTCGCCGGGAGTACCCGTCCGTGGGCGGTCTGGGCGCCCGAGCGCACTCGAGTGCGGCAGCGTGCCGGAGTCGATACCGGCCTGCCGAGGAGGCACTGATGAAGTGGCGAGTCCTCGTGTTCCTGATCGCGCCCGGCATCGGGGCGTGCAGCACGTCGGCGACGGCCCCGTCCGGTCCCTGCGCGGCCGACGAGCGGACGGCGTCCGCGCTCTACGGGCCGCCCCTGTCGGTGCACGTGCGCGGCGACACGACCACCTACACGTGGGGTGTCGGCTCCGAGACCTTCGTCGCCAGCGGCTCGACCTGCACCGAGCACTTCAGGAGCTGACCCGGGCGGTCGGCTCGGGATCGGGCTTCACGCGGGCTGCGATCGCGGGTCGTCACCCGGCCCGGCCAGCGCGTCACCGATCCGCGCCAGCTCCGTCACCACGGCCCGCACGTCGGCGTGCGTCGTTCTCGGATTCATCACCGTCACGCGAAGGACGCGGCGCCCGTCGAGCACGGTCGACGTGATCCACCCTTCGCCCGAGCGGTTGTAGCGCGTCCGGATCGCCTGGTTGAGCGCGTCCCCGGCCGCCGAGGCCTGCGGGCCACACGAGCCGTCGAGGGGAAACTCCCCGCGCCGCCCGACGTAGCGGAAGCACAGGATGTTGCACGCCGGCTCGTGAGCCGCGGCGAACGCCGGATGCCTCGCCACCGCGTCGAACAGCGCCCGCGCCGTCTGGCAGAGCCGATCGTACAGGGCGCCGATGCCGTCGGCGCCGTACCGCTGGAGGGCGACCCAGAGCTTCAGCACATCCGCGCGCCGGGAGCAGAGGAAGCTCCGGCCGCCGAGGTCCCACGTCCGCTCGTCCGCCCCGTCGTGGAAGAGGTACGGTGCACGCTGCACGAACGCGGCGTCCAATTGCCGCACGTCACGCACGAGGAGCGTCCCGGCCTGGAGCGGCAGGAGCATCATCTTGTGCGGGTCCAGCGCCACCGACCGCGCCCGTTCGATGCCGCGCAGCAGCTGTCGCGACCGCGGCGAGAGCAGCGCCGACCCTCCGTGCGCGGCGTCGACGTGCAGCCACACGTCGTGCGTGTCGCACAGCGATCCGATCGCCTCGAGGTCGTCGAAGCTCCCGGTGGGCGTCGACCCGGCAGTGGCGACGACGGCCAGCACCGCTCGCCCCTGGCGACGGGTCGTCTCCAGCGCCTCCGCCAGCGCCGCGACGTCCATGCGGTGATCACGGGAGCGTACCGCCCGGACCTGGTCGGTGCCCAGTCCCAGGGTCCCTGCCGCACGTCGGATCGCGTAGTGGGCGTGCTCGCCGCAGATGAGCACCGGGAGCTCGGCGCCCCGCCCGATGCCGGCAGTCCACACATCGGGCAGCAGCGCGCTTCGCGCGGCGAGCAGCCCGGTGGCCGTCGCCTCCGTGCCGCCGGTCGTGAGCGTGCCCCCGGCGGTCCGGCCCCAGCCGACCAACGTCGTCAGCCAACCGATCACCTGATGCTCCAGCACCGTCGCCACCGGCGACATCTCCCACACGGCGAGCGACTGGTTGAGCGCCGAGATCAGTGGCTCGGTCCAGATGGCCGCCGGAAGCGGCGCCGAGACCTGGTGCCCCATGTACCGCGGGTGATACAGGTGGTTGCAGTCCGGCAGGATCTCGTCACGGAGCCGTGCGAGCACGTCGGCGATCGGGCGGCCCTCTGTCGGCAGCGGTTCCGCGAATTGGGCCGCGAGGTCGGCCGGGCTCCGCTTCGTGCTGGCCTGGCCGCTCCGGTCCCGCGTCGCGGCGAGGTAGTCGACGGCGAGCGTCGTGAATGCGGCAGCCGTGCTGGCCTGGGCGTCTTCCTCCACCATCGCCATGACGTCCATGGCCCCGCTGCCCTCGGCTTCCCCGGGCTCCGGACTCACCCGAACGGTTGCTCGATCGACGGGCTCTGCGGCGTAAAGAACCGGGGGCCCTGGTCGGTGATGTAGAGGCAGTCCTCGAGGCGGACGCCGAACTCCCCCGGAATCGCGATCGTGGGCTCGTCGCTGAAGCACATCCCGGGCTGAATCGGTGTCCGATTCCCCCGCACGAAGTACGTCCATTCGTGGCCATCGAGCCCGATCCCGTGACCCGTGCGATGCGGGAGTCCGGGGAGCCGGTAGTCCGGTCCGAATCCGGCGTCGGTCAGCACCTTCCTCGCCGCGGCGTCGACCGTCTCGCACGGCGCCCCGACCGTGGCGGCCGCGAACGCGGCATCCTGCGCGTGTCGCTCCAGGCTCCACACGTCGCGCTGTCGCTGGGTGGGCCGGCCGAAGACGATCGTGCGCGTGATGTCGGATTCGTAGCCGTCGACCTTGCACCCGCCGTCGATGAGCACGACGTCGCCTTCCCGGAGGCGCTGCGGCTGGATGCTCCCATGCGGCGATGCGCTGTATTTGCCGAAGAGGACGAGCGCGTAACCGGGCGCGCCCAGCCGGTCGTACGCGGCGGCGATGCGCTTCGCCATCTCGACCTGCGTCAGGCCCTCGGTGAGCGTCGGAAACGTCGCCCGATAGGCCATGATCGTGATGTCGTTGGCGCGCTGGAGGAGCGCCAGCTCGGCGGGCGACTTGAACATCCGGCATCCGGCGGTGACCGCGTCCGCGCTGACGAACGTCGCGGCGCCGAGCGCGCGGCGAAGCCCATCGGCGACGAAGAACCGCACGCGCTCCTCGAGCCCGATGCGGCCCGTTGCCGCCCCCCGGGTCCGCAGGATCTCCGCGACCCGCTCGTACGGGCTCTCATCCTCCTGCCAGACGTGCACGTCATCGGAGAGTCGGATGATCTCGCGGGCGCGCCCCTCCTCGAACGCCGGGGCCACGTAGGCGAGCTCCCCCGCGGCCGGGATCACGGCCAGGAACGGCCGCTCGCTCAATCCCCATTTTGCGCCCGTGAAGTACAGCATCGACGAGCCCGGTTCGAGCACGATCGCGGCGAGTCCCTGCTCCGCCATCAGTCGCCGGGCCTTGTCGAGCCGCCCGCGCCGCTCGTCGTCGCCGATCGGGGCGACACCGGCGGTCGCCGGCCGCAGTGCGGCGATGGAGGGTGGCACCGCACAGGACTCGGGGTCGGGCACCGCGCGCGGCGTCTCGGCCTCCGCCAGGGCCGTCCGCGGAGCCAGGGCGAAGGTGCCAGCCGCCGCCGAGAGGGCGCGCGCGAAGGTGCGTCGGGTCATGCTCATCGGTCTCTCCTCAGTAGTGCCAGGTCGCCGCGGCCGCGCTGCTGCCATGCTGCGCGACGTGGTCGGCCATTGTGCGCACGAGATCCGCGTCCGACATCGGCTGCCACCCATGTCCCTTGAGCGGCCGTCCGTACTCGAACGACCCGCCGTAAGCCGGATTGGTCGTGCCCTCCAGGAACTGTTGCAGCAGGTACACCGACAGATCGAGGTAATAGTTGTCCATGTCGCCGCAGTACACGTGAATCTTACCCACGAGCGCGGGGCCCACGCGCGACCAGTTGCGCGCCAGATACTCGCGGATGTCGAAGTGCGCGCGCCAGTACTCCGCGACGGTGTGGTCGATCACCCCGGTACTGTCGTTCCAGATCGGCGCCGGATAGCCGGCCGCGTCCGTCGGGCCGAAGGTGGCTTCCCAGATCGCGAAATTCTCGCCCCCCCGGCGGTGGCTCCCACGGGCCGTGTTGAGCTGATTCTCCTCGTGGAGCAGGACGACCGGCTGGCCGTCGGCCCGCCGCTCCGATGGACGCTGCTGCGTGATCCACTCGTTGCGGCGAACCTCGAACGCGTTGGTGTCGTCGTAGACGTTCACCAGCTCGTAGCGCCGGAAGTCGACCGGGTCCGGATAGAACGTCCACGTCCCGCCGAAGAATTCGGGATGATAGACCTGAAGGGCCAGCGATTCCCATCCACCCGTCGACCCGCCGGTCAGCACGCGCGCGTACGGCTCGCGGATGGCCCGGAAGTGCGTCTCGAGATATGGGATCAGCTCCTCCATGATGGCGTCGCCGTACGGGCCGTTGTTGGCCGAGTTCACGGCGTAGGAGTCGTCGTAGTACGGCGAGGGGTGCAGGATCCGGATCGCGATCATCCGCGGGAACCCCGGGCCACGCCAGGCCCGTGAGAAGTCGGCTCGTGACTCGCGACCGGTGGTCCGCTCGATGCGCCGCAGCCGTGCGGCGTCGGACTCGGGGGTGGTGTCGAGGGTGAACCCGAACGGGGCCGCGAGGGTGAAGTGTCCCTGCTCCCAGATCACGGGATAGCGCGTGTCCGGATGCGCATCGTAGCCCTCGGGCAGCAGCACGACCGCCCCGAGATACATCGGGTGTCCCCACCACCGGGTGAGGATCCGGCTCTGGATGCGCACGTGCTTGACGTAGCGGTCGTCGGCGGGACCCGCGACCGCCGGGAGGACATGCGTGATCTCGATGCGAACGGGGGCCGTCGCTTGCGGGTCGATATGGACGCGCCGCACCGCGCTCACGAGCGTCCCCGGGGCGGTGTTGAACTGCTGTCCCTCCCACTCGTCCATGTGGGCCCAGATGGTGTGGCCGTCGGCCCGGGGGAATCGCGTGTAGACGCTGATGATCGCCTGGACGTAGTAGTCGCCGGACGCGAGGCCATCCAGGTGCAGCAGCGGGTAACCGACGGCGCGCCGGTCGACGACCGCCGGGGACCCCGGGGCGAGCTGCTCGACATCGGCGCCGAAGAACGGGACGCTCACCATGCCGCCGGCCTCGAGCCGCGGCTCGGGCGTCGAGTCGCGCGCGAGCACGACGAAGACGCGCCCGGTGATCGGTTCCGCGTGCACCGCGCTCGGGACGACGACCTCGAAGCGAAGCGACGCCGGCGGCGTGGCGCGCCGCGCGGCCGGCGCCGGCAGACGTAAGGTCGCGGCGGTCGCGGCCATCGCCGCGGTCGCGGCGAGCGTAGGGAGGGGCATCGGTGATCTCCTCTCGGCGGTCGGGAGCCGCAAAGCTATGACCGGGGAGCGGGCCCGAACAACGCCGGACGCGTCGGCTAGCAGCGCTTGCGCATCCGCACGATCGGGAGGGAGGCGCCATTGGCGAGCGGCACCTCCAGCGCCTCGACCGTCGTGTATCCCATCGCCTGGTAGAACGGGACGCCGGTGAGGGTCGCGCCCATCTCGAGGGCGGAGTAGCCGGCCTCTCGTGCGGCACGCTCACATGCGTCGAGGATCATCCGTCCGATCCCGCGCCGGGCCCACGCCGGATGGACGAAGAACGCCCGGATCTTGGCGGCGTCGTGGTGCGGGTCGAGCACGACATCCTCCCGACCCCCGAAGTGGTCCCCACCGAACAGCGTCCGCCAGCGACTCCAGCCGCCGCACCCGATGATCGCGCTCTCGCCGTCGACGCGTCCCGTCCCCTGCTCCGCCTCCCGTGCCTCCCCCTGCACGCCCTCCCGCGGCGGCCCGACGGTCTCGCCCGGCGCGCGCTCGACGGCGAAGTACGTTCCGTCGGCGATCAGGCGGCTGTCGACGCCGTACACGCTCGCGAGCGCCCCCTCGATCTGCGGCGGCGTATAATCGGTCGCCTGAAGTCCTCGGACCGACATCTCGATCAGGACCCGCAGGGCCGGGACATCGTCGGACACGGCGCGACGGATTCGCATCGGCCAATTCTAATCTCGGACATTCTGGCCCGCCGCGCGCCCGTGCCCGCGCCGCTGCGCGGCGACGGACAGGTTGTCCGCACTCCCCTGCGGTGTCTGAAAACTGTGTCTGGCGGGCTCGACCATTCGCCCGTAGAGTAGCGGCGTCGTGAGCGCCCGCGGTCCATCGCGCGACGCCCACGGCCCAGCGGATCGACGACCGAGGTCGTGGGCCGCTCGGTGTCAGCACAATCGCTCGCCCCTCCCGGGGCTGCGACAAGGGCAAACCCGGCGAAAGCCGGGGACGCAAAGCCACGAGGCTACCGTCCGCGCGCCACGCGTGGGCCACGCCAGTCGGGCCGCCGAACAGACAGCGGAGGGTCCATGCGCGCGATTCCGCGGAACGTTGCGGCGTTGTGGGTGGGCGCAGTCGTGGTCACGCTCGTCGCGACCGCCTGTAGCCGACTCGCCGATCCGACCCAGCCGGCATCACCAGGCGGGTCGACCGGGTACAAGCCACCCCCGACACCCCCCACGCCGCCATCGCCCCCCCCGCCGGCGCCGCCAGCCGTGTCCGGGCCGAGTGATGCGCTCTACTCGGCGGCCGACGTCACCTGCGCCGCGAAACAGGTCCAGGCGTCACGCAATCCGTGGAAGTCGGCCTTCACGCAGCTCGCCGCTCTGGCGGGCCCGCAGCGCGCGCACGTCGCCAGCCCGGTAGCCGACTACAACGTGCCAGGCATCTACATCGACCCGGCGGGCTTCTGGGCCGCCGTGAATGGCATCACGGGCGACGCCGACGCGGCATACGAGCTGTCGGTCATGTACTCGATGACCGGTGACACGTCGTACGCCAAGCCGGCGGCGGGGATCCTCCGCGCCTGGGCGACGACGAACACGATGGTCGAGGGGCATGACGGTCAACTCTCGATGGCCGAGGTGGGGGCCGGGTTTGTCCTCTCGGCCGAGCTGCTCGCCCAGTACCCCGGCTGGACGGCGGGGGATCAGGCCACCTTCGAGGGATGGGTACGGAACGTCTACTATCCGCTCGCCGCGGTCCAGATCCGCGACCGCACGAACAACTGGGGCGACTGGGGGATCTTTGCCTCGGTCCTCGCCCACCAGTACCTGAACCAGAAGGCGGGGCTCGACTCCGAGACGACTCGGCTTCAGTCGCACATCGACTTCCAGATCGCCAATGACGGAAGTCTCCCGGAGGAGATCGCGCGCGGTGCCGGCGCGGAGGTGTGGTACACCTACTTCGCGCTCGACCCGATGACCGCGGCGGCGCGCGCGCTGCACAACGCCGGCGAGCCGGACCTGCTGACGTGGACCAGTCCGGGCGGTCACTCCATCGGAGCGGCGCTCGACCACCTGCTCTACCTGACCCAGAACGCGGGCTCGCTCGGGCTCACCGGGCCACGGAGTCAGGACCCCTGGCCGGCCGATCTCTTCGAGGCCATGGGCGTGATCTCGGGTAGCGCGCCCTGGACGAGCTACGCCGCGACCAAGGCGCCCAACATGTACGTCGGGCACCACTACGCCTGGACGTTCCCCACGCTTCAGGGGATCCCGGCCGGGACGTGCCCGTAGCGTCCCCGGCCGCGGTCGCGCGCGCTGCCCGGGTGCCCACGTCGATGGCGTGGACACCCGGGCACCGTCGTTCCTGGGGGCGACGCGCTCGCGCCCCCGGTGTCCGGCGGGGGCGCGCCTGACGGTCGGTCCGTTCGGGCCGGGGCGCGGGGTGCGGAGGTCAGCCCCGCTGCGGCCCGTCCGACTCTCGCGCCGCGTCGAGCAGCGCCTGGAGGTCACCGGCCCGGATCGCGGCGAGTGCACCCGCGGGCAATGCCGTCGGCATCGCGCGCTGCGAGTCGGCCGAGCGGAAGCGCAGCGTTCCGGTCGGCTCCGGTGGAAACCGGGTCGCGTCGTACTGGGCGGCCCGAGTCTCGAGGGCGACGTACCAGCGGACCCCACTCCGGTCCGTAAACGCCCGCATCTCGACCGTGGCCTCCTCGGGACCCTGGGGCGGACGGCTCGCGGAGCCGTTCTCGTGCTCACTCATCGCCGCATCGGAACGCGCACCGCAGCCTCACCGCTCGAAGGTCCTCCGGCCGAGCCCAACCTGACAGGCTCGTGACGAGGTCGCCGTGCGCCGCGTCACACCCACGGGGACACCCACCTCGAGCGACGCTCCGCGCTGCAGACGTGGCGAGGTGGAGCGCCGCCCGACGCCCGCGACCGCACCGCGACCGTCCGAAGACCGCCTCGAGACCGCTCCGACCTGTTCCCGTGAGCCCGCACGACGATCGACCGCCCCGCAGCTTCGATCCGCGGACGTGGGAAGCGCTGCCGCGCTTCGACCCCAGCAACCCACCGGCCGCGGATCGCCCGCGCCCCGTCCTGCACACGGCGGGCGCGCCCGATGCGGCGGGGGTGCAGCGATGCGTTCGCTGCGCGTGGGAGTTCCCGCTCGTCTCGCCGCCGCACCGGCCGGGTACCGTGCTCTCGGTCGGAGAGGGCAAGGCCTTCGACAGCGTGGTCTGCTCGCCCCTCGCGAGCGCCGCGCCGGCGCCCCGCCGGCGCTGAGTCGAACGGCTCCGCTCAGAGCCGGTCGACGATCTTGGCCTTGATCGACTCGAACTCCGCGTCCGTGATCAGCCCCGCGCCCAGCATCTCCTTCGCCCGCTGAAGGCGAGCCACGGGGTCGGCCGGCCCGTCGCCGGTCGCCCCGGCGCCGGCACTCCCCGCAGCCCCGCCCCCGCCGCCCCCCAACTGGATCCCACCCGACCGGGCGCGCATCTCGTCGAGGTCGCGTACCCGCCGCTTCTCGCGCCAGGCCTGGCTCTGGGCCTGGCACACGCGGTAGACCTGCTCCGCCTGATCCTTCCGCAGACCGAGTCCGCCGAGGCTCCCGCCGACGTGGCCCGCGGTCGCCAGGTCCTCGTGGTGGAGCGCGGTGACGGTCACGTCGGCGCCGAAGATCCCGACGCGCAGGTGGGCGTCCTCGACGTCCTGCCATCGCACATCGGCCGGTGTGTATCCGCCGAACAGCCCTCGCGTGACCGCGATGAAGCGCCCGGTGGTCGCGGCGATCACGCTCCGGCGCTTGTGTAGCGCGAAGAGCCGGCGCTGCACCGCAAAGGCTTCCAGTGTCTCGCCGGGGACGAGCATCCCCTGGATATGGGTGACGGCACTCCGGATGCGCGGGTCCTCGGAGGCCGCGTGGGCGGCGGCGCCCGCGCCGCCATCCGAGGTCGCCGAGGCAGGGGTGGGTGCCGGAATCGTCTCGTTTGCCATGGCCGTGCCTCGTATCGACGGAGGAAGGACAGCGGCATCGCTCGGCGAGGAAGATGACCGTCCGGGGCCGCGTCGGCTAGCCGGTCGCCGGCGTGCCCGGGGGCGAGCGAGCGCGGGGGTTCTGGTATGCAGGTTGCCCTCCTCGAGGGCGATGGCCCGAACGGGGAAACGGTCTCCCGGCGTGATACTCACCGGACGGCAGTGGGTCGGCCTTCCCGTGCTGTACGGCATTCCGATCCTGGCCCTGACCGGCGTGCTCGGCCCCGGCCGCGGCGGTTTCGTCCTCCGCATGGCAGCCGTGTACGTCCTGGTGCTCGCCTGCTTCCGGGTGATCGGGAAGCGTGAGCTGGGCGAGATGTCGCCGGTCGAGATCGTCACGCTGATCTTCGTCCCACAGTTGTTCCGCAACGCGATCATGCACAGCGATCAGACGCTGCTCAGCGGCATTGTCGCCGCTTTCACCCTCTTCGCGCTCGTCTTCACGTCGTCGCTGCTGGCGTATCACGTTCCGGCCGCGCGCCGGCTCCTCCTGCCCGGGCCGTCCGTCCTCGTCCGTGATGGCGAGCCCGATGAGCGCGTGCTCGATCGCGAGCGGGTGACGCGCGATGACATCCTGGCATCGGCACGCAAGGTGGGACTCGCGACGCTGGAGGAGGTGCGTTGCGCGACCCTGGAGGACGACGGCCAGATCAGCATCGTCCCCTCCGCGCGGGCACCCTTCGTCCCGACTGTCGACCGCTGACGCGGGGCCCAGCTCCCGGCTCGTCCTCCGGCGGTCGCGATTGCGCTCTCGTGGCCGGCACGCCACACTCTCCGGGTGTCGACCACGGCCACCGAGATCGGGCGAGTCGAGGCACGCAGCGCCCATCTACGACGGGAGCTGGGGCTCGCGGATCTCGTCCTGACGCAGATCCTCTACGTCGTCGGCCTCTCCTGGGTCGGCGCCGCGGCCAAGCTGGGCCGTGCGCAGATCCCGTTCTGGCTCGCGGCGATGGCCCTGTTCTACCTGCCGCAGGCGGCGGTCGTGATCCACCTCAGTCGCCGGCTCCCGCTCGAGGGTGGACTCTATCAGTGGGCGAAGCTCACGCTCGGTGGCGGGGTCGCCTTCCTCGTCGCGTGGAACCTCTGGCTCTACGCGATCGTGCTCCTCGGCGGGCTGGGCCTGACGGTCGCGAACGCGATCATCTACGCCGTCGGGCCGAGTGCCCAGTTCCTCTCCGGAAACCACGTGTACATCGGGGCCGTCTCCGGCGCCATCATCGGCGGCCTCGCCGTCGTCTCCATCCTGGGGCTCGGGGTCGCCAAGTGGGTGCACAACGTCGGCGCCGTGTTGCTCCTGACGGCGTTTGCGCTGCTGATCGTCCTGCCGATCGTCGACGTCGCCCGCGGCACCCTGCGCTCCTACGACCCGGTCGCGATGACCGTGCCGACCCTCACGCTGCTCAACCTCAACATCTTCGGCAAGCTCGCGGTCGGCGGACTCTCCGGATTCGAGTATGTGGCGGTGCTGGCGGGGGAAGCACGGGACCCGGGCCGGACGATCGGCCGATCGGTGCTCGTGGCGGCGCCGATCATTGCTCTGATGTTCATCCTCGGGACCTCGGCCGTGCAGGCGCTCGTGCCCCAGGATCGCATCGATCTCGTGGGGCCGATCCCGCAGGCGTTCCGCCTCGGGCTCGGCTCCTGGGGCGCGGTCGCGATCCTCGTCCCATTCGCCGTCGGCGCCGTGAGCGCGCGAGCGGTCGCCAACTCCAGCGTGCTCTTCACCGCCACGACCCGCATGCCGATGGTCGCGGGATGGGACAGTCTCATGCCCGCCTGGTTCGCGCGACTCCACCCCCGCTACCGGACGCCCATCAACTCGATCGTCTTCATCGCCGTCTGCGCGATCTCGTTCGCGGTCCTCGGCATGACGAATGTCGGGGAGCAGGAGGCCTTCCAGCTCATCGACAGTGCCGCGGGCATCTTCTACGCCCTGACGTACCTGGCACTCTTCGCGGTGCCGCTCATCGGTGGTCGCTCGAGCCGGACGGACGCGCCGGTGTGGCTCCGGGTGGCAGCCGTTGCCGGGCTCGCGACGACCGTTCTCTACGTGGTCCTCTCCGTCGTGCCGATCGTGGCGGTCGTGAGCCGGCTCGCCTTTGCGTTGAAGATCTCGATCGTCGTGCTCGGCGCGAACGCCGCCGGGCTCACGCTGTATCTCCGCCGCGCCGATCGCCCGGCCGTCTCACCCTCCTAGCACGCCGCCCCGATGCGCGACGCCGGCGTGGGGAGCGAGTCCCCACGCCGGCGTCGACGACCGTCGGCCGGCGACCGGCTTCCGCCCGGCCCTACCGGGCGCTCAGAGACATCGTCGCCAGCTCGCGCACCGTGCGCGCGAGCATCCGTACCTTGGCGGCGTCGCCGCGCCCGGGCACGGTCGCACCGCCGGCACCCATCCGGGTCCCGGTGTTGGCGACTGCCGATAGCGCCGGACCGGCATCACCGTCCAGACGGGTCGCCAGGCGCAACAGTGCATCGCGCTGGTCCCCGCCCGAGGCCTGTTGGGCGTCGGCGAGCGCGGTGCGCGCCGCGGCGATCTGGTCGGCCGACAGCCCGTGCGACCGCTCGAGCTGGTCGAGATAGGCGCCCGCCAGTGAGTAGCTCGCCGGCCACACGAACTTCGGCTGCCCCTGGACATTGAGGTAGTCGAGGTGCACGGACTTGGCGGCGTTGATCTCGTTCTGCGAGAGCAGGCCGCTGGGCGTGAGCTCCCAGATGTCGAGCCCGCGGGCGATCTCCGACCCGACGATCACTCCGTTGTACCA
>JAJPIS010000059.1 GCA_021324635.1 Gemmatimonadota bacterium
CGCAAAGCAACCTCCACCGAAGACATGAGACGTAGGTCAGCAGCGGGAACATTCGTGCCGCCGCGACCGCGAACGCCGGCGGAGCGATCAACGGCTCCGACCGGTATCGCGTACCTTGCGTAGGTACCCCGCCGGACCAGCGTTGTCGCGCGCCCGAGCGCGCCCCGCGACCTCATTCCCCGGAGACCTCGATGCATTGCAGTGTTCGCACGCTCGTCCGCACGACGGGCGCCTGCCTGGCCACGATCGTGGCCACCGCGCCGACCGCCGGCGCCCAGGGGCGGGCGCCGCTCGACTCGGCGGCCATCGCGCACCGGTTCGCGCTGGAGCGTGAGCTCGACTCGATCGCGGTCGTCGACCGGAAGGAGATGGTGCCGATGCGCGATGGCGTGCGGCTCGCGACCGACATCTACCGGCCCAAGAACGCGACCGGCAAGGTCCCGACGATCTTCGTGCGGACCCCGTACGACTTCAACTTCTGGGATGTGCGCAACAGCGCGCCGGCGGACATGACGGCGGTGGTCGACGCCGTCAAGCGCGGGTACGCCTACGTCGAGCAGAACGAGCGCGGTCACTACTACTCCGAGGGGACCTACGACATCCTGGGCCCACCGCGCACGGACGGCTACGACATGATCAAGTGGCTGAGCGAGCAGCCGTGGTCCAACGGCAAGGTCGGCCTGATCGGATGCTCATCGACCGCGGAGTGGCAGATGGGCGTGGCGGCCACGGCACCGCCCGGTCTCGCGACCATCATTCCCGAGGGCTTCGGTGCGGGCGTCGGTCGGGTCAAGCCGTATTATGAGCAGGGGAACTGGTATCGTGGCGGCGCCGTGCAGATGCTCTTCATCGACTGGCTCTACGGCGAGCAGAACGAGCTCCGCCCGATGTTTCCGCCCAACACGTCACAGGCCGATCTGATTCGTGAGTCGCGGTCCTTCGACCTCGCGCAGCAGTTGCCGCACGTCGACTGGCTGGCGGCGTTCAAGCACCTGCCCGAGCAGGACATCATCAAGGCGGTCGACGGGCCGCCGGGCATCTTCTCCGACTCCGTGCCGGTGGCGACCGGCGGCCGGATGATCCAGCGGACGCCGGACGACTCCGCCTGGTACCGGGGGGGATTGTATCACGATGACATGAAGATCGATGTGCCCGGCCTGTACTTCATGTCGTGGTACGACGTGTCGGTGGGGCCGAATCTCGCCCTGTTCAACCATGTGCGGCAGACCGCCTCGCCCGCCGTCGCCAAGGAACAGTACGCGATCATCGCGCCGACGCTCCACTGCTCCTACAAGCGCGCGACCGAGCACACGGTGGTCGGCGAGCGTGACGAGGGTGACGCCCGGTACGACTACGATGCCCTGACGTACGGGTGGTTCGACCACTTCCTCAAGGGTGAGAACAACGGGCTGCTCGACACGCTGCCCCACGTGCGCTACTACACGATGGGCATCAACAAGTGGCAGACGTCGGACAGCTGGCCGCCGCGCGGCGCCCAGCCACTCACGTTCTATCTGGCGAGCGGCGGGAAGGGAAACACGATGACCGGCGATGGCGAGCTGACGATGAAGCGACCGGGCGCCGACCGGCCGGACGGCTTCACATACGACCCGCTGAATCCGGTCCCGTCCTACGGAGGGAATGTCTGCTGCGAGCCGGGGCTCCAGGGCGGAGCAATGGATCAGCGCAAGATGGAGGTGCGGCCCGACATCCTCGTCTACAGCTCGGCTCCGCTCAAGGAAGGGATGGAGGTGAGCGGCCCGATCACGGTCACGTTGTACGTCTCATCGGACCGCAAGGACACCGACTTCACGGTCAAGCTGATCGACGTCTACCCGGACGGACGTGCGTTCAACCTCGACGAGACGATCCAGCGGGTTCGGTACCGCGACGGGTACGACAAGCAGGTCTGGATGGAGCCCGGGAAGGTCTACAAGGTCACGCTCCAGCCGATGAACACCAGCAACTACTTCGACGCCGGGCACCGGATCCGCCTCGAGGTCTCGAGCAGCAACTTCCCGCGCTTCGACCGGAACCTGAATACCGGCGGGCATAACTACGACGAGACCGCGACGCTCGTTGCGCACAACGAGGTCCATCACTCGGGTCAGTATCCATCGACGATCACGATCACGGTCGTGAAGCACAAGCCAGGGACGATGACGGCGGCGGTGCAGTGACCAGGGCGTAGCCGGATCGGACGCCGGCGGGTGGCGGCCGCCGCGCCCCTCGCGGGCGGCTGTCACCTACCGTCGCCGACCGCTGCCTGCGGACGCCCCGCCGCTCGCAGCGTGGGTGGCGTGCTCCGTGCGGCCGCACGCTACGATCGGTCGCATGCCTACTTCATATGACGGACGACAGCACGACGGACGCTCGGCCGCCGCGTGGCGGCGGGGCTTGATGGTCCTGGTGACTGCCGGTGCGGCCCTTGTCCCGCCGGCCGCGGGTCACGCCCGGGCGGCCGGGCGGCGCGACGCGAGCGTCGGCGGCGGCACGGCGAGTCTGGCCGGGGGCCGCCGCTCCTCGACCGCCATCGAGATCGTCACGCGGGCCATGGACGCGATGGGAGGGGAGGGACGGCTGCGGGGCCTGCACACGCTCCGCATCGCGGGTCAGACCTTCGAGTGGCACCTGTACGAGGCGGAGCCGCCGAACCAGCCGTTCTATCTCACGTCGCAGCACTTCACCGAATGGCGGGACCTCGACCACCGGCGGTTCCGCCGCGTGGCGTGGGTGACCGACAGCAGCCGCGCCCAGGTCCAGAAGGGCGACGGCGGTGTGCTCGAGATCCGGCAGGCCGGGACGCTGCGCACCACCGGTCTCCATCCCGGCTGGGTGGACATGAGTCCCGAACGGGTGCTCCTCACGGCTGCCACGGCGCCCGACCTGCGCGCGATCGGCGACACGGCGATCGGCGGGATGCCGGCCGTCGGCGTCGGCTTCACCTGGGCCGGCACGCCGGTCCGCATCTGGCTCGATGCGGCCACCGCACTTCCGGTGCGTGTCGAGTACGTCGAGGCGTACCCCGAGAGCATCAGTGCCGGGGCGTGGGGCGACGTCGGCGTGAGTGTCACCTTCGGGGCCTGGGAGCTCCACGCCGGGGGCCTCCACTACCCGGCGCAGTCCAACGCGGCGTGGAACGGCGTGCCGTTCCGCACGACGGTGCTCAGCGATGTGGCCGCGGGGGCGCAGCTCGCCGATTCCGCGTACGCCCTGTCGGAGGAGGCGCGGGCGGCCGCGCGGCGCCCGGGTACGCTCGATGCCTCCGGGCTCCCGCTCGGCCAACCCGACCGTCCCCCGACCGAGATCAAGCCCGGCGTCGTGCAGATCCCGGGCGCCTGGTACACGACGCTGATCCGCCAGCCCGACGGGATCGTGGTGCTCGAGGCGCCGATTTCCGCCGGGTACTCGGCGAAGGTGCTCGCCTATGCGGCCGATCGGTTCCCCGGCGTGCCCATCAAGGCCGTGATCACGACCTCCAACTACTGGTGGCACGTCGCGGGTCTCCGCGAGTATGTCGCGCGCGGCATCCGGGTGTACGGGCTCGACCGGAATCAGGAGCTGATCCAGCGGATCGCGAGCGCCCCGCACCGGCTCGCCCCCGATGCGCTCCAGCGCCATCCGCGGGCGCTTCAGTTCCGGGCCGTGTCACGGAAGCTGGTGGTCGGCACCGGCCCCAATCGGCTGGAGCTCTACCCCATCCGGTCGAGCACGACGTCCCTCATGCTCATGGTGTACATGCCCGAGCACGCGCTCCTCTACAGCAGCGACATGGCACAGCCCCTGGGCCCGGGCGGGTCGTTCCTGTTCCCCCAGTACTTGTGGGATCTGCGGCGCGCGACCACCGCCAACGGGCTCGCCGTCAAGACGTTGATCGGGATGCACATGAGCCCGACCCCGTGGACCGCGCTCGAAGCCACGCTCGACTCGCTCGGAACCTGAGCGCGCCGGGGCGGAGCGGCCGCGCCTGTGGAGCGACCCGGTGAGTCGTAGGGTCGCTCCCAGGCCCGCATCGGCCGCTCCCGTGTCCGTGGAGCGCCGCCGAGCGGCGCCCGTGCCGTTCCTCGCGGTCCTCGTCTGCGCGTGGTCGCTGCCGGCGGCGCTCGCCACCATGGAGACGTACGCCCTCGCGCGCATGCAGGGCCACCCGTTCTCGCTTGGTGCGACGGTCCTCCGCGAGAGCGCCCAATGGGTCGTCTACGCCGCGTGTACGCCGGTCGTGCTCCGCCTGGCGCATCGGTTTCCACTCCGGGCGCCGCGGATCGCCACCCGTCTGGGGCTGCACTTCGCCGCCGGCGTGGGGCTGAGCGCGATCTCGGCGCTCGCCGCGACGGCCGCGTCGCGCCTGGCCAGTAGTTGGTCGGCCGAGACGACCCACGGGCTGTCGACCTGGCAGCTGTCCGTCGCCTGGTTTCTGGCCAGCCTGCCGGTCTCGCTCCTGTCGTACTTCGCGGTCGTCGGCGTGGCCCACGCGATCGCGTATTTCCGCGAGGCGCAGGGGCGCCGGGAAGACGCCCTGCGGTTGGAGGCTCAGCTCGCCGATGCACGGCTGGCGGCTCTCCAGGGCCGGCTCCATCCTCACTTCCTCTACAACACCCTCAACGCCATCACCGTGCTGGTCCGGGATGGCGACATCACGAAATCGACACGGATGCTGGAGCTCCTCAGCCTGATGCTGCGGCGCATCCTCGACGGCGCGCTTCCGCAGATCGTGCCGCTCGCGACCGAGCTGACGCTGCTGCGGCAGTACCTCGAAATCGAGGAGGTACGCTTCTCCGATCGGCTGACGGTCGTGTTCGACGTCGAGGAAGCAGCAATGGACGCCGGCGTGCCGACCCTCATCATGCAGCCACTCGCCGAGAACGCGATCCGCCATGCGGTCGCCGGCACGTCGCGGCCGGTCACGCTGGTGATCGCGGCGCGAGTGCAGCCGGCGGCGTGGGGCGCAGCGCGGCGTGACGGCGAGGGAACGCGCGAGGAAGCGGGCGCAGCGATGCTCGAGCTGTCGGTGGCCGACGATGGACCGGGGCTCGCGCCAGGCTGGGAGCGGCGGCGCGCGGAGCGCACCGGGCTCTCGGCGACCGCGCTGCGGCTCGCTACCCTGTACGGGTCGCGCGGCGTGCTCGAGACGCGGCCGGGCCTGCGGAGCGGCGTCACCGCGCTCGTGCGCCTGCCGCTCGAGCGGGTGGACGGCGGAGCGCCCGGCGGGTTGGCGCCCGCATTCGGGCGGGGCGTGGAGGGCCGCATGGCGTCGTCGGGCGTGGGGCCGTGAGCCGCGAGGTGCTCCGCGCCGTCGTCGTGGACGACGAGCCGCTCGCCCGCCGCGGCATGTGCCAACTGCTGGCGCGTCACGGGGACGTGCAGATCGTCGCCGAGTGCAGCAACGGGGCTGCGGCTCTCGCGGCCGTGGCCGCGCACCACCCCGATCTCATCTTCCTCGACGTGCAGATGCCCGAGGTCGACGGCTTCGAGGTCGTGCGTCGGATCGGGGCCGCGCACATGCCGGCGATCGTGTTCGTGACTGCCTACAACGAGTTCGCGGTCCGGGCGTTCGAGACGGCGGCCGTGGACTACCTGGTCAAGCCCGTGGGCCCGGAGCGATTCGCGGCAGCGATGCGGCGCGTGCGCGAGCGCCGGAGCACGGGCGAGGCGGCACGCCGGATCGACGAGCTCCAGCGTCTGCTGGCGCAGGTCGCGCCGCAGGAGCCGCCGCTGTCGATCACGACGCCGAGAGGCTTGGTGCTGATCGAGCCCGCCGAGATCGACTGGATCGGCGCGTCGGACTACTATGCCGCCGTCCACGTCGGCCGCCGGAGCTACCTGCTGCGGGAGTCCATGGCGTCGCTGGCGGCGCGGCTGTCACCGCACAGGTTCCTCCGGGTGCATCGATCGGTGATCGTGAACCGGCATCGGGTCCGAGAGCTCCGCCGCAGCGCCCTCGTGCTGCACGACGGCACCCGCCTGGGCGTGAGCCGCCGCCGCCGAGCCGCCGTCGTGGCCGCGCTACGCGCAGGTCCGCGCGCCGGTCCGCGCGCCGGTCCGCGCGCCGGTCCGCGCGCCGCGGCACACCCGGCCGGCCCTGGCATGGCCGGCGAGCCGTAACGCGCCACCGGCGGACCCGGTTCGGCCGCTGGCTGCACAGTGGTTGCGAGCGCCCCCGCGTCGGTTACCCTGCACGTCGCGTGGCCGCGCGCGCGAGGTGGGCGCGAGCCGCGCCCACCACATGAACACAGGAACGGCCGCGAGCGCCCGGAGCATCAATGGTCGAGAGAATCGAGAGCGGCGGGCGAGTAGCCCGCCGAACCGTGCGCGGCCGCGCGGTTCGGCACAACGTGCGGCGGCGTGTGCGGCGCCATCTGCGACGCGCGGTGATCCTGCCAGGCGCGGCGTTGTCGATCGCGGGGGTCGTCGCCGGCGGGCGCCCGGCCGTGCGTGTCGGCGGCGCAGGGGACGGACCGGTCGGCATGATCGACATGATCGAGACGGTAGCCCCCGCGCGGCAGGTCCGACGTGCGCGAGGTGCGGAGCTGGCGGCCGGCGGCCGGTGGGGCAGGCTGCGGGTGGCTCAGGCGAACGACTCCACGCCGTCGGCGCCGACCATCTTCGCGCCGGGCGTCATCTCGGGGCCGGCCAACGATCTGTCGCCCGCATTCACCCCGGACGGCGAGACGGTGTTCTTCACCCGGGCGAACAGTACCCAGTCGACCATTCTGGTCTCGCATCGCTCGCACGGCAAGTGGTCGACGCCGACGATCGCGTCATTTTCCGGGGAGTGGCGGGACCTCGAGCCGACGATGGCGCCCGACGGGTCGTACCTGGTCTTCGTCTCCAACCGACCGACGGTGGCTGGCGGCCGGCCACTCGACGGCTCCTACAACGGGGCCGCACAGCCGACCAAGGGCGGAAACCTGTGGCGGGTCGACCGCGGCCCGGGTGGCGGGTGGGAGGGCGCCAAGCCGTATCGCCTACCGGACGTCGTGAACACCAACACGTCGATCTACGCGCCGAGCGTCGTCGCCGACGGCGGCGTGTACTTCATGCAGCCGGTCACGCCGGGCGGAACGTTCCACCTGTTTCGCGCCCAGCGGACCGGTTCGACGTTCGCGCCGCCGGTCGAAGTACCGCTCGGGGCGGGAGAATCGGTCGGCGATTTCGATCCAGCGGTCGCGCCGGACGAGACGTTCATGGTCTTCTCGTCGTCGCGACTGGCGGAGAAGGGCACGTCCCTGTTCATCGCCTTCCGGCGGAAGGGCGTGTGGGGCACACCGATCTACATGGGCGACGTCGCGAGTGTACCGGGCTCGAACAACATCGAGTCCCGACTGGGACCCGATCACCGCACGCTCTATTTCTCGAGTGCGCGCGTCACGCCGGCGCCCACGCCGCGCGATCGGGCCACGACCGAGGCCGGGCTGGCGCGCATGGCGGCGTGGGACAACGGGCTCATGAACATCTGGACGGTGCCACTCGACTGGTGGCTGGCGCACGGGCCGCCGCCGGGCTGAGGCGGCACTGGCGCCGCGCCGGCGCGGGCCAGCGTCCGGTCAGGCCGCCGGTGCCTCGCGGTCGGAGGCGCCCAGGATGCGCGCTTCCCAGTCGATGATGCACTGCTGAAGCTCCTCGACCGAGGCGCCGGCCGGGGCGCTCCGGAGCAGACACTCGGTCCACTGCGTTCCTTTCTCGTAGCGGACGCGATATCGGAGGCCCTTGGGGCCGGCGATTGGATCCATCTGGAAAACCCAGGTGTCGTGCCCGTTGTAGCTGTGCGTGAATTCGTGTCGGGTCATGGTCCCCGAGGGTTGGAAGACATGGCGCCCACCCACGCCTCGAAGACGACCGGCGCTCGGGCGCAGATACCTCGGTCAGAATGACCAGGCCGGCCGGTGAGCGATGGTCACACGGCGTCACACCACGGTCACCGATGGGGTAATTGCACGGGCTCGGGCGTGGGTCTGCCGCTCGGCCGGGTGAGCGGGTATCGTGTCCTGCATCACCGACACAGGGGAGCTGCGATGAAGCCACGGCTCAACTACGGCAAGGTCGCGCCGGGGATCTATGACGCGATGGACGCGCTCGACCGCTACCTGGGCGAGTGCGGTCTCGAGCGCCGGCTGCTCTACCTCGTCCAACTGCGGGCGTCCCAGCTCAACGGGTGTGCGTACTGCCTCGACATGCACTGGAAGGATCTGCGCGCGATCGGTGAGACGGAGCAGCGACTCTACTCGCTCGACGCGTGGCGCGAGTGCCCGTACTACACGGACCGGGAACGCGCGGCCCTGGCCTGGGCGGAGGCGGTGACGCGAGTCGCGGACGGCCATGTGAGTGAGGCGGTGTACGACGAGGCGCGGCGACACTTCGGCGAGAAGGAGCTCGCCGACCTCACGCTCGCGGCAGCGACGATCAATGCCTGGAACCGGCTGTCGATCGCGGCGCGGCTCGTGCCGGGGTCGTATCAGCCCGCACCGGCGCCGGCGTGATGTCGGCCCAGCGGGACCGGGCGGCCCTGTTCGGTCGACTGCACGTGAGGGGCAACCCGCTGGTGTTGTTCAACATCTGGGATGCGGGGAGCGCGCTGATCGTGGCGCGGGCCGGTGCCCGCGCGATCGCGACCGGCAGTTGGTCGGTGGCCGCGGCACACGGCTACGGCGACGGGGAGCAACTGCCGCTCGAGTCTCTGCTCGCGGCGGTGCGCGAGATCGTGCGGGCGGTGGACCTCCCGGTCACGGTGGATTTCGAGACCGGCTATGGGTCGACGCCCGAGATGGTGGGGGAGTCGGTCGTCCGCGTCATCGACGCGGGGGTGGTGGGCATCAATCTCGAGGATCAGGTGCTCGGCGAGGGACGGATCCGGCCGGTCGGGGAGGCGGCGGCACGGGTCCGCGCGGCGCGGCGGGCGGCCGACGGCGCGGGCGTGCCTGTCTTCCTGAACGCGAGGACGGATCTGTTCCTCAGGTCCGACCGCGCGGCGCATGATGACTCGATGCTCGACGACGCGCTGCGCCGAGCTGCCGCGTATGCCGAGGCTGGGGCGAGCGGATTCTTCGCGCCAGGGCTGTTCGACGAGGCGGCGATCGGCCGCCTCTGCGCGGCGTCGCCGCTCCCCGTGAACATCCTTGCCCTACCGGGCGCGCCGTCCGCCCGTCGGCTCGCCGAGCTGGGTGTCGCGCGCATCAGCCATGGCCCCGGGCCCTACCGCCGCACGGCCGATTTCCTGGAGACCGCCGCGCGGCAGGCATTCACGACGGAGCTCAGGGGCTCGGCGTAGCCGGCGCCGGCGCGGGAGTGGGTGCGCGTGCGGCGGCCGGACGCGGCGGCATCGGAGCGCCCAGGTGGTCAGGGACCTCCAGCTCGCTCGACGATCGCCCGGAGATCGATCCCGTCGGGCAGCGTGCCGAACGCGCCGCCGTGCTCGCCGTCCAACCGGCTGGCGCAGAAGGCGTCGGCCACCGCGGACGGTGCGAAGCGGACGAGGAGCGCGCCCTGGACCGCGAGCACGATCTGCTCGGCGAGTCGCCGGGCGTCTACCTCGCGCGGGCGGTGTGTGAGCGTGGCGTCCACCCGCGCGACGAACCGATCGAGCCGCGCGTCGGTCCCGCGCGCCTCGGCGAGCTCCTGTCGCAGCGCGGGGATCGACTCGGGCACGCGCTCGGCCGCGCGGAGCACATCCAGGCACATGACGTTGCCGGCGCCCTCCCAGATCGAGTTGACGGGCGCCTCGCGATGGAGGCGCGGCATCGGGCTCTCCTCGACGTACCCGTTCCCGCCCAGCACTTCCATTGCCTCGCCGGTGAGGATCGTCGCCCGTTTGCACACCCAGTATTTCGCGGCCGGGGTGAGCAGTCGGCGCAGGGCGCTCGCGCCCGGATCGTCCTGGGCGTCGAAGGCCCGCGCCAGTCGAAGGCCGAGGGTCGTGGCCGCCTCCGACTCGAGCGCGAGATCGGCCAGGACGTTCGTCATGAGTGGCTGGTCGACGAGCCGCTTCCCGAACGCCGATCGGTGTCGTGCGTGATGCGTCGCCTGAAGGACGGCTTGCCGCATGAGGGCCGAGCTGCCGAGCACGCAGTCGAGCCGCGTGTAGGTCGCCATCTCGATGATGGCCGCGATCCCGCGACCCGGCTGGCCGACGAGCCAGGCGAACGTGTCGTCCAGCTCCACCTCGCTCGAGGCGTTGGAGCGGTTGCCGAGCTTGTCCTTGAGCCGTTGCAACCGCAGCGTGTTGGGCGCGCCGTCCGGTGTCCAGCGGGGGAGGAGGAAGCAGGAGAGCCCGCCGGGTGCCTGCGCGAGGACGAGAAAGGCATCGCACATCGGTGCCGACAGGAACCACTTGTGCCCGGTGAGGCGGTAGGCGGCGCCTGACCGGTCGGTCTCGTCGGGCTCGGCCCGGGTAGTGATGGCGCGGAGATCCGATCCGCCCTGCTTCTCCGTCATGCTCATGCCCATGAGCGCGCCGGCCTTGCGCTCGACGGGTTGAAAGCGTCCGTCGTAGCGGGTCGAGAGCAGATGCGGCCGCCAGTGAGCGGCGAGATCGGGTGCGGCGGCGAGGGCCGGGACGGCGCCGTAGGTCATGGTGAGCGGGCACTGGACGCCCGCCTCGATCTGCGACAGCATGGCGACGCCCGCCGCGCGGGCCACGTGGGCGCCTGGCCGCGGGTCGGCCCACGGGCCCGTGTGCAGTCCCTCGGCGACGCCGAGTGCCATGAGGTGGTGCCAGGCCGGGTGGAACTCGACCGTATCGCGTCGGTGGCCGACCCGGTCGAAGCTCTGGAGCACGGGGGGGTACCGGTTGGCGAGGACGCCCCAGTCGATCACCTCGGCGCTTCCCAGCCGTTCCCCGAACCGGCAGAGCCGCTCGTGTGCCCAGCCGGCGCCTTCGCGTTCGACGGCCTCGGCGAGCGCGCGATCCGTCTCGTAGACGTTGTAGTCGACGAGCGGGGGCGGCTGGTTGAAGACCTCGTGCGTCGCCATCCGCAGTGCCCCGCCCCGATCGCGGCCTTGCTGCCCCTGGCCCATGCGTCCCTCCGGTCTCAGGGAAAAGTATGGCGCCCGCGCCGCCGCCCGCCGCATGGTCGGGCGCGACAGCGTGCGCAGTGCCCCCGAGCTCCCGAGCGCCCCCGAGCTCCCGAGCGCCCCCGAGCGCCCCAGAGTCCCCGAGCGCCCCTTGGAGGACGATTCCGCATGCCTTAGCTTGGGTGAACCCGATCTGCCCCTTGGTGTAACTGGCAACACGCCTGACTCTGGATCAGGAGAGTCCTGGTTCGAGCCCAGGAGGGGCAACTGAGTTACTCACGGCGCTGCTTCGGTTTCCCGAGGCGGCGCCGTTTTCATTTTTGACCAATTCCAGGAAGTGTGTACGTTTTTGTGTACGTCGTTCGGGAATTGGGACGAGATCCGCGACTGCCTGCATGGTGTCACTGTCGGGATACCGGTAGCATCGGCGGAAGGTCTCGAAGTCCTTCCAACCGCCTGCGTGCATGGTCTCCAACGTCGGGCAGTTCTGACGATCATGCCCCCATTTACGACGCAACGCGTGCCACAAACTGCCGGGCTCCTTCTCAATCCCCGCTTTGCGGTACGCGCTCTTGAGCCAGTCGGCGCCCAGCGACACGTCGCGAACAATCGGGCCAGGGGCACGCCGCAAATGCGAGCGCGCTCGCGCACGGCGGAGTGTTCGGCCGCATGGTAGCGGATGATGACGCGAAGAGTGCGGCGCACGGGCAGTGTGGTTGCAGTTCCCCCTTGAGCGCCGCAGGCGCGAATGGGGGCGAGCGGTAGAGAGAGCCAACTCCGCGTAGTTTGCGGAGGAGGCGTCTCTCTACTAGCTCGCACGGGCGTGTAGGCGGACGGTCAAAAGGCCTCTGTCTACCAAACGCCGCCGACAGCTCAAATGCGCAACCGCGGTCGCGGCGATGCCGCCGAATTTGCCGGGAACTGGGCGTCGGAGTAGGCGATGTGCTTGAATACATTCCCGATTCGCCATCCACCCGGCATCGGAAGCGCTAGCGGACCGCGTGCGCCTCAACGTTTTCGGCGCCGGTCCGAGCGGCCGTGCTCGCGGCGCC
>JAJPIS010000096.1 GCA_021324635.1 Gemmatimonadota bacterium
CGGGCGGCATGAATGCCGCCCCTACGATACGACCCCGTTGCCGCGCGCCGGCGACGGCATCGGCATCCCGCCCGTCGTTGCCGTTCCCGGTGCAGGGGCAATTCGCGACGCGAATTGCCCCTGCACCATCAAAAAAAACCCGTTCCTTTGGTGGCCGCGGGACGCGGCGTCCCGGCATCGGCCCGGGATGGGAGCAGCGGGCGGCATGAATGCCGCCCCTACGGGGGGGCGGGCGCGGACCGCGTGACGCGGCCCGCATGACGTGCCGGGCCGGTGCCGTCCGATCATCGGGCGGCGGCCCTCGCGCACTCGCGTGGCGGGCGTAATTTCACGCATCCGGTGCCGGGCACGTGCCGGTCCCCGGACATGCGCTCCCTCCGCCCTCTGGCCGCCCCGCGCTCATGCCGACCTCCCGCCGACCCCGCGCCACACCGCTCGCGGTCACACTCCTCTCCGCACTCGGTGTTGCCGCCGCGTCCGTCTCTGCCGGAGCCCAGGCTCCGCAAGAACCGGTGCCCCCCGGATTCACCAAGCAGGACTCGATGATCCCGATGCGCGACGGCGTCCGGCTGCACATCGCGATCTACACCCCGACCGCGATGTCGGGGCCGCTCCCGATCATGCTGCTCCGCACGCCCTACGGGATCGATGAGTACGGCCGCGAGTTCGACAGCTACCTCAAGGAGCTGGCCGCCGACGGCTACATCTTCGTCTTCGAGGACATCCGCGGTCGCCACGAATCCGAGGGCCGGTTCGTGATGCAGCGTGCGCCGCGCGATCGCCGGGACCCCAAGGCAATCGACGAGAGCACCGACACGTACGACACGATCGATTGGCTGGTGAAGCACGTGCCGAACACCAACGGCCGGGTCGGTGAGCTCGGCATCTCCTACGACGGCTGGACGACGGTCATGGCCATGCTGGACCCGCACCCGGCGCTCAAGGCCGTCTCGCCGCAGGCATCGCCCGTCGACATGTTCATCGGCGACGACTTCCATCACAACGGCGCGTTCCGGCTCAGCTACGGCTTCGAGTATGCGACGATGATGGAGACGGACAAGGGGCAGGCGCACTTTGCCTTCGACCAGTACGACACGTACGACTGGTACCTCGGCCTGGGCGCCCTGTCGAACGTCGATCGCCGGTACCTTCACGGCACGATCCCGACCTGGAACGATTTCGTGGCGCACCCGAACTACGACGCATTCTGGCAGCGGCAGACGGCGCTCCCGTACCTCGACCACGTGAGTGTCCCGACGCTGAACGTCGCCGGGTGGTGGGATCAGGAGGACTTCTACGGGCCGGTGACGATCTACGAGGCACTCGAGAAGCACGACACCGCGCACAAGAACTTCCTCGTCGTCGGCCCGTGGAACCATGGCGGCTGGGCGGATCCCGACGGGCGGACATTGGGCGCGATCGATTTCGGTAGTCCGACGTCGGCCGATTTCCGGAAGAACGTCATGGTGCCGTTCTTCGCCTTCTATCTCAAGGACCGCGGGACCGGCGACTTCCCGGAGGCCACGACCTTCGAGGGCGGGAGCAATCAGTGGCGGCACTTCGACAGTTGGCCGCCAAAGTCGGGAGTGAGCACCGAGCGGCTGTACTTCGATGCCGGCGGGCACGCCGCCTTCTCGGCCCCCACTCCGGTGGCCGGAGACAGTGGATTCGACAGCTACGTCTCCGACCCCGCGCATCCGGTCCCGTATCGGCACCGGCCGATTCAGCCGACGTACTATCCCGGTCCGGGAGGGTCAGGCTGGTACACCTGGCTGCTCGAGGACCAGCGCTTCGTCGATCACCGGCCCGACGTGCTGACCTACGAGACCGCGCCCCTCACGCACGATGTCGTGCTCACCGGCGCGGTGAGCGCCCACCTCTTCGCGGCGACCACGGGCAGCGACGCCGACTGGGTGGTCAAGCTGATCGACGTGTATCCCGATACCGTCCCCTGGCAGGCGACACCGGGTATGCCGGGGAGCGGCACGCCGAGCTTCGGAGGATACGAGCTCATGGTCGCCAACGATGTCTTTCGCGGGCGCTTCCGGAAGAGCTATACCCACCCGACACCGGTGACCCCGGGAGCGGTGACGCCGTATACGATCGATCTGCACACACAGGATTACCGGTTCCTCAAGGGACACCGGATCATGGTGCAGGTCCAGAGCACCTGGTTCCCGATCATCGACCGGAATCCGCAGGTGTATGTCCCGAATATCTTCGAGGCCAAGGACGGCGATTTTCACGCCGAGCGCGAGCGCGTGTACCGCCGCGGCGCCCAGGCGTCGTATGTCGAGATGACCGTGGAGCGCGCCCCCACGCCGTAGGGGCGGCCGCCAGGCCGCCCCGTCGTAGGGGCGGCATTCATGCCGCCCGCCGTTCGCATCCCGCCCCGATGTCCGGCCCGCCATGTCGCGCCGTCCGCGTCCCGCCGCCCCGTCGTAGGGGCGGCATTCATGCCGCCCGCCGTTCGCATCCCGCCCCGATGCCGGGACGGCCGGGTCCCGCGGCCCCGTCGTAGGGGCGGCATTCATGCCGCCCGCCGTTCGCATCCCGCACCGATGCCGGGCGGCATTCATGCCGCCCGCGATTCGCATCGCGCACCGATGCCCGGACGGCCGCCCCGTCGTGTCGGTCCCGGTACCGGCGCGGGTGCGTGCCGACGTGATCGCGCGTCCACGGCATCACCACGGCCCCGCCGTCGCCGTTCGTTATCCGGGGCTGCCGGCGAGCTATCCGGCGCTGCCGGCGAGTGGGGCGAGGGCTTCTTCGACGGCCTGGTGCAGGTCGACGGCGGAGAAGGGCTTCTGGAGGAAGGACGCGCTCGCGTCGGAGAGCCCGCGGCGGAAGATGTCGTCGTCGGTATAGCCCGACATGTAGAGCACCGGTACGGAGGGCCGCTGCGCGCACACCGACCGGTACGCGTCCGTCCCCGACCCGTCGGGCAGCACCATGTCCGTGACCACGAGCCCGATCGGCCCCGAGTGGCTGCGCGCCACGGCCGACGCCTCGCCGGCGCTCCCGGCCGCCAGCACCTGGAATCCGCGCGTTTCCAGCACCCGGGTGGCGAGTGTCCGCACCGCGGGATCATCCTCGACCACCAGGACCGTGGGCCGCTCCCGTGGCCCGGGTGACTGCGCCGGCCGGCGCTCGGCCTCGAGCGGGCCGTCGATGGCCTCGCCGGCCGCGGGGAGGATGACCGAGAACGTCGTCCCGGTTCCTTTGCGGCTCTCCACCCGGACATGTCCCCCCAGCTGCTTGACGATGCCGTAGACCGTGGCGAGCCCGAGCCCGGTCCCGTGCCCGGGCTGTTTCGTCGTGAAGAATGGCTCGAAGATTCGGGCCTGCGTCACCTCGTCCATGCCGCAGCCGGTGTCGACGACATCGATCTGAACGAAAGCCCCGGCCGGGACGGTGGGCCCCCAGCGCGGCTCCAACGGGCCAATGTCGACACAGCGGGTGGCGAAGGTGAGTGTCCCGCCCGCGGGCATCGCGTCGCGCGCGTTGACGGAGAAGTTGAGCAGCACTTGCTCCAACTGGCTCGGGTCCGCCTGCGCCAGCGTGGCCCGACCGTCCAGCACCGTCCGGACGACGATGTCCTCGCCGATGAGCCGCTGAAGCATCGGCACGAGGTGGACGATCGTCTCGTTCACGTCGGTCGGCCGCGGGCGCAGCATCTGGCGACGGCTGAACGCCAACAGCTGCCCGGTGATCGATGCGGCCGACCGCGCCGCCTTGGCGATCTCCGCCACGTCGGCTCGAGCGGCGTCGTGGATGCGTGTATCGTCGAGAAGGATCTCACCCAGGGTCCTGATGACGGTCAGGATGTTGTTGAAGTCGTGGGCGATGCCCCCCGCCAACTGGCCGACCGCTTCCATCTTCTGCGATTGCCGGATCTGCTCCTCGAGCTTGCGGCGGTCTCTGATGTCGGTGGCGACGCAGACAAAGCCGGTCAGCGCGCCGCGCTCGTCGTGAATCGGCGAGTGGGTGACCAACACGGGCAGCGACGCCCCGTCGGCGCACCGCATCTCGAGCTCGCCGGACCAGGACTCGCCGCTCCCGAGCAGCGGCGCGGACACGGCCCCGGCCGGCGGGTCGGCACTGGCCACGAGCACGTCGGCCGCGAGACGCCCGAGCGCCTCGGCGCGAGTCCAGCCGGAGAGGACCTGTGCGCACCGGTTCCAGTACGTGATCCGGCCGTCGACGTCGGAGGCGATCACCGCCTGGTCGACCGCGTCCAGCAGCCGGGCCTGGAACCGGAGTGCCTCGCCTGTGCGCCGCCGCTCGGTCACGTCGTAGAGGCTCCCGATCGCGCCGATCCGGCGTCCCTCGGGATCGTAGATCGGCGCCGCCCCGACCCGGACCGCACGGACCGTCCCGTCGGGGTGGGTGACATCGTAGTACTCGCTGTCGATCACCTCGCCGTGGCGCAGGGCGCGAATGAGCGGCCGCTCGTCCTCGCGCAGCAGCCGTCCGTCCGGGTGGCGGAGCGCGTGCACGCGATCCCCGACGCGGGCACCGGGCGCGAACGGCTGGCTGCCGGTCATTCGGTCCATGGCCGGATTGGTGATCAGCACCCGCTCCGACGGGCACTCCACGACCACGAGCCCTTCGGGCATGTGGCGGATCACGGTCTCCAGCAGCGCGTCGTTGGCGCTGGTGTGCGCGGCCAGCCGGCGCCGCTCGGCGGCGTAGCGGAGCGCGTGCTCGAGCACGGGGCTGCTCAACTCGCCCATCTCGAGGCAGTCGACTGCCCCGGCGTCGGTCGCCGCCTGGTCGACCGCGGGTGATCGCTCCTGGGTCAGCAGGATCACCGACGTTGACGGCCAGCGGCGGCGCAGCTCCGGCATGAGGGCCGGCCCGTCGGTGCGGCCGTCGCGAGTACCGAGGCGGTCGTGGACGAGCACGATGTCGTACGCGGTACGGTCGAGCATCGCCAGCGCGTCCGGCACCGTCACGGCCCGGTCTGCCGCGATCGCGAACCCGCGCGCGGCCAGCAGGCAGCGACAGGCCACGTCGGCGCCGTGCGGGTCGTCAACGACGACAAGTGCGCGCATAGGATGCGATCCGTGGGATCGGGAATGAAAGAGCGGTCTCCGGGTGCAAACGTCTGGCGGCTGGAGACGCAACATCTCTGCATACAATTAGCGCGCTCTAACCCGTCAGCGCCTCGCTCATCCGGGCGAGTCCGCGGTCGAGGAGGGCGGGGTCGATCCCGAGGCCGATCCGCACGCCCTCGGGCGCACCGAAGAAACGGCCGGGCACCACGAGCGTGCGCGAGCCCCGGGCCAGGCGCTCGACGAACGCGCTCGTGTCGCCGCGCCCGAGGTCCACGAACGCCACCGTGCCGGCCGCCGGCTCGACCCAGGACGCCCCGGGCGTCGACGCGACCCAGGCGCGGAGCCGCGCCAGGTTCCGGGCCACGAGCGCGAGGTGCGATCCAATGATCGCCGCCGAGCGGTCGAGGGCCCGCACGGCGAGGCGCTCACTCGGGTGGGCCAGCACGTTGTCGAACAGCCCCGCGAATCGCCGCATCCGATCGGCGAGCCCGGGCTCGGCGAGCACCCACCCCACGCGGAGCCCGCCCAGCCCCCAGACCTTGGTCAGGCTCGACGTGGCCACGACGCGAGGCGACGCCCGTGCCGCGCTCAGCGCGCCGCGCTCGATCAGCCACTCGCCGTATACCTCGTCGACCAGGATGTGGAGCCCGTGCTCGTCGGCGAGCGCGACGAGCGCGGCGAGGTCGGACGGTTGGAGCGCGACGCCGGTGGGATTGTGCAGGTGCGACAGCACGACGAGCCGTGTCCGCGGGGTGAGCGCGCGCCGGACGGCATCGGGATCGACCCGGTAACCGTCGCGCGGTAGCCGGACCAGTGCGCCCACGGTCGCGCCCCAGAGCGCGGGAAGGTGCACGAGCGGGTCGTATCCGGGGCACTCGACGAGGACGTGATCGCCCCGCTCGATCAGCGTCGCGATCGCCAGATGGTTGGCCATCGAGGCGCCGGCGGCGACGGCGACGGCCGATTCGTGCACCCCGTAGCGCGCGGCGAGCCGGTGCAGCAGCGGAGGCCATCCGTAGTCGCTCCGGTCGTTGAGCGGCGCGTCGGGCTCCGCCGGGCCCAGGGCCGACGCGGGACAGGCGGGCACGGCGCTCGACGCGAGGTTGATCTCGACCGGCGGCAGTCCCTTCACCCAGGTGAGGTAGGGGCTCTCCTTGCGCGAGGCGCCGTCGCGCGCGCGCTCACTCACCGGACACCGCCCGGGCGGATGCGTTGCGGGGTGTTGATCGGATGTACCACAGCCAGAACACCGGCACGCCCAGGAGAATGAGGCCCAGGCCCAGGAGCGCATTCATCGGGTTGGATCGGACGCTGCTCGCCACGACGCACGCCGCGACGGCGATGAACAGCGCCGGGACGGCCGGGTAGCCGGGCACCCGGAACCCTGCCCGGCCGGCCGCGCCGGCACGCCGGTCGCGCCGTCGGTACACGAACAGTGTGGCTGCGATCAGGCCGAAGAAGATCCAGTCACCGAACACCACATAGTCCAGCAACTGTCCGTACGTGCCCGACCAGGTGAGGATCACCGCCCACACGGCCTGCGCCAGGAGCGCGGCCGACGGTGTGCGGTAGCGTGGGTGGAGCGCCGCCGCCCGAGCGAAGAAGAGCCCGTCGGCGGCCATCGCCTGGAGGATGCGTGGGGCCGACAGGATCGTGAGGTTGACGAACCCGAATGTCGAGGCGGCGATGCCGAGCGCGATGAGCCGCCCGCCGATCGGGCCGACCGCGCGTCGCATCGTGTCCGACGCGGGCGCGGCGCTTGCCGCGAGCGTCGCCGGGCCGAGCGCCACGAGGTAGGCGAGGTTCGCCAGGAGGTAGGTCGCGACGACGATCGCGATGCCGAGCGTCATCGCCCGCGGCAGCGTGCGCTCGGGGTCCCGCACCTCGCCGGCGACGTTGTTCGTGTGGGCCCAGCCGCCGTACGTGAAGAGTGCGGGGATCAGAGCGACCCCGATGAGGCGCGCGAGAGCCCACGGGTCGTGCGGGGCTTCCCCCGCCGGGCGGCCGCCGGAGCCCTGGGCCGCTCCCGCGATCAAGAGGGTGACACCGGCGGTGATCACGGCCCCGAGGGCAAGGAGCTTGAGGATCGTGAAGATGTTTTGCGTCGTCGCGCCGGCGCGGATGCCGTAGTAGTTCACGGCCGTGAGGAGCAGGATGCTGCCGACGGCGAGCGGCCGGACACCCCCCGGCGGGAGGCCCGCGAGGACGGCGCTGTATCGGGCGAAGGTCACCGCCACCGCGGCCATACCGCCCGTGTTGATGATGACGAGAAAGGTCCAGCCGTAGAGGAAGGCCGGCAGAGGTCCGAAGGCCTCCTTGAGGTAGACGTATCCCCCGCCGGCGTCGGGCCGTCGGCCTCCGAGCTCGGCGAACGACAGCGCGCCGGCGATCGCGATCAGGCCACCCAGTCCCCACACGAGGAGGATGAGCGCCGCACTGTGCGCGCGCTGTGCGACGACCGCCGGATTGAGGAAGATGCCGCCGCCAATGATGCCGCCGACAGTCACCATCGCGGCGTCGAACGTTCCGAGGCGGCGCGCGTACCCGATACCCATCGCGGAAGAATGTCGATCGGCCGCGGCCCTGTCGATTCCGGACGGTCGACGCGGCGGCGGGCGCCGGGATCTGGCGCGCGACGGCCGCCGGCGCGCCGCCGGCTTAGCCCGGTGCTGGCACGTCCTTCGCACTACGACGCGGTGATCGCTGCAACGCCGGCCCGGGGCAACGGCCGTGCGTCGCGGACCGCATCACCATTGCACGACCCAGGGGAGGCGACGACGCATGCGGAATAGTTCGGCAGCGCGGGTCGATCCCTGTCCGCCGGCACCGACCGTGATCCCGGCGCACGCGGCGCGTGTGTCCCGAACGCAGCGGGCCGTTCGAGAGACAACGGCGGCACTCGGTCGGACGGACCCCGCCACACCAGCCTACCGCCGGCTCGCCGCGGAGTACGAGCAGCGCCTGACCGCCGCGATGGCCGATCGGGAGCGGCTCGGGGCCGAGACGCGGGCGTTTGGCGCGTATCTTCGCGCCAACGGCGTCCGGCCGGAGCACATTGTCATCTGTCTGCGCATCGCGCTCGAGGCAGCGCGCCGAGCGGCCGGGGGCAAGGTTGCGGATGGCGGGAGTGGCGCGGGTGGGAGAGTGACCGACCGGACCGGCGAGGGGGAGAGGCGTGTTCCGGGCCCCCAGGAGCCGAGCGCGCTGACGGATGATGCCCTCGCGCGTGATCTCGTCACCTGGTGCATCAAGGGCTACTACGACGGTGCCTGACCGCCGCTCGCCGTGATGAACATCCACGGGTCGACGCACGAGTACGAGGTCTGGATGCGCGGGTGCTGCGCGGTCGTCGAATCTGATCTCCGCGCGAAGCACCGGCGCATGCGCCAGGATCTGTTCGCCTTCATGCGCGGCACCTACTACCGGTGGGTGCAGCTGTGGCCGGTCGAATGCCCGGACGAGCAGGATGCGCCGCGGGTGCTGGCCGTCGGTGATCTCCACGTCGACAGCTTCGGCACGTGGCGCGACGCGGAGGGCCGGCTGGCGTGGGGTGTCGATGACTTCGACGAGGCGTATCCGCTGCCCTACACCAACGACCTCGTTCGGCTCGCGGCCAGTGCCAAGCTCATGCGCGACACCGGGACCTGCGAGCTGAAGCTCCGCGCGGCGTGCGAGGCGATCCTCGACGGGTACCGGCACGCGTTGCGGGTGGGAGGCGATCCGATCGTCCTCGCCGAGGACGAGCGCCGGCTCGAGAAGCTCGGGATCGACGAGTTGAAGCCGCCGGTGGCGTTCTGGGAGAAGCTGCGCCGCCTGCCCGTCGCCCAGCGCGTCCCCCGGGACGCGTTGCGTGCGCTGCGCGCCGCGTGTCCCGGACCCCTGAAGGATGGGAAGATCGTCCACCGTGCGGCCGGCGTCGGCAGTCTCGGTCAGCCGCGGTTCGTGCTGCTCGGGGAGTTCGATGGCGGGCATATCGCGCGCGAGGCCAAGGCGCTCGTCCCGGCGGCGTCGGAGTGGCAGCGCGGCAGGCCGGCGGCCCACGGGCAGCGATACTACGAGCGAGCGATCCGGTCCGCCATCCGGGCGACCGACCCCTACCAGCAGAGCGCGGGCGCCTGGCTCATCCGCCGCCTGTCGCCGGATGCGAATCCCATCGAGATCGCCGACATTCCCCGCATCCGCGACGAGGTGGCGCTGTTCCGCGCCATGGGGAGCGAGGCCGCCAATGTGCACCTCGGCACGCGGCGCGCAGCCCGCGCGATCCTGGCCGACCTCGGCCGGCGCGGGTCGGACTGGCTCCCCAGGACGGCGAAGCGCATGGCCAAGGTCATGCGCCGGGAGTGGATGGAGTACGCCCAAACGGGCCGGCGCTCGGCCTCGCGCGCGGCATGAGCGGCCAACCGGTCCCCTCCAATCTCTGCCGGCTCGTCGGCGGAGTGCTCGCTCCGGTGCAGAGCCACGACCTGCCACCGCAGATCGGCGACTGCTGGCGAGCGGGGGACGTGACCCTGACCGTCACCAGGGTGGTCCCGCACGCCGACGACCGCTGCGCCTGGACATTGACCCTGTCGGACTCGCAGGAGGTGGATCTGTTCGAGTACCGGTGAGGAGGCAGGGATTGCCGCCACCGTGCCGGGGCGGGCGAACGTCGGCGCTCGACGCGAGTCGCCGTGCCGGGCGCGGTGTGTCCGACCCCTGCTACGGATCGAGGAGGCCGGCGGGCGGCGTACCGCGAAGGACCGGATGCTCCAGCGGGTCGAATCCGGCGTTGCGGAGCACGGTCTGGCCGGCCCGGGAGAGGACGAACCGGGCGAACGCGAGCGCCGCGGCGGAGTGCCGTGCGGCGCGAGGGACCGTGAGGCCGTAGCGGATCGGGGCGCCGCGGATGGTCACGCTGTCGGGGGCCCCCGGCGTGCCCGCTGGGATGCGCACGGACACCGCGGCATACGAGGCCGCGAACGCGGTGTCGCCCAGGTTGACTTGCGGTGGCAACTCGACCCAGCGCAGGCCTCGCTCCGCCGCCGACGGGCGGTAGATCGGCATGTAGTCGATGGCCCCGGTCGCGAACAGCGTATGCAGCCGGCTACCCCCGGGCCCGAAATCGGTGATGCGAACCGTGTGCTCGAGCGCGCTCACGAGGTCGGGGCGCATGTAGTACCGGGCCGCGAGCTCGAACAGCATGATGGCTCGATAGGCGCCCGGGTCCTGCGACGGGTCGGCGCGTGCGCCATGGACCGACGCACGGGTGAGCACCTCGACCCAGTTCCGCGCGCTGATCTCGTCCGCGTAGCGCGATGCGTCGGTGTAGGCGAGGACCATCACCGAGCGCGCGAACGCCGCTGACCAGCTCGCGTACCGTGGCATGAGCAGCGCGTCGATCAATGTGTCATCCGCCGACACGAAACAGTCGGGGACCGTCGTCGAGTCGGCGACGCGCCGGGCCGCGGCGACACTGCCGCCGGTCGTCAGCTGCGGCTCGATTCGGGGATGGAGGCGCGTGAACGCGGCCAGGATCGCTGTCAACGCCTCGCGCATGCTGCCGGCCGACGAGATGATGAGGGGCCCGACGAGCGAGTCACTCGCGTTGGCCGCGCCCGGTGTGCCTCCCGCCGCGGTCGCCGCGGTCCCGCCGGGGGTGCGAGGGTCGCCCCGCGCGGCGGCCGAACCAGTTTGGGCCACGGCTACGCGGCCCGCCCCGAACGCGACGGCCGCCGTAGCGGCGACGGCGACGACCCGCCGTCGTAGCCGTCCGCGCGAGTCGCGCCGCGATGCCGCCCACCCGGACATGGCGCGCGAACCTATCGCGGCGGATCTCGATGTGCAATACGTTCGTCGTGCCTCCCCCATCGACGCGGCGCATCTGGTTCCTTCGCGGCCTGATCGCGTTCGGGACCCTCGAGCTGGGCCTCGGTGTCGCGGTCCGACGACGCGCGTTCGCGGGCGCGCCAGCCGCGGGACTGGCGATCATGGTCTCGGTCGTCGCGCTCGGGTGGGCGCTCTTCATCATCGGCCCCATGTGGGTGTCCCGGACATCGCGCCGGGCGGAGACCGGAGGCGGGCGCGCGTTCCCGCGCGGCCGTCCGGATGCGACGGGCGCGACAGCCGAGAGCGCGGCCACGGGCGCCGCCTATCCGGGGCGCCAGTGGGTCGAGGGCGCCTGGCCGTGGGGAGCCGCGCTGACCTGCGGGGCCGTAGGGTGCATGACGGCGCTGCTCGCGGTGCTCCACGACGTACCGGCGGCCGCGGCACTGGCCGCGGGCGGTCTGGCGGCGCTGTTCGCCTGGCTCGGCGTCTGGAGCTGGCGCCGACTCGGGCTCACGCGGGCGCGCTCGGCCGACGCGGCGACCGTCTACGAGTACGGCGTGCGCTGGTTCGGCGTGCTGGCGTGGGCGATCGGCACGCTCTGGCGGTCCATCGAAGCCGTGCGCGCGACCGGCGCCGGGCTCGTGTCGTTGGAGTTCGCCTTCAACGTCGTGTGGCGTGCGCTCGTCTACTTTCCGCTCTGCATCTGGGGCGGCTACGTCTGGGCTCGAGCAATGGTTGCACTCGGGCTCCTCCGCCGGCCCGAGTAATCGGCCCGCTCCGGCCGTCTACGGCCGGCTGCGGTCCGGAGGCGCCACCTCGCCGGCCGACTCGTGGGCCGGGGCCCGACCGCGCGCCGCGGCGATCGCATACTCGGTCCTCGCCTGGAGGAAGCCGACGACGCTGGCGAGCACGACCGTGAGGAGGGATACGGTGATGACCGCGCTGCGCACGAGGCGCGCGCGGAGATGCGGATCCGCCGAGATCGTCATCGTACCTCCCACCGAGTCAACGCGACCGCCCGCTACCGTCAGCCACACCGCCCCACACTCTGCAAACGCCGCCGGTCGCGCAAGGCTCTCGCCGAGCCGCAGCGCTACACCCGGACTCGCTTCCAGCGGCCCCGGCGGAAGAGGAGCGCGCTCACCACGGCGAGCGTGGAGAAGGCCACCGCGATCGCGGTGAAGATGCCGCGCGGACCGATGCCGGCGGTGATCGCCAGCGCGTAGGCGAGCGGAATCTCCCACACCCAGAAGATGAAGAGGTTGATGACCGTCGGCGTCCAGGTGTCCCCTGCGCCGTTGAAGGCATTCGTGACGACCATCCCGTAGGCATAGAACGGAAACCCGGCGGCGATGATCCGCAGGCAATTCGCGCCCACCTGCACGACCGCGGGGTCGCTGCTGAAGACACCGACAATGGGGTGAGCCGCGAGCACGAACATCACGCCGAGTGCGCCAAGGACACAGCAATCGTAGAATCCGGTAAGCCATACGGCCCGCTCGCCCCGCTCGGGCCGGGACGCGCCGAGCGCCTGGCCGACGAGCGTCGCCGCGGCATTGCTGAGTCCCCAGGACGGCAGGATCGCGAAGACGATGATCCGCATCCCGATCGTGTAGCCTGCCAGCACCTCGGCGCCGAAGGTCGCCGCGATCCGCATGCAGCCCACCCAACTCGCCGTGCCGATCAGCGCCTGGAGCGCGCCCGCGAACGAGAGCCGGACCATGCGGCCCATGACCGAGGGTGCGATCGCGACCCGCCGGTGTCGGATCGACACTCGGCCGCCGCGCCGCGCGAGCGTGGCGAGCGCGACCGCGACGCCTGTCCCGCGGCCGATCGTCGTCGCGAGCGCCGCGCCGGCCACGCCGAGTCTGGGAAAGGGGCCGAGGCCGAAGATGAGGCACGGCCCCAGCAGGATGTTGATCGAGTTCGCGAGCCAGAGGACGCGCATCGCGATCGCGGCGTCGCCCGCGCCGCGGAAGATGGCGTTGAGCAGGAAGAGCAGGAGCACGGTGCCGCTGCCGCCGAGCATGATGCGCGCGTAGCCCGTCCCGGTGGCGAGGACGCTCGCCGGGGCCCCCATCAGTCGCAGAATGCGCGGGGCGCCGAGCGCACCGAGCGTGCCGAGGGCGAGCGCCGCGAGCCCCCCGAGCAGCACCGCCTGCATGGCTGCGTCGCCGGCGCCCGCGCGGTCGTGCTCGCCCACGCGGCGTGCGACGAGGGCCGTTGCCCCGACGGCGAGTCCCGCCGCCGCCGCGTACATGAGCGCAAGCACCGACTCCGTCAGCCCGACCGTTGCCACCGCGTCGGCGCCGAGCCGGCCGACGAAGAACACGTCGGTGACCGCGAAGACGCTCTCGAGCGCCATCTCGAGCACCATTGGCACGGCGAGCAGCAGGACGGCTCGCGCGACCGAGCCTTCGGTGAAGTCCTGCCGCGAGCCGCGTAGCGCTTCGGCGACCGACGCCCAGAAGCCGGGCACCGCCGTCGCCGCCACCTCGGGCGCGCTGATCTCGGGTGGCGCCGTCACGGTCGGCGGGTCGGAGTCTCGGCCATCGGTCACACCGGATGCTGGTCGGTACGAGAGAAGTAATCGGGAACGGCCTGGGGGGCGATGGCGGCCGGCACGGCCGGCGCCCTTGTTGCGTTTTGGTGCCGGCGATGGATCCCCGATCGGCTGCCCATGCGCTCGACCAGATCGCTGACCTCCTCGAGTTGCGCGGGGAGGACCGATTCCGGACGGCGGCGTATCGCAACGCCGCACGCGCGGTCCTCGATCTCGACACCGATGATCTCGGCCCCCTTCTGCGGTCCGGCGCGCTGGCCGAGCTCCGCGGCGTCGGACCGGCAACACTGGGGATCCTCCGCGAGCTCATCGAGACCGGCGAGTCGGCATTCCTCGAGCGACTGCGGGCGGAAACACCCGCCGGGCTGGTGGAAATGCAACGTGTCCCCGGACTGGCGGCGAGCCGGATCTACCAGATCTATACGACCCTGGGCATCGACTCGATCGATGAGCTGGAGCGGGCGGCGGCCGACGGGCGGCTCGCCACGCTCCCGCGGCTCGGGCCCCGATCGGCGGCCAAGATCGCGCGCGGCATCCAGCACCTCCGCGCGACGCGCGGCCTGATGCTCTTTCCGGCCGCTGCGACGGAGGCGGGCCGGATCCGCGCCATGGTGGCACGACCCGGACGTGGTGGACGTCGACGTCGCCGGTTCGGTCCGACGGCGGTTGGAAGTGGTCCGCGACATCGACCTCGTGCTCACGACTCTCGCGCGGCCCGCCGAAGTCGTTCGCGCGTTTGCGGACACCCCGGGCGTCCGCGACGCGATGCCGGGCCCGCCGCACACCGTGGCGGCCGCGAGTGCGAGACTCGAGCTGGTCGATGGCACGGTCTGCGATCTCGTCTGCGTGCGACCCGAGCACCGCGCAAGCGCCGTGTGGCGCGCCACCGGAAGCGAGGATCACCTGCGCGACGTGAGCGTGCACGCGGCGGCCCGCGGGATCACGATCGAACGCGGCGAGCTGCACGACCACCAAGGCGCGCGGATCCCGGTTGCGGACGAGCGCGCACTCTACGCCGCCGTCGGCCTCGTGTATATCGAGCCCGAGCTTCGCGAAGGGCGCGGCGAGGTGGCCGCCGCGGCGCGCGGTGCGCTCCCCGTGCTCATCGAGACCGGCGATGTCCGCGGCGTGCTTCACTGCCACACGACCTACTCCGACGGCAAGGCGAGCATCGTCGACATGGCAGCCGCGGCAGCAGCTCGCGGATGGTCGTATCTCGCGATCACCGATCACTCGCGGTCGGCGTTCTACGCGGGCGGGCTGTCACCCGAGGACATCGCGCGCCAGCACGAGGAGATCGACCGGGTCAATGCGACGCGTCCCGGCGTCCGTGTGCTCAAGGGAATCGAGGCCGACATCCTCCCGGCCGGACATCTCGACTATGACGAGGCGGTGCTCAACTCCTTCGAGATCGTCGTCGCGTCGGTCCACTCGCGCTTCACCCTCGATCGACGCGCGATGACCGCGCGGATCCTGCGCGCGCTCGATGACCCGCGCGTCACGATTCTCGGCCACCCGACCGGGCGCTTGCTACTTCGTCGTCCGCCCTACGCTGTGGATGTAGAGGCCGTATTGGAGAAGGCGGCCGCCGTTGGCGTCGCCGTGGAGCTGAACGCCGATCCGCACCGTCTCGATCTGGACTGGCGGTGGTGCCAGGTCGCGAAGCGGCTCGGCTGCACGATCGCGGTCGGCCCCGACGCACACTCCACGGCCGGCCTGGACGTGATGGAAATCGGCATTGCAATCGCGCGAAAGGGATGGCTCGAGGCGGCGGAGGTCCTCAATACCGGGGACGTCGACCGCGTGCTGGCGTTCGCAGCGCGGCGACGCGGGAGCTCGGCGCATCGGGCATGATGTGCCCCGGGCGCCGGCGGGAGTGGTCGCCCACGGGGCGACACCATCTCATTCTGCAAGAACCCTCGCGCTCTGCACGATCCGGGTGTGGCGGTCAGCCCACACTTCCATGCGTTCTCACGTGGTCGCAACGGCTTATCATCGCGGTCGGCGGGGCCCCCGGCTTGCTCATCGGGCATTCCGATCCGAGCTGCGCGGCGTGGTGCGCTACTGTCACGAACTGCGACACGTCTCGGCGTCTCCGACCCGATCGAGGACATGATGCGCCGAATCAAGTGGACGACGATGGGGATGGCCGCAGTCGCGGGGCTCCTCGTCGCATGCATGGCCAATGACAACCACCCGGTGGCTCCGACCATCGTCAGCACGACGCCGATGCCGGCGGGGGCAGGGACCCGGGGTTCCGTGGGCGACCGCTCGCTGCTCGGCGGACTTCTGGGCGGCAGTGCGCCGCCACAGTACTTCGCCTGTACTGGCAACGGCGGCCCCTACTCCGGGTCGGCCGTGATCGGACCGCTCGGAGGGCGGGTCGTGTTCGGCCCGCACGAGCTGGATGTGCCGCCCCTCGCGGTGCTCAAGCCGACGACCATCTCGGCGCGCACCCTCCCCGGGGACACGATCGCGGTGAACTTCCAGCCGCAGGGGCTCCAGTTCATCGTGCCGGCGGCGCTGCAACTGAGCTACGGCCAGTGCACGAACAGGCCGACCACCGCGCTCTCGATCGTGTACGTCACGAATCTCCTGGATCAACTCCTGGCGGTGGTCGAGTCGCTCGACGCGACCGAGCAGCACAAAGTGATCGGGCCGATCAACCACTTCTCGGTGTACGCCGTGGCCGAGCGGCGGTAACGTGAGCGTGGGGGCGGGCGGAGACGCCCGCCTCCCGTCGGGCGCGGACACGATCGGCGGCAGTGGACCGTCGTGCAAGGTGCGAGTACCCTCGCGTTCTGCACCCCCGGCAACGTGGCGGGGGGGGGGCGATGCCACGGGCTCCCCGCCCAGGCCCCGTGGGGAAGGGGTTGGAGCGCTCCCTGACGGGGCCTCTGGCTTGCACAACGGATGAGGTCGTATGAGCACACTCGCGTCATGACGTACGTGGCCGCGACCGGGTCGGGACCGGTCTTCTCGCAGGCCGCATCCGCGCAGGCGGCGGCGCCGCGCGCGGGGGGGCTGAGCGCCGCCGAGTCGTCGCTTGCCGCCGGGAAGGAGCACGAGCAGGCCGGCCGGCTCGACGACGCCATTCGCGCGTACACGGCCGCCGCGGCCATGGCGGCCGCCGTGCCGCTCGACCTGGCGGCCAAGGCGGAAGCCCTGCGGCGCCATGCCTCGATCCGGCGGCGACGTCACGAGTTCGAGGCCGCGCGGGCGCTCTGTCAGGAGAGCCACACCATCGCCGAGGCGGTCGGGGACGACGAGCTGGCGGCGGAGGCGCTGAACGGCCTCGGGCTCGCGCATCTGGAGCAGGGGCAGACGGCGGAGGCGTCGGATGCGATCGAGCGCGCGCTCGCGGTGGCCGGCGACCGGCCGGCGCTCCGCGGCCGGATCGAGCAGAACCTCGGGATCATCGCCAACATCCGAGGCGATTTCCACACCGCGCTCGGGTGTTACGAGCGCTCGCTCAACGCCTTCCGCGCCGCGCGCGACACCCGGATGTGCGCGTTCGCGTACCACAACCTCGGCATGATCAACGCCGACCGCGAGCAGTGGGCCGAGGCCGACCGCTACTTCGAGGCGAGCCTGGGGATCGCCGACGTCCTGGGCGACCGGCAGCTCCGCGGCAACGTGCTCCTGAACCGGACCGAAGTCCACCTCGCCTGTCAGCGCTACGAGGATGCGCGGCGCAGCGCCGAGGAGGCGTTGCGCATCTTCGATCAGATCGGCGTCCGCCAGGGCAAGTCCGAGGCGTACAAGTTCATCGGCATGCTGTATCGGGAGACCGGCGCGACGGCGCTCGCCGAGGCGCGGTTGCGCTCGGCGATCGCGCTCGCGACCGAGAGTGGCGGCGTGCTCGAGGAGGCCGAGGCGACGCGCGAGCTGGCGCTGCTGTTCCGTCGACTCGACCGCAACCACGAGGCGCTGACCCTCCTCAACACGGCGCATCGGCTGTTCGCCCGGCTGGGCGCGCGGGCCGACGCCCAGAACGTGCGCGCCAACGTCGCGTCGCTCGAGCGGATCTACCTCGAGCTCGTCGCCGCGTGGGGGCGGTCGATCGAATCCACGGACAGCTACACCTACGGCCACTCGGGCCGGGTGGCGGAGTACGCCGACCGGGTCGCGGCGGCGCTCGGCTGGGACAGCATCCAGCGCACCACCGTTCGCATGGGCGCCTACCTGCACGACCTCGGTAAGGTGCGCGTCCCGCACGAGATCCTCAACAAGCCCGGCCCGCTGACCCCGGGCGAGCGCGAGACGATGCAGATGCACCCGCTCTTCGGCCTCGAGCTGCTGGCGGCCGTCGAGTTCCCCTGGCAGATCAAACCGATCATCCGGTCACACCACGAGAAGTACGATGGCACCGGATACCCCGACCGGCTGCGCGGCGACGAGATCCCGATGCCGGCGCAGGTGATCTGCATCGTCGACGTGTACGACGCGCTGACGACGACGCGCAGCTATCGGTCGGCCTTCACGCACGAGCAGGCGGTGACCGAGATGGCGGCCTGCCAGCGGTGGTGGCGGCCCGACGTGTACGCGGCCTTCGCCGCCAGCGTCGGCGGGCCGGGTGGGCCAGGGGAGGCGGATCTGGACGCGGTGGCGCGGGGCGCCGCCGAAGCCTGATCGGCCTCGACCCCCGCGCCGCGCACCATGCGGCGCCGATTACGACGATCACGGCCGAGCCGCGCACGCTCGACGCGCGGTCGGCGGTCGCTCTGAGGGGCTACGCGCCCGCGGCGGAGAGAGCGGCGACCACGGTGTCGTGCACCGGCGTCTCGACGCCGTGGAGCCGGCCGAGCCGGGCGAGCGTGCCGCTCAGCGCATCGAGCTCGGTTGCGGCGTGCCGCTCGAGGTCGAGGAGCAGGCTGGGCTTGGTCCCGGGCGGCAGCTCGACCAGACGGGCGAGCGTGCGCTGAACGTCAGCCTCATCGAGCGCCACCCCGACCGCGCGGCTGACCGCCGCGACCTCCCGAACGGCGCGCTCGAGCACCTCCCGCCCGAACGGCGCGGCGAGCACCGCGCCCAGTTCGCGGCGGGCGAGGCCGCAGACAGCGGCCATGGGCGCCAGGAAGGCGAGCTTTCGCCAGAGATCGAGCGCGATGTGGGGGGAGATCTCGGCCTCGATGCCAGCGGAGCCGAGCGCGGTCACGAGCGCCGTCGCTCGGTCCGAGGGGGCCCCGGAGGGCTCGCCGACCACGATACGCCGAAAGCTCGAGGCGCGTCGCACGACACCAGGGGCCGTGCGTGCGGCACTGATGTACGTCAGCCCTGGCAGGACGGCGGCGGCCGGCACGCCCATCGCGACCAGACGATCGAGGATATCGACGCCGTTCAGCAGCGGCACGATCGTCGTGCCGTCGCGCCCCAACGTCCGCAGCAGTGGCGCGAGCTCGGGGAGCGAGTAGCTCTTGACCGTGAGGAGCGCGACGGCGCACCCCTGGAGGTCGTCGATGTGGTCGACGGCGATGACGGGCGCGACGTCCGAGGCGCCGTCCGGCTCCTGGACGAGCACGCCGCCGCGCTGCCGGATCGCCGCGAGATGCTCCCCGCGAGCGAGGAGCCGCACGTCGGAGCCGGCCCGGGCGAGCGCGGCGGCGAAGTACCCGCCGACGCCGCCCGCTCCGATCACCGCGATCCGGATCCGCCGCGGGGCGGCGTGCTCCGCGACCGGACCGGTCCCGCCGATCACGCGCCCGCTCCGCGGACGCGGACGGCTACGGCCCCGCCTGACGCCGACGGCGTGGCAGTGGCGACGCGCCCCCGGCCGCGTCGTACGCGGCGGCCGCCCACGCGGCGACATCGCTCGGCGAGTACGCCGCGCCGACCGCGCCGGGCAGCGTCGTGCTCGCGCGGCGGACGAGCGCGGTCACGCCCCCCAGGAGCTGCTGCCGCCGGATCCCCGTGGTCCGCATGCCGCGTCCGTAGGCCGCGAACGCCGCTCGCAGGCGCGCGCGCACGGCTCGCCACTCCCGCCGCTGTGCACGTTCCGGCATCGGCCGGGTCAACATCGCGAGCACGCGTGCACACGCCGCGTCGAGCGTGGGCGTGGGCTCGACCCCGCGGACAACGGCCGGGTCGGATCGGACGGACATCGAAGGGCTCCTCCCAGGGCAGGACGACGACCGGACTCGCGCGGACGGTATCGGTCGCACGGCGCGTGCCGATCGGGTCCGCTCGATGGTATCAGTGGAATCTCTTCCTACACCGTAGCAGCGTGCACGGCCCAAACTCAACCCCGCGCTGCCTCGGACGGTGTGCCGGCGGGCGACAGGAGGAGCCGGTCGGGTCGACGTCCGCCGGACACATATCCGCCCCGCCAGGATCGGCGTGGCCTCACGGCGGTCACAGTCCCGGCCCTGGCGGGGCGACTCAGCGACCCCGGCGCCCCGACTTGGCCGACGTCGCCCACGGCTTGCCCGGGCGTGGTGGCGGCTGAGGGGCGGGGGAGGCGCGGGAGGCGCGGGAGGCGGGGCGCGCGCTCCCCGGCGACCTGGGTGAGGCCCCGGAGGGCGGAGCCCCGGAGCGCGGGACGCGGGAGGGTTGGGCACCAGGGCCGGCGCCCGGAACGCCCCGCCGGGCGCCCCCGAGACTCGCGCGACCACGGGGTGATCTCCCGGACGGTGGGTCGTGCGGGACCGGCTGGACGCCGCGGTCCGGCCGCGCCGGCGCGGTCGGCCGGGTCGGCGGGGTCGGCGACGCCGCCGCGGCGGATGCGCGGCACGGCACGTCTGGCGGAGATGGATGTCGCGCGGTGCGGGACTCTCGAGCCATGCGTGCGAGCCTCGGGTTATGTGGCGGCCACCCTGTGCGGCCATGTCCAGCATGGCCACGTGCAGCATGCGAGCACAACCGTCTCAGTGATGCACGTCACGAGCGTGTACCGGCGGCACGGACGTGCGCGTGCGACTGAAACTTTCAAGCCACGGGCGGCGTAGGGGACGCAGGAGATCGTGGTGCACGCGACGCAGGTCCGGTCCCGGTGCACCAAAGGCTACGGGTGGGATCCAGTCGCACGATGTTACTTCCCAACCCTGGCGGCGTCTCCGGTGTCGAAGCAGTACACGGCAGTACACGGCAGTACGCGCGGTGCCACGACGTCACCTCGATGCGAGTGCTGCGACTCTCGAAGGAGCGATATATGGAAACCCCGTGGAAAGCAGGAGACACCGCGTCGGTGCACTGCCCGCATTGCGGTGACATCGTGACGGCAAGGTATGCGCGTCGCTCGGTCGCGCTCCCGCGCACGCGCTTGCGGGTCCGCGACGTGCTGGTGAGCATCTGCGGCGCGTGTGATGCGGTGCTGGCGTTCCCGCGGCAGTCGATCGCGCAGTTTCGCGAGGTCGGTGTCGGGAAGTAGCACGCACGAGATCGTCGGGTGTGACAGAGCCCACGCGCGCAGGCGCGTGGGCTCTTTGTCATCCGGCGGCGTCCGGACGCTGCGGGCCCGCACCTGCCGCGGCATGCACGCCGTGCGGCCGCCGGTGACCGTGCGTCACCCGCCCGACGGGACGATTCCCGGGGCGCCGCCGGCGGCGAGCTGCGACGTGCAGTCGGGGCACCGCGTGGCGCCGAGCGGGATCGGCATGGTGCAGTACGGGCACGGCTTGGTGCTCGGGGCGGGCGGGGTCGTCGGAGCCGGATAGAGCCGTGACAGCGCCCGGACGAGGACGAAGACGCAGGCCGCGACGATCAGGAAGGTGAGCAGGGTATTGATGAACGTGCCGTAGTTGAGCGTCACCGCGCCGGCGGCTTTGGCCTCGGCCGGAGTGGCATAGGGCGGGGGTGCCTTGGCGCCGATCTTGAGCAGCACGAAATGACTCGAGAAGTCCAACCCGCCGGTCGCCAGGCCGACCACGGGCATGAGCACGTCGTCGACGAGCGATTTCACGATCGCGCCGAACGCGGCGCCGATGATGACGCCGACGGCCAGGTCGACGACGTTCCCGCGCATGATGAATGCCTTGAAATCCTTGAGCATGGCACCTCCGGTCGTGGGCGACGCACGCACGCGAGACTGCGCTTCGTCAGACAACGTGCTCCGCGCCGCCCCGGTCCGCCAGGGCGCGGGCGCCCGACCGGCTACCGCTTCTCGTCGAGCTTGATCAGTTGCTCCACGGTCACGCCCTCGGCTTCCGCCTGGAAGTTGACGACCACGCGGTGGCGAAGGACGGACAGCGCGACGCTGTGCACGTCCTCGAGGTCCGGAATCGCGCGGCCATCCATCGCCGCCCGCGCCTTGGCGCCGAGCACGAGGTACTGGGAGGCGCGGGGCCCCGCGCCGTAGCTCACGTACCGCTTGACCTCGGCGGTCGCCTCGGCCGCCGACGGCCGCGTCGATCGGGCGAGGCGCACAGCGTACGCCACCAGGCTCGGCGGGGCGGGGAGGCGCCGCACGAGATGCTGAAGCTCGAGCAGGCGTTCGGCGCGGAGCACGGGCACCACCGTCGCCGTCACGTCGCCGGTGGTGGCGGCGACGATCGCCTCCTCCTCGGTGCGTGACGGGTAGTCGACGCGCAGCTCGAACATGAAGCGATCGAGTTGGGCCTCTGGGAGCGGGTACGTCCCCTCCTGCTCGATCGGGTTCTGCGTCGCGAGGACGAAGAACGGCTCGGGGAGGTGATGCGTCTGGCCGGCCGCCGTGACCGCATGCTCCTGCATGGCCTGGAGGAGCGCCGCCTGTGTCTTCGGCGGTGCGCGGTTGATCTCGTCCGCGAGCACGACGTTGGCGAACACGGGGCCACGAGCGAAGCGAAAGGCGCGGTGCCCGGTCGCCTGATCTTCCTCGAGCAGCTCCGTGCCCGTGATGTCGCTCGGCATCAGGTCGGGGGTGAACTGCACCCGGGAAAAAGAGAGCTCGAGCGCCTGCGCGACCGTCTGGACGAGCAGCGTCTTGGCGAGACCCGGCACGCCCACCAACAGGGCGTGCCCCCCGGCGAGCAACGCCGCGACGAGATTGTCGACCACCGACCGCTGGCCGACGATCCGTTGGGCGATCTGCGCGATGAGCGCGGTGCGCGCGTGCGCCAGCTCGTCCAGGAGTTGGACGTCGCGATCGTCGCTGGGGGCGTGCTGGGGGCGAAGGGCCGGTGCGGTCACGCCCGCAATCTAGGCGCAGGCCCAGCCTGCGCGAGTCCCGCAACTCCTCGTGCCCGACGGACTAACGCCGCGACCGAGTACGCGGCGAGTCCCGCGCGAGGTAGGTCGTGGTAGGCCGGTGCTAGGCCGGCGCCGGGCCGGTCGGTGCCGCGCGGGCGCTACGGCAGCGCGAAGGGCGCGCGTGACTCGACCGGATAGTTCGTGCTGGTCAACATCCCCACGGCCGTGAGCGCCCCGTGGACCTGCGGCCGGCGCCAGCGCACCACGTAGCTGAGCGACGCATGCGGGTCGAGCCGCTGGTTGCGGAGCGCCTGCGTGAACATCTGCCCGGTGCTCCACCGCCAGACTTCGCCGCCGGCCGCGTCGAGGACGACCAGGTCGTGGGTGCGTCCGTTGGGAAATGTCAACTCGAGCTTCCTGGTCGAGTTGTTCGTGACGTGCAGCGTGAAATGCACATCGTCCCCCAGCACGGCCACGTCGACCGCGGCGCTGAGGTTCGCGCCCGACGCGGCCCCGCGCGCGGACCCGGCTGACGATGCCGCCCCGGTCGCCCCCGTCGCGGGCGCCGCGCCCGGGTTCGTCGCGGCCGCCGCCGTCGCCAGCGAAAAGGCGTGCGTCCGAGACCCGCAGGCGTAGGCGAGAGCGAAGCTGGCAGCGAGGATCGCGGCGGATCGGGCGCGCATGTGCTTGGGACGGCGGGAAGCCGCAGGGCGGGGCGGCGGGATGCGACGCCGGACGGGCGGGCGACTGCCGGTCGAGGTACGCGGCCTTTCGGGGAGGATGCTCACGGTTCTACCGGCTACAAAGTTATCCACAATGCTCGAGGCCGTCAAGGCCGACGACACGCGTAAGTGATATTTACGCTGTAACTTGCCATTCGTCTACTGTTTTCTTCGCCGGCCGAAAACTGGCGTGCAAACAGTCGAGGCCGGTTATGTTGCGCCGGGGCCCCTCGGCCGGTACATTCCGCCCCCGAGGGCCAGGGACGGCGGTGAGCGTCCGCAGCCGGATTCCGGGACGGGACCGGCCCGTCCGCGCTGGAGGACAGAGGGTGGGACGAGGGGGCGGGGGAGAAGGCGGGGCGCCCGGAGGTGGCGCAGGGCGCGGTGGCCCATCGCTTCCGCTCGGTCGCCTGGCGACTGGCGGGTTCGAGTTCGCCGTCACGATCCTGCTCGGCCTGGCCCTGGGGCGCTGGCTCGACAGGCGGGCGGGAACGGCACCGTGGCTCCTCATCCTCGGGGTATTCATCGGCGCGGCAGGAGGGTTCTACAGTCTGTATCGAGCCCTAACGACTAGCGACAGGCGTCGCCCGTCACGCTCGGGGGATCGAGGAGGATCGGACGCGGGTCGCCGCCCTGGCGGTGAGTGAGCCGGCGATGGGGACGCGGATCGCCCGGTTCGCCGGGTACTGCGCGGCGACCATCGCCGTGACCGGCTTCGGACTCGCCGCGGTGTTCGGGGCGCGCGGCCGCAGCGCGATCGCGTTGAGCGCGGCGGTCGCGTTCGGGGTGCAACTGCTGTCCTTCGCGGCCGCGTGGCGGTTCCGCCGGTCGAATCTGTTCGCGGTGTGGGGACTCGGCACGCTCGCGCGCTTTCTCGTGCTGGCGGTCTACGGCCTCGTCATCGTGCGTGCCGTCGGCTTCCCGCCGGAGGCGGCCCTTCTTAGCTTGGTCGTGTTCTTCTTCCTGTCGACGCTGCTCGAACCATGGCTTCTTCGGTCCTGACTCGCTTCTCCGTCTCGTCCACCCCGTCCGCTCCGCGCCGGCGCCGCCGCCCCGGTTGGGCGGCTGCGGCCTGGCTGATCGCCTCCGCGTGCCTCGTCCTGGGCGCGCCGTCGGGCGCCGCCGCGCAGGTCGCGGCGTCGGCGCCCGCAGCCGCGGCGCAGCCGGCGAGCAGGGATCCGGGCGCGGATTTCATCACGCCGCACATCACCGACTCGCGCGAAATCGACTACCCGTGCCTGCGGCCGGGCTTCGTGTGCGTCCAGGAGCTTCCGCGCTGGGCGCCGCTGCGCATCGGCTCACTCGAGATCGACCTCTCGCCGACCAAGCACGTCGTCTGGCTCCTGATCGCGGCGATCCTGTGCCTGGCGACGCTCCTCGCCGCCGCCCGCTTCCACCGCCGCCACGTCGCCAATCCGGCCGTGGCGCCGGGCGGCTTCGCGGCCGGGATCGAGGCGATGGTGCTGTACCTTCGGCAGACCGTCGTTCTGCCCAACGTCGGCCCGCACGGCGACGCGTACACGCCCTTCATCCTCACGCTCTTCTTCTTCATCCTCTTCGCCAACCTCGTCGGGTTGATCCCGTACGGCTCGACGGCGACCGGGAACATCTCGGTCACCCTCATGCTCGCGCTGGTCTCGTTCGTCGTGACCGAAGTGTCGGGCATGGTGGCTCTGGGGAGCGACTACTGGAAGACGGTCGTGTACTGGAATACGGACCTCAAGCTCCCGCTCCGAGTGCTGATGGCGATCCTCATGTCGCCGATCGAGGTCTTCTCGAAGTTCACGAAGCCGTTCGCGCTGACGATCCGACTCTTCGCCAACATGATCGCCGGCCACGTCGTGCTGCTGGCCCTCATCAGCCTCATCTTCACCTTTGGGAGCTACTGGATCGCCGCGGCGCCGGTGCTCATGGGCGTCGCGATCTCGCTCCTCGAGATTTTCGTTGCCTTCTTGCAAGCGTTCATCTTCGCCATCCTCACGGCGGTCTTCATCGGCCAGATCCGGGCAGGAGCGCACTGACGAGCGAGCGCCGGTGGCCGGGCGCCGATGGCGCGGCCGGGACTCCAGATGTCGGGAGGTGTTGGACGTGCGCGGCGGTCGCTCCCCCGCGTGCGATCGTAGCCGGCCGAGCGGCCGGTCAAGCCCGTTGAGGCCCGGGCCTCGCTGACGGGTCGGCGGATCCGACGGGATCCGCGGAGCGGTGAGTCACGAGTGGGCACCGCGTGCCCGATAGACTGTTTGGAGAATCCATGACCGTTCTTGCACTTCTTCAGGGCGCAGCCGAGGCGGCGGCGTCCCCGTACAATCAGCAGTACGCGAGAGCGTGGGGCATGCTCGGCGCCGGCATCGGCGCTGGCATCGCCGCTGTCGGATCCGGCATCGGCATCGGATTGATCGGGCGTGGCGTGGCCGAAGCGATGGCCCGCCAACCGGAGATGTCGGGGCAGATCCAGACCGGCGGACTGATCCTCGCCGCGCTCATCGAAGGCGTCGCGCTCTTCGGCGTCGTGATTGCGTTCCTGATCCAGAACAAGTTCTAGAGCTCGGGTGGCGGCGTCCGGACCCGGGTCCGGACGCTCGCTGCCGAGCGGACGGGCGCCACGACGCGCCGCCCACACGTACCCAGCTTCCGATATCATGCCTCACGACACTCCTTCGCTTCCCTTCCACGACGGCCGCCTTGGGATCCGGGCGCTCGCCACGCGCGTCGCGGGCGCAGTCCTGATCGGCGCCATGACCGCGGCGCCGCTCCTGGCTCAGCAGAGTGAGGGCGGGCCTGACGGTGGCAACATCCTGAGGCCGCGGGGCGGCCTCATGGTGTGGACGCTCGTCATCTTTCTCGTCCTCCTCGGCGTCCTCTCGCGCTTCGCCTTCCGGCCCATCACGGCGGCCGTCGCGGCGCGAGAAAAGGGGCTGGAGGATGCCCTCGAGCAAGCTCGCCGCGATCGGGCCGAGGCCGCCCAGCAGCTCAAGGAGCAGCGGCAGTTGCTGGAGCGCACGAACAGCGAAGCCCAGCGCATCATCGCCGAGGCGCGCGTGGCGGCCGACCGCGTGCGCCACGACCTGCTCGAGCAGGGTCAGGCTCAACAGCGAGAGCTGCTCGAGCGGGCGCGGCGGGACATCGACGATGAGCGCCGCCGGGCGATCACCGATCTGCGCCGGGAGGCGGTCGACCTTGCGATCCTCGGCGCGAGCAAGGTGATCGAGAAGAATCTGGATGATCAGACGAACCGGAAGCTGGTCGACGCGTTCATCGCGGACCTCAAGCCGGCCGCGGCCGGCCGCTGATGCGCGACGCGACGATCGCCGCCAACTACGCCGAGGCGCTTCTGGCGCTGGCCGAGCGGGCGAAGGATCCGGCCGGGTGGGGCGTCATGTTCGGCGACATCGCCGACGCCGTCGAGCGCGACCCCGCGCTGCGGCGGTTCCTCGAGTCACCGCGCATCAGCGAGCGGACCAAGAACGACGTGCTCGCGCGCGCCCTTCAGGACCGGGTGCCGCGGTTGCTCGTCCGCTTTCTGGCGATGCTGCTCCATCACCGGCGACAGATGCTGATCGGTGAGATCGCGCGGGAGTACAATCGCCTGCTCGACCAGCTCGAGGGCCGTGTCCGCGCCGACGTCACGGTCGCTCGCGACATGGACGGTGCGGAACGTGACGCGTTGGCCGCGAGGCTCACGCCGACCCTGGGGGGCGGGAGGGACGTCGTGCCCGTCATCCGGATCCATCCGCCGATCCTGGGCGGCATGATCGTGCGCGTGGGCGACACCGTGGCCGACGGCTCCGTCCGGACCCGACTGGCGCGCCTCCGCCGGCGCCTCGCTGCCGCGCAGTGAGCCGTCGGGAGCGATCGACCCCCGCCCGCGCGGCGTGCGCTCGAGCGGTACACGACGTGCGACGAGCGGCGCGGGCCGTGTCCCCTGTGCAGGTCGCGCAGTCCGGGCCCCGGGGGCGCCGATGAGCGGCACCTCGCCGGGACAGGGCGACCCCGGGGCGGCAGGTGGGCGGGTCAGCGTCAGGGTGGTACCGAAACCGTGGGGACACGAGACGATCTGGGCTCACACGGACCGCTACGTGGGGAAGGTGCTCCACATCAAGGCGGGGCACGCCCTCTCCGTCCAGTACCACACGCGCAAGGACGAGACGATCCACCTCATGTCCGGCGAGATGATCTACCGCGTGGGATCGGACCGGGAGACGCTTCGAGATGTGCGACTCCGGCCCGGCGAATCCTATCGCAACACGCCGGGCATGGTTCACCAGATGGAAGCGGTCACCGATTGTGATGTGCTGGAGGCCTCGACACCCGATCTCGACGATGTCGTGCGCCTCAGCGACCGTTACGGCCGGGAGGGCACGAGCGCGCCCTGATCCGCACTGACCACCCGCACGCCGGGCCGAGCCCCGGAGGACCGCCGGAGTGATTGCATGAAGGTCATCATCCCGCTCGCGGGGAAGGGCACCCGACTCCGCCCGCACACGCACGTGACGCCCAAGCCGATGCTCCGGGTGGCCGGCCAGCCGGTGATGTCGTACATCCTCGACGACCTGCGGAGACTCGGGGACATCGAGGAGGTCATTTACATCACCGGGCACCTCAAGGACAAAGTCGAGACGTATGCGCGGCAAGCCCTCGACGCCCGGGCTGTCTTCATCGAGCAAGCGGTACAGAACGGTACGGCCGGGGCGATCGCGCTCGCGCGCCCGCACGTCGACCAGCCGGTGTTGATCATCTTCGTCGATACGATCTTCGATGCCGACCTCTCGGTGATCGACCGGGTCGATGCCGACGGCATCATCTGGACGAAGGAGGTCGAAGACTACCAACGCTTCGGCGTGGTCGTCACCGACGCGCAGGGATACATGACCCGCATCGTCGAGAAGCCGTCGACGCCGATCTCCAAGCGGGCCAACATCGGCCTGTACTTCGTCCGCGACTGGCGGCTGCTCTATGAGGGGATCGACCAGGTGCTCGCGAGCCCCCCGAACAAGGGCGAGTACTACCTCACCGACGCCTTTCAGTACATGATCGACCACGGCGCGCGGCTCAAAGTGGTCGATGTCGCGGGGTGGTTCGATGCGGGCAAGCTCGATACGCTGATCGCGACGAATCGCGTCATGCTCGAGCGCGGCCGGGCACGGCGGCCGGCCGCCATCCCCGGGTCCACCATCATCGACCCGGTCTACATCGAGGACGGGGTCGCGATCCGCGGATCGCGGGTCGGGCCCAATGTCTCGATCGGCGCCGGGACGGTGGTCGAGGACTCGGAGCTGCGTGACACGATCGTGGGCTTGCACGCCCGGGTCCGCCGGGCGCATCTGACGAACTCACTCGTGGGGGACCACGTGGTGCTCGACGGTGTGCGCGGCGAGGTAACGGTCGGAGACCACTCCGAGATCAGGGGCACGAGCGCCTGACGGCCCGGTGTCCGCCGCTCGGTGTCGCGGCCCGATGGCCCCGGCTCGGTAGCCCCGGCTGGGTGGCCTTGGTCCCGGGCCGCCCGTGGCCCGCGTCATGCAGACTCATCCGGGAAATCAGGGGCCGTCTCGAGCGCGGCTGACGTCGCTGTGCCGGCGGCGACGCATATGACCCTCCCGTAGCTTGCAGAGCCGGCCCGGGTCGGGCGGACGGCCACCGCACCGGCCGTGGCTCGATCGGTGGACCCGGTCTCCGCTGCTGGCGCTCGGCGATGGTTCGGCGCGACCTTCGAGTCGTGTCCTCGACGAGGAGCAAGAGAAGCCCATAGGATCTGGAGTGCACTCCGATCGGCACGCCGCGCCCGACGCGCCGGCTCCCCCCCGCGACCCACGACGCGCGGTCGATCAGGTGCTCGCGGGCGGTGGGTCGATGGGGGCGCTCATGCGCACGATCGACTGGAGCGCGACACCCCTCGGGCCGGTCGATGGCTGGTCGCAGGCCCTTCGCACGATCGTCCGGTTCCTGCTCGCCAACCGGTTTCCGTTGCTCCTCTGGTGGGGGCCGGAATACATCCAGTTGTACAACGATGCCTATCGGCCGGTGCTCGGGACGAAGCACCCCCGGTCGATGGGCCAGCCGGCCCGCGAATGCTGGCCCGAGATCTGGGACATCATCGGGCCGCTGATCGATACGCCATTCGAGGGCGGGCCGGCGACGTGGATGGACGACATCGCGCTGGAGCCCAACCGGCACGGCTTCCCCGAGGAGACGCACTTCACGATCGCCTACAGCCCGGTCCCGGACGAGACGGCCCCCCGCGGCATCGGCGGCGTCCTGGCCACCGTGCACGAGATCACCGAGCAGGTGATCGGCGAGCGGCGCGTGCGGGCGCTACGCGAGCTGGGCGTACGGGCGCTCGCCGAGGCGACCAATGCGGAGTCCGCGTGCGCCGCCGCGGCCGAGACGCTGGCCGCCTACGACACCGATGTCCCGTTCGCCCTGATTTATCTGCTCGAGGACGGTGACGCGGGCGCCCGGCGGGCCCGACTGGCCGGAGCGGCGGGGGTCGCTCCGGGCGAGCCGATCAGTCCGACCGTCGTGGCGCTCGATCCCGCCCCGGACGACGGCGTACCCCCCGCCGCGTCCGAGAGCACCGCCACCGGCGCGGGCGGCGGGGCACACGGGGGGGCACACGGCGGGGCACACGGCGGGGCACATGGCGGGGCACATGGTGGCCTGCGCGGCGGTGGGTCGGCCGGCGAGTGGCCGTTGGCCGAGGCGCTGCGCGGGGAGCGCGCGCTGCTGGTCGAGGATCTCGCCACCCGATTCGGCCGGGTACCGCCGGGGCCCTGGTCGGACCCGCCGCACAGCGCGGTGGTTCTGCCCATCCCCTCGACCACCGCGCACCGTCCGGCCGGCGTGCTCGTCGCCGGCGTGAGCGCCCGACTCGCGCTCGACGAGCGCTACCAGGGGTTCCTGGAGCTGCTTACCGGGCAACTCGCGACGACGATCGCGAACGCGCGCGGGTACGAGGAGGAGCGGCGACGGGCCGAAGCGCTCGCGGCGCTGGACCGCGCCAAGACGGCGTTCTTCTCGAACGTGAGCCACGAGTTTCGCACCCCGCTCACGCTCCTCCTCGCGCCGCTCGAGGAGGCGGTGCGCCGGCGCGACGGCGCTGCGCTGCCCGCTGCGGGTGTGGCCGAGGTGGCGGATGTGGAATCGGGAGTCGCCGGCACCGACCTCGATCTTGCCTACCGGAACGCGCTCCGCCTGCTCAAGCTCGTCAACACGCTCCTCGATTTCTCGCGCATCGAGGCCGGTCGGATGCATGCGGTCTACGAGCCGACCGACCTGGCGGCGCTGTCCGCGGAGCTGGCGAGCAACTTCCGCTCGGCCACCGAGCGGGCAGGGCTGCGACTCGTTGTCGACGCCCCGGCCCTGCCCGAGCGCGTGTACGTGGACCGCGACATGTGGGAGAAGATCGTCCTCAATCTCCTCTCCAACGCCTTCAAGCATACGTTCGAGGGAGAGATCGCGGTCGCGGTGCGCGCCGACGGTCGGTTCGCGGTGCTCACCGTGCGCGATACCGGCGTCGGGATCCCCGCCGAGGAGCTGCCGCACGTCTTCGAGCGCTTTCACCGGGTACCGAACGCCCGGTCGCGGACGCACGAGGGGACCGGGATCGGGCTGGCGCTGGTCCACGAGCTGGTGAAGCTCCACGGCGGCGTCGTCGAGGTGACGAGCGCCCCCGGCGCCGGCGCCACCTTCACGATCCGCATCCCCTTTGGCATCGCACATCTCCCGCCCGATCGCATCGGGGTGCCGGCGCCCGGACAGGCGACGAGCGCCGGGGCGGCCGCCTACGTCGAGGAGGCCCTCCGGTGGCTGCCGGACCCGGCGCTTCCACTCCCGGAGTGGTCACGTGACGGGGTGATGGGCGAGGGCTCGGGCACGACGCCGCCGGCCGGCGGCCCGCGCGTGCTGGTGGCCGACGACAACGCCGACATGCGCGCCTACGTGGCGCGGCTCCTCGGCGCGCAGTGCGTCGTGGAGTGCGTCGGGGACGGGACGGCCGCGCTGGCGGCTGTGCGTCGCGATGCGCCTGACCTCGTGCTGGCGGACGTCATGATGCCCGGGCTGGACGGGCTCGCGCTCCTCCGCACGCTGCGCGCGGATCCCGCGACCCGGGAGATCCCCGTCATTCTCCTCTCGGCCCGGGCAGGCGCCGAGGCGCGCGTCGAAGGCCTGGACGCGGGCGCCGACGACTACCTCGTCAAGCCGTTCGCCTCGCGTGAGCTGGTGGCGCGCGTCGGTGCGACGCTCGAGCTGTCCCGCGTGCGGGCGCGCGCCCGCGAGGCACTGGGCGCGAGCGAGGCCCGCCTGCGGGCGCTCTTCGAGTCGGTGCCGGTCGCCGTGTTCGTCTGCGATCGCGACGGCGTCATCCAGCAGTACAATCGGCGGGCCACCGAGCTCTGGGGACGAGAGCCGGAGTGCGGTGATCCGGAGGAGCGGTATTGCGGATCGCTCGCGTTGTATCTCCCCGACGGCACCTTCCTGCCACGCACGGAGAGCCCGACCGTGCGCGTGCTGCGGGAGGGCGTCGCCATCCAGAACGTCGACATCGTGATCGAGCGGCCCGACGGCTCCCGCATCGCGGTCGTGGCCAACTTCGCGCCCCTGCGGGATGGGCAGGGCCAGGTGACGGGCGTGATCACGTCGTTCGACGACATCACGGAGCGGAGCCGAACGACGCGACTCCTCGGCGAGCAGACGCGCCTCCTGGAGCTGATCGCCGCCGGCCGGCCGCTCGATGAGTGTCTGACCGCGCTCTGCTCGGCCGTGGCACAGCTCCGGGAGGGCGTGCGGGCGGCCATCGCGCTCGCCGACGACCGGCGCAAGATCATCACCCGCGTCATCGCGCCGGAGCTGTCGCCCCGCTTCCGGGAGGGGATCGTGGGGAAGGCGGTCGGGAGCCAGTCGATCGGTACCTGCGGTGCGGCGGTGGCCATGGGGCAGCCGGTCTCCTGCGCGGACATTGCGCACGACGACCGGTGGTCGCCCGAGTGGCGAGCGCTGTGCCTCGATCAGGGCATCCAGGCCGGCCACTCGACGCCGGTGTTGGGTGTCGACGGCGCCCCGCGCGCGTCCTTCATGCTCTGCTTCGACGAGCCACGCGCGCCGGACGAGTGGGAGCGCCGGCTGGGGGCCTTCGGGGCGCACGTGGCGAGCATCGCGATCGATCGCGACCGGGTGATGACGGCGCTCGAGGCGGCGCGGGCCGAGGCCGAGCAGGCGCGGGAGGTCGCGGAGTCGGCGAACCAGAGCAAGAGCGAGTTCCTGGCCGCCATGAGTCACGAGCTGCGGACCCCGCTCAACGCGATCGCCGGCCACGCCGAGCTATTGGCGCTCGGGATCCACGGGCCGGTGACCCCGGCCCAGCGGGACGCCCTCGCCCGCGTCCTCCGGAGCGAGCAGCACCTGCTCGCGCTCGTCAACGACGTGCTCAACTTCGTCCGGCTCGAGGCGGGCCGGGTGGAGTATCAGATCGGTGACGTCGTGCTCGCCGATGCGCTGGCGAGCGTCATGACGATGGCCGGTCCCCAACTCGAGGCGCGCGACCTCCGATACGAGGCGCGGGTGGATCCCGGGATCGTCGTGCAAGGGGATCGGGAGCGGGTCGAGCAGATCCTGCTCAATCTGCTGTCCAACGCCGCCAAGTTCACGCCGCCGGGCGGGTCGGTCGTGGTCGATACGGCGCAGCGTGCCGGCCCGGCGGCGCCCGACGGCGCCGACACGCCTTCGGGCACGCCTTCGGGCACGCCTTCGGGCACGCCTTCGGGCACGCCATCGGACGCGGCGTCGGCCATCGTCTTCGTGCGGGTCCGCGATACGGGGATCGGCGTGCCGCGCGACAAGCAGGAATCCATCTTCGATCCCTTCGTCCAGGCGCACCGGAACCTGACCCGCTCGACTGAAGGGACGGGACTGGGGCTCGCGATCAGCCGCGATCTCGCCCGTGGGATGGGCGGCGACCTGCGCGTCCGGAGCACCGAGGGCGAGGGCTCGAGCTTCACGCTGGCCCTGCCGTCGCGCGCGAACGGAGGTGGCGCAGGGCGCGGCGCCGACGACGCGCCGGCGTGAGCGGCTCGGCCGCGCTCGCGCGTCCGAGATCGGATGCCGGGCCGGCTAGGTCGGGGCGAAACCGGCGGCCGTGACGATCACCGTCAGGGCACGGGCCAGGCCGAGTGGGCCATCCGTGTTGTCGTACCACTCGCTCGCCGTGTGCGTGTCGCCGCCGCGACCGCCGGCGCCGAGGGCGACTGCCGGGATGCCGAGGCTGATCGGGACATTCGCGTCGGTCGACGCGGTCGCGAGGTCGGCCTCGCGGCCGATGAGGCGCGTGGCGTCGATCGCCGCGAGCACGAGCGGGTGCTCCGCCGGCACCTCGCCGCCCGGGCGGTCGCCGATGACGTCGATCGTGACCGTGAGCGGCGGCGTCCCCGGCGCGCGGCGCACGTTCTCGGCGGCTTCGGCCGCGCGCACGGCGACGCGCAGTTCGCGGTCGTAACGGTCGAGCACCGCCGCCGAGGCGGACCGGAGGTCGACCTCGAACCACCCATCCTCGGGGATGGCGTTGACCGAGATCCCACCGCCGATCCGGCCGACGGTGACCGTCGTGCGCGGCTCGCGCGGTACCGCCAGCGCGGCCACGTGACTCACGGCATTGGCAGCCGCGTGCACGGGATTGACCACGCCGTAGGCGGCCCAACTGTGCCCCCCGACCCCGTGGAAGGTGACCCGATAGCGTCGCGATGCGAGCCCGCGGTGCACGACGCGCTCGTCGCCGGCGCCGTCGAGCGCGATCACGGCGGCCGTGCCCCCCCGCTCGTGGTGCTCGCCGAAGAGGGCGCGAGCGCCGCGCAGGTCGCCGCGCCCCTCCTCGCCCGTCGTGGCCACGAAGTCGACCGGCGCATTGGTTCGGACCCGCACGCCGTCGATCTCCTCGGCCAGCGTGAGCATCGCGGCGATGCCGCGGCCATTGTCGCCGATCCCGGGACCGGCGAGCCGCGGTCCGTCGCGCCGCACCTGGAGCGCGACCTGGCGCGGGAACACCGTGTCGAGATGGGCGCAGACGACCACGGCCGGGCCAGGGGTCAGGCCCGGACGCCGGCCGATGACGTTCCCGGCGGCATCGATCCGCAGGGCCGAGAGGCCGAGTCCCGCCATGCGGCGGGCGACCCACGCGCCGCGTTCACCCTCGTCGCCGGTCGGCGCGGCGATCTCCGAGACGGCGATCTGCGTCCTGAGCACGGCCGCATCGCGGGCCGCGAGTCTCGCCCGCGCGTCGGCGAGCGCGTGATGGACGCGGACGGCCGGGGAGGGGCGGGCGGCGAGCATGATGGGTGGATCTTAGAGGGACATCCCGCGAATCCTCAAGCGCCGCGTCGGGAGAGCGGCGTGAGCGAGGCGCGGCTGAGGCCCGTCGCCGCGGGCGCGACCGGACCGCTCAGCAGCAGCGGCTGCCAGGGCGGTCGTAGCGACGGCGCATCTGCTCCCGGGCGAACTCGGCGCGCGGCTGGGGCGCCTGGTCGGGATGGTGGCGGCGGAGGTGGGCGACGTACCGCTCGTAGTCCGGCACGCCGATCACGGCGGCGCACACGCCACGAAGCGCGCTCCCACCGGCGCGCAGGGCGGCGACCATGCGGCGGCCCCGGCTGCGCATCAGTCGGCTCCCACGGCGGCAGCGCGGGGGTGGAAGGGGACTTCGGTCGAGCGGCGAACGGCGCGGCCGCGCAGCGTCCGGACCCATTCGCGCGCCGACTCGGCGACGATCACGATCACGGCGACGAGGAAGAACGCCGCCACCGCGGCGTCCAGGCGATCGTTGAAGACAATGCGCGCGGCGGCAGCCGCCGACGCGACGCCGGCGGGCAGGTGGCCGGCCGCCACGGCGTCGGTCACCGAGCGCGCGTGCGCGAGGAAGCCGAGCCGCGGGTCGGGAGAGAAGATCTTGAGCCAGCCGGCGGTCATGTTCACGGTGATGAGCCAGACCAACGGGAGGAGTGTCACCGGCGCGTATCGCGCCTTCCCCATCTTGATGATGATCGTCGTGCCGACGCACAGCGCCACGCTGGCCAGTAGCTGGTTCGAGATGCCGAACAGCGGCCAGAGCGAGTTGATGCCGCCCAACGGGTCGGTGACGCCCTGATACAGGAAGTGTCCCCACATCGCGACGAAGAGCGCGCTCGCGATCCCCACCGCGGGATACCAGGAGACGCGCCCGAGCGGTGCCCAGACGTATTTCAGGATGTCCTGGAGCATGAAGCGCCCGACGCGGGTCCCGGCATCGAGGACCGTGAGCAGGAAGAGCGCCTCGAACATGATCGCGAAGTGGTACCACAGCGCCATTGCCGTGTCGCTCACGCCGCCGAGCGCGCGCGAGAAGATGTACGCCATGCCGACCGCCAGGCTGGGTGCGCCGCCCGTCCGCGAGAGCAGCGTGTGCTCGCCGACCTGGCGGGCGAGCGTCGACAGCTCGGCCGGGGTCACGACGAACCCCCAGCCGCGGATCGCAGCCGCCGCCGACTCCGCGGTCGCGCCGAGCGCGGTGACGGGCGCGTTGATGGCGAAGTAGACGCCCGGGGTGAGGGCGCAGGCGGCAATGAGCGCCAGCACCGCGACCAACGACTCTGTCAGCATGCCCCCGTACCCGATCAGCCGCGCGTCCGGCTCACGGGCGAGGAGCTTGGGTGTCGTGCCCGACGCGATCAGGGCGTGGAAGCCCGAGATGGCGCCGCACGCGATGGTGATGAACACAAACGGGAACACCCGGCCGGCGAACACCGGACCGGTGCCGTCGATGAACGGCGTCAGCGCCGGCATGCGCAGCGGCGGTAGCACCACGAGCACGCCGAGCGCGAGCCCGACGACGACCCCGATCTTCACGAACGCCGACAGATAGTCCCGCGGCGCCAGCAGAAGCCACACCGGGAGGACCGAGGCGGCGAGACCGTAGATCATGAGCGACCAGGCGAGGCCGCTCGCGCTCAACGTGAACAGCGTCGCGAGCGCCGGCTGGTCCGCGACCCAGCGGCCGGCCAGGAGGGCACCGATCAGCATCGCGACGCCGATCGCGGTCGCCTCGAGCACGCGCTGCGGGCGCAGCCACCGCAGGTAGACGCCGAGGAAGAGCGCGATCGGGATGGTGAGGGCCAACGTCACGGTGCCCCAGGGGCTCGCGCGGAGGGCATTCACGATCACGAGCCCGAGGACGGCGATGAGGATGACCATGATGCCGAGCACGGCCAGCAACGCCGTCACTCCGCCGACCGGCCCGATCTCGTCGCGCGCCATCTGCCCGAGCGAGCGTCCGTCGCGACGCACCGAGGCCGCCAGGATGACGAAGTCCTGAACGGCGCCGCCGAGCACGACACCGACAATGATCCAGAGCGCGCCGGGCAGGAAGCCGAACTGCGCGGCCAGGGTCGGTCCGACGAGCGGACCTGGTCCGGCGATGGCGGCGAAGTGGTGGCCGAAGACGATCCATCGGTTGGTCGGGACGTAGTCGCGCCCGTCCTCGAGCCGTTCGGCCGGCGTCTCGCGGGCGGCATC
>JAJPIS010000018.1 GCA_021324635.1 Gemmatimonadota bacterium
AATGCCGCCCCGGCATCGGTGTGGGATGCGCGTCGCGGGCGGCATGAATGCCGCCCCTACGGTCCACGCACGGCGACGTGCGTGCACGGCGGCCCCGGCATCGCGCGCGTCGCCGTGGTCCGACGACGGCACCGTGATCCCACCCGTCGTTGCCGTTCCGGGTGCCAGGGGTAATCGCTTCGCGATTACCCCTGGCACCATCGAAAAAACCCGTTCCTTTGGTGGCCGCGGGACGCGGGCCGTGCGAATGCCGGGCCAGGCATCGGTGCGGGATGCGAGTCGCGGGCGGCATGAATGCCGAACGGCGAACGGCGGGCGGCATGAATGCCGACCGTACGGGTACCCCGCGTTGCGATGCGTCCACGGCGGCACGGTCACCGGGGTGATCGGGGGTGGCGGGGTGGTCGGGGTGGTCGGGGGCGGTCGGGCGTGGTCGCGGACGGCTGCTCCGGGGCCGCTCGAGGTCAGGACGCTCGCTGGCGGGCGCCTCTCATTCCGCCCGTCGGCGCGTAAATTCACCGGTGTGAGGACACCGTCGCGGCGGTCCACTCGCGCGCATCAGGCCGACGCCGGTGTCGGCGCTGCGCTGCTCCGCGCGTACGCGGCCGGCGCGCGCGTGAACGAGTATCTGGTGGAGCGACTCCATCCGGACGTGTGGCGGGCCAAGCCGCCCGCGCCCAGGATGCGCACGATCGCCGCGCTCGTCGCGCATCTGTACAACTGCGGACTGGTCTACGTCCGCCGGGCCAGACCCGACGTGGACGTGCCACCGGAGCTGGACCGCTTTCGGGTGACGCAGGCGGGCGCGGTTCGGGCGCTCGCTGCCAAACGCCGCGCCGTACTCGCGGCCGCGGCGCCGGCCCTGGTGCATGGTGGCCGGATCGGCCACTCGCACCAGGACGTCGTGACGTTCCTCGCCTACTACATGGTCCACGACGGCCACCACCGCGGGCAGATCCTCATCCAGGCGCGCCTGCTCGGCCACCCGGTGAGCGTAGAGACCATGTCGGGCATGTGGCAATGGACGGCGCGGAGCCGCGAATGAGCCCGTCCGGTCGGCGCCACATCGCCGCGGGGCCGGTAGATTGGAGCCGTACCATTTCGGTGCGAGGATAGCACGCATGGTCACCGTCCGTCCCTGTCGCGAGGACGAGCTCATCACTGTGCTCGCGATCATCAACGCGGCCGCGGACGCCTATCGAGGCGTCATCCCGCCCGATCGGTGGCACGACCCGTACATGGCGCGCACGGAGCTGCAAGGCGAGATCGGCCGTGGCGTCGTATTCTGGGGCTGTGAGGACGCCGGCGAGTTGATCGGCGTCATGGGGATCCAGGCCGTGCGCGATGTCGATCTGATCCGGCACGCGTACGTGCGCCCGGATCGCCAGCGGCATGGCGTCGGCGCCGCGCTGATGGCGCATCTCCGCCGCCAGAGTCGGCGGCGCCTCATGGTGGGTACGTGGGCCGACGCGACCTGGGCGATCGAGTTCTATCAGCGCCACGGGTTCGTGCTCGTCCCCGACGGACGGACAGCCGCGTTGCTCAGGGCGTACTGGGCCGTGCCCGAGCGGCAGATCGAGACATCGGTGGTGCTGGCCAATCCGCCGTTGGCCGCCGACGAGGGTCCCCTCGACCTTGAGCCGGCGCACGGCTATCCGGGCGTGCTCGGCGGGCAGCCGGCGTTGTCGTAGCTGCGGACGTGGGAGGCATGCCGACCGGAGCCGGCCGAGACCAGATCAAGGACTGGCTCACGCGCCGGGCGCCGCTCCCGTATCTCTGGGCGAGAGAGGCCGTCGGCCGCCTCTACGAAGTGGACGTGCGGCGCGTGCTGCTGCATCGCTGCCGCGGCATCGTTCGCGCCGGGCCGTTCGCCGGGATGCACTACATCGACCGCTCGAGCTGCGGCCCGCTCAGCCCGCGGCTGCTCGGGCTCTACGAGCGGGAGCTCCACGAGGTCGTGCGGCGCATCGTGGGCACGCCGTACGACCGTGTCATCGTCGTGGGGAGCGCCGAGGGGTACTATGCCGTCGGACTGGCGCGGGCGATGCCCGGCGTGATCGTGCAGGCCTATGACATCGACGCGCAGGCCCGCGCCAACCTCCGCGAGCTCGCGATCCTGAACGGGACCGACGACCGGACCATCATCGAGGGCGAGTGCACCCATGCGGAGCTCGAGCGGTTCGCCCGCGAGGCCGTGGTCGTCGTCTGCGACATCGAGGGTGGCGAGCTCGACCTGCTCGATCCCGCCCTCGCTCCCTCGCTCCGCCACTACGACGTCCTGGTCGAGATGCACGACCGCGTGGGGAGCACGACCGTTCGGCGGACGGTGACCGATCGGTTCGCCGCGACCCACGACGTGCGCATCATTGCCCACGTGCCGGCCGTGTCGGCACCCGCCGCGCTCCTCCCCTGGTGGTTCTCCCGCCGGGCGAGGCGACTCGCGCTCGACGAGTATCGTGCGCCGCCGGCCGGCGCGCCCGACGCCCGGTGCGGGCTGGAGTGGGGCGTGTTCTTCGCCCGTGATCCGGCCCGCGGGTCCCGAGCGACCGGGACTTGACGCGGGGACGCCAGTGCTGATATTTCAGCATTCGCATCGTTGATATTTCAGCCTCACTCCGGGAGCGGGGTCTTCGTGTCAGGCAATCCGTGCGTCACACGCCGCAGTGCCCCCCGCCGTACGACCTGTCTCCGGCTCGCCGGGGTGCTCGGGCTCTGGCTCCTGGCGCGACCGACCCCGGCCCAGACGCCGTCGGATTCGACGTACCCGAAGTTCGACCACGTCCTGTCCATCATCCGCGCGCGCAACGCCACGCAGTATGCGATCAGGTCACCGGCCGGGATCGATGAGGCGGCTTATATCCGGATCGGCGGGATCGAGCAGTGGGTGACGATCCGCGGGCAGGATCGCGCCAACCCGGTGATCCTGTTCGCGCATGGCGGGCCGGGCGATCCCACCAACCCCTGGGCGTTCCGGATCTTCGCCCCCTGGGAAGAGCGGTTCACCGTCGTCCAGTGGGACGAGCGCGGCTCGGGGCGGACGCTCGCCAGGCGGTGACGACCGGGCGGTGACGACGGGGATAGTCGGCGCCGTGATCACGCGCGGGCGTGTGGGTGCCGAACCACCAACGGGGGGGCATGGTGATGTCCCGTAGGGGCGGCATTCATGCCGCCCGCTGCTCCCATTTCGCACCGATGCCTGGCCCGGCATTTCATGCCGTTCGTGCGGCATCCCGCACCGATGCCCGGCCCCGCATATCGCGCCGCCCGCCGTTGGCGGAACGGCCGCGCGACGCGGACCGCGTGAATCGCGGGTCAGACATCGTGTGGGATGCGATCCGCGGGCGGCATGAATGCCGCCCCTACGACGGGCACCTGGTGGCATCCCGCACCGATGCCCGGCCCGGCATGAATGCCGCCCCACGGGACGTCATGGCCGCCGCCGATCGGGTTGCCGATCGCCGTGCGCCGCGCGCGGTGGTAATCTCCTACATTCGTTGCGTGGCATTGGGCGTTACGACCGGAGGTGCCTGACATGCGTGGGAGACCCCAGGCCTCAGAGGCCGCCTCGTACTACTTCGCGTATATCGACCGTGTGACCGGCGACGATGTGCTGCCGGTGCTCGCCCGGCAACTGGATGAGACGCTCGCGTGGTGCGCGGCGGTCACCGACGAGCGATCACGCTTCCGGTACGCGCCGGACAAGTGGAGCATCCGCCAGGTCCTGAATCACATCAGCGATACCGAGCGGGTCTTCGCCTTTCGCGCCCTCTGGTTTGCGCGCGGCTTCAGCATCCCACTCCCCAGCTTCGATCAGACCGTGGCGGCCGCGGGTGCCGGGGCGGACAGCGTGCCCTGGGCCGCGCACGTCGAGGACTTTCGGCGCGTGCGCCTCGCCACACTCTCGCTCTTCCAGCATCTCCCGTCGGACGCCTGGGCCCGCGGCGGCGTTGCCAGCGACCACCACGTGACCGTGCGCGCACTCGCCTACGTCATCGCGGGGCATCTCGCCCATCACATGGCGGTGCTGTCGGAACGATACGCATAGGACAGGGCGCCACGTCCGCGTCGACGGAATATCCCGCGCCCCTGATTGCGGGCCGCTTCAGCTCGCGCGCAGTCAGTTCTCCGGTGGCAGCTCGCCCAACGCTTCCAAGTCTGCAAGGTTCTTGCGTCTGCCCGCCACACCCGGGCTGCATTCTCGGGGCGGTTGTCGACCCACAGGTCGAAGTCCTGCGTGCCCCGCGGTACACCATGAACCGCCATGGCGTGAACACCGACCACGAGGAACCCGGCACCGGCATCGATGAGCGCTCGAAGAATGTCGAGCCAGTCCTCGGTCATTCGCGACGCAACACGCGTCCTGGCATCTCCGCGCGGCGGTAGGACGGCAGGGGCTGGTTGGTGAGCTCCCACATCCGGCGGGAAAGCTCGACCACCATTGCCAATCGTTCCTCAGGGGTCGAGATCGCACTGAGGTCGTCCCCCGGCTCCTGCCCGAGGGCATGGATGTGACCGGGGCCCCGCGCCCGGCCAGACGAACCATCACTTCTTCGGGCTCACCTCGAGGAGCGTGACATGGATCCTGGAGACGCCTGTCTGTGTCTCCTGGGTGATGGTCGTGTCCGCGCCGACGACCGCGGGCAGGTCGAGGCGGAAGAGCGGTGCCTGCCCCTGCGAGGCGGCCTCATAGGCGAGCTGTGGGCCCCCCCGCCTGCTCCCCCCGTCGGAGCCGATCGCCGTCTGGCAGCTCGTTTTCACCTTGACGGCCGTCGGCGGTGACGAAATGTCGGCGCGAAAGACACCGTGCTGGACGGTGGAGGGGTCCGGGTCGACGCGCCCATTGGTCAACGTCAGGTCCGCGGTCTGATGCCCGTCGACTCGGCAGCCGATGCTACCCCCAGTGTCGACCATCGCCGCCTCGGCGTGGCCCGTCAGACGACCGGCGGAGTCGATGAACGTGATCGGGATGTCGACCGGCTTCACCGACCGCCACATGACGAGCCGCATGGGGTTGTTGGGCAGGATGGTCCCCAGGTACTCCACCCGCAGCGCGTAGTGGAGCGGCTTGCACCCGCAATCATCGATCTCCGCTGTCTCGCGCCGTGACGCCGCTCGATCCCAGATCTTGGCCAGCTCGACCGCCTGCGGCTTGGTGAAGTTCTTCGGCGGATCCGGTGCGTACGACTTTCCGAGCGCCAGCGACTGGCCGGCCTCGTTGAGCGCTCGTGTACCCTGGAATCCGACATCGACCAGGCCGGTGGCGTCGTTGTCCAGATGCCGTGCCAACCCCGCCTCTCCGAGCTGTCGCTTCATCTGGTGACAGAGTGTGAGCGCGTCGCGTCCGACAAAGGCCTTGTCGTTCGTCGGGATGCGCCACTCTTTCGCATTGCTGTGACAGGTGAAGCAGGGACTCGACGGTCCGCCCCGTTCCATGGCGTCGAGCGAGTCGGGCCCAAAGGTGCCGCCAGGGTGTGTCGTCGGCGAGTTCGTCGCCGCGATGTTCAGACCACCATGGCAGTTCACGCACCGCGGCTCCTGGTTGAAGAGCGGCGTGAGCTTGGCGAAGGCGTCGATCGCCGCCGTCGCGTCCGCGTCGGTGAGCGGACAGACGGCTCGGTCCGCGCCCGGTAGGCGCCCGTGGGGGACGGCGACCGCCGCCCGGGCCTCCCGGATTCGGGGCTCGAACAGTCCGGTCAGGAGCCCGACCAGGCCGGCTGACAGGGCGAGGGCCGACGCCCGGCGGCGCCATGTGATGGGCGGAATCGCGGCGCGACCGCGCGCCGACACGGGCGGGACGAGGGACACGCGGGAGTCCTCCGGCGAGGGTGCCGTTCGGCTCCGCGTCGTACGCCAACGCCGAGCCGCACGAGGAGGCACGTGCGTGCCCCCTGTCCCGAAGACGTCGGCAGGGGTGCTCTCCTCTCACGCCCTCCGGGCCGGTGATCTCCAGGCCATTCGCGCGATGGGTCGCGCCCTCGCATCTTACGCGCGGCATGCCGCTCCGCCGCACCACACACCACAAACATGCCCCCACGCTGCTCCTGCTCGCCACCGCGGCAACGGTCGGCGCGCAGGCGCCGCGACCGAGCGCGCCGCTCGGGCCGCGGATCCCGCTGGCGGCGATACCGCATCGCGTGCACGTTGCGCTCGCGGGGTCCCCGGACTGGATGGCGATCGGCTTCGGGTCGATCTGGGTCGTGAACTACGCGCCCAATCGCGTGTCGCGGGTGGATCCCGCGACGGGCGGCGTGGTGGCCGAGATCCCGCTCGGCGGCAAGGCCTGTCTCGGGATCGGCGTCACGGCGGATCGGGTGTGGGTGCCGACGTGCGGCCACGTCGCCCTCGAGGAGATCGATCCGGCCACCAACCGCCGGGTCGCGCGGCACGCGACGCCGGTCATGGTGACCGTCGAGGGGTCGTTCGCGATCGCCGACGGGAGCTTCTGGATCCCCATGAGCGGCCCGGACTCGAGTGCCACTCGACTCGCCCGCGTCGATCCCCACACCGGCATGGTCCAACGGGTGATCGCCACCGCGAGCGGGTCGGAAGCCGCCGTGGCGGGACTCGGCGCGGTCTGGGTGGCGAGCAGCGGGACGAATACCGTCCTCGAGCTGGATCCCGCTCGCGATCGCATCGTCGCGCGCGTCCCCGTCGGCGGCGCCCCGAAGTTCATGACGGTCGGTGCGGGCGCGCTCTGGGTGCAGAACCGGCGTGATGGCTCCGTCTCGCGGGTCGACTCGGCGACCGTCCGGGAGGTCGCCCGGGTCGACGCGCACGCGCCCACCCCCTACGGCGATATCGCGTTCGGCGACAGCGCCGTCTGGCTGGCGGTCGACTCGACGCTGGTCACCCGCATCGCCGTGCGAACGAACGCCATCGACTATCAGGTCATGGCCGGCCACGGGGCCGACGCGGTCCGCATCGGGTTCGGGGCACTCTGGCTCGCCGACCACGAGCACGGACAACTATGGCGCCTCGACCTCGCGGCGCTCCGGCGAACCGCGGAGCGCAGCCGGCACGGGCACGCACCACCGGGCGCGCGCTAACGGGCCCGCGCACCACCGGGCCCGCGCACCACCGGGCCCGCGCACCCCACGACCGACGCCATGCCGCGCTCCGGGCGTTTGCGTCGGTGACTACCAATGAACTACCTCTGGCGCGTGGCGACCGTCGGCGTCAAGGAGCTCAAGACCCATCTCTCGCGGTACCTGCGCGCCGTCGAGCGCCGCGAGGTGGTCGAGGTGGTCATCGTGACCGAGCGGGACGAGATCGTCGCGGAGCTCAGGGCCCCCGCCGTGCGAGGCATCCCGGAGGGCGCTCGCGACGCCCTGGCGGCCCTCGCGGCGCATGGTGAGATCACGCGTGCGGCACCGGAGAAGGGGCGCAGGCGCTGGTCTGCCGCAGGACTGGGCCTCGAGCGCGCGTTGCACCTGGCGACGTATACGATGGCCCGCGAGCGGATCGCGGGGTTGGAGATGCTCACCGCTGACGAGTGCCTGCGGGCTGCTGTCGGGGGCTGAGCGTGGGAGATGCGCCTGCTCTGGTGGTGCACCCGGAGCCACCCGGCGTCAGTCGCAGTGAACGTAGAAGCGGTTACCGTCCAGATCCTCGACGGTGAACTGGCGTAAGCCCCACGGTTTCCGTTCGAGCGGCTCGACGATGCGTGCGCCCGACGCGCGGAGTTCGTCGTACGTGGCGTCGATGTCGGCGGCGAATATCCAGTGGACCACCGGCTCGAACGGCCGGCTCCGCTGCCGAAAGAAAATCGCGACGTGATCACGCGAGACGGCCCCGATCCCGCCGCCCGGATCGAGCCACCCGATCTGGAAGCCGAGCGCTTCGGAGTAATGGCGTTGAGCCCGGACCACGTCCTCGACCGGGAGCTCCGGCGTCGGATGGGCGAGGGTCGTTCTGTGCCGGGGGCCGTTCACGTCCTGTGGATGCGGCCGATCGCGATGCGGGCGAGCGCGAGAAGTTGGTCCCGGGCGCGCGGACTCGTGGGGATGCCGAGCGACAGGACGGCGGTGCCGCGCCGGAAGACGATGCTGGTGAATGCGGAGGCGCCGGCCCCGTCGGATGTTATCTGCGCTTCATCGGCGCCCGCGAGTGTCACCGGCTTGAACTGTCCGCCGACCTCGCCCATGGCCGTGCGCGCGATCACGATCGCCTGTGGCGCGGTCGTCGCGGGGCCGTAGAACACATCGACCTCGATCTTGCCCGCGGGGCTCGGGTACGCGCAGTAGGCGCTCGCGCCGTCGTCGTCGACGTTGCCCGTGGCCGCGCCGACGGACAGCCCCACGCGCGCGAAATCGGCTGGCTCGAGCACGTTGCACATGGCCGCGCCGGACCCGGGCGCGATGGTGCTGTCGGTCTTCTTCTGCGCGCGCGCCGCTGGCGCGAGGAGCATCAGGGGCAGGGCAGCCCGCACGAGTGGGCGTGTGACGGACGTGAGACGCATGGGAACCCGGGCTGGGGTCATGGGCGAGGATACGCGCCGCCCCTCGAGGGTCGCAAGAGCCGCCGTGCCCACACCCACAGTCGTACCGCCCCCCCGCCCCCCCGCCCCCCGCCCCCCCTTCCTCCCCCCCTCCCCCCGGCCGCCGATCCCATCCGTGCCGTCACCGTCACCGCGGGTGCGCCTCCCCTCGGCGCCCAGGGCGGCGATCGCTATCATTGGTCACACTGGCGGCCACCGTCGCCGAGTGCCCACGGAGGTCGTGCCGGTCCCCTCTCACACCGCAGCGGTCCCCCGGGCCCCACCGCTCCCCTGGCCATGGCCACACTCGTCACAGCCGAGCCACAGCTCTACGTCCGAGACATCGGAGCGTCGGCCGAGTTCTACGTCGGGACGCTCGGCTTCTCGCTCGCATTCACCTACGGCGACCCGCCGTTCTACGGGCAGGTGTTCCGTGACGGCGCGCGGTTGA
>JAJPIS010000011.1 GCA_021324635.1 Gemmatimonadota bacterium
CCGCCCTGGTACCAGGCCTGGACCATGACGTCGCGACCGGGGATCGGGATCAGCGAGCCATTGTGCGCGACGCAGTTCTCCTGCGCGGTCTGCGGGGCAGGCAGCTTGTAGTAGCTCTGGAACACCAACTTCTGGTTCACGATCGTGAAGATGGCGTCGGCGCCCCAGTTCTTCGGATCGGTGGCGCGGCACTTCGGCTGGCCGCCGCCGCCCCACTCGTCGGAGAAGAGGAGTTTCGTGCCGGCGTTGTTGAACGTCGCCGAGTGCCAGTAGGAGAAGTTGGAGTCGGAAGCAGCGTCGAGGCGAACGGGGTTGGTGGGCTCGTGAATGTCCAGCAGCATGCCGTACCCCTCACACGCGCCGCCGGCAAGCCCGATGGCCGGATACACGGTGATGTCGTGGCACTGGGTCGGTGTGATGCCCTTGCCGGCCACGCACCCCGGGCAGTTCTCGGCCAGCATCTTGGCGACCATGCCGGGAATGGCGTCGCGCAACGTCGCGCTATCGGCGCCGGTCGGCGCGCCCGTCCCGCCCCGCGCCTTGACGAGGCTGTCCAGCACCTTGTCGACGTACTCGGACGGGATGATCTGCTCCTCACCGAGGATGTTGGCCGTGAACGCGCCCTTGGCCCGCGCGGCGGCAGCCGTGGCCCGGTCCTCCTCCGTCTCACCGTGCGTCGCCGGGGCGCTCAACCCCTGGAAGATGTGCGGCGAGCTGACGATGGCGGCCTGCTCGGGATGGGCGAGCGGCACCTTGATGACCTCGATCCGGAAGAGCGCGGAGTTCGGATCCTGGTCGGGTGTCGCCTTGACGCAGCCGGGGAGCTCGTTCGGCGAGCGGACGCCGGCCGAGCCCGAGATGTAGACGTAGACGTTCTCCTTGTCCTTGGGATCGACGAGCAGCGTGTGCGTGTGCGAGCCACGACAGGTCTGCACGTTGCCGACGTTACGCGGATGCGTGATGTCGGTGATGTCGAAGATGCGGATGCCGCGGAGGCGCGCGGCGCTGACCGTGTCCTGCACCCCTTCGGTCCCGCAGTCCAGCCGCCCCGTCAGGCCCTCACCGGAGACGAACAGCAGGTTCTTGTACACCGAGACATCGCTCTGCGACGCCGGGCATAGATAGGCGGTCTTCAACGTCGGGTGGGACGGATTGGAGATGTCCCAGACCTGAAAGCCGTTGTAGCTGCCCTGGATGGCGTAGGGGCCGAGGAACGCCAGGTCCGAGTTCGTGACCCCCTTGAACTTCTCCGATGGGGGGCTGTTCGAGACGAGCCGCACATTCCAGGCGGCCTGTCCCGCGTCCCACAGGCCGGCCTTGAGCCCGACGCGCGGATCCGGACTCGGCGCCGTCGTCGACATGTCGGCCCTGGGCGCCGGGCCTTGCATGGCCCCCCCGGCCCCGGGCGTTGTGCGGCCGCACGCGACCGCAGCGAGAGCGGCGAGGGCGACGGCAGAGGAGACGGCCCGTCGGGCCGCGACGCGTCCGCGTGACCGGTGGCCGCGGTGCACAGATCTCATGACTGGTTCCTCAGGATGGGGAGGGATGGGCGACCGGTCCCACTACGACGGATTCGAGAAGGAGAGCATGACGAGCATGCGCTGCATCCGGGCGATCTCGGTTGTCTGATCGACGTTCACGTCAGAGGCGAACTTGAACACCTTCTCATCCTGCCCGGCGCCATAGGTGCCGAACAGGTCCTTCACCATCGACACGGCACCCCGATGGTGCTGAATCATGAAGGTCAGGAAGAGTCGATCGAACTCGGCTCCTCTCGCCGCGTCCAGTTGCTTCATCTGCGCGCCCGTCAGCATCCCGGGCATGAGCATCTCGTGCCCGGAGCCGCCCATCGGCATCGTCATCGCCATGTCGCCGGGATCGGGAACCGGCTGCCGCCGGTCCCGAAGCCATTGCTGCATCGTCGCGATCTCGTCGCGCTGGGCGTTGATGATCCGGGCCGCCAGGGTCTGCACCGACGGGTTCGCGCCATGCGTCGGTGCCCACTCCGCCATCGTGATGGCCTGCGCGTGGTGATGGATCATCCGTTGCATGAAACGGATGTCCGCCTCGGTGTACGGACGGCGTGCGCTGTCCGCACGCGCCCGCGCAATCCCCGAGAGATCGGTCTGGGACTCCCCGCCCGCCGCAGGCTGGGGAGCGGTCCGCGGGGCGGCTCGGCTGCATCCGGCCACGGCGGCCGTGATGAGGAGACCGCCGACCGTCCTGGAGAGTCGTGGGAGAGCGAGGTCGATCATGGCCCCTGAACCCGCGCGGAAGCGACGTCGTCGAAGGCGTGTGCGAAGCACCACGGATGCGCCACCAATACTATCCTCCCCGGGCGAGACCGGCAAAGCCGATCCGTCGACCACACGGCCCGCGCGGCCGCACGACGCTGACTACGGGGCGGCCGTGCCGATGTTTCACGCCCGGGGCCGGTGAGCGCCCGGGCGCCATCCGCGCCCCCTCTCTTCCCTGCTCCAGTGTATAGATTCCGGCCCATCGGGCTCCGGTCCGGCGATCCGCCCGAGATGGCGACTTCCCGAGGCTGACGAATGGCGAGAGCAACCGAGGCCCTGCCGCCGCTCGGCGCGCGCGAGTCCCTGGACAGCCGGCTGCCGACGCTCGAGGAACTGGAGGAGGCGGCGGCACTCGTGTACACCGCCATGCCGCCGACGCCGCAGTACCGGTGGCCGCTCCTGTCGCGCCGCGTGGGCACCGAGCTGTGGGTCAAGCACGAGAACCACACACCCGTGGGCGCGTTCAAGGTGCGGGGTGGTCTCGTGTACTTCCACCACCTGCGTGGCGTACAACCCGCTGTCCCGGGGGTGGTGTGCGCGACGCGCGGCAATCACGGGCAGTCGGTCGCCTTCGCCGGCGGACGCCAGGGTGTCCGCGTGACGGTGGTGGTGCCACACGGCAACAGCACCGAGAAGAACGCTGCCATGCGCGGCCTCGGCGCCGAGCTGGTGGAGGCGGGGCACGACTTCCAGTCCGCGTCCGAGGCGGCCGTCCGGCTCGCCGAGGAGCGTGGCTGGCATGCCATGCCGACCTTTCATCCGCTGCTCGTCCGGGGCGTGGGGACGTACGCACTGGAGCTCCTCCGTGCCGCTCCGCACCTCGACACGGTGTACGTCCCGATCGGGCTCGGCTCGGGGATCTGCGGGATGATTGCGGCACGGGACGCGCTCGGCCTGCACACCAAGGTCGTCGGCGTCGTCTCCACCGCGGCGCCCGCCTATGCGTTGTCCCTTGCCGCGCGCCGTCCTGTCGAGCACGAGGTCAGCACGCGCATCGCCGACGGGATGGCCTGCCGAACCCCGCGGCCGGAGGCGCTGACCCTTATCGCGTCGGGTGTCGATCGCATCGTCGAGGTCACCGACGATCAGGTCGAGGACGCAATGCGGGCACTGTATCACGACACGCATGCGGTGGCCGAGGGGGCCGGCGCCGCCGCCCTCGCGGCGGCGACGGCGGAGCGCGACCGGATCCGCGGGCGGGCCGTCGGTGTCGTGCTCTCCGGCGGGAACGTGGATTCCGGCCCGTTCAGCCGCATTCTGGCGGGCCGCACAGCGGAGCCGGCCTAGCGCGCGATGCGGCTCGGGACGCACCAACCGGTCGAACGACGGTCCTCCATGCCACCTTTCCGCGGTCGCTCGCGATCGATCGAGCGCGAGCTCCCGCTCCTGATTTCGGGCCTTCTGCTCGCGGCGGTCGGCATCTTCGCGTGGGGGGCCTCCCGCCGGGTGCATCACGTCGTGATCGCGGCCGCCGGGCAGCGACTTCAGGGTGCCTCGATCGCGGTCGATGCACTCCTGGCGCAGTCAATGCACGCCTACACGCTCCAGTTGGAGCGCGTCGCGGCCGACCCGGCCATCATCGCCTATCTCTCGACCGGTCGAGGCGCTCCGGAAGCTCGGCGAGCTCTCACCGGGGCGTGGGTGGGAGATCAGACCGCGCGCGGCGTCCTCCAGTTGCGGCGCGTCGACGGGACGATCGCACTCGACACGGTGGCGGTCCCGGTTCGGGACCCGTCCGACTGGCCGACTCGACTGATCGACAGCACCGCGACGACGTTGGTCGCCCCGCGCGTCGGACCGCTCGTGGCGGCCGGCGACTCGACGTACTCGTGGGCCGTTACGCCTGTGTGGGCACCCGGCGCGGCTCCCCGGCCGGGTGTGGCGGGCGCCACGACCGCCCCGGCTCGCGCGGGCCCGGTGCCGCGGGGCCGGCTGGTCGGGTTCCTCACCGACGCACGGTTCCTCACGGGACAGAATATCCAGACGGTTCGCGATCTGATCGGACCTGGCGCGACCCTATTGATCGGCTCACCGGGGGAGGGAGTCTGGACCGACCTCGAGCACCGTGCCAGGGCGCCATCGGCGAGCGACACGATCTTTGGCGCACCCGAGGCGGTGGCGGGGCCGGCGGGGCAGTCGATCGGTGTCCAGGCACCGATTCCCGGGACTCCGTGGGTGCTCTGGGTCGGGCAGCCGCGGTCAGCCGTGCTGGCGCCGATGCGGCGGCTGTGGGCCGAGATCGCCGGACTCGCCGCCCTCGTCATCGTTGCCGGTGCCGCCGCCGCCCGGCTCCTGAGTCGCCGCGTGACGCGACCGATCGTCGCCCTCACCGCATCCGCCGAGCGAGTCGTCGCGGACTCGGTCCCCGAGAGCCCGGTCGGCCACGGCGGTGACGAGGTGTCCCGCCTCGCGGGGGCGTTCCACCGCATGACCGGACGGGTGACCGACGCATTGGCAACCGTGGAGCGGGCGCGGGCGGACGCCGAGGCGCTGGCGGGCACGCTCCAGGAGCAGACGGCGGAGCTGGAGCAGCAGACGGAGGCTGCCCAAGCCCTGTCGTCGGAGCTCGAGCAGCAGGTCGAGGAAGCGCAGGCGCTGGCCGAGGAACTGGAACGCTCGAATCAACAGCTCCAGGCGGCCGCCGCTGACGCCGAGGCGGCGCGCCGGGCGATCGGCGACGTGGTCGAGAGCATCAGTGATGCCTTCATCGCGTACGACCCCGCCTGGCGCATCACGTTCATCAATCGGGGGGCGACGGAGTACTTCCGGCAGATGGGCATCGAGGGGCCACTCGAAGGTCGGGTGGTCTGGGACCTGTTCCCCGAGACGCGGGGGACGCTGGTCGACCGCGAGATGCACCGGGCGATGGAAGAGCGGGTCACGGTGACCTTCGAGACGATGGCGGCGGGCAGCCGGTGGCTCGCGATTCGCGCGTACCCGACCCGCGACGGCGGCGTGTCGGCGGTCTGGACGGACATCACGGACGCCAAGCGCACGGCGTCGGCTAACGCGTTCCTGGCCGCCGCGAGCCGCCAGTTGGCGGAGTCGCTGGACGTCGAGACGACGCTCCGGCGGGTCGCCGAGTCGGCCGTGCCGACGCTCGGGACCTGGTGCGCGGTCGACGTCATCGTCGACCCGGCGGCCGGGACGTGGCCGCCCGAGGTGCGACGCCTGGCGATCATGCACCGGGATCCGAGCGAAGCGGCCTTTGCCATGGAGTTCCAGCGGCGGTACCCGGAGGACTGGAACGCGCCCGGTGGGCTGCCGGGCGTCCTGCGCACCGGTGAGGCGAGCTTCATCCCGGTCGTCACCCGGGAGATGTTGGCGGCGATGGCGCGCAGCGACGCGCACCTCGCGGACCTCGAGCGGTTGGGGTTCACGTCGGTGATGATCGTCCCGCTCGTCGCCCGCGGCCGCACGCTAGGCGCGCTGACCCTTGCGATTGCCGACGCGAGCCGCCGGTACGATGAACACGACCTGGCGCTCGCCAGGAACCTGGCCGAGCGTGTCGCGATCGCGGTGGACAACCTGTCGCTGTTCCGCGATGCGGAGCACGCCCGCCTGAGCGCCGAGGCCGCGAACCGCGCCAAGGTCGATTTCCTCACCAACATGAGCCACGAGCTGCGGACGCCGCTCAACGCCATCGGCGGTTACGTCCAGTTGCTCGAGATGCAGGTCCCCGGGCCCGTGGTCGAAGAGCAGCGCCGCTACCTGACCCGCATCGCCAGGGCACAGGGGGTCCTCCTCGGCCGGATCAACGATATCCTCAACTTCGCCAAGGTCGACAGCGGCACGATGACCTACGTGCTTCGCCCCCTGGCGCTCCACGAGGCGCTCGCCGGCACCGAGCCGCTGATGCACCCGCAGTTCGCCGAGCGCGGGATCAGATTCGAGTACCGCGGGGTCGATCCGGCGGTCACGGTCCAGGCAGACCGGGAGAAGCTCGAGCAGATTCTGCTCAACCTCCTCTCGAACGCCGCCAAGTTCACGCCGCGGGGCGGTCGCGTCACGCTGGCGTGCGCGGTGCGCCAGGACCGGGTCGAGATCTCGGTCACGGACACCGGGATCGGCATCCCGACCGAAAAGCTGCCGATCGTGTTCGAGCCCTTCGTGCAGCTCGACCCATCGCTCACGCGCCCGCACGGCGGAACGGGGCTCGGGCTCGCCATCAGCCGGGAGCTGGCGCGCGCTATGGGCGGCGACCTGACCGCCGAGAGCACTCAGGACGCCGGCTCGACCTTCACCCTGAGCCTTCCTCTCGCCGCGGCGGAAGCCACGGCAGCGGTGTCCGACCGCGACTCGGATCTGGAACTCACGACCTGAGGCCGGGGCTCTCCCGCTCGCGCGGCCGACCACCGTCCGGTCGGCGCGGGTGTCAGCGGGTCGTCGAGCCGGTCCCGCGCGTCGCGTGGCGGCCGGTGATGATGTCCGGCCCAGGCGTCGCGAGCCCTCGGGCACCGGCAAAGCCGAGGTGATCGAGCCCGAACAGGTCCTCCACCCAGCGCAAGAGCGCGTAGTGGTTGTACGGGCGGTCGGAGATCGTGCCGGGCGCGACGAAGGGAGACAGGACGACCGCTCCGACCCGCCCGCCGCCCGGCCCATTGACGCCTGGAGGGTGGGCCTGCCCGCGGAGCGGGCGCTCCCCACAGCAGGCGGAGGACTCCAGTCCCTCGTCGAACGTGATGACCAGCATCCCGTCGGCCCGGAACGCCGGGGACTCGGTGATGCGCGGGACCCATTCGCGAAGGAAACGATCCACCTGGGCGAGTCCGCCCACGGCATGGTCGACGCACGGTGCGTCGTGCCCGTCATCGCACAGGTTCGGCGAGATGAAGGCGAAGTTGGGCGTCGTCGAGACGCGCATCAGGTCCCGCCGGAGCGCCGAGAGGTTCACCACGTGCGAGGCACAGCGGGCGGTGTCGTCGATGATGCTGTGGAAGTAGTAGAAAGGGTCGTGCTTGGTCGCGTACTGGTCCCCAGGCTCCGCGCGGTTGGTCGGGTCGGTCCCGCCGAGCGGCGGGTGCCCGCACGCGGCGCGCTCGCGGGCAGGATCGTTGCCGAGGTCTTCCATGTAGCCGCGCCAGGTGAGGTGGTGAGCCTCGAGCTGATCGACCACGGTCCGCACGCGGGCGGGGTAGACACACCCCGTCCCGACCGCCTGGCCATCGGCATCCAGCCCCGGGCGCGCCGGCCGGAACTCCGCGTACGTGCGGCAGTCGGCCTGCGTTGCCTCGTTGGGCGCCTGTCCGCTCACGAGCGCGATGTAGTTGTCGAGACTGGCGTGCCCGATGCCGTAATACTGTCGGAGTAGCGCCCCCTGCGCCGTCAGGGTGCGGGCCAGGTAGGGCGCCGGTGATGTCGGACCGAACGTGCGGTCGAAGGACTCGTTCTCGAGCACCACGAGGAAGACATGTCGGACCCGCGGCGCCGGGAGCGCGCGCCTCGCGGCCGCCCGCGGCGGCTGAGGCCGTGACCGCCGGAGGTCTGTCCGATGCCCCCCGAGTGGGGCGAGGGCCAGCGCCGCCAGGACCGGCACGGTGATCGCCCGCGGGGGCCGCCGATGGGCGGCGCGAGTCGTCCGCGTCGTTGCGCGCGGTTCCGCCGCCGGGGCCCCGGCGGCCGGCTCGATCGTCTCTGTCACCGGCTCGGCCGACTCAGTCGATCCCGACCCGCCCGGCGACCGTCGCGATGAGCTTCGGCGAGTCATAGCCGACGCCGTCCTTGAAGACGGTCGTGACCCTCCGGATGACCGACGGATCGGCCAGGAGGTTCCCGTTCAGCACGACGAGGTCCGCCGCCTTGCCGGCCTCGATCGAGCCGAACTTGTCGTAGGCGCCCAGGATTCGTGCGCCGTTGGCCGTCATGCATTGCACGACCTGCGCTGGGCTGAACCCGGCCTCGACCAGCAACTCGTAGTTGCGCTGGTCGCCGTAGCCGGGGAGCGCGCCCCCGATCCCGGTCGGGTCGACGCCGACGGCCAGGAGTCCCCCCGCCTCGACGAACTCCCGCTCGAAGCGCATCGCGTTCCGGAGCATGTCGGGCGTGAACGCCCAGTTCGCGGCCGCGCCCGAATCGATGTGTGCGCGCATCGCGAGGTACGCCTGACGCACCTCGGGCGCCATCGCGTCGAGGGTCCGCTGGTCGGTGACCGGCCGGTTGGGAAAGAGCGGCTCCATCACCGACAGCGTCGACGTCATCGGCACGTGGTGCGACACCATCTTCCTGATCACGTCGCGTCCCGTCGTGCCGGCCGGATCGGAGGATGCGACGCGGACCATGCTTCCCGCCGGGCAGGTGTCCGGCTGCTTCTGCGGGTCGAAGTCGGTCGCCGTCATGAACCCGTGCTCGAGATTGTCGATCCCGAGGTCGACGGCCTCGCTGTAGGATACCGAGCAGAGATGGCCGGTGACCTTGATCCCGCGCCGGTGGGCCTCGTCGATCACCGCCTTGAGCTCGGCGCGCCGCACGTCGGTGTAGGCCTTGATCCACGTCGCCCCTTCGCCCGCCCAGTAGTCGACGAAGCGGCGCGCCTGCTCGGGGGAGGAGAGCCGCTCGCGGACCGTCAGCGCGCCCCCGCCTTCCCCCGGGCCCGTGATGTACGGCGAGGTGATCACGATGTGGGGCCCGGGCGCCTGCCCCTCATCGATCCCCTGTTTGGTGTTGATGTCCGCATAGGGCGCCATCGCCCCCGTCGTGCGGATCGTCGTGACCCCGGAGGCGAGGTAGAGGCGCGGGCCCGTGAACCAGACGAGCGTGCGCCGGCCGCCGGCCGCGGTATAGAAAAGGTGATCGTGCATCCCGACGATGCCCGGGATCACCGTCTGTCCCGTCACGTCGATGACCCGCGCGCCTGCGGGCGCCTGTACGGCGGCCGCCGGGCCGACAGTCGCGATCTTGCCATCGCGGATCACGATCGACTGCCCGGTGCTGGGAGCCGCGCCCGTCCCGTCGATCACGGTCGCGTTGGTGAGCACGACCGTGGGCTCGGCGACCGACACGAACGCCCGCGTCTTGTCGGAGAGCGCCGCCGCGGGCTGGGCCCGTGCGGCGCGCCCGTCGGCCACGGCCCCGATCAGCAGGGTGAGCGCACCCAGTCCTCGAGAGACACGCACAGCCGTTCTCCTAGTGATTCGTCAGGTATTTCCCGGGCACCGTGAGCCCCGGACGCTCGGCCTGCCAGAAGATCGTCACGACGTACCAGCGATTCCCGTCGTTGAAGAGCTGGATGCTGTTGATGCCGCGTGCGAAGGGCTGGCCCCCTGGCTCCCGGCGCGATGCGTAGGCGCTGAAGACCTGTGTGACCGCCCCGAACGTGTCGACCGTGCGTCCGATCTCGTTCTCGTAGAAGGCCTGCTGCTGGAGCCGTCCGGCGGCGCGGGTGGCGTACTCGTCGGGCGTGAGCACGATCGTGCGGGGCCGACCGGTCGTCGAGTCGAATCGCGTCGGAATGAGGCGGGCGCCGGGAATGAACAGGCTCCGGAACCGCTGCCAGTTCCGCGGCTGGCCCGCGGGCCCGGAGATGACGTCGTACAGCGCCCTGAGGATGGCGTCGAGCGACGACACATCGGCGGGCGCCGCCGCGGGCGGCGGTGTGGTGTCGGTGGCTGCCGGGCTGGTGCTGGCCTGGGCGCGGAGCGTCCGGGGCGTGGCGACCGAGGCGATGGCGATGGCCAACGCGCTGGCGATGAAGGGCGCGCGGGCCGTCGCGCGCGCGACGGCCCGCGAGGGTCCGATCGGGGTTCGCATCGCACCAACATGGCCCGATCGGCCTCGCTCGGCAACCCGCGGCGTTCGCCGCCGTGCAGGTCGCGGCGCAGCGCGACGTCAGCCCTTCGTCGAGCCCTGTGCGGCCGGCACGATCCGTGTCGGCTCGCCGCTCAGCTTGGCGAGCCGGCGCCGCACGTCGGCGACGACGGGCTGGAGGTCGGGGTCGGCGTCCTTCCAGAACGCGATGAACTGCCGGTAGCTGGCGGTGGCGTGCGCGACATCGCCTCTCATCTCGTACAGCTCGCCCAAGCGCTTGTAGACGAGCGGCCGGAAGACCGGGTCGTCACCGAAGGCGAAGGTGGGCTCCCGACGTGCGGACAGGGCCTCGTAGCGCGCGAGGAGAGCGATCGCCGAATCGCGGTTGCCGGCCTCGTCGTAGGCGCGGCCGGCATCGAGCGGGAAGCAGATCGCGCACGACACGGGATAGCCGTCCGATGCGGTGTCGGCGTGCGCGAACTCGCGCAACGCATCCTGCGGCCGATGCTCGGCCAGCGCGATCTCGCCGAGGGCCGTGTGCATCTCCGGGCCGTTGTACCGGAGCATCGTGGTGTCCCTGACGTCGGCCGTGTATTGCGTCAGGATCGCGTGCGCCCGGTCGGGACGCCCTGCCAGCGCGTACAGCTCGGCAACGCGGAAGTACGGGCGGTCGAGCACCGGCAGCGACCGCAGGGGCACTCGAACCAGGAGGGAGTCGAGTCGAGCAACCCCGCGCGCCGGCTGCGCGCGCAGCGTGACGTCGAGCGCGGCGGCGGTCACCGAGTCCTCGAGGGGCGGAGGCGGAAGGCCTCGGAGCGCGTCAGTTCGACGGGCCTCCGTGACGGCGCGCGCCCATGCGGACGGCTGCCCGCGCAGGACGGCGAGGACTGCCTGGTTCAACCAGGCGACCACGCGCCACTCGGGGCTTGGATTTGTGCGCTCCCGGATCACCGCCGAGTCCATCGCACTCACTCGGTTTTCCACGTAGAGGAGCGTGAACTGAAAGCCCGGACCCTGCAACGCGCTCGGATACTGGTCCCGGAGCACGGCGAGGTCACGGCGGGCGGCGGCGGTGTCCCCGTCGTCCATCTCGACTTCGATGATGTTGCCGAGCTCGAGGGACCCACCGCCCCTGCTCTTCCGGGCCCGGCGGAACAGCGTGTCCGCTGCCGCGTACTCGCGGCGTTGGAGGGCGATGTCGCCCAGGTTGTTGACGGCGACGAAGTCCTGGGGGTCGAGTGCAAGCAGAGCTCGATACGCCGCGACCGCCTTCTCCCGATCGCGCCCCGGCCCCCCTGCGAAGTAGGCCGCCTCGGCGAGGTATCGCTCTCGCACGGTGAGCCGGGCGCGGTATCGATAGGCTTGCGTCATCGCGCTATCGACGCTCGCCTGGGACATCCGGACGTTGCCCATCGTGATGCCGAGCTTGCGGTAGGCCATGGCGAACGTCGTGTCGAGCGCCACTGCCTCTCGTAAGTTGCGGACCGCCCCGTCGATGCTGCCCACGACGTCCGCCTGCCTCACGCCCTCCTGGTACTTCCGGAGCGCCGCCAACGACGACGTCGTGACCTGCTCCAGGGGTGGGTCGGCGTGCACGCTCTTGAGCGATTCGCCGATCTTCGCCCGGAGCCGCCGCGCCAGCCGGTCCAGTGTCGGCAGCAACTGGCTCGGCCCATCGGCCCCATCGTGGAAGGAGGCGAGCTCCGCCCCCGAGGTCGATAGCAGCCGCAGGGTGAGAAGATAGCCCGGGCTCAGCGACGTGATCGTGCCGTCGACGATCCCTTTGGCGCCCTCGCGCGCCGCGAGATCAGCCGCCGTGGGCACGTCGATGCGCGTCGTCGGCGGACGTTGCATCAGCCGCAGCGCGCCCGCGACATCGGCCGGGGTGAGCAGGGTGATGACTGGCGATTCGCTGAGATCCGTGCGCACGGCCTCGCTCGCTGCGCCGGCGAGCGCCGAGTCACTCCCCGGTCCACGGAAATCCGTGATGATGAGTCGGTCGCGGGCGTGGATCTTCCCGGCTCCCAGCAGCGACCCGACGGGGCCGATACCCGTCGCCCAACTGACCATATAGGCCGTGATGAGGAGCACGAGCAGGCCGAGTGCAGCCACACCGCCGATCGCCGCGCGTCGCCAGCTCACGTGCGGGCTCGCCTTGAGGGCGAGGGTGGCGATCGTCGATGGGGGCGCTCGGGTCCCGCCCGGCGTGAGCGACGGTGTTCTCGTGAGCGAGCGATGAAGCGTCTGCTGCACGTAGCCGGTGAACAGGATGACGGGCAGCCCGAGCAGCATCACGATGACCGCTCCGGGGAATACCCACTCCGGCAGCCCGATCTCGGTCGTCGCGATCCGCGCAGCCAGACCCACGATCAGGAATGCACCCGCCCAGAGGACGAGCGCGTTGCGGAGCGCCGCGCGGCCGCCGAGCAGGAGGGCCGGCGCCGGCCGGCTCGCACCGCTCGTAGAGACCGTGTCGAGCGCCTGGACGAGGGCGGCCGCGGTCTGGGGCCGGTCGTCGGCGTTTTTCTCGAGACAGCGCATGACGAGCGCGGCGAGCACCGGCGGCACGTCGGGACGCACGCTCTCGATCGGCGCCGGGCGTTCCCCCAGCTGAGCGGCGAGGAGCTTCTGTGGCGAGCGTCCGGCGAAAGGCGGCCGCCCGGCCAGGAGCTCGTAGCCCAGAATCCCGAACGCGTAGACGTCCGCCCGGTGGTCGGTGGCCGGGTCGGCCGCAGCCTGCTCGGGCGCCATGTACGCCGGTGTCCCGAGCGACGTTCCGGCCTGTGTCAGCGTCCCGCCGGGCGCTGGCGTCTTGGATGCCGAAAGCGCCTTGCCGATCCCGAAATCGGTAACCACGGCGGCGTTCCCGGCGAGGAGCACGTTGTCCGGCTTGATGTCACGGTGCACGACCTCCCGGGCATGCGCAAACTCGAGGGCTTTCGCCACGTCGCGCAGGATCGACACCGCCTCGCCGATCGGGAGGGCGCCGCTCTGAGCGAGGCGACTCCGCAGCGATTGCCCTTCCACGAAGGGCATCGTGAAGTAGGGGAGCCCGTCGGTCTCTCCCGACTGGAGCACGGGCACGATGTGCGGGTGCTGGAGCCGGGCGGCGAGCCGGATCTCCCGGCGGAACCGGTCGACGTTCACGCCGGCCATGAGCTCGGGGGAGAGTACCTTGACGACGACCGTGCGGCCCAGTGCACGATCCTCGGCGACGAACACGCGGCTCATGCCGCCCCCGCCGAGCTCCCGCCCCAGAGTGTAGGCGGCCCCCAGACTGGTCTGGAGCTGCTCGCGCAATGTGTCCGTCATCGCCTCGCGGGGCGAAGGAGGTGTCGGTCGGTCACGCCGGGGTGCCCGCGCCCGCCATACGATAGCGGGCGACCGCACCACCGTCCACGGCCCAATGTCGGGCCGTCAGCCGGCACCGAGGACTACGCGGACGTCGAGGACTACGCGGACGTCGAGGACTGTGCGGGCGTCGAGGGCGAGGCGTCGGCTGGCCGGCCGGCGTCGGCTGGCCGGCCGGCGTCGGCGCTTGGCGCGGGTGTTGGGGTCACGGCCGACCGCTCGCCGCGGCCCCACGGCTGGCGCGGCGCCGCGCGCCGCATCAACAGCTCGTCATAGTAGGCGACCACGCGCGACCGGACCGAATCCTCCGTATCCCGCGGATCGGTGTGAAATGGGGCGTAGCGGTGCGTGTCGGTCGACACGGTGAACCACCACCACGCGGCCACGTCGCGCGAGCGGGCCTGCTCGATGCGGCATGCGAAGTGCCGCCCGGCATCTTCGAAGCTGAACGAAGCGTCCATGATGCCTCCGACTGATTGTCTGGCAATTCCCTGCGCCGAGTCGGCGCGTGAGACCCGGCGGCCGACCGGGCCGCGCTGACCGAGCCGAATCGACGGTCGCGCTCGTGGCGGCCCGATGCGACTGACCGGGACCGCCACGTTCAGCCCACTGCGATCGCTGCCCGGCGCCCGCCAGGCGGGCGCGGGCCGCGGGTTACTTGCTTACTTGCCGAGCTTCGTCACGTTCTCGGCCGCCGGGCCCTTCTGGCCCTGGACGACGTCGAACTCCACGCGCTCGCCCTCGGCGAGCGACTTGTACCCGCCGCCCTGGATGGCGGAGTGATGAACGAAGCAATCCTTCTGTCCGTTCTCGGGCGTGATGAAGCCGAATCCCTTCGAGTCGTTGAACCACTTCACCGTTCCGGTGGTACGCATCGTACTACTCCTGTTGGTTATGTGCTGTGTTGGGAGTCCGGAGATGCCGTACCGACCGACACAACAGGCTCGTGATCGAGGCCCTCACGATGGGCATCCCGCGACGACCGCGGGTCTCTCGCGACAGAACGCGAGGGGCCTGCTCGCAATTCGGGCAGGCCCCCGTACGTTCGGAACTTGTCCACGCGCTGTGCGTGTCTCGCTTGCTACAAGGATAAGGCAGGCCGTCGCCCGGCGCAACTCGGGCCCGCCACGCTGACGGGTGCGCCCCCGGGCCGACCCCGATCTACCCGCCCCGGATCGCGGTGCCGCGTCCGGGGGGCCGGCGTGGACCTCCTGTCACCGGCCGGTCTGGCGTGTAGCTTCGAGCCGGATTCGGGCGCCCTGCCCCACGGGTCGACGGGCGCGAGGGCCCTTTCCCATGTCCCGGAGAGCATCGGTGACGGGTACCGCTGGCGCCCATGAGCGGCTGAGCCTCACTCACGGCGGGACGACTCCGCCGTTGCGGGACGTGACCATCGGGCAGCTCCTCGACGAGGCCGCGGCGCGGGACCCCGACCACGACGGTCTCATCGTCTGCCACCAGGGGCGGCGGTACTCCTATGGCGCACTCCGCGAGGCCGTCGAGCTGGCGGCGCGCGGTCTGCTCGGTCTTGGTGTCGCTGCGGGCGATCGGGTCGGCATCTGGTCGACGAACTCCGCCGAGTGGGTGATCACGCAATTCGCGACCGCAAAGGTCGGAGCGATCCTGGTCAGCATCAATCCGCTCAATCGCGCGCGGGAGCTCGAGTACGTCCTGCGGCAGTCGGAGTGTCAGACGCTCCTTCTCATCGACGGGTTCCGCGACGCCGACTATCCGGCCATCCTGCGCGAGATCTGCCCCGCGCTCGAGACGTGCGCGCCGGGGCAGCTCCGATCGGACACGCTCCCGCACCTCACCCGGGCGGTCTTCGTCGGCGAGCCGGCCCCGAGGGGGATGATGTCCTGGGGCGATCTCCTGGCCGCGGGGCGCGCCGTGCCGGTCGGGGCGCTCCGGGCGCGGGAGCGTACGCTCACGCCCGACGACCCGATCAACATCCAATACACCTCGGGCACGACCGGCTTCCCGAAGGGTGCGATGCTCTCGCACCACAACATCGTCAACAACGGGCTGTTGATCGCCGACGCACTGCGGTTCACATGGCGAGACCGACTGTGCATCCCGGTCCCGTTCTATCACTGCTTCGGGATGGTGCTGGCCAACATGGCCTGTGTCGCGGCCGCGGCGACGATGGTCGTCCCGGCTCCCCACTTCGACGCCGAGTCGACGCTGCGGGCCATCCAGGATGAGCGGTGTACGGCCGTGCACGGCGTCCCGACGATGTTCATCGCGGAGCTGAATCACCCGCGCTTCGGCGAGTTCGATCTGCGATCCCTGCGGACGGGGATCATGTCCGGCGCGCCGTGTCCGATCGAGATCATGCGGCGGGTCGTGTCGGAGATGCACTGCCGCCAGCTCACGATCGCTTACGGGCTCACGGAAGCCTCGCCGGTGATCACGCTCACGACCACCGATGACCCGATCGACGTGCGGGTCGCGACGGTCGGCCGGGCGCTGCCCCACACCGAGGCCAGGATCATCGACCCCGAGACGGGCGAGATCGTCCCGATCGGCACCGCCGGGGAGCTGTGCACCCGCGGGTATCTCGTGATGAAAGGATACTACCGGAATCCCGAGGCCACCCGCGCGGCGATCGACGCGGATGGCTGGCTCCACACCGGTGATCTCGCTGCGCTCGACGAGCGGGGCTACTTCAGGATCACCGGACGGGCGAAGGACGTGATCATCCGTGGCGGCGAGAACATCTATCCGCGCGAGGTGGAGGATTTCCTCTACTCGTGTCCGGCGATCACCGAGGCGCAGGTGATCGGCGTCCCCGACGCCAGGTACGGCGAGGAGGTCGTCGCCTGGGTGAAGCTCAGGCCCGGGGCCCGGCTGTCGCTCGAGGATCTCCAGCGCTTCTGCAAGGGCCGGATCGCCGACTACAAGATCCCCCGATTCCTCAAGGTGGTCGACGCCTTTCCGATGACCGTGACCGGGAAGATCCAGAAGTTCGTGATGCGCGAGATATCGACCCGAGAACTGGACCGAACCAATGCCCAGCACATCGCAACGGCCTGAGACGGACGCGCACCTTGGGGCCGCCGATCCCGCTGCTGTCGGGATCGGCGTGCAGCCGCCGACCGAGCGCGAGCTGATGGAGATCGCCCGCTCCTTCGGCATGACGCTGTCCCCGGCTGCGGCCGCATCCTTCCAGGGGATCATGCGCGGAGCGGTCGCGTCGTACAACCGCCTCGATGAGCTCCCGGAGCCGACGCTGCCGGTCCGGTACGCCCGCGAGGCGGGCCACCGCCCGAGCGCGCAGGAGAATCCGCTCAACGCGTGGTACTGGAAGACCGAGATCCGCGGGGCGCCGGCCGGGGTGTTGGCGGGCCGGCGGGTGGCCGTGAAGGACAACATCTGCGTGGCCGGCGTGCCGATGATGAACGGCTCCCGCTGGCTCGAGGGGTACGTGCCCGACGTCGATGCGACGGTGGTGACCCGCGTGCTCGACGCCGGCGCCGTGGTGGCCGGCAAGGCGGCGTGTGAAGATCTGTGCTTCTCGGCCGGCAGCCACACGTGCGCGACGGGGCCGATCCGGAATCCGCACGACCCGGCGTACAGCGCCGGCGGATCGTCGGGTGGGAGCGCGGCGCTGGTCGCCGCCGGCGAGGTGGAGATGGCGCTGGGCGGCGACCAGGGCGGCTCGATCCGCACGCCGTCGGCCTGGTGCGGGGTGTACGGCCTCAAGCCGACCTGGGGGCTGGTCCCGATGACCGGCGGCATGCCGATCGCCTACTCGGTCGACCATTGCGGTCCGATCTGCGACAGCGTGGAAAACGTGGCGCGCCTCCTCACGGCGATTGCCGGACCCGACGAGCACGATCCCCGGACGTCGACCGCCGTGGTCGGCGACTACATGGGCGCGCTCGGCGGCGGCGCCGACGGGCTTCGCATCGGCGTGCTACGCGAGGGCTTCGGGCATGCGACCGAGGATCCGCGCTCACCGGTGACGGATCGCGTGGTGCGTGGCGCGATCGACGCGTTCCGATCGCTCGGCGCACCGGTCTCGGAGGTGTCGGTGCCCATGCACCTCGACGCGCCGCACATCTGGACGGGGGTGATCCTCGAGGGTGCGGCCGAGATGATGCTCAAGGGGTTCGCGCTCGGGAACAACTGGGCCGGGTACTATCCGACGTCACTTCAGGCGGCGTTCGCCCGTGGCTGGCGAACGCGGCCCGACGAGGTCTCCGAGACGGTGAAGCTCGTGCTCTTTCTCGGCGAGCACATGCACCGCCGCCATCACAATCGCTATCACGCCCGGGCGCAGAACCTCCGTGTCCCGCTGCGTCGGGCGTACGACGCGGCGCTCACGGAGTGCGATGTGCTCGCCATGCCGACGATCCCCTTCCCGGCGACCCGGATCCCGCCGGCCGACGCTCCGCGGGAGGTGTACGTCGATGCCGCGCTCAACATGCAGCAGAACACCTGTCCGTTCGACGTGTCGGGTCACCCGGCGTTCACGATCCCGTGCGGCCTGGTCGATGGCCTGCCGGTCGGGATGATGCTCGTCGGCCGCCGCTTCGAGGAGGCGACGGTGCTCCGCGCCGCCGACGCGTGGGCGGGGTCGTTCGACTGGCGGGCGCGCTAGGGGGCCGAGCGGTCGGTCACGGGTAGGTGCGGGTGGCGCTCATCGTCCATGAGCAGCCGAGCCGTCCGTCGACCGTGCAACCGGCGGCACGGTCGCCCGGCTCCCCTGCCGCCGCCTAGCTCCCCTGCCGCGCCGTGGGCGGGAGCAGGCCATTCAGTCGGAGGTAGATCGCGAACTGGCTGTAGTGGTCGGCCCAGTCGTCCGCCCGCTCGAACATGAGCGCGGCCCGCGTCCATTTCTCCCCGAACGCCGACACGGATCCGCCGATGTTGGAATCGTCGAGATGGGCTAGGGCCTGGTCGCAGAACGCAAAGCTCTCGCGCATCCGGGCGACGAGCCTGGCCTTGTCATCGGTCGCGGCGAGCTTGGCGCGGGCCGGCGCCTTCATGTCGGCGATTGGTGGGCAGGCCTCGTCGTTGTCCTGTGCGACGTGTAGCACGACCTCGCCGAACGTCATCTGCGCCGGCGTGGGCTTGTACCCGTACTTGTCCGCCGGCATCGCCTCCGCGGCGGCGATGAGGTTTCGCCCCATGCGGGTGGCGTGCCGGCGGAACGCGTCGGCGATGGGGGCCGCATGCTGCGCCGCGGCGAGGGTCGGCAGGACGGCGGCCGCGAGAAGGGCCGCGGTGATGGTGCGCACGAGATCGCTCCGGTTCGGGAGAGCTACAAAGTGCACTGGAGCGGGGCGCGTGTCACGGTCAGTCCGATTCTGCCGGAGTCCGCGCTCTATGCGGCGCCCGTCGCGGCGCTCACGTCCCGGCCTTGACGCGTGGTTCATGCCGGCGGTGCTGACCTCGCCACGGGCGTTCCGACGTGACTCGCGGCACTGGCGCACCTGGGCGTCGACGGTGCCGGCAGCGCACAGGGGTCACCATCACAGCGCTCGGGCACGGTGTTTGCTGCTCAGCTTGCCCGGCAGTAAAGCGGCTGTACCGCGCCGGCGAGCGGTTTGTATCATCCGCTGAAGTGCCACGTCGACTTCGGAGCTTCCTTGGCGGCTTTCGGCGGTCGTTCCAATCTTGCGGTGATCGACGTCCCGTTGAACCGGGACGTCTTTTTGCGAAACCTGATTCGCCATTTGGCGGGCACGCTCGAAGAGGTTGTCGGGCTCAAAGAAGCGGCTGGGTTCGTCAGCGTCGTGGGTCAGAACATCGGCGATGAAATCAACGCCGACTACAAGGCGGCGCTTCGTGTCGAGCAGCTGTCACGCGAGCAGGTGGCGGACGTTCTCGTTGACCTCAAACGCCGGATCCAGGGAGCTTTCTACATCGTCGAGGAGACCGACGACAAGATCGTTCTGGGGAACAGCGCCTGCCCCTTTGCCGAGAAGGTGGTCGGCCGGCCTTCCATGTGCATGATGACGTCGAACGTGTTTGGGTCGATCGCGGCCCAGAATCTCGGATACGCCAAGGTTGAACTCCAACGCACGATCGCCCAGGGTGATCGCGAGTGTCGAGTAGTCGTGTACATCAGACCAAACGCGGAGAGCGACGCGGCACAGGGGCGAGAGTACGTGAAGAGTTGATTGACACGATGGCTGCTGACACCGAGCTTCTCGACCTGCTGCCGGAGGTCGGGCTGTTTGTGACCGCGGACGGCCGGATCGTGGCGGCAAATCGGGCAGCTGCGGCCGTAAGCGGCGGCTCGGGATCCGACCTGGTCGGCAGCCAACTGTCGGCTCACTTGGCCGACCCACCGCCGAAGATCGCTCGATTCCTCGCACTGTGCGCTCGCACTCGGGACGCGATTCCTGGTGCATTCACGTGGCGGCGTGCGGAAGAGCGTGTCGAGCTCCGATTCGACGGTGCCATTCTCCGTCCGCGCGCCGAGACAACGCCCGGCGTCGTGTTTCTGCGCGGACGCCCGAAGCGCGATACGGTCGGCACCTTTTCGGCACTTAACGACACCATTGCGGCGCTCAGGCAAGAGATGATCGAGCGTGCGCGCGCCCAGGAAACGCACGCTCGCCTGGCCGCGATCGTCGAGTCGTCGGACGATGCGATCGTCGGCAAGAACTTGGACGGCGTGATCACGAGCTGGAACCGGGCGGCCGAACGCATATTCGGGTACGCGCCGGACGAGATCATCGGGCAGTCGATCCTAACGATCATCCCGCCGGAGCGGTGGCCGGAAGAGGCAAGGATCCTGGCCGCGCTGCGCCGGGGAGAGCGCGTCGACCACTTCGACACCGTCCGGGTGGCCAAAGGCGGGCGAGCAGTCGACGTGTCGCTGACGATTTCTCCGATCAGGAATGCTGATGGTCGAGTGATCGGTGCGTCGAAGATCGCACGCGACATCACGGAGCGGAAACAGGCCGAGCGGGAGCGGGATCAGCTCATGGCGAGTGAGCGTGCGGCCCGTCAATCGGCCGACCGTGCCAACCGGGCCAAGGACGAGTTTCTCGCCACGCTCTCGCATGAGCTTCGGACTCCGCTGAATGCGATGCTCGGATGGTCGCAGCTAATGCGCATGCCGGACATACCAGCCCGAGAGCTCCACCAGGCAGCGCTTGCCATTGAGCGCAACGTACGCGTCCAAACGCGGCTGGTGGACGATCTGCTCGATCTCAGCCGGATTGTGTCCGGGAAAATGCGTCTCGATGTGCAGCGGGTGAATATTGCGACCGCCATCGAGGCTGCTTTGGAGACGGCTCGCGCGGCCGCCGAGGCGAAGCAGATCCGACTCCAGGCTATCCTCGATGCATCGGCCGGACCCGTACCTGGGGACGCGACACGACTCCAGCAGGTGGTGTGGAATCTCGTGTCCAACGCCGTCAAGTTCACCCCGAAGGGCGGCCGCGTGCAGGTCCTGCTTGAACGCGTGAACTCTCATGTTGAGATTCGGGTCACCGATACGGGCATCGGGATCCACGCGGACTTCCTGCCGCATGTCTTCGACCGCTTTCGGCAGGCAGAGTCATCCACGACTCGCGCGCATGGCGGCCTCGGAATCGGCCTCGCGATCGTCAAGAACTTGGTAGAGCTGCACGGGGGAACCGTGACGGCGTACAGTAACGGGCCGCACGAGGGAGCCACGTTCACGGTGTCTTTGCCGATTGCGCTGGCACAGGATGAGGGCACGCGGTATTCGGAGGATGAGCGGCATCCGTGGTCGCGGGCGGCTGTTGATTTGACGAACGTCTGCATCTTGGTGGTCGACGACGATCCCGACGTCGTGATGCTGGTCGAGCGCGTCTTTCAGGGGACTGGAGCGCGGATCATCGGCGCCGGCTCCGTCGCGGATGCGCTTCAGGTTCTCCAGACGGACATTCCTGACATCGTATTGAGTGACATCGGAATGCCGGGGGAAGACGGCTTCTCCCTCGTTCGGCGGATCAAGGCCCTTCCTGATGGGCGTGGCGCACGTATCCCGGTCATCGCGTTGACGGCATTCGCGCGACCCGAGGACCGGCGGCGAGTTCTCCTTGCCGGCTTTCATCTGCACCTGGCGAAACCCGTCGACACGAGTGAGCTGCTGGCAGCGGTGGCCACGCTCGTTGGCCGCCGGCCAAGCGTCGAGAGCTAGACGTTGGGCTCCCGGCCGCCCGTCCGGGGTCGCGTCGTACGTCGGGTGCCACCTCCGATCTCGATCGGACTCCCTCGCTCGGCGAGCCGTCGAGACGTGTGACGTCACCGCTCGCGAGCACGCGTCCTCCAGGTGTGCGCCACGGCAGGTGCTCGAGGGAATGCTACTCGCGGGAGCGGCGACCGCGACACGGTGAGCAGGCCAGGACAGCCCGGCATTCGACGGCGGGACTCGGCGCCTGAGCCTGGTGTACTGTCAGGCGCCGGACGAGTCGACACAGGGTACGACGCTCGCGAGGTGCACGACGCTGAAGGCGCCTGGCCTCTCCGGCTGTTACGGTCGCGCGCTCGGAGCAGCTGCATCGCACGCCATCGGCGTCTGACGGTGGATATCCTACGCCCTGCGCCGTAGAGTGTCCGTGGCTCCTGGACCGGGTGATGGTACGTGACCCAGTTGGGGTTGTTGGTGGAGGTGCCGATTGGTCGCGATCTCGCGCCTCGGCTGCTACGTTATCAAACGCCTGCCGCGCGTCCGGGGACGCGCGCATCCTCGTATCACCGGGGCTGCTGATCCCTGTGTCCCGAAAGTCACCGGCGGCAGGGGCCACGGCACGCCTTGCTCGGCACGGAGACTCCCGCTCACCATTCGAGGCGCTTCGCATGACCGACGTCGTTATCTCGCACACCGACCGTACCGGGGCCGCCGGCGGCACCGCGTTGGCCGAAACGATCGGTGCCGGACTGCCCGGCAAGCCAGATGCGGTGATCCTGTTTGCCTCCCCGCGCAACGATCACCTGGCGTTGCTGGGTGCGCTCCGAGCGGGCGCCCAGCCGGGGGTGCTCGTCGGATGTTCGTCAGCGGGCGAATTCACGCACGATGTCGCCGGCGAAGGGCTGACCTGTGCCGTGGCGTTGCGCAACCCCGACATGCAGTTCCGGGCCGCGGTCGGTGAACGGATCTCCGCAGATCGAGAGCGGGCCGCCCAGCAGATCGCTGATGGGTTCGCCGGGCTCCGGACCCATCAGTACCGGTACCGCACCGCCCTCATTTTTGCTGATGCGCTCGCCGGCTACACTGAAGGCCTGATTGACGCACTCACCCACGCCACCATGGGAATCTACCAGTTCTGTGGAGGCGGAGCGGGGGACGATGCACGGTTTCAGGAGACCTACGTCTTCTGCAACGACCAGGTCTACTCCGATGCCGCGGTGGCGTTGGAGATCCTGTCGAACAAACCGCTCGGCATCGGCGCTCGGCACGCGTGGGTGCCCTCGAGTCAGCCGCTCCGCGTCACGGACTCCGACGGGATGCGGGTCGTGAGTCTCAACGTGTCGCCCGCGGCCGAGGTGTTCGAGGCGCATGCGACAGCGACCAACCAGGTCCTCGACCGCGCGGACCCGCTCCCGTTCTTCCTGCACAACGTCATCGGCGTCGCGACGCCCGACGGGCACAAGCTGCGGGTCCCGTTGGGGATCACCGCGGATGGCGGGGTCCAGTGCGCCGCTGACGTGCCGAGAGGCGCCACGGCCCGCATCATGGCCACCGAGGAGCCCAGGGCGGCGGCCGCCGCCGCCCTCGCCGTGCGGGACGCGGTGGGCCAGCTCGAGCGGGCCGGGAGCCGTCCGAAGGCGGCGCTCTTCTTCGACTGTGTGGCCACTCGGCTCCGCTTGGGTGCGCAGTTTGGCGGCGAGCTGGATGCCGTCGCCCGAGAGCTAGGCTCGGCGCCGTTCGCCGGATTCAACAGTTATGGCCAGATCGTCCGCGCCGAGGGCCAGTTCGGCGGATTCCACAACTGCACGGCCGTGGTATGTGTCATTCCCGAATGAGCGCGGGCAGCTCAGGGTGACCCAGCAGCGGCTCCTACAAGTGTTGGGGGGCCTGGCCGAGGGTGAGCGGCGGGGAGGAGAATCGGTGAGGGCTGTCACCGACGCACTGGGGGCACGGGACCTCATCCTCTTCGTGTGGGACCGCGAGACGGGCGCGTTCATCCCGCCATCCGGGTTCCCCCAAACACTACCCAGTGGACGCTCCTGGCAGTCGTTCGCCGAAGCGGCCGCGTACGCGGACGCCCCCGTGGAAGGCAGACTCCCGGCGGCCGCAGGCGAGCCGCTCCGGCCAGCGCTGGGGATCGGCGGCGTCCAGCATTCGGGGGTGTGCGTGCTCATCGGAGAGGAGACGGTCCCTCGCCCCGCGCCGGAAGACATCGAGGTCATGCGCCTGGTGCTCCCGCTCCTGGCAGCCGCGGTTCGCGCCGAATGGGCCGAAGACGCGGCGGCGGCGCAGGCGGCACTCGCCACCAGGGAGGCTTCGCGTGCGCAGCAACTCGTCGCGCGGCTGTCGGACGCCCGTAACGAACTCGAGACGGCGTTGCAAGCAGCGGAGAGCGCGCGACTCAATCTCGAAGCGGCCAACGTCCAGCTTCAGGATCAGGCTGCGGAGTTGGAAGCGCAGGCATCGGAACTCGATGCTCAGGCGCGGGAGCTCCAGAGCCAGAGCGAGGCGCTGCAGGCCACCAACCGCGCACTCGAGGAGGCGCGCGCCGTCGCGGAGGCGGCCAACCGCGCGAAGTCGGAGTTCCTGGCGAAGATGAGTCACGAGCTGCGAACCCCTCTAAACGCCATCGGTGGACACGTTGACTTGCTGGCGCTGGAGATCCACGGCCCGCTGGGCGGTGCGCAGCAGGACGCGCTCCGGCGCATCGCCCGCGCGCAACGGCACCTGCTGGTTCTCATCAACGACATCCTCAATCTCGCCCGCATCGAGGCTGGGCGCGTCGAGTATCGCATCACGACCGTTCCGGTCGCGGACGCCCTCATGGAGGTCCGGTCCATGATCGAGCCGCAACTCCTGGCAAAGGGACTCCGCATGGAATCCTCGGTCGTCCCCAGCGATCTGGCGACGCGAGCCGATCGTGAGAAGCTCGAACAGGTGCTACTCAATTTGCTGTCCAACGCCGCGAAGTTCACCGACCAGGGCGGCCGCATCGCCGTCACGGCGTGCTCGGCGCCCGAATTCCATGGATGTGAGCCCGCGGGTGATGACGCGTCGGCGTTCGTCACGATCGAGGTGCACGACACCGGCTGCGGGATTCCGGCCGATCGCCTCGACAGCATCTTCGACCCGTTCGTGCAGGTGCGGTCGGCGTCGGCTGGCGCCACCGAGGGGGCGGGGCTGGGACTAGCCATCAGCCGGGACCTTACCCGGGGCATGGGCGGCGACCTCACCGTCGAGAGTGAATTTGGTGTGGGGTCCACGTTTCGCGTGCAGCTCCCGCGAGCTTCGCGTGACAGCGGCAGCGTTGCCGAAGTTCGATAGCAGTCTGTGGCACGCGTCCCGGCCCCTGTGGGCAGCGGAACGGGAGCGCACGTGTCGGTGGCCGCCGTCGCGGCAGCCGGTGGCTGGCAGGGCCTGTCCACGCTGCTGACGTGCTCCCAGCAGGCGACACCCGAGGCGATGCTCAGGACGATGACGGCGCCGACTCGAGAAACGGGCAACGCACGGCTTCGTTGCCCGAGGAAGTAGACGTCCAGGAAGCAGAAAGTAGACACGGCGCTCGGACCCGTAGGTCGTTGCCGGATCGACTCTCTACAGTCTGCCCTTCTCCTCTCTACTGGGGCGAGGCCCGGTCGGGGCGGCCGGATCTGAACCGGCGACCTCCTGCTCCCAAAGCAGGAACGTTGCGCCTTGTCTGCGGCGGCGAGGAAGTGTCTCACCCGCCGTCTACGCGCCCTGAAGCGCGGCAACCAGTGCGCTCGCGCAGCGGAAGGGCGCCCACGGCGTCCGGTTCTGGCGTAGCAACGGACACCACGAACGGACACCAACTCTACCGTATGCACCACGCCCGCTCACTGACGGCATCAGCAAGCGGGCGCAAGGTAAGGGCTTACGGACGGGGCGAGATTCGAACTCGCGAGACCCTTTCGGGCCCACACGCTTTCCAGGCGTGCGCCTTAAACCACTCGGCCACCCGTCCCCA
>JAJPIS010000087.1 GCA_021324635.1 Gemmatimonadota bacterium
CTGTTCGAGGTGACGGCCGCCTGCTGGGCCGGGGCGGACCGGATGACCGACAACTTCCGCACCGGGGCCGGCATCGAGTGGGGCGACCAGCATCCCTGCCTGTTCGAAGGGACGGAGCGCTTCTTCCGCTCCGGCTACATCGCCAATCTCACCTCGGCCTGGATCCCGGCGCTCGACGGGGTCGAGCAGAAGCTCCGGTCAGGGGCGCGGGTGGCGGACGTCGGATGCGGCGTCGGCGCGTCGACACTCCTCATGGCGCGCGCGTACCCGGAGTCCGAGTTCTTCGGGTACGACTACCACGACGGCTCGATCGAGCTGGCCCGCCGCCGCGCTCAGTCCGCCGGACTCGCGGACCGGGTGCACTTCGAGGTTGCGAAGGCCACGAGCTATCCCGGGACGGCGTACGATCTGGTCGCGCACTTCGACTGCCTCCACGACATGGAGGATCCCGTCGGGGCGGCCCGGCAGGTCCGGCGCACGCTGGCGCCCGACGGCACGTGGATGATCGTCGAGCCGTTCGCGGGGGACCGGCCAGAGGAGAACCACAATCCCGTGGGCCGCGTCTACTACTCTGCGTCGACGATGCTGTGCATCCCACATTCGCTCTCGCACGACGGGCCCGCGCTCGGCGCGCAGGCCGGCGAGGCCCGGATGCGCGAGGTGGTGGTGCGCGACGGTGGATTCTCCCGGTTCCGCCGCGCGACCGACACGCCGTTCAACATCGTGTACGAAGCGAGGCCCTAGCGCGGCCGCGGCGGCGAGGGCGTGACCCTCGCCGGCCCCGCCGGTCGGGAGAGGGGGAGCCCCGCCGGAGGTGAGCCGGGGCCGGCCTGGGGCCGGTGCTGCGGAGCGACCTGGGTCCCGGGCTGCGTCCCGGGCTGGGGCCCGGGCTGGGGCCCGGGCTGCGGGCCGGCCGCAGGCGGCGAGGACGGGGGACCGGGCGGCGCCACAGCGACGGGTGTGGGCTGCGCAGGCTGGGTGGCCGCCTGCACATGCTTGTCCACGACGCGAAGGATCTCGGCGGCGTGATCGGTGTTGTCGGCGAGGCGACTCGCCGTGCTCTCGAGGCGGGCGGCGGTCACGTGATAGTGCGCGAGGATGGAGTCGCGCACGGAGTCCCGTCCCGCGCTGTCGCGTGTCACCGCCGCGCCGCCGGGCATGACCGCCCGCCGCAGATCGGCGAACACGCGGACGAAGGTGGAGTCGCTGACGACCGGCCCGTGGGCCGCGACGCGGCGCTGGCAGCCGGCGAGCAGCCCCACGACCACGAGCGCGCCCAGGCCGACCCAGACGGTTGACCCGGCGGCGCGCGGGCACTGCCGCGGCTGGCGCCTCGGCGCCTGGCCGGCGGCGCGCCAGGCGGTGCGCCAGGGGGTGCGGGCCATGCAGTATCTTGCGAGAATCATCGAGGACAGGATGGGCCCGTGGTGAATCCAGACCGACTGACGGTAAAATCGGCGGAGGCGCTGAACGCCGCAATCACGCTGGCGCGGCAGAACGGCAATCCGCTCGTCTACGACACGCACCTGCTGATCGCGCTGCTCGAGCAGGACGAGGGGATCGTGGTGCCGATCCTCCAGAAGCTCGGCGTGAGCGTGACCGCGCTCCGCGAGCAGCTCCAGCGGGAGCTCCAGCGCTACCCGAAGCAGAGCGGGGCACAACCGTCCCTCGCCCGCGAGCTGAACGGCGTGTTCGACCGTGCCGAGGAAGAGGCCAAGACGCTGGGGGACGAGTACATCTCGACCGAGCACCTCGTGCTCGCGCTCTCGGAGGCGCGGGGGACCGAGACACGGCGGCTGCTGGAGAGCGCGGGCGCCACGCACCACGCCCTGCTCGACGCGCTCCGCGCCGTGCGAGGATCGCACCGGGTGACGGATCAGACACCCGAGACGCAGTACCAGGCGCTCCAGCGCTTCACGCGTGATCTCACCGACGCGGCGCGGAAGGGAAAGCTCGATCCCGTGATCGGCCGCGACGAGGAGATCCGTCGCGTCATTCAGGTGCTCTCGCGCCGGACCAAGAACAACCCGGTCCTGATCGGCGAGCCGGGCGTCGGGAAGACGGCGATCGCCGAAGGGTTGGCCCAGCGCATCGCCGACGGCGACGTGCCGGAGGGGCTCAAGAACAAGCGGCTGGTGGCGCTCGACCTGGGAGCGCTGATCGCCGGTGCCAAGTACCGGGGCGAGTTCGAGGAGCGGCTCAAGGCGGTGCTCAAGGAGATCACGGACGCGCAGGGGCAGTTCATCGTCTTCATCGACGAGCTGCACACGCTCGTAGGGGCCGGCAAGGCCGAGGGCGCGATGGATGCCGGCAACATGCTCAAGCCGATGCTGGCACGCGGCGAGCTGCGCGTCGTCGGCGCGACGACGCTCGACGAGTACCGGAAGTATGTCGAGAAAGACGCGGCGCTCGAGCGGCGCTTCCAGCCGGTGTACGTCGGCGAGCCCAGCGTCGAGAGCACGATCGCGATCCTCCGTGGGCTCAAGGCACGCTATGAGGCGCATCACGGTGTCCGGATCACCGACGGAGCGATCGTCGCGGCGGCGACGCTCTCCAACCGCTACATCGGCGATCGGTTCCTGCCCGACAAGGCGATCGACCTGATCGACGAGGCGGCGTCGCGACTCCGGATCGAGATCGACTCCCTCCCGCAGGAGATCGACGAGGTCGAGCGCCGCATCGTGCAGCTCGAGATCGAGCGCGAGGCGCTGCGGAAGGAGACCGACGCGGCGTCACGGCAGCGGCTCGAGACACTCGAGCGAGACCTGACCGAGCAACGCGAGCGGGCCGCCGGGATGAAGGCGCAGTGGCAGCGCGAGAAGGAGGCCCTGAGCAAGGTAGGGCGGCTCAAGCAGCAGATCGACGAGACGCGGGTGCAGGCCGAGCAGGCGACCCGGGCCGGCGATCTGGGGCGTGCGGCGGAGATTACCTACGGGGTGATCCCGAAGCTCCAACAGGAGTTGCTGGAGGCGGAGGCCGAGGTCGGGCAGGCGGACGGTGGGCAGCCCCAGTTTCTCCATCAGGAGGTCACGGCCGACGACGTGGCCGAGGTCGTCGCCAAGTGGACCGGGATCCCCGTTTCCCGGCTGTTGGAGGGCGAGCGGCAGCGGCTCACGCGCCTGGACGACGTGTTGTCGTCGCGCGTCATCGGCCAGCGCGAGGCCGTGCGGGCCGTGGCCGACGCCGTGCGTCGTGCGCGGGCCGGGCTCCAGGATCCGGATCGACCGATCGGGTCGTTCATCTTCCTGGGGCCCACGGGCGTGGGGAAGACGGAGACCGCGCGGGCGCTGGCGGAGTTTCTGTTCGACGACGAGAGCGCCATGGTGCGCATCGACATGTCGGAGTACATGGAGAAGCACGCGGTGGCGCGCCTCATCGGGGCGCCGCCGGGATACGTCGGCTACGAGGAGGGCGGGCAGCTCACGGAGGCGATCCGGCGGCGGCCGTATTCCGTCATTCTCTTCGACGAGCTGGAGAAGGCGCACGCCGACGTCTTCAACATCCTGCTTCAGATCCTCGATGATGGCCGGCTGACCGACTCCCAGGGACGGACGGTCGACTTCCGCAACACGGTCATCATCATGACGTCGAACATCGGCAGCCAGTACATCCTCGAGCACAGCCAGGCCGACTGGGCCGAGGTCGAGGCGCAGGTGCTGGCGGCGCTACGCCAGCACTTCCGCCCCGAGTTTCTCAATCGGGTGGACGACATCATCGTCTACCGGCCGCTCAGCGAGGAGCAGATCGGGCGGATCATCGACCTCCAGTTGCGGCGGCTCGAGCGGTTGCTGGCGGAGAAGAAGCTCACGATCGAGCTGACGTCCGACGCGAAGCGCGTGATCGCGGCCGAGGGATACGACCCGGCGTATGGGGCGCGTCCGCTCAAGCGGGCGCTCTTGCGGCTCGTGCAGAACCCGCTTGCGCTGGGCGTGCTGGAGGGGCGCTTCAAGGAGGGCAACCACATCCTCGTGACCGCGACCCCGGCGGGGATGCTCACTTTCGAGGTCGCACCGGCCAGCGCCGCCGCGCCCGGCGCCCGGGAACCGCGGGTCGAGCCGGCCGGTGCGGCTGGAGCGCGGTGAGCGAGCCCGAGGCGCCGCTGACCGCCGGCGCCGTGAGCAGCGATGTCCGGTGGATGACCGCGGCGCTGCTGGTGGCCGAGGAGGCGGCGGTGGCCGGAGAGGTGCCGGTGGCGGCGGTGATCGTGGCCGCCGGCGTGCGGGACGGCGACACCAGTGACCCCCATCGGGGAGGGTCGCTTCTCGCGTCTTCCGGGAACTGCAGCCGTCGCGAGGGCGACGCGACGGCGCACGCCGAGCTGGTCGTGCTCCGCGCCGCTGCGGCGGCGCTTGGCGGTCCCGTGCTCGACGGGTGCACGCTGTACGTGACACTCGAGCCCTGCGCGATGTGTGCCGGCGCGATCGTGCTGGCGCGGGTCGGCCGCGTGGTCTTCGGGGCGTGGGACGACAAGGCGGGGATGGGCGGCTCGGTCGGAGATCTCCTCCGACACCCGCGGTTGAACCATCGGCCCGAGGTGCGCGGCGGGGTACTGGCCGACGAGTGCGGCGCGCTCCTGTCGCGTTTCTTCGCTGCGCGCCGGGCGGCGCGGGCGGAGTTGCCGCTCGAAGCACTCTGATCGGGCGACCATGCGCGCGGCTGGTCTACGGGAAGGCGTCGACGAGCATCTCCTGACTCGCCGGGAGATGCTCCTCGCGGGCGCCGCGGGGGTGCTCTCGCTCTTGCCGGGGGGCTCCGTGCCGGCGTGCGACTTCCCGGTTCGCGATGGCGTCCCGGCCGTCGACTACCACGTCCACATCGGGGACGGGATCTCGGTGGACCAGGCGATCGAGCTGGCGAGGCGACGGGGGCTGAAATTCGGCCTGCTGCAGCACGCCGGCGCGAAGGGGCGCGGCCACGCGGTCAGCGACGACGCGGAGCTCGCCGCCTGGGTCGGGTCGCTGGATGGCAAGCCCGTGTTCAAGGGAATCGAGGCGGAAGATACCGATTGGACATCGGCCTTCTCCAAGCCTGCGCTCGCGAGGCTCGACTACGTCCAGGCCGACGCGCTCGGTGTGCCCGACGCGTCGGGCACGCCGATGGGGATCTGGAAGCCCGACTTTCGCCCCGGCGATCCTCAGGCCTTCATGGACCGGTACCTCGACTATCACGTCCAGCGGATCTCGACCGAGCCGCTCGACATTTTCGTGGTGCCCACCGCGCTGCCTGACGCGTTACGTGCCGACTACGACCGACTCTGGACGGAGCGCCGCATGCGCGCGATCATCGACGCGGCCGTCAAGTTCCGGGTCGCGCTGGAGATCGATTCCCGGTTCCGCGTTCCGAGCATGCGCTTCCTCGAGATGGCGAGGGACGCCGGCGCCACGTTCGCGTTCGGCTCGAACTACCAGACCGCCGAGGGCCTGGGTGACATCAGTTACGGCGTGGAGGCGTACCGGCGGCTCGGGCTGACGTTGCCTCAATTCTTTTGCCCGGCGCCTCGGGGCCGGAAGCCGATCGGGCGCCGGTAACGGCTCCCCCCAGCAGCGGCAGCGGACCGGACGGCGATCCCGACAGGCTCGAGCGCGGAGCGGGCGCCGCAAACGCCGAGCGGGTCGGCGCTGTCTCATCCCCGAAGCCAGGATCTCCGGGCAGGAGCGGTCGGCGTCGCCCGGGATCCGGCCCGAGGGCGCGCTCCATCTCGTTCCGACTCGTTCCCGCTCGCCACCTTCCTCGCAGTCCCGAGGTCCCATCCGTGCGCGAAGACGTGCGATCCGCGTGGCGCCGAGTGCGAGGCACACCGGTGGTGAGTGCGATCGCCGTCCTGACGATGGCGCTCGGGATCGGCGGCGCGACGACGGCCTTCAGCGTTGCCGACGGCGTGTTGTTCCGTCCGCTGCCGTACGCGAATCCCGACCGCCTGGTGATGATCTGGGACCGGTGGACGGGGTGGCCGGCCACCTGGCTGTCCGAGGCCGAGTTTCTCGACTACCGCGAGCGGGTGCGATCTTTGGCCGTCGTCGGCGCCTGGTCGGATGACCAGCGCAACCTCACCGGTGGGGATCAGCCGCAGCGTGTGCACGTCGGCATCGCGACGGCCGGCGTGTTTCAAGCGCTCGGGGTCGCCCCCCTGGCGGGGCGTGTCTATGCGGACGGCGAGGATCATGCCGGCGGGCCGCGCGTCGCCGTGATGAGCGAGCGTCTCTGGCGTGAGCGCTACAATGCGGATCCCGGCGTGATCGGGGCGACGATCATGCTGGATGATAGCGCGACCACCGTGATCGGGATCATGCCGA
>JAJPIS010000025.1 GCA_021324635.1 Gemmatimonadota bacterium
GCGAGCGAGCCAGCGAGCGAGCCAGCGAGCGAGCGAGCGACCGGGCCGGGGATGACGAGACGGTCGTGGTGACGCAGTTCGACATGACGGCGCTCGAGAAGGCCGGCATGCTCAAGATGGACTTTCTGGGCCTCACGACGCTCACCGTGCTCACCGATGCGGTCGCGTCCATCGAGGCCCGGACGGGCGAGCGGATCGATCTCGACGCCCTGCCGCTCGACGACGAGGCGACGTACCGCACGCTCCGGACGGGCCGAACGGTCGGCGTCTTCCAGTTCGAGTCGCCGCTCGCGACCGATGTGTTGCGGAGCATGCGCTGCGACCGGTTCGAGGACCTGGTCGCGTCGAATGCGCTCATGCGACCGGGCCCGCTCGACACGGGCATGCACAAGGTCTACATCCGGCGGAAGCGGGGCGAGGAGCCGGTCGCGTACCTGCTCCCCGAGCTCGAGCCGATCCTGTCGAGCACGTACGGGGTCATCACCTATCAGGAGCAGGTGATGCGCATCGCGCAGGTCCTGGCGGGGGTCTCGCTCGCCGAGGCCGACGTGCTGCGCAAGGCGGTCGGGAAGAAGGACAGCGACCTGATCCGGCTCGAGCTGGGGAAGTTCGTCGAGAAGGCGGTCGCCCGGGGCTTCGCCCGCGGTACGATCACCGAGATCGCGGCGCAGCTCGAGACGTTCGGCCGGTACGGCTTCAATCGCAGCCACTCGGTCGCGTACTCGATCCTGTCCTACCAGACGGCGTGGCTCAAGACGCACTACCCCGCGGACTTCATGGCGGCGATGCTGTCGTCGCAGATCGGCGACACGGATGCGGTCGTGAAGTACATCACGGAGGCGCGCGAGCTGGGGCTCGAGGTCCTGCCGCCCGATGTGAACGAATCGGGGTACCGGTTCACGGTCGTGGGGGAGCGGCGCATCCGGTTCGGGTTGGGGGCGATCCGGAACGTCGGCCGCTCGGCGATCGACTCGATCCTCGCGGCCCGGGCGGAGCACCCGTTCACGTCGCTGTTCGACCTCTGCGCCCGGGTCGATCTCCGACTCTGCAACCGGCGGGTCTTCGATGCCCTCATCAACTCGGGGGCGCTCGACTCGGTGGGCGGGCACCGGGCGCAATACCATGCGGTCATCGAGCGAGCGCTCCAGGAGGCGGCGCTCCGCCAGTACGAGGCGGCGACCGGCCAGGGATCGCTCTTCGGCTCGGCCGCGGATGACGAGACGCCCACCCCTGCCGACCACTCGGCGCCCGCGACGACACTCCCCAACGTCGCGCCGCTCCCGGAGACGGAACGGCTCGCCCGGGAGAAGGAGGCGCTCGGATTCTACGCCTCGGGGCACCCGCTCGACCCGTTCCGGACCGAGGCGGAGCTGTTCGCCACCCATCCGGTCGCTCAGCTCGGTACGTGGACGGCCGAGCCGATGAAGCTCGCGGTCGTGATCACGGCCATCAAGCGGCAGGTCAGCAAGCGGTCGGGGGCCGAGTTCGCCCGGTTGACAGTCGAGGATTTTTCGGGATCTTCCGAAGTGCTCGTCTTCCCGGAGGCCTGGGCGGCCCTCGCCGACCGGGTCCGGCCGGATGTGCCGGTGCTGCTCGAAGGCGGCTACTCGAGGCGCGACCAAGGAGGGGATAGCCCGACTTTCATCGTCGAGGGAGTGACCAGACTGGCGGAGCTGCGCACGAACGGACGGGTGGTCGTGACGATCGATCTCGCCCCGACGACCCCCGGACCGGCGCTGACACCGCAGGTCATGGCCGACGTTCGCGCGGTCGCCGACGCGCACCCGGGGTCGGCGCCGATCGAAGTGCGCTGGAGCGATGGCAATGGCACGCGTGCGCGGTTCCGGTCGACCTCGGCCGCGCTCGACGCATCGCCCGCGGCACTCACGGAGCTGCGCGCACTGCTCGGGAGCGAGCGGGTGCGACTCGTCCGGGCGAGTTGACTACGAGTGACGGGATGACGACTCTCTTCGCCCGCGGAGGGCGCTGATGGCCTCGTCGGCCAATACGCTCGAGTTCGAGCGCCCGATCGTCGAGCTGGAACGCCAGATCGATGAGCTCAAGCGGATGGCGGGGGACCAGCAGCTCCAGGTGAGCGCGGAGATCGCGCCGCTGGAGCAGCGGCTCACCGAGCTGCGCTCCGAGATCTACCGGAACCTGACGCCGTTCCAGCGGGTGCAGGTGGCGCGGAGCAGCAAGCGGCCGTTCACGCTCGACTACCTGCGGCTCGCGTTCACCGATTTCGTCGAGCTGCACGGCGACCGGTCGTTCCGCGATGACGCGGCGATCGTCGGCGGGTGGGCCCGGCTCGATGGGGAGACGGTCATGGTGATCGGTCACCAGCGTGGGCGCGACGCCAAGGAGAACCTCCGCCGCAACTTCGGCATGCCGCACCCGGAGGGGTATCGGAAGGCGCTCCGTCTCATGCACCTGGCCGAGAAGTTCCACGTGCCGGTCCTCACCTTCATCGACACGCAAGGGGCGTGGGCCGGGCTGGGCGCCGAGGAGCGGGGGCAGTCGGAAGCGATCGCCCGGAATCTCTACGAGATGAGCGGGCTCGAGGTGCCGATCATCGCGACGGTCATCGGCGAGGGGGGCTCGGGCGGCGCACTCGCGCTCGGGGTCGGGGACCGGGTGTTGATGCTCGAGAATGCGGTGTACTCGGTGATCACGGTCGAGGGGTGCGCGATCATCCTGTGGAAGGACGGCAAGAGCCCGGAGATGCGCGAGAAGGCGGCGGCCGCCCTGCGCATCACCGCCCAGGATCTCCTCGAGCTGCGTGTGATCGACGAGATCGTCCCCGAGCCGCCGGGCGGCGCGCAGGCCAATCACGAGGTCGCGGCCAAGGCGCTCCAGCAGGCGCTGGTGCGGAACCTCGATGACCTGCGCCACCTCAAGCCCGACAAGCTGGTTCGCCGGCGGCGCGAGAAGTTCGTGCGCATGGGCCAATTCCAGGAGTAAGCGGCCGCCCCTTCAGCGAGATGGCTCGGGGCGGCTAGCTTTCCGGGATGCACCTGATCGAGGTCGCCTTCAAGGGGAACCGAAAGGAGTTCTTCACCTGGGAGGGCGACGAGCCGCCACCGCCGAAGGCGTCGGTCGTGGTGGAGGCGGACCGTGGGGAGGACCTCGGGGTCGTGTTCGCGGCCGGCGAAGTCGCGCAGCGCCGATCCACCGGGTGCGCCCACGGCTGCGGCACGGAGCCGCCGGCGCGCAAGGCGCTCCGGCTCGCGTCGCCCCGTGAGGTGCGCCAGGCCCGCGAGCTCCGTGCGCAGGACGAGGCCGCGCGACGCAAGGCGGTCGAGCGGGTCAAGGCCCACGGGCTCGTGATGAAGCTGTCCGACGCCGAGTGGCAGTGGGACCGAAAGAAGCTCACGTTCTATTTCACCGCCGACAAGCGGGTCGACTTCCGGAACCTCGTCCGCGACCTCGCGGCGCTCTTCCGCGCTCGCATCGAGCTCAAGCAGATCGGCGCCCGCGATGAGGCGAAGCGACTGGACGGTGTGGGCCGCTGCGGTCGACAGTACTGCTCGGCCTCCTGGCTGCCCGAGCTCCGCCCGGTCAACCTCGGGGTAGCCAAGGACCAGCATCTCTCGCTCAACCCGTCCCAGATCTCCGGCGCGTGCGGGCGACTCATGTGCTGTCTCCGCTACGAGCACGAGTTCTATGTGCAGAGTCGGAAGCGCTTCCCGAAGGAAGGACGCACCCTGGTCACGGCGCGCGGCGGTGAGAAGGTGCTGGCCAACGACATCTTCACCGAACGCGTGACCCTCCGGTCGGCCGACGGAGAAACGCGCGTCGTCCCGCTCGCCCAACTCCGCCGCGAGCTCGCCGCGGCGGGCCAGCCCCTGCCAGGCGGCGGCAACGACGCGCCCGACACGCCTGGGACGGACGCGGGCGACGGCGCGCTGGCCGGCCTGGACGCCGGAGACGATCTCGCGGCGGGCGAATCCCTGAACGGCCTCGATGCGGCCCTGACGGACGCGTCGGCCGACCCGGAGGAGGCCACGGCGACCGACGCCGGCCCCGCGCCCGCCGCCCCCGCCCGGGGCGCCTCGGGATCGCGCCGGCCGGCCCGACCCCCGCGCTCGCCGCGCGCCCCGCGCCGCCCCGCGCCGGGCGAAGCACCCCGAGGCGCGGCCCCTCACTCCCACCCCCACCCCCCCCCCCACCCCCATCCCCGTGCGCGGGGTCGCCCCGCCGGCCCCCTCTCGACGCCTGCGGGATCGGGTGACGGGCCCCTCGCCTCACCCCCGACCGCCCCACCTCCCCCGCCCCCCCCGGCCCAGCCGGCGACTCCCGCCGCCGCTCCGGCCGGGAGGCACTCGGGGCCCAGCGGGGCCCACGCCGACAGCTCGCCGGGCGCGACCGCGGGGGCGCCACGCCGCCGGCGGGGGCGTCGCGGCGGGCGCCGGGGCGGCGGTGGGAACGCCGGCAGCGGCGGCGCGCCGGCAGACGGGAGTGGTGAGAGCGGTGGCGGCGCCGGTACCGGCGGTGGCGGAGCGAGTTGACCGTGTTCTATCTCACGACCGCGATCGACTACGCCAACGGTGACCCACACCTGGGGCACGCGCTGGAGAAGATCGGTGCCGACGCCATCGCTCGGTACCATCGGCTTCGGGGCGAGGACGTCCATTTCCTGATCGGCATGGACGAGCACGGGCAGAAGGTCTCGCAGGCGGCGGGCGCCGAGGGTGAGACCCCGCAGCGCCTCGTCGACCGGGTCGCCGAGCACTTCCAGGCGATGTGGGAGCGGCTGGCGATCTCCAACGACCAGTTCATCCGGACGACGGCGCCGGAGCACCGGGCCGGCGTCCAGGCGCTCATCCAGCGGATCTTCGAGCGAGAGCCCGACGACTTCTATCAGAAGGCGTACGCCGGGTGGTACTGCGTCGGGTGCGAGGCGTTCAAGACCGAGTCGGAGATCGAGAACGGCCGCTGTGTGCTCCACCCCACGCGGACGCTCGAGTGGGTGGAGGAGCGGAACTGGTTCTTTCGTCTCAGTCGATACGGCGACTTTCTCCGTGCGCACTTCGCCGACCACCCCTCCTTCCTCGGGCCCGAGAGCCGCCGGAACGAGATCCTGGCGCTGCTCGACCAGGGACTCGAGGACATCTCGGCGAGCCGGGCGAGGCTCGGGTGGGGAATCCCCTTCCCGCGGCCCACCGCGGACGGGGAGCCTCAGACGACGTACGTCTGGTTCGACGCCCTGCCCAACTATCTGACCGCGACGGGGTTCCCCGACCCGGCCTTCGCGAGCCGGTGGCCGGCACAGTTGCACGTCGTCGGGAAGGACATCACCCGGTTTCACTGCGTCATCTGGCCGGCGATGCTCCGGGCCGCGGGACTCCCGCTCCCGGCGCGGGTCTGGGCCCACGGCTTCGTGACCCTCGCCGGGGGCGAGCGGTTCAGCAAGTCGGCCGGCGTGCGGGTGGAGCTCGCCGAGGCGGTCGAGCGGTACGGGCCCGACGCCTTTCGGTACTTCATGCTGCGCGAGGTGCCGTTCGACGGGGACGGGGCGTTCTCGTGGGAGCGCTTCGACGAGCGGTACACCGCGGACCTCGCGAACGCCTTCGGCAACCTGGCGAGTCGGGCGATCGCCATGGTGGAACGCTATTGTGGCGGAGAGGTCCCTCCCGGCCGGCCGAACGCGGTCGACGCGGCGGATGCGGCCGACTACGAGCGATACCGGTCGGCGATGGACGGCGAGCGGGGGTACCTGCTGCACGAGGCGCTGGCGAGCGTCTGGCAGACCGTCCGGCGGGGCAACGAGTACGTCGACCGGCAGGCACCGTGGAAGCTCGCAAAGGACCCGGCGCGGCGGGGCGAGCTGGAGGAGGTGCTGGCGACCCTGGTGCGGCAGCTCGCGCGACAGGCCGTGCACCTCGGGCCGTTCATGCCGACGCGCGCCGAGGAGCTGTGGCGCCAGTTGGGGGGTCCGGGGTCCGTGCATGCCCAGCGGATCGGCGCGCAGGGCGGGCCGCTCGACCCGACCGGCTGGCGTGTCGTGCGCGGTGATCCGCTCTTCCCGAAGCCGACGGCCGCCCCACCGTCACCGGCGTGGGCAGCCGGAGAGCCGTAGGCGATCGGCTGATCGCCGAGGCCTGTCCGGGTGAGCCCGGCGGCGTCACACTGCGACCCACGACTGTCACACTCTTCCACGACAGTCCCTGTCCGCGACAGAGGGGCTGGCGGCCGATCCCCATCATTCCGACGCGGGGCGTGGCGACGTGGCCATCCCTCGCCGGGCGCAGCCCGCCGGGCTCGGTCGTCCTATGGGCGAGTGCCGGCACGCTGCACGGTGTCCACGCGGTGCACCGGTGTGCATCGGTGTCCACGACGGGGAGGAGGTCCGAGATGCGCGGACGGAGCTGGACAGTCGTCGTGGTGCCGCACGGGAGCGACGCCTCGCGGACGTTCGACATCACCGACCGTGCCCTGCGGCGTCTGCTCTGGACGCTGGGCTCGGGGCTCGCGATCCTGGTCGTCGCGGTGGCGATCGGCGTGCTCAAGCTCCGCGCCTCGCCGGCGGTGAGTGCGCTCATGACCCCCGCGGACCGCCAGCTCGCCGAGCTTCGGCCGCGGATGGCCGAGCTTCGGGACACGATCGCGGCGATCGACAAGCGGAACGAGCAGATCCGGCTGCTGGCCGGGCTGCCGACCCCCGATTCGGCGGTCACCACGGCGGCCCAGATCCCGCTCGACGTCGACACCCTGATCGAGCGGGCCAACTCGCTCTCGGCGAGCTTCGAGGCCGTCTCGATGACGCTGTCGAAGAACAGCGAGCGGCTCTCGGCCACGCCGTCGATCATGCCGACCGCGGGGTGGCTCTCGAGTGAGTTCTCGAAGGCCCGGTTCCATCCGATCCTCCACAAGACTCGACCGCACGAGGGGATCGACGTGGCCGCGCCGTACGGGGCGCCGGTCGTGGCGCCGGCGGCCGGGCGGGTGGCGCGCATCAGCCGCCAGACCGGCTACGGTCTGGTGCTCGAGGTCGACCACGGTAACGGGATCGAGACCAAGTACGCCCACCTGTCGCGCGTCGTGGTGCGGGAGGGGCAGCGCGTCGTCCGCGGGCAGCCGATCGCGGCCGTCGGGAATAGTGGCCTCTCGACCGGCCCGCACCTGCACTACGAGGTCCACGTGAACGGCAAAGTCGTCGACCCGCTGACGTTCGTGCTTCCGGGCGCGATCCCGGACTGAGGCCCGACGACCGGAGTAGCGTCCAGGATGATGTGAGCGAGGGCCAGTCGCCGTGTGCTGCGACTGGCCCTCATCTCATCTCGAGCTTACCGGAAGGGCGAGGGCCTCGGCGGCCGGCGGCCGAGACCCCGATCCCTTACGGGCAGACGGTTGCGGTGTTGTTGTTCCGCGCGCTCGCTTCACCCGTCGGAATAGGGATCACCGTCGTGTGAAGGTCCTTCGATCCCCACGTCGTGTCGGCGACAGCCGCCACCCCGTAGTTCCGGATCATGATCGTCCGCTCCTCGCCCGGCTCCAGAATGACCGACGCCCGGAACTCGTGCAGGAGCGCGTCGCGGATCGCCGCATAGCCGGCGGGCGCGACCGGAGTGGCCCCCGCCTTCGCACGCACGGCGTTGATGAGCGCGACGGCGCCCGCGTTGTTCCCGAGGCCGAGCTGGATCGCCGCATCGATGAGCACCAGCTCCTCGCTACGGATGATCGGGATCGGGCTCGATGGAGTGGGGTAGTTGCCGGTCGTCATCTGGAGCGAGACGACCGCATTGAACGCCGGCTGCCCAGGCGCGGCGGAGTTGACGACGAGCTTCTTGCCCCGCGGGTCGCCCGTCAGATCATTGACCGCCTCGTCCATGGCGAAGATCGTCGTGAGGCCACCCTGGATGGGATTCGCGATGTCGCCCGAGGCGCCGCTGAACGACTGATAGACGCCGAGCGGATCCGCGAAATTGCCCGGCGCCGTCTGAACGAAGTCGGGCGTGCCGCCACCGAAGAGGACCGATGCCTTGGCAGCGGCGTCGGCGGCCGTCAGCGCCGAGGCGAGCGGCGTGCCGGCGGACGTCGGGGTCGGCGTCGTGGCGCTCGTGGCGCGGGCGACCGCGTAGGCGTACTCGAGCCCCGCCTTGGCACGGAGCGCCCGATTGAAGTCGGCAAAGGTGCCGGTACCCGGCGGGCCGGCCGCGGCGACCGCCGCGAAGCCTGGCGGCAGGGCGACCGGGAGCGGTCCCGCCGTCGCGGACGCCAGCGCCGTCTCGCCGGAATCGAGGATCGCGACGATCGCCGCCCACGCGTCCTTGGCGCAGAGAATCGGTGCCGGGCTATTCGGCGGCGCCACGATCCCGCCGATCGGGACGCCGAGCGTGTCGTGCGACTCGGCGATCAGCATGAACTCGTAGGCCTTCATCGTCTGCATGATGCCGATGATCGTCGCGGCGTCGCTCGCGGTGTACGCCGGTGTGACCTTCGGCACGTTGTCGATCACCGTCTGCGCCGCCTTGGCGAGGCGGAACTCGTTGTCCCAGACGACCGTGCCGTAGAAGTCGCTGTTGGGGATCGGGATGCCATCTCCCAGCCACTCCGTGATGTAGCGGCTGTCGGTATTGGTGAAGTTACCCGCATCACGGGCGAACGAGGACATCGCCAGGACGAAGTTGCCGATCTCGACGCGCGTCCCGGACATGACACCCGCCACGCCGGCGGCGACGCCCGCCGGCGTCAGCGGGCCCACCTGCGGCGCCTCGAAATTGGGGACAACCGAATCCTTGCAGCCGGTCGTGGCCAATGCCGCGACCCCCACGAGGGCGGCGGCGGCGCGCCAGGCGCGGCCCCCCGCCCCGCCGCCGGGACGAGGCCCGGCGGCGCGAGAGAATGTATGATGCATCGTTAGAATCCGAGGTCGACGGTCAGGAAGAAGGTCCGCGCCGGCGGGTAAGGCGTGACTTCCTGCCCGCGCGCGATGTTCGAGTTGCCGAAGTTGCTGACTTCGGGATCCGCTCCGTGATAGTTCGGGTAGCTCACGAGCAGATTCCGGCCCGACAGCTGAAGCCGCGCGTTCGTCAGTCGGCCGAAGCCGATCTGATTCACCCACCGCTCCGGCAGGTCGTAGCTGAGGGTGATCTCACGCAGCTTGAGGTACGTCCCCGGCTCGACATAAGGAGTGAGGCCGGCTCCGAGCCCCGTCAAGCGCTTGGCCGTGGCCGCCGAATCGCCTCCCAAGCCCGGCCCGAAGTCGAAGTACTGCGACGTCAGGTCGGATGTCGTGCCGCCCTTCCGCCAGTCGAGCAGCCCGTACACGTGGACACGCGCGAAGTTGAACTCTTCGCCGAAGCTCATCGTGAAGTCCGGCTGGGCGTTTCCGACCCCGAGGGGCACGCCGGCCTTGTTCGTGATGCCGGTGTTCACGACCCAAGAGACGGGCTTCCCCTTCTCGATGAAGAACGTGCCGAAGGGGCCACCGAACTGGTTCCCCGCCGGGAAGCCGGGAACCGGGAGCTGGTCGACGACGCTGTAATTCCGCGTGAACGTCGTCGTCGAGATCCAGGTGAAGCCGTTGTGCAGCTGGATCGGGGTCGCCGACAGCGACACTTCCGCGCCGCGGTTGGTGAACTGGCCACCGTTGAACCACTGCGCATCATACCCTTCGCTCGGCGCGATCTGGGCGAGGAGCAGCAGGTTCGTGATGCGCTTTTGATAGACGGTGAACGAGAGCTGGGCTCGCGAGTTGAACATCGTCGCGTCGAAGCCCGTCTCGATCTCGGTGTTGGTCTCCGGCTTGACGCTGGGGGCGTTGGACGTGAGGCTGTCGTAGACCCCGTGCAGCCCGGCATCGAGTGTCGAGATCTGGTTCTGCGAGTTGGCGTAGCGGATCCCGTAGAGCGGGTCCGTCCCGGAGACGCCGTACGCACCGCGCAGCTTGAACTCGTTGAGGAACCCAGCGAACTGCGGAACGCGATACGACGCGCTGAACTTCGGGAACGGGTAGTACTTGTTGATGTCGCCGTTGTTGGTGCTCCGCTCGGCCGTGAGCCCCGCGCTCAGCGTGAGCCGCTGATTGAGGGTCATGAACTGCTCCTGGCCGTAGAACGACATCGTGCGCGAGGCATTGCGCGTGTTGAACACCGACTGCACCGCGCCGGCGATCGGCGAGGGGAGCCCGGGGGCGAGATCCTGCCCTACGATGTAGGGGTTGTTCAGCTCGCGCTGGTCACGCCCCCACCCGATCGAGGTGGTCGCGTCGATGTTCGGGCCACCGGCGTAGTGGTGGACCAGGTTGAGCGACCAGTTGAGGTACGTGACGTCGGCGTTGTTCGCCACCGCCGTCCCCGGGAGCGCCTTGTGCTGCTCCACCTGGAGGTAGGGTGGCGAGTAGAAGTTGTCCGTCTGATGGGCCAGGTCGGAGCCGCCCAACGCGGTGAACTGGAGGTTCTGGTGCTCGGTGTTGAAGATGCGCCAGTTGATGTTGCCGCCGCCGATGAAGCGCTGGACCTGCTCCGGCGTCTCGATGTCGTACGCATCGGCGAAGGGATTCGCGAACGCGAACGGGTTACCGATGTACTGCCCGAGCGAGTTCTTCGCCTGGAGGTTCAGGAACTGCGGCGTCGTCGAGAACACGTTGTAGGGCGAGATCCCGACATTGTCGTTCCCGGAGACGCCGCGGACGGTCGTCGAATGCTGGTAGTACAGGTTGAGCGTCCCCGTCACCGCGTTGGAGAACTGCTGGGTGAGGTTGGACCGCGCCGCCTGCTTGTTGTAGCCGGTGTTCTGAAGGATGCCGGCGTCGTACTTGGAGGTGGCCGACGCGTAGTACTGCGTGGGACCGCTCTGGCCGCGGACGCTCAGGTCACCCTCGTAGGAGGCCGAGTGGTTCCCGAAAAGCTGCGCCTGGTAGTCCTGCGGGCCGGCGTAGAGTCCCTTCACGAGCGCATTGTCAGCCGCGATGGCGGTCGCCGCGGTGTCGTGCGTCACGTCGTTGACGAACCAGGACTGTGCGCTGGCAAGCGTCGGGAAGGTGCGAATCCCGACCGTGTGGGCCTGGTTCTGCGAGCCGACGCGGCCGGTGAGATCCCACTTCGGCTTGCCGGGCACGCCCTTCTTGGTCGTGATCACCACCACGCCCGAGCCGGCCCGCGAGCCGTAGATCGCGGCCGCCGAGGCGCCCTTGAGGACCTCGATCGACTCGATGTCGTTGGGGTTGATGTCGGCGATCCGGTTGGGGCTGTTGTCCTCAGGGTCCTGCGAGACCGAGTTGTTGCCGGCCCCCGTGATCGCGTTCTCGCCCGAGTTGATCGTCTGGTTGTCGACCACCACGCCATCGATCACGTAGAGCGGCGAGGCATTGGCGTTGATCGACGTGATCCCGCGGATCTGGATCTGGAGCCCGCCGCCGGGGGCGCCGCCGTTGTTCTGCTCGATGAGCGCGCCCGGCACCTTGCCCTGGATCGCGTTCTCGACCGTGGGCGCCGGGACCTGGTTGACCTGGTCGGCGTTGAGGACCGAGATCGATGTCGCGGCGTTCCGCGTCGAGATGGTCGTCGCGGCGCCGGTCACGACCTGGGCTTCGAGCTGGAGGACGTCCTTGGTGAGCGAGATCGTGACGTCGTTCTGGTCGGCTGCCAGGGGGAGCGACGCCGGCTTGTAGGCGATCCGGCGGACCTGGAGGGTCGTCGCCGCGCCCGGGACGCCCGCGATCCGGAACGCGCCGCTGTCGTTGGTGACCGCGCCGAGGGTCGTCCCGACGACGGTGACGGCCGCCCCTGGGACCGGAACGTTTCCTTCCACATCCACCACTCGCCCGGTGACCGTGCGCTGCGCCTGAGCGGTCGACATGGCGACGAGCAGGCCGCCAGTCACGCCCAGGAGCATGCGCCCGACTCGGGCCATTGCCCCTACTACGTGTGTCTTCACGAACCCTCCCGTACTGTCCTCGAACCGAGGAAAAAGGGAAAACCCGGACACCGACTGGGCACCGACGCCGGCCAGGGCCGGTGCGCGCGAGACAGAGGGGCCGGGGTGCGAGATGCCGGCAATTGTGGTGCTACGCAGCCCTCATGTCAAGAAGTCTCGCCGACGAAGTCACGATGTCGCCGCCCCGACGATCTGCCGGCCCCATCACGGGTTAGCTCGGCTGACCTCGCGTCATTGTTGCGGATCCCGGAGGGTGGGAAAGCGCTTCCGACGGCCTCGACGGTTACGCGGTGTTGCACGGTTATGCACGGCGGCGCCGGTTATGCGCGTCCGCCCCCCGGAAACACGCACGTTTATGCAAACGGATGGAGACGCCGGGCGCCCCCAACGAGCGGCCGCGACCGAGCGGTTCCGACCGGTCGGAGGTGCGTCGGGGGACTGGTCGGGTGCCGCTCGATCGCCCCGCGCGATCGACAAGCGACGGCGTGCTCGGCCACCCCCGGCCGGCCCCGGCGGCGACACGCGGACCCACGCCGGCGCCGGCCGGCCGGCGCGGTCAGTTCACGTCGCGCGCGGCGACGACACCGCCGGACCAGGGGTCAGCTGCTGGTCGGCTTGGTCGAGAAATCGACCTTGGGCGCTTCCTGGGCCGCCCCGGTGGCGTTGAAGTACGCGCGCGACTTGGCACCGATCGCCCGGGCAGTCACGACCTCCGGGAACTGCCGGATGTAGGCGTTGTAGGTCTCGACCGCCTGGTTGTAGTCGCTGCGGGCGACGGCGATGCGGTTCTCGGTGCCGGTCAGCTCGTCCTGAAGCCGCAGGAACGCCTGGTCCGACTTGATCTGCGGGTACGCCTCGGCGACCGAGCGATTGAGGATCGTGAGCTGCGAGGAGAGCTGGAGATTGGCGTCCGCCTCGCGCGTGGGATCGTGGCTCTGCACCGCGTCGGCGACGCCGGCCCGCGCCTGCGCCACGCCCTTGAACACGTCGAGCTCCTGCTTGGCCTGACCCTTCACGGTCTCGACGAGATTGCCGATCAGGTCACTCCGTCGCTGAAGCTGCACCTCGATGTTCTTCTGCGCCTGGGCGGCCTGCTCGTCGTAGCGCTGGATGGTGTTGTAGCCGCAGCCAGCCAGGGTCGCGGCCGCGATGAGCGCCACGCCAGCGCGCCAGTGGGCCCGTCTCGAGCTCGTCATGATAGCGATCGTCGTCATATGAGGGTTCCCTCGCCGATACCCCGGGATAGTTCGGATCATAATGCGTCGCTCGTGAATCGCTCGGGCCTCCGCGGCCGTCACTCGCTCCGGAAGCTGAGCTGGACGACGTACGTTCCCGGCCTGACCGCCGCGTCGCCGAGCTTCCAGGCCAGCTTCGCGCGCTCGTCGAGACAGCGATCGACCTCGTCCCCTGGTCCCCGCGCCGACCATCGGGAGCTCGCGACTCGGGCGTCCTGCACCGCGTTGTCGGCAACGGTCACCAGGACGGCGACGCCCCCCCGCAGGGTCGGGTCCGCCTTCTGCCCGAACTCCTCATAACAGAAGCGCGATGACGCCTGCTCCCGCTCCACCGCCGCCATGAGGGCCGCCGGCGCAGGCGGAAAGTCGAGACGGGGGGGCGTGTACTGCGCCCGCGTGCGCGTCGTGATGCTGTCGGCGGCCGCCGGCGGCAGCGCCGCATGGATCCGGGAGAGATCGACGGGCGCGGTGTCGGCGGGCGTGGCGGCCGACTGGGCGGCCGCACCCCGCCCGGACGCCGACGGCTGCGCGTCGCCATGGCAGTCGGCCGCGACCAGGGCGATCATGGCGGCGAGCCCACACCGGAGTGTTCCCCGGCGACGGCGCCGGCCCACGCCAGCGACTGGCATGGGGAAGCCTTCCCTCTCTCGCGCGTTCACCGCCATCCCTGACGTCTCCCCGGGTCCTGGAGTTTCACGCGGAGGCCGGCCGTCGCCGCCGCGCCCGAGACAGCGAGCCATCCGCGGCCGGTAGCGCCGCACATGCGCCACAGCGGCGTCACCATGACGCTATCGTGGGGATCAGTGCGCCCTCACCAGTCTCCCCCGCCGCCGCCGCCGCTGAACCCTCCCCCGCCGCCGAAGCCGGCGAAGCCGCCGAATACCGCCCC
>JAJPIS010000027.1 GCA_021324635.1 Gemmatimonadota bacterium
GTGCCGCTGTCGCTGGTGTTCTGTCCGATGGTGGTGCCGCTCACGAGCACCGCCGCGGCGGCGATCGGCTCGTGCTGCTCGGCGTCCACCACCTTGCCCTGAATGCGATTTCCTTCCTGTTGAGCTCCGACGCTCGCCGCCACCATCACGAGCGCGACGAGCCCCGCGCCCCACCTGGCGCGCGTTCCTCCGCAGACAGATCGACTGGTCACGGTCCCCCCCTTCCCACCGAGTGGTGAACACGCCATGAGACGAGACCGGGCCTGGGGTCGGTCGCCCGGTCCGGCTCGACCGCAACAACGTTGTGTGTCGATTCGGTCAGAGTGCACGAGCCCGCGCGCCGTTTTTATGAAATTTTTATGGTCACTATTGACAGACTTGGGGTAATCCGGCGCCGGTGGAACGACGCACTCCGACCGACCTCGTCCGTAATATTCGCCCTGGCGCGATGGACGAGGTCCATGTTACGTTGGGCGCGCTGGAGCCGGGCGACGGAGCAACGCCTGTGGGGTGCGCTGTGGTGCTGCGCTCCGGCACATCGATCCGGCTCGACCTGCACTGAGGCAGGTCGAGACATGTGAGTTTCCCGGCGCGATCGCTCCCCTCTCGAGGGGCTGCGACAAAGGCAAACCCGGCGAAAGCCGGCGACGCAAAGCCACGAGGCTACCACCCGCGCGCGAGCTGCGCGGGCCACGCCGGTCGGGCCGCCGAACAGACCAGATGTAGGAGGGGGAAATGGCGCGATCGCATCGCGGCCCGCGGCTCTGCCGCGCCGGCCAGGCACGCGTACTCGCCACGCTCGCGCTCGCAGGTCTCGCCGCCTGCGGCGAGCAGAGTCCCATCGCACCGCCCGCGCACGCGGCCGGCGCCACGCTCGGCGCCGTGATCGTCGCGAGTCCCACCGGCACTCCGGGTGGCGCCGGGACAGCGGCGGCACCCGTCTCGCTCGAGCGGGCAATCGCTGCCGCGCCCACGGGCGCGACGATCCAGCTCCAGTCGGGCGAGTATGCCACCGGCGGTCTCGTGGTGACACGGCCGATGACCATCGTCGGGGCGCCCGGCGCCAAGGTGACCCTGCGCGGCAGCGAGGCCATCGCCGCGCGCCTGTGGGAGCGCCACGGCAGCACCTGGCGTACGCCGTTCGTTGCCATCCCGAGGTCCGCCGTCTCGGTCACCAGCTCGGCCACGAGCGCCGCCCGCTCCGAGCCCGGCATGGTCACCGAGTCCGACGTGCGGACGGCCGCGCTCGCCCGCATCGATCCGGCCCACCTGGTGTCGGTCGATGGCCGGACTCTGGCCCCGGTCGGGAGCGCCAGCGCCCTCCGCTCGGGGACCTACTACGTAGACTCGCTGGAGCGCTGGCTGTATGTCGCCGACGACCCTTCGACCCACGCCGTCTCCACGGCCACACACGACATCGGCATGACCGTCGCGGCGTCGGGGGTCACCATCAGCAGCCTGACCTTCGACCACTTCGCGCAGGTCGGCGTGCGCGTCGGGGGCTCGTACGTCACGATCAATCACGCCGATTTCTCGTACAACGGCGTGATCGGGCTCGATGTCAACGCCGCCTCGCACCTCACGGTCGAGAACAGCCGCTTCATCTACAACGGGCAGGTCGGGATCGAGGTGAGTCACTCGAGCGACCTGACCTTCGCCGGCAACAACATCTCCAACAACAACACGCACCACTACAACGTCTCCCAGGCCGCGGCGGGCATCAAGGGCACCGACGTGAGCGGCGTGATGGTGCGCAACAACTGGGTCTCCGCGAACGCCTCGAACGCGGTCTGGTTCGACGTCAATTCCTCGAACATCACGATCGCCAACAACACGGTCCTCAACAACCAGTGCTTCGGGATCTACTTCGAGCTCGCGAGCGGCGCCCTGGTCGTCGGTAACATCGTGCACGACAACACGTCGGGGATCGGCATCCACTTCACCCGCTACGCGCGACTGTACAACAACACGCTCGTCAACAACGGCACGAACCTCGACGTGAGCGCGTCGTACTACCGCCCGCCCTGGGATCTGTACCACACGGTCATCGTCAACAACATCCTCTGGAACGCCCGCAGCATGCTGTCGAATCTCTACCGGTACAACGGCTGCAACAGCACGATCTACAGCGAGGTGGATTACAACGCGTACTACCGCCCCTCGGGCAGCTCGGCACACACGGCCGTGAACTGGTGCAACCGGTTCTACGGCACTGCGACGTCCTACCACTACGGCACCGGCTACGAGGCCCACCGGCTCGACTACAACGGCGGCGGCGATCCGTTCTTCGTCAACGTCTGGGGCGGCGACTACCGCCTGCGGTGGGGGAGCCCGGCCGTCCGTCGCGGCCAGGGGCTCCCGTCCGACGCGGCCTCGGCGCTCGGCGTCCGGGCATGGACCTCGGTCAACATGGGCGCCATCCAGTAACAGGCATCACATTCCGGCCCCGGGACACCCGTCCCGGGGCCACTCCGGGGCCATGCACCGTGCGAGACGCACGGGCAGGATGCGGCACGGAAACCCCCCGGCCGGCCGCACCGGATATGTAAGTTCTTAGAAATGCGGCGTTTACGACCGGACACCGCGGCGGCAGCGCCCTTGCTCTAGTTGGCCGGCACACTGGTGTCTGGCCCGCAGGACGGATCGTCCTCTTGTGGAGACGCGCAGATCGGCGCGGCTCACGAGCGTCCAGGGCCCGGCACCCCGCTCGCAGGCTGACTCATGACACGCTCACAAAAGGGCTTCACGCTGATCGAGCTGCTGATCGTGGTCGTCATCATCGGCATCCTGGCCGCAATCGCGATCCCGAAGTTCGCCAACACCAAGCAGCAGGCGTTCCTGGCGACGGTGAAGAGCGACCTCCGCAACCTGGTGACCGCGGAGGAGGCCTACTTCTACGACAACAGCACCTACACGACGACGATGAGCACCACGCAGTTCAACCCGTCGCAAGGTGTGTCGTACTCGATCGGCGCGGCCTCCGCTACCGGCTGGTCGGCGACCGCGACCCACACCGGCCTGGTCGGAGGCAACCCCTCGGGCTGCCACATCGCCGTCGGCACCGCCGCCACCACGGCCACCGAGAGCGAGGGCGCACCGTACTGCCCGTAAGCGCACGCGGTCCCGGCGCGTCCCAGCCACGTGACGAAGGCCAGCCCCGCGTACGGCGGCGCTGGCCTTCGTCGCATCCGGCTCCTCGCACCCGGCTCACACCCGGCTCGGACCCGGCTCGCACCCGGCTCGCACCCGGCTCGCATCGCTCCCTATCCGGCGCTTCCAGATCCGGCGCCTCGCGTCGGGCGCCGTTCTATCTTTCCCGCGTGGCTTCCGCGAATCTCCTCTTCGACGGCCTGGGCTGGGTCGGCGCCGCGTGCGTGCTCGTGCCGTACGCGATGGTCTCGACGGGCCGGATGGCGGGCACGACGGCGGCGTTCCGCTCGCTGAACGCCGCGGGTGCCCTCCTCCTGTTTCTGAATACGTGGTACCATAAGGCGTACCCGTCCGCGATCGTGAATGTGATCTGGATCGCGATCGGGCTCTACGCTCTGACCAGGCGCGCGCGCCCCGCGCCGCAGGCCTGAGCGCGAGGCGTCAAACCCCCCGGGTGTCGACGATGGCAGACCCTCACCCACCACGCGCACCGAGCGCATCGGGCTCGCCGAGCGCCCCGACGGCCGCCGCTCCCAGGACCTGCCCGATCCTTCGCGTCGGTGGGTTCGAGCTCGAGGTGTGCGGCCCCACGGCGCACGAGATCGACGATACGTGGGATGCCGATTGGCTGGCGGCCCGCGTCGCCTGCGCGGCGGACGGCGCCGAGCTGACGGTGCCACGGATCGTCCTCACGAGTTGGAGCATCCGCCGCTTCCTCGAGGGCCTCCTCGCCCTTGAGCACTCGCTCGCCGGCTGCGCCTTCCTGGCCGCTGAAGGCCCGCAGTTGGCGCTGTGCGCGACCGGCGATCCGCGCACCGGCCACATCACGGTTCGCGTGGACGTCACCCCCGACTGCGCGATGCAGGGCCACTGGTTCCGCTTCGACGTGGACCAGACGTTCCTCGCCGGGTTGATCGACGAGTGCCGTGGCATCCTGACGGCGTACCCGACGCACGAGATGGAGTAGGGGCGGCGTCGCGGCCGGTCCGGCGCGGCGGTATACTGTCTAGCATGACCGCCTCCATGCCACCCGGCTCGAGCGCGTCGACCGACTCGCTGTCGACGCTACCGCCCCGCCAGCGGGGCCTTCCGGTCATCGTCGCGCTCGGCTGCCTGATCGCGCTCGTCGGCCTTGTCCTCATGGTGATCTCGGGGCTCGCCTACCGCACGTCGCTATGGTCCTTGGGCGTCGCGTTCCGGATCCTCGCGGTCGGGGCCTGGACGGCCCTGGTCGGGGGCGTCCTGTCGCTCGGAGCGGCCATCCTCACGCGGCCCGGGACGCAGCGACGTGGATTCATCGTCGCCCTGGTCGGCGTGATCATCGGCCTCGGTGGCTTCGGGTACGTCGCCGCCCTGCGAGTCAGGGCGTCTCAGGTCCCGCCGATCCACGACATCACGACGGACGTCACCAACCCTCCGACGTTCTCGGCGATCCTGCCCCTGCGCGCGGGCGCTCCCGATTCGGCGGGCTACGGCGGCCCGGCAGTCGCCGCGCTCCAGCGGGCGGCGTACCCGGACATCGCGCCCGCGGAGCTGCCGATCCCACCCGGCTCGACCTTCCGCGTCGCGCTCGCCGCCGCCCGCAACATGGGATGGGAGATCGTCGCCGCCGACTCGACGGGCGGCCGCATCGAGGCGACGGCCACCACCCGCTGGTTCGGGTTCAAGGACGACATCGTCGTCCGGATCACGCCGACGGAGCGTGGTAGCCGAGTCGATGTCCGATCCGTGTCTCGCGTGGGGCGAAGCGACCTCGGTACCAACGCCCGCCGCGTCCGCCGCTACGTTGCCGCGCTCGAGCGGAGCGTCTGACGCTGGCGCGCGGCGGGTGAACGGGGCACGGCCCGGTCAGCGCTCCGCGACGGCCGCGACCGGGAGACTCGCCGGCCGCCACGCCTCGCCCGGTACCATCGCACCCACGACGGCGCCCGCGCCGGCTCCCAGGCCGGCTCCGGCGAGCCCCCACCGGGGGGCGTTGCGGCGAGCCATGTCGCCCCCGATGACCCCGAGCACGGCCCCGCTCACGAGACCGACGACCGCCCCCCTCCAGGCCGCCGCGCCGCGTGAGCCACTGTGCGGCCCGGCACCCGCCTCGACGCGGAGGATCGCGGCCCGCGGAACGCCGACCGGTCGCCGCACGCCGCCGGCGCGAAGCACGAGACTGTCGGTGCCGATCCGCGACACGATGCCCGTGACGGGTACCGCGAGGTCCGTCGCCACGCGCTCCCACGCGCGCGCGCGCGCCCCGATCCGCAGGGTGGGCGCGCTATCCACGGCCGTCTGGGCACGCGCAGAGCACGGGACCAGCACCGATGCCGCGAGGATGACGACGAGCGGCCTCCGGCTTCCCCTTTGCACCACGAGCGACTCCCCCGGGCGACGCCCGGCCGGTGTGTGATCTCCCTGTACGACGACGTGCGGCCGCGAACGTCCCGCCGCGGGCGTCCCCGGGCGCGACGGCGCCGGACGTGCGCCATCGCCGCCCTCGGTGTCGCCCTGTCGGGCGGCCGGCTGGCGGCGCAGGACAACTACGAGATCCAGGTCTACGGCGCGGAGACGGTGGCGCCCGCCGTCACCATGTTCGAGCTGCACAGCAACTACACGATCGACGGCCGCCGCGCCGAGGACGGCGCGCTCTGGCCGACCGAGGGCGCGGTGCACGAGACGCTGGAGATCACGCACGGCTTCACGCCCTGGTTCGAGACCGGCTTCTACGTCTTCTCCAGCGCGCGCACCGGCCAGGGATGGCAGTGGGTCGGCGACCACATCCGCCCACGGCTCCGCGCGCCGGCGTCCTGGGGGTGGCCGGTCGGTGTCAGTCTCTCGATGGAGGTCGGCTATCAACGTCCCCGTGTCTCGGCCGATACGTGGACCTGGGAGATCCGGCCGATCATCGACAGGCAGGTCGGTCGCTGGTATCTCAGCGTGAACCCCGCGCTCGAGCGGTCGCTCCGGGGCCCCGGCGTGACGCGGGGTTTCGAGTTCGCCCCGGCCGGAACGGTCGGGTACGATGTCACCCCGTTCGTCAATGTCGCCGCCGAGTACTACGGATCGGTCGGGCCGCTCCGCGGCTTCGACCCGGTGCAGGCGCAACAGCACCAGCTCTTCGGCGCCGTGAACCTGAACTTCGGCCCACACTGGGAGTTCAACGCCGGGCTCGGCGAAGGGTTCACGCGCGGGACCGATCACCTCATCGCGAAGATGATCCTCGGCCGCCGCGTGCCCTGACGGCCGTTACCCGGGCGGACCGAGCGGTGGTCCGTGTGGCGGCCTCTGAGGTGGCCGGTGCGGTGGCCGGTGCGGCGGTCTGTGCGGCGTCCGGAGGCGTTCCACCAGGAGCGAGTGCGCGAGCGACGGCCCCACGACCTGCTGGGTCGCCCGACGGCCACTGCCGATGCGGAGCGTGATGGGGCCATCGAAGGGCGCCCGCGCCGCGACCATGACCGTGACTCCCGGGGTGAGCCCGAGCGACCCCAGATACCGGAGGCGCGCCGGATCCTCGTCGCTCACGCGCACGACACGCGCCCGCTCGCCCGGCGCCAACTCCTCGACCGAGGCATAGTGTGCCTCGTCGACGGTGCCTTCGCGCGTCGGGATCGGCGCGCCATGCGGGTCGACCGTCGGCTCATCGAGCGCCGCCGCCATCCGGTCGACCAGGGCGTCGCTCACCGCGTGCTCGAGCCGCTCCGCTTCGGCGTGGACTTCATCCCACGAGTACCCGAGCACCCGGACGAGAAAGGTCTCGATCACGCGATGGCGCCGGATCGTCCGCAGCGCCACCCGGAGTCCCGTCTCGGTCAGCCGGACGCCGCGGTACGGCTCGTAGTCGAGGAGCCGTTGATCGGCGAGCCGACGGATCATCCCGGTCACCGACGCCGGGGCGATCTCGAGCCGGTGCGCGATGTCGGTCGTCGCCGCACTGCCGGTCGACCGCTCCAGCTCGTAGATGGCCTTGAGGTAGTCCTCGACCGGCCCCGTGTACGTGGTCGCGCCGCCCGTCGGCATCAGACGGCCCCCCGGGCAATGAGCACGAGCAGCCAGCCGTTGAGCGCCGCGATCAGCCCCGCCACGCCCCAGCTCAGCCACCGCAGCCAGCCCGGGTTGACGAAGGCGCCCATCTTCGCGCGGTCGGACGTGAACTGTACGAGCGGCACCACGGCGAACGACAGTTGGAGGCTCAGCACCACCTGACTCAGGATGATCAGCTTGGCCGTCCCGCTGGCGCCGTACAGGATCGCCACCGTCGCCGCGGGCACGATCGCGATGCCGCGCGTGATGAGTCGCCGGATCCACGGCCGGAGCCGGATGTCGAGGAACCCTTCCATGACGATCTGGCCGGCGAGCGTTCCCGTCAACGTCGAGTTCTGTCCCGATGCCAGGAGGGCGAGGGCGAAGATGGCGCTGGCCCCGGTCACGCCGAGGAGCGGCGTCAGCAGCTTGTACGCATCCTGAATCTCGGCGACCTCGACGTGTCCCGACCGGTGGAAGGTCGCCGCGGCCACGACGAGGATGGCGGCGTTGATGAAGAGCGCAAAGGTCAGCGCCACGGTCGAGTCGAGCACCGCATACCGCATCGCCTCGCGCCGTCCGCCCGCCGTCTCCTCGTACCGCCGCGTCTGCACGACCGACGAATGCAGGTAGAGGTTGTGAGGCATGACGGTCGCGCCGAGGATCGAGATCGCGATGTAGAGCATCGCGGGATTGGTGACGACCTGCGGCGTCGGCACGAACCCGCCGAGCACGCCGTGCAGGTCTGGCCGCGAGACGAGGAGCTCGAAGAGGAAGGCGAGGGCGATCGTGGCAATCAGCGTGATCACCAGGATCTCGAGCCGCCGGAAGCCGTGGTGCTGGAGGTACAGGACGAGGAGGACATCCGCGGCGGTGATCAGGACCCCGATCGGCAGCGGGATGTGAAAGAGCAGGTTGAGCGCGATCGCCGATCCGATCACCTCGGCGAGGTCGCACGCCGCGATCGCCAGCTCGGCGAAGATCCACAGGATGAACCCGGTCGCCGGCGCGTACTGGTCGCGACAGGCCTGCGCGAGGTCGCGGCCGGTGGCGATCCCGAGCCGGGCCGCCAGCGCCTGAAGCAGCACGGCGAGCAGGTTCGAGATCAGGATCACGCTCAGGAGCGTGTACCCGAACTGCGAGCCCCCGGCGAGGTCCGTCGCCCAGTTGCCCGGGTCCATGTACCCGACCGCGACGAGGTAACCGGGGCCGGCGAAGGCGATCGCCTTGCGCCACCAGCCACCCTCGACGACGATCGTCCGGTACGACTCCGCGAGCGAGGGTGCGAACCGGGTGCGGCGCCACGGCCGCCCGACGGTCGGTGGCCCGACGTCCGCCTCGGGCGGCGGCACCGTTAGCTTCGCTCGACTTTTCGCTGGCTCCACGCGTAAAATATAATTAGCCAAGCCTAAAATTCTACCAGGGGCCGCGCCCGGCGTCGGTCGGCGGGCTCGGGGCCATGTACTTGAGCCCCCGCGCGCGGAACGCCGCCAGCACGCCCTCGAGCAGGGAGGAGCGGGTGGTCCGCGCCTGCCCGAGGTCCCGCGTCGCGACGACGAGCTCGAGGGTCGCCACGCTGTCGCTCGCCGCCACGACGTTCACGACCGGCGGAGTCGCCCGATCGACCCGCTCGTCCGCCCGGGCGACGTCGAGCACGACCCGCCGCGCCTGTTCGATGTCGGCGTCCGCGGCCACGCCCACGAACAGGCGGAGCCGGCCCTGCGCGAGCAACGAGTAGTTGAAGACGCGCGACCCGGTGATGTCCTTGTTCGGGATGATCAGGACACCCAGATCGATCGTCTCGAGGCGGGTCGTCCGGAGGGTGAGGTGCCGGACTCGGCCCGGCACGCTGCCCTCGCCGACCTGAATCCAGTCGTCCACGTGGAACGGTCGGTCCCAGAGGATGGTGAACCCCGCGATCAGGTTCGCGAGGGTGTCCTGCGCGGCGAAGCCGACAGCCAGGCCGGCGATGCCGAGGCTGGCGATCACGCCGGTCAGGTTCAGTCCGATCGTCGACAGCGCCTCGACCGCGCCGATGGTGACGAGTGCCGTTCGGAGGACGGAGAGCAGCAGCTCGACGGCGCCCGGCCCCACCGACGAGCGCCGGAACAGCCGGTCCCCGATGAGCTGCGCGGCCAGGGCGGCGACGTAGAAGACGAAGAAGGTGAGCAGCGCCGCCGCCAACGTCGCCGCCCCCAGGATCGCCGCGGCCATGGCTCCGGCGGCCAGCACTCCCATGAGCCCGAGCCCGTCGCCCCGCCGCGGCGCACCGGTTGCGTCCTGATAGCGGCGGACCGCGCGGCGTCCGAGCCGCGCCAGGAGCAGCACGACGATCGCCACCACGAGCGCGAGCGCGATCCGGGGCAGCATGCGGACGGCGGCGCCGGCCGCGTGCGTCACCCAGTCCTCGGCGCGATCCGGCAGCGACGAGAGCGAGTCGTGCAGCACGGCGGCCGCGTGCTGGCCGAGCGGCGGCCGCGCGTGATGGGTCGTGTCGACACGGGGCGGGGGCCCGGCCGCCGATCGGGCTGCGGCCTGAAGCGTCGACTGGCCGGACCCGTGCAGCAGGGCAGCGAAGCGTCGGATCCCGGTGGTCATGGCCGCTCACATCGCAGGCGGCGTGCGCGAGGCCCGCGCGGCACGCTTCTTACGACGCCCCGACAGCCCACGACTTCGCGGAGTGTGACATGGAACGCGAGCATCCCCGGGACGAGGTCGAGCGCGAGCAGGAGGCGCTCGAGCGGAGCAACCCCGAAGGCCTGATCGGCGACACGGCGGACAACCGCAATCTCAGTGGATCCACCACCTGGGAGACGCTCCCAGACCAGCAGGACCAACCCGACGAGGAGTCCGACGGCGGGTCGGACGACGAGGAGGGGTCGGAAGCGGATCGGTAAGCGTCGTCACCGCGCGACGCCGGACGTACCCGGGGGCTGGCCGCACGTCGCGACCGGCCCCTCGGGCCGACGCGCGCGCCTGCGCGACCGCTCGGGCCGGCGGGCGTGCTCCGTTCGTGGCCTACCGCAGACTCACCCGGATGCCCCACGACAGCCGGAGCCCGGTCCCGTCCTGCGCCAGCGCCGGGAGCTCGGCATCGAAGGGGCCGGCGTGCGGCAGGAACGCCGAGCGCGCGACGCTCGTCGTGTCGGCGCTCGATAGCCCGGCGCTGCGCCCATGGGCCACGATCGCCGCCTCGATCGCGCCCAGCACGATGGCGCCGGCGGCGATCCCGACGCCCGCGGCGACGTCGGGGTGTTGCCGCTGGGTGTACGTGCCCGGGTACGTGCCGCCGAAGGGGCCCGGGAACATCGTATCCCGCGTCACCGTCCGCGAGTGCGCCGCGAGCACCGCGCCACCTGCCACGGCGGCGACGACGGCCGCGCCGAGCAGCGGCTGGTGGGTGTAGAACTGCCCGCCACCCGGGAGGATGCCGAGCAGGGCGGCCGTGGTGGCGCTCGGGATCTCGCGGCGGAGTGCGTCGACCCGGTTGCGCACGGCGGGGGCGTCCGGCGCCTGCGCCGCCAGCTGGAGATAGCGGTCGAAGTCGCGGATCGCCGCCGCCCGGTCGCCGTTGGCGTCGTACGCGAGGGCGCGGTCGTACACCGCGGCGGCGAGCGGCGGGCCGGCCGTCACGACCTGGCCGAAGGCCGCGATCGCGCCGGGCCAGTCGCGGGCATCGTAGTGCGTGATGCCAGCCCGGAACTGCCGCACGATCACCGCGGCATGCGCCATCGTGGCCGCCGGCAGAAGTCGCGTGAGCCGGTCGCTGATGTCGGCCGCGTCGCTCGCCGACGGGGCGAGGGAGAGGTATCGGCAGTACTCGCGGATGGCATCAGACTGGAGATGGAGCTCCTCGTCCTCGCGGCCCAACCGGTACGCGAAGCGCGGGTCGCGCGGGTCGAGTTGCGCCGCCTGACCGAAGAGGTTCCGCGCCGAGGCGTGGTCGCCCTCGAGGGCCGCTTCCTGGCCGAGCGTCGCCAGTCGGTTCGCCTCATCCACCTGCTGTTGCACGGGCGCGGGCACGACCGGCAGCGTCGGACACGACACCGTCACCGCCGTGAGCGGCGGTCGCTTGAGCGCCAGCTCCTGCGCGCCCGCCGCGCCGGTCAGGGCGCCACTCACGCTACCGCTCGCGATCGCGAGGCTCCACGCCGCGACCAGCCGGCGCCGAGCGGGGCGGTGAGCGGTCATGGAATGACGACGATCTGGTGCGTCACGGGTACCGTATGCGACGAGTGGGGATCGGAGACTGTCGCCGTGAGCGTCACGGTCTCTGGCAGCGAGCCGTTGTTCAGCGCTGTCACCGTCGCGCTACTCGCCGACTGGTTGCTGAGGCCGAGGGCCGACGGGTCGCTGCTCGACCAGGTCACCGGACGGGTTCCGGTGATCGTGTTGCCGTAGGTGTCGGTCACCGTGAGCACCGCGTTATCGCCCGACGCGTAGGGCGGCGTGCCCATGCCCGGCGCCCCGCTCGCCGAGAGCGTGTCGGGGTGCTGGGGGTTGTCGACCGGCGCGATGCTGCCACTGTTGCTGTGACCCAGGACCGTGATCGACGCGCTCCCTTGCGGGCCGTCGGCGCTCGTCGCGGTGACCGTCACGCTCCCGGCGCCGGCGTCGGTCGCCGTCACGAGCCCTGTCCCACCGACGCCGGCGAGGCCGCCGCCGCTCGAGACCGACCAGGTGACCGGCCGCTGCGGCAGGTTGTTGCCCGATGCGTCCTTGGTCGAATCGTTGAGTTGCACGGTGTTGGCGTCGGCGCTCCCGTAGATCGTGTCAGGCGTCGGAAAGACGATCACCCGGGCCACGGGTGCGAGCACGACCGTCGTGTTGGTGTCCGCCTTGCCCCCACTGCTCGCGATGATCGATGCCTGGCCGGGTGTGACGCCGGTCACCAGGCCCGAGTTGTCGACGGCGGCAATGTGCGAGTTGGAGGAGGACCAGGTCACCGGCTGGCTGATGACGCCGCCGCTCTGGTCTCGCACCGTCGCCGTGAGCTGCTGCTGGTCTCCCTTCTCGATCGTATCGGCGTGGGGCGTGATCGACACCGAGCCGACGGTCGTCGATGCCGTGACCGTGGCCGTGACGCTCGCCGAGATGCCTTCACTCGTCGCCGTGATCCTGGACGTCCCGGTGTGGCCGCCGGTGAGGACGCCGGAGGTCGAGTCGATCGTCGCCACGGCCGGCGTCTCCGAGTGCCACCGGACCACCCGGCCGGAGAGGATGTCCCCGGCCGAGTCCTTGGTGGTCGCGCTGAGCAGCAGCGTCTGCCCGGCCGGGACCGACGGAGCGGACGGTGCGATGCTGATCGACGCGACCGGCACCTTCGAGACCGTGATCGTCGCCGTCCCGCTCTTGCCGCCGGCGCTGGCGCTGATCTGCGCCACCCCCAGCTTCCGCGACGTGACCAGCCCCGTCTGGTCGACCGCGACCGTCGTGCTGTCGCTGCTGCTCCACGCCACCGGCACGCCGGAGAGCACGGTCCCCGAGGCGTCCTTGACGGTGTCGGTGAGCTGGAGTGTGGTCGCGACGCGGAGGGTGGCGCTCGACGGGGCGACGATCACCGAGCCGACCGGCTTCTGCGTGACGGTAACGGTCGCGAATCCCGAGACGCCCTGAACGCTGGCGGCGATGCGGACCTGCCCGGTGTCGACTCCCGACACCTGCCCGCCCTGGGTCACGGTGGCGATGCTGGCGCTGCTGCTCGACCAGAAGAACGTCAGTCCGGTCACCGCCCGGCCGGCGGCATCGTGCCCGGTGGCCGTGAGCGTCTGCGTGCCGCCGATCGGGATCGCGGCCGAGTCGGGGGTGAGCGTGATGTCGTGGAGCGGCCCGGCGGGCCCGGTCGACGTGGAGCCGCTGCACGCGAGGCCGAGCCCGATCGCGACCGCGCCGACCGCGAGGCCCGCGCGGGTGCGCGCGGTGATCCGTACGGGCATCCGCGCGGGCATCCGCGGGGGGGTCCGGGCGGACCTCCGTGCGGCGCCGCGCGGCGCGTCGTGCACGCATCGGTTACCGGCCGCCATTCACCGCCACCGGCACCGATCGGTCGGCCGTCGTCCCGTCGCCGAGCTGCCCGTCGCTGTTGTTGCCCCAGCAGTAGATGCCGCCGCTCGCGGCGGTCGCGCAGGTGTGGGCGCCGCTCGCATGGATGCTCACGAACGAGAGCCCGCCGCTCACCTTCACCGGCGCGCCGTGGTCGGTCGTGCTTCCGTCGCCGAGCTGCCCATAGGAGTTTCGCCCCCAGCAGTACGCGTCGCCGTTGCGGGTCAGCGCGCAGGTATGCACACCCCCCGCCGTGATGGTCGTGAATGCCTGCCCCGTCGCCGCGCGCACCGGCACATTGTGGTCGCGGCCATCGTCCGTTCCGAGCTGCCCCGCGCCGTTCTTGCCCCAGCAGTACGCCTGGCCCTCGACCGTCAGCGCGCAGGTGTGCGAGCCGCCCGCGGCGATCGCGCGGAACAGGAGCCCACCGGCGACGGGCGTCGGCACCGCCCGGACGATGTTCGTGCCGTCGCCCAGCTGTCCGGCCGCGTTCTGCCCCCAACAGGAGGCGTGGCCGACCTCGTCGAGGGCGCACGAGTGGTTCCACCCGGCCGCGAGGGCCACGAATCGCACCGAGCTTTCCACCGGCACGGGCGCGCTCTGGTCCTGCGTGCTGCCATTCCCGAGTTGACCGTACAGGTTGCGCCCCCAGCACCAGATCTCGCCCGATCGGGTCAGGCCGCAGCTGTGCGCCGTCCCGGTCGCTACCACGCGAAAGCTGTGCCCGCCGGCGACCCGCGCCGGCGAGGTCTGCGACGCCGTGGCCGAGTCCCCGAGTTGCCCGAAGTCGTTGGCGCCCCAGCAGTATGTGGCGCCGGTGCGACTCACGGCGCAGGAGTGGGAGATGCCCACCGAGACCTGCTCGAAGGCGAGATCGCCGCTCACACGGGTCGGTGAGGGCCGCCGGGCGGTGCTGCCGATTCCCAACTGCCCGCGGTCGTCGCCACCCCAGCAGGACAGCGCCCCGTCCGGTGCGAGCGCGCACGTGTGCGTGCCGCCCGCGACGACGCTCGGTGGGCTCGGCACGTGGATGGGCGGCAGGCTCGACCCGGCGGCGCTCTCGCGGGCTGGCCGGGCCGCGGATTCCGGTGCGGCCGGCGGCGGGCGCACGGGAGGGCGGGACGGCGTCCCTGGCGCGGCCGACGCCGAGGTGGCACCGGGGGGACGCGCCTCGACGGCGGCGGCGCGCCCTGGCGGCGCGGGCGGTCCGAGCGGGACGGACGTCGGTTGCCGGGCGTCGCCCGACATCCGTGACAGCGAGTCCGCCGCACCGGTGCCGCGGCGGCCCGCGCTCGACTCGGGGCGCGCCCGGCCGGCCGCGAGCACGCTGTCGGCCGCACGTTTCGCCGCGTCCGCCGCCGATTCGGCGGTGGCGACGACGAGCGCGTTCGAGTCACGCAGCGCCGAGATCATCGCCGCCTGGGCCCGCGCCAGGCTGTCGGCCGTCGCGCGCCGCTGCGCAATCCCGATGAGCGGGTTGAGCCGGCGCCAGTCGCGGCCGCGAATCAGGCGCGGATAGGTGGCCACCACGGCCACGGCCGCGCCGGCGGCGAGCAGCAGCGGCAGCCAGAGGGCGACGAACCGTCTGCGCACCGCCGGCGGCGCCAGCGCGCGCGGTGCACGCCGCGGGGTCTGGCGCGGGACATCGTGCGGTGTCCGGCCGGCCCGTGCCCCCGGTGCGCCGGCCTCCCGACGGTACTCCATCGTCTGGAGTGGCGCCGCCGCGCCAGGTGTCCGGCCCGCATGCGGCGTGAGATGGGCCGCGACGCGATTGGGGCCGACCGCCTCGGCTCCGCCGGGCGGCTCGGTCGGCACCCACTCGTCATCGGTGAGCGCCTCGAGGAACGCGGCCGCCGTGGGCCACCGATCCTCCCGCTTCTTGACCACCGCACGATCGATCGCGGCCGCGAGGCGCCGCGGGATGTCCGGCCGCAGCTCGCCGAGTGGCGGGAGCGCCTCGAATTTCTGGCGGAACATCACGTCGGAGACACTCTCCTCGGCGCCGGGTCTGGGGCCGGTGAGCATCTCGTACCCGATGAGCCCCAGGCTGAAGACATCGCTCCGACCATCCAGATCGAGTCCGTCGATCTGCTCGGGCGACATGTAGGCGGGTGTCCCGACGATCAGGTCCGCCTGATCCTGGGTCTGCTCGGCGGACAGCGCGATGCCGAAATCCGAGAGGAGCGCGCGCCCGGTCTCGTCGTTGAGGAAGACGTTGTCCGGCTTGATGTCGCGGTGGATCACGCCCCGGGCGTGCGCGTAGGCGAGCGCCGCGGCGATGTCGATCAGCACCGCTTCGGCACGCTCGGGCGTGAAGAGTCCGTCCTCCTGCATCGCGCGCTCGAGCGTCCGGCCGGGGATGTACTGCATCACCAGCGCGAGGCCGAGGGTCGAGAGCCGCTTCACGGCATAGATCGCGACCACGCTGGGGTGCTGGAGCTGGGCGACCGTCCGCGCCTCGATCAGTTGGCGGCCGGCCGCCTCCTCGTCGGCGCCGGCGGCGGCGTGAATCACCTTGATCGCCACCTGCCGCCCCAGCTCCCGGTCGCGGGCGAGATACACGATCGCCATCCCGCCGCGCCCCAACTCACCGAGAATCTCGTACTCGGTCTCGAGCTCCCGGATCTCGAGCAGGGTCGCGTCCTGCGACACGAGCTATCGCTCCCGGAACCGGAAGATCACCTCTCCCATCTCGATGTGATCGCCGTCACGCAGCACGCGGTTGCCGTGCCCCGAGTCGAGCGCCTGTCCGTTGATGACGACCGGGTTGGTCTGCGACAGGTTCGTGAGCTTCCAGCGTCCGTCGACGTACTGCATGCGCGCGTGCTGGCGGCTCACCGTCTGGGAGCGCAGTTGCACGTGGCGATAGGGAGGACCGCTCACGCGGCCGAAGCTGATCTCGGGGACCTCCCCCCAGGTCCGCACGAAGCGGATGTCCCGGCCAGGTGTCTCGCCGTCGAGGATCTCGAGCCGCCCCGGGAGAAACTGGAGGGTGCCGTCCATGGGCGGCATGGTGTGCACGACTTTCTCGGTGCTGTCGGTGTTGCTGCGGGTGACGGTGCCGCCCCCGCCGCCCCCGCCGCCCCCGCCCCCCCCGCCCGCTGTGGGCGCCGGCGGCGTGCCGAGTGCCGCGGCCCCAACCCCGTTGCTCCCGCCGCCGGTCGCCGCGCGCGATGCGCTCGGCGCCGCTGCGCTGTGCGCGGCCGTGCCCTGCGCGGCCGCAGCGCGCGGGCCCGCCTGTCCGACCGGTGGTCCCATGGGCGGGTGCGGGGTGGCGCCGTTGGCGAACGCGCCACCGGCCCCGTTGGCGAGGGTGCCGCCGGCGCCGTTCGTCATCCCGGCCGCCACGCTCGCTGCCGCCGTGCCGGCCAGCGCGTCGGCGCCGATCCCCGGCAAACCGCTCGGCGCGTCGAGCCCCGGTCGCGCCGGGTATGGGGCCGACGGTCCTATCCCGCGCCGTTGTACCGGGATCAGGAGGGGCGGCGGGAGCGCCGCCGCCGAGCGCGCCTCATGCCAGCGCCGGCCAACACGCACGAGCACGACCGCACCCAGCACCGCGATCACGGCGGCGCCGCCGAGCCAGAGCTGAGTCGTGGGGATCGTCAGGAGTGGGGTGGGTGACATAGCGGGCCGGGGGCCGGCGGCCGAGCTCGCCGGAGCTGCAGCTTTGGACCACTCCAACCGGGTAGAAGATCCGACTTACGAGAAAGAAACGTTCCGGGCCGCCGCGCGGCAATGCAGCGCCCACGTCGGTGTCGCAAACACCAGGTCTCATCTGTGGCGTGGATCACAATGCGTCACAATGGAGCACAACGGCTGTCGGTCCATCGTGACCGGAGGTCGCGGCGGCCGCTCTGAGTGACGCTCAACCGCATAGACTCTGCCACCCCGCGCCTCGCGTTGATCGCCTCACAGCGCACGGCGCCGGCGGCCCGCCGCGGGCGCGACGCGCGTCGGCTAGGGGCGCTTCTGCTTCACCGCCTGGTCGACCGATCGCGTGGCCGCGTCCAGGTTGATCGAGGGGACGCGGAACGCCGCGCCGGGCGCGGCGTCCCTGGCATGCTGCGCGGGGGGAGCCTTCGCGGCGGCGCGCGCGTGCGCGGCCGCGCCGCTCGCGGACGGGCCGCCGGGCTGCGTCTGCGTCGCCGACGCGAGTGACGCACCCGGCGTCGACTCGGCCGCCGGGCTGCCCGCACGGTCCGGCGCGGACGCTCCGCTCACCCCGCCCGCCCCGCCCGCCCCCTCGGCACGCGTGGCGCCGCGCGCCACCCGCGCTCCCGCGGGCGCATCTGGCACCCCCGCCTCCGGACTTCCAGGCGTGCCGGGAGCTGCCTCGGGAGGCGTCGCGGCCGCCGCGCTATCACTGTCCTGCGCGGCGCTACCCGCGGCCGCGGCGGGCTCGCGGTGCCACCGCCCGCGGAAGACGGCGAGGCCGGCAGCCATGCAGACGACCGTCGCCGCGATCGCGAGTCCGATCCCCTTACCGCGCCCGCCTTCGGACGCTCCGGCGTGACCGCCCAGTCGTAGCTTCCGCTTCACGCGGACGTCGCTCGGCGCGCGGTCCGGCGTCCCGGGCGCCGATGCCGCCGGCGCCGCCGCTGCTCCCGATGGCGAGCCGGCGCCGAGGGCCCCACCAGGCGCCGCGCGGACGGGAGCGGTGGACGCAGCGCTGGTCGCGGGAATCGCGGTCGCCGGCTCGCCCCGACGGTCCGCGTCCGTGATCCCGGCGGTGACCGCGTCGGTGCCCGCGGCGGGGGCCGCCTCCGTTGCCGACTCTCGCGGATCACGCGTGGCCCACGGATCGCGCGGATCGGTGGGGCGCACGTCGGCGGGCCTCACGTCGGGGACGCGCACGTCGTCGGCACGATGTGCATCGTGTCCGTGCGGTGCGTTCGGTGGGTTCGGTGCGTTCCCGTGCTGTGCGCCTGCGTGCTGTGCGCCTGCGTGCTGTGCGCCTGCGTGCTGTGCGGCGGCGTGCTCCGCGTCGGCCCAGGACTCGCGCGATGGCGTGGTCGCGATGGAGGGTACCGGGCCGGCCGGGGTGGGGAGGAGGACCGGACGGTCACCGCTGGCCATCCGGCCAACCGCGACCTCGGCCGCCGCAGGCTCGGGGATCACGGTCGGAATGATGCCGGTGATCCCCCCGACGCCCCCGACGGCACTGGCGCTCGGCGGCGGCCGCCGATTCGCCCGGGTACCATTGGTCGGAGGCTCCGGGGTCGCCGCACGCGCCGCCGCGGGTGCCGTGGCAGGTGCCGCAATGGGTGCCGCGGTGGGTGCCGCGGTGGGTGCCGCGGTGAGTACAGGCTCCGGCGCTGATGCGGGACCGCCATCGATGATGCGGACCAGTTCCGCGATCCGCGCCCGCAGTGGCTGCAAGGTGGGGTGGTCCTCGCCCACGACCGCCGACCGGAGGGTCAGTGAGCGTTCCCGGAGCGCCAGTTCCTGCGCCGTCTTCGCCTGCGCTCCGCAGGCTTCGGCGAGCCCTTCGATTGTCGACACGAGGATCGGGTCGTTGGGCGCGAGTGTGCGCTCGCGCACCGCGAGCACGCGGCGCCAGAGCCGCTCCGCCGACTCGGCCTGCCCCATCGAGAGCCGAAGCTTGGCCAATGTCACGAGCACGGCGGCGACGTCCGGGTGCTCCGGACCGAGCGGCCGCTTGAGGGCGAGGAGCTGGAGCAGGAGCGGCTCGGCGCGCGGATAGTCGCCGCGCTTCACGTAGAGCCGCACCAGGTTGTTCAGGTTGACCGCGAGCTCGGCCTGCGTCGCCTCGACGCGCCGAAGCGTCACGCCCATCGCCCGCTGGAGCAACGGCTCGGCATCATCCAGCGCGCCTCGGGCCACGTACAACGCGGCCAGGTTGTTGATGCCGCTGATCACCGTCGGGTGGTCTCCGCCGAGCGCACCCTCCCGAAGCTCCAGCGAGCGGCGGAAGCACCCCTCCGCCTCCGCGTACTCTTTCTGCTGGTACTTGAGCTGACCCAGGCTGCTGAGACTCGACGCGAGCTGGAGCGGGTCGCCGCCCGGACTCTCGGCCAAGGCGATCGCGCTGCGAAACGCCTGCTCCGCGCCGGAGGCGTCACCCTCGGCGAACCGCCGGCGCCCGGCTTCGTGGCACTGCTCCCAGGTGGTCATCGGTGACGCCAGGCTCTCGCTCGCGGACATGCAGCCTCCTCGCGGTGAAGACGCCCTGCGGAGGGGGCTGTAACGCCCGGCGGACGCTCAGCGGATGCTCAGCGGATGCTCAGGGGACGCTCGCCGGAGGCCCGGGACCGGCCACCGGCGCGTCCTGGCGACCCGCCGGCGTGGCCCCGCGCGACCACGCGCCGGCGGTGCCATCATCCAGCCCGGTGGGTGCTTTTCCCGGTGGCTGGGGCAATCGCAAAGCGATTGCCCCAGCCACGATCGAAAAAAGACCGTTCCTTTGGTGGCCGGGGGGTGTTTCGAGGCGCGGGGCTCGGGCGTCAGAGAGCGGGAGTGTGCGCCGAGGGGGCGCTTCCTTTCCCCCCACCTCCCGCCTCCCCACCCCCACCCCCACCCCCA
>JAJPIS010000117.1 GCA_021324635.1 Gemmatimonadota bacterium
CTCACCGCGCATCCGCCGTGGCGATTTGCCGGTCAAGCCAGGCGCGCGTACCTCGCCTGGAAGCAGGTACGATCCGATAGCCGATGCGATGTCGCTGCGAGAGAAGATCGCGCGCGAGGTAATAGGTCGTAATCCGCGAAAGCGCTACAATGCCTGACTCTCGAATCCGCGATCACGGACAGATTTGTGATGCGACCAAATCTGGACGACCCACAGTCACGCACCCGTAAAAAGGTGAAGTGACTTTTCCCGCCATCTCCTAACCCGGCGCGGTGTAGGCGGGATAGGTGCTAACGACCCGAAGTCGTCACCCTCACAACTGCTCCGGCGCCGTGGGGGCCGAGTTCTGCGGCGACTGCCCCAACAGCCGCAGCCCGGCGGCGGTGGCGAAGCTGCGCCTCGTCGAGGAACGTCGCTGGCTCGGGCCTGGTCTTGAGCGATTCGTAATACGCATTGCCCGCGACGCCGATGATCTCCCCGCTGGGATGCACAGCGCTGTCAGGGTTGGAACCGCCGTGAAAGAACCCGGACGTTAGGTGCTGCCCGATCGGGTTCTGCCCTGGGAAGTAGCGGTCTGCCAGGGCGTGGTTGATCACTAGCACCCGGACCGCGTTGAGTCGGTTCTCGTCGTCGGTAAACGTGCGGCCGCGCACGAGCGTCATCCCCCATGGTGCGGAAAAAGTCGGGGGAGACAGGGCAGAGCCGGGCATAGGGCTCCGTGCCGGGCGCGGGTCGGAGCACTCGGTCGTCCCTGCACGCGGTCACAGAGCGGGCGTGCACGTCTCCGTCGCGTATCACACATCTGATGTCCCAGTCGATCGTCGTGGTGTTTGTGATTTCTCGCCGCGCCGTTCGCCGCGGAACCTTCAGTCGTCCGCACGAGAAAATTCGGGGGGGCGGCCATCCTGGCCGCCCCTTGTGCAAGATCACCCAAACTCGCGCACTACCTGAACAGGCAAGTTCGCGCGGACGGGGTTACGTCGTGAGTGGTGCTTTCCCTCCTGTTTGGTCCCGGGGGTGCATGCCGGAGTCGGGCCGCGGGCCGAGCAGCGCGCCGAGTTCGCGCAGTCGGTAGCTCCGCCCGTCAATGTGGATGACCGCCACGTGATGGAGCAGCCGGTCGAGAATCGCGGTGGTGAGGATCTCATCCCCCGCAAAGACTTCCGGCCAGTCCCGCACGTGCTTGTTCGAGGTTAGGAGAATCGAGCCTTTTTCGTAGCGCGCCGACACGAGTCGGAAGAACAGGTTCGCTTCACTGCGGTCCAGCGGCCGAAAGCCGACCTCGTCGATGATGAGCAGGGCGCAGTTGAAGTAGCGCCGGGCCCGGAGTCGCGCCGGCGGCACCGCCGCGTCGGCCCGCAAGACGTGCATGAGATCATCGAGCACGAAGTGGGAGACGGAGAAGCCGTTCTTGATCGCCTGGACGCCGAGCGCGGACGCCAGGTGACTTTTCCCGACACCAGGGGGACCTAAAAACAAGCAGTTAGTCCGCTCGCGGATGTAGCTGCACGTCGCCAGCGTCTCGATCTGCCGGCGATCGACCTTGGGCTGAAAGCTCCAGTCGAAGCCCTCGAGCGTCTTACCCGGCGGAAGCCCCGAGAGCTTGAGCATCGTCGTCACGCGGCGCTCGTCCTTGCGCTCGAGCTCCCCGGTGAGCACGCGATCCAGGAAGACGAGCGGGGCGAGCTGCTCGCGGGTCGCGTCCTCCAGGAGCTCGGCCAAGTGCGTCGCGGGGTACTCGAGCCCCAGCGCGGTGAGTTTCGCCGCGATCGGATCCAAGCTGATGGTGCCCTTCGGCGGCGGCGCACTCGCCTTCGGGCCCGTGGCCGCGGCGCTCATCGGCAGGCCTCCTCAACGAGCGTCACGTAGGCGGCGAGCGGGCGCCCCACCGTCGGCGGGAGTCCCGGCACGGCGGCCAGCTGGAGCTGGGCGCGCCGGCCGAGCGGGGTCGGCGCGCGCACCGTCGCTGTCGAGGGTCCGTCGTAGTGCGTGGGCTCGAGCAGCAGGCGCTCACGGGTGCCCCGGGGATGGCGCGCCAATTCCTGGCCCGCGCCGTGGATCACCACGTGATGCGCCGTGCCCCGGACCTCGACCGTCCGGCCGACCCACGCAAAGGGCACGCTATAGCGGCGCCCCTCGAAGGAGACGAGACAGTCGCGTGTGACACGCCGCGCCACGACGCAATCAAAGGGCTCACCGAGCATGGGCACCGGCTGCAGCGCCGTGCGCTCGGCCACGAGCGCGGCCGCCACGGTGGTCCCGGTGGCCGGACAGCGCCGACGCTCGTGCAGCTCGGCGGACCGCGCGTCGAGGCCGGCCTGAAAGGCCGCGAGCGTGGGCCAGTCCTGCGTGAAGAGCTCGGCGAATGCGGTCCGCGCACTGCCGACTTGGCGCTCGACTTTGCCCTTGTCCGTCGGGGTCGCGGCCCGGCACGGATCCACTGTGAAGCGACACGTCCGGGCGAAGGTCTGAAACGCCGCCGTCAGCGCCGCCGTGGGACCCGCGCCCGACGCCACCGCGGTCGTCAGGTTATCGATGCGGATCCAGAGCGGCACCCCGCCGTAGCGGAGGAAGAGCGCCAAGTGGCCCGTCTGCCAGGCGAGCTGCGTCATCGTCCGGCTCACCCAGACGAAGGTCGCCCGACTGTGCGAGAGCGTGCCGATGAGCCCATAGAGGCGCTCGGCCACCCCCGCAATGAGCCCCATGAACTCGAACCAGTCGTGCTGCGCTTGCACCCCCGCCGGGGTCTCCACGCGACGAATCGCCTGGACCGGCGCCGCGCCAAAGCGCCGCCGGAGATAGCGCCGGATCGCTTGATAGCTCCCGCCGAAGCCGTGCTCGCGGCGCAGCACCTCGTGGAGCAGGTAGGGCCGGCACTCGCCGGTCCCCTCCCCCCCCAGCACCCGCCGGTCGCCGAACCGCGCGAGCACCGCATCGACGACGGCATCCCACCCGTCCAGCGCGGCGGCTCGATCCGTCCGCCCGTCCGGCGCATCGGGCGCCCGGGCTAACCGATACCGCAGCCCCGACTCCGCCACGCC
>JAJPIS010000114.1 GCA_021324635.1 Gemmatimonadota bacterium
AGGCCTTCTGCTTGGTGTTGGCGAACTTCGGGATCGCGATCGCGGCCAGGATGCCGATGATGACGACCACGATCAGCAGCTCGATCAGCGTGAAACCCTTGCGACTCCGCATGACGACTCGCCTCCATCCATTCGGGGTCCGACGTGGCCGGCGGGCGTCGGGAGGAGTGGGGTCGATCGAGTCTCGCCATCCCTCGCTCCACTCCCCCCGCCGCGCCTGCCGCAGCACCGAATCCCGCCGGACCATCCGCCGAGGCGGTGCCATGCACAAGACGCATGGCGCCCCGCCCGGCAACGCATGGCGAACGGCCGCCGGTCAGGCCGAAAGCCAAGCGCATGACAAGCGCTTGGCATACACGGCTTTTTGTCCGGACAGATCGGCCGCGCTCGGCCGGAAACCGGACGGGAACGTGGCGGGAGGGGGGAGGGGGGGAGGGGGGAGGGAGTGATGGTCGGGCTCGGGGCGGGCAGAGTGGCCGATCGCCCGTGGACCCGGGCGGGTGGGCCCGGCCGGCGCCCGGACCGCACTCGGGCGCCCGCCGCTCAGCCCGTCCCCTGGAGGCTGAGCGCGATCTCGCGCGCGATCGGCTCCATCGCCGGCGTGTTGAACCCGATGTGCGCGGCGCAGACCGGGTGGCCGGCGCGGATCACCTCCCATTCGGTGAGCACGGTGGTGCTCCCGGAGACCCGGTACCAGTAGCGCGTGCCGGAGTCCTCGAACACCGCCGCCGGTGCGCTGAAGCGGGTCACGCCCCGCTTGGCGTCGGCGAAGGACCGACTCGGCGAGAACTCGCGCAGGCTCACATCCCCCCGGTTGGCGGCCGGCGGCGAGCGCATGTTGGTCGCCCACTTGAAGCTGAGACCCGGTGCCCAGTCGGGCGGGACGGCGACCCGGCACTGGCCCCCCAGTCCAGGGGCCTGGCCGCGGTCGACGAGCGGCTTGGGCGACCGGACGATCTGCCAGCCCGACGGCGTCTGCGCCGCGAGCGCGCTGGTCGCGCAGAGGAGCGCGGCGCTCCAGGACAGGAGGAGGCGGCCCACTCGGCCAATATACAACGCCCGCCCCGCCCGGCCACGCCACCCCGATGCGAGCACGGGTCGTCCCCATGCCCCATTGACGGACGGGGGCGACGCGGACAGGTTGTTCGGACGATGCGCCGCCCCGCCCCGACCCGCATGGACCCGCGCCCGCCCGTGCGCACCCCAGCACACGCGGCCCTGCGCACGAGCACGAGCATGCGCACGAGCATGCGCACGAGCATGCGCACGAGCATGCGCACGAGCATGCGCACGAGCATGCGCACGAGCATGCGCACGACCATGACGACGACGCCGGCGAGGGGCGGCAGGATCTCGTATGCAGGGGTGCGGCCAGTGACGATGGAGTAGCGGCACCCACGAGCGATACGGATCACGCGGCCCCTCGGGATACCCGGGGGGCCGCGCTCGTTTGTGGCCGCGCCGACGGTCCGACGCCCGCCTCCGTCGCTCACTTCCCTTCCCCTTCTTCCCCCTTCCCCCGTCCCCCCCTCACCCGAACGCCTCCACACCTCACCTGGTGCACCCGAGAGCCACCGATGCGCGCGACAGCCCCCGACGCGAAGCCACTCCCCGCCCCCGCCCCGACTCCGGCCCCGACTCCGGCCCCGGCGCCCGCCGCCGCGGCCGTCTCGCCGGCCGGATCCACGCCGCCACGCAGGGTCTCGCAGGCGACGTTGCGGGCGATGCGCCGGCGGGGGGAGAAGGCGGTGTTCGTGACCGCGTACGACTACCCGACGGCGACCTTCGCCGAGCGGGCGGGCGTCGACATGCTACTGGTCGGGGACTCGGCGGCGATGACGATGATGGGGCTGCCGACCACGGTCGGGATCGGGATGTCGGAGATGATCGTGTTCGTGCGCAGCGTCTGCCGCGCCGCCCGGCGGGCGTTCGTGGTCGGGGATCTGCCCTTCCTCTCCTATCAGCCGGGCGACGAGGCGGCGATCCGCAACGCCGGGGCGTTCATCGCCGCGGGGTGCGACGCGGTCAAGTGCGAGGGGGGCGCGCGCATGGCGCCCCGCGTCCGCGCGATGACCGACGCGGGGATCGCCGTCATGGGCCACCTGGGGCTCACGCCGCAGAGTCTGGGACAGCTCGGGGGCTATCGCGTGCAGGGCACGACGCGGGCGGCCGCCGAGCGACTGCTGGACGACGCGCTGGCGCTCGAGGACGCGGGAGCGTTCGCCATCCTGCTCGAGGGGATGCCGCCGGCCGCGGCCGCCTACGTGCGGGAGCGGGTGTCGATGCTCGTGTACGGCATCGGCGCGGGGCCCGACCTGGACGGGCAGCTCGTGATCTCGCACGACATCCTGGGGTCGTTCGTCGGGGAGATCCGGCCCCGCTTCGTCGCGCGCTACGCGGAGATCGGGGCGGCGGTGGAGCAGGCCTTTGCGGCCTACGCGGCCGATGTGCGCTCGGGAGCGTTCCCGGGACCCGCCCACTGCTATCCGATGGATCCACTCGAGGCCGCCGAGTTGGCGAGTGCGGCGATTCCGCCGTGCTCGGCGCTCCGCCCCTGACCGCCGGCGGGCGATGGGGCGGCATTCATGCCATCCGCCGGTCTGCCATCCCGCGCCGATACCGGAACGGGCGCGCGACGTGGGGCCGCCCGCGCCCCGCGGCCACCACGACCGATCCGCCCCAACGGCCGCGACGTGCGACATGACGCGCACCGTGCTATACACCAGGACGTGCAGCCGGATATGTCGCCGGATCTGTCCCCGGACGTGCAGGCGTACTATGCCCTCGGCATGGAGCAGGGGCGGCTCGGCGAGGCGCCGGTGCCGCTCGAGGGCGCGCGCACGCGGGCCATCCTCGAGCGTGCGCTCCCGCCCCCGCCGGCGACGGTGCTCGATGTCGGTGGCGGCGCCGGCGCGTACGCTTTCTGGCTCGCCGATCGTGGCTACACCGTTCATCTGATCGACCCCGTGCCGCTGCATCTGGAGCAGGCGCGACGGACCGACGACGCCCGCGCGGCCGGAGCTGCGCGGCTCGCCAGCATCGTGGCAGGCGACGCGCGCACGCTCGACTGGCCGGACGGCCGCGCCGACGCGGTGCTGATGCTGGGACCCCTGTATCACCTGACCGACCGCGTCGACCGCGTCCGGGCGCTCGCCGAAGCGCGCCGCGTCGCGCGAGGCGGTGGACTGCTCGTCGCGGCGGCGATCTCCCGCTGGGCGTCGCTCGTCGACGGGCTCGGGCGCGGGCTCGTGGCCGACCCCGCGTTCGGGCCGATCCTCGACGCCGACCTGCGCAGCGGCCAGCACCGAAACCCGACCGGGAACCCGCAGTATTTCACGACCGCCTACTTCCACACGCCCGAAGAGCTCCGGGACGAGATCGCCGCCGCCGGCTGGCAACTCGAGGATCTGCTGGCCGTCGAGGGGCCGGGCGTGCTCGCGGCCGCCGGCCGCGCCGACTGGCCCGTGCCCCCGTCGCTCGACCACCTCCTGCCGCTCATCGCCCGCGTCGAGCGCGAGCCGGCGCTCCTCGGCCTGAGCCCGCACTGGCTGGCGCTGGCGCGCGCGTAGCGCGGGTCGCACGGATCACGCGCGGCGCCCAAGCGGGGGCGCCAAGTGGGTCCGCGTAGTGCGCGCGGATCGTGCGCGCTCCGGGGCGGCGGGTGGGCGGCCTCTTCCCGACGGCGCCGGGAGCGGTGACCTTTTCGCGGGGGGTCGACCTCTCACGAATGCCGCCCGCCCCTGGCGCGGCAGGCAAGCAGCGAGCGGCATGAACGCCGCCCCTACGACGATCACACGGACCACACCGACCAGGAGCGATCGATGCAGGGAATGTCCGCCCGCTGGGCGCACCGCTGGGCGCACCGATGGGCGCACCGATGGGCCTGCCGAGGGATCGTCGTGCTCGCCGGGCTCGTGACGGCGTCCGCCGCCCCGGCGGTCCAGCCACGCGGCGCGACGCAGCGGATCCCGCAATTCGAGAACGATGAAGTGCGGGTCTGGAAGTCGATCGTCCAGCCCAACGCGCCGCTCGCGCCGCACCGGCACGATCATCCGCGGGTGATCGTGGCGCTCGTCGGCGGCACGATGAAGATCGTGCCCGAGGGCGCGCCCGCCGAGTCGCACGATTGGCAGACGGGGCGCGCATACTGGCTGCCGGCGAACCCGCCGAACCAGCTCCACTCCGACGTGAACACCGGGGACCGGCCGATCGAAGTGATGGTCGTGGAGCTCAAGCGCGCCCAGTGACGAGGGCGACGGGGCCGATCGGCGGCCGCTAGGCGCCACGGGTGATGCGGAAGCGGTCGACCTCACGCCCCTGCTCGTCGACCTGCCGGAGGGTGAGCGACGGGCCATCGATCTCCACGACCGAGAACGAATGGAGGTCGGTGAACATCCGCGCGTTGTAGGCGACGTCGCCATCCTCCGGGTGCAGCCACTGCTCGGGGGCGTTGGTGAAGCCGGGGTCGTACAGCTCCTTCCCGCCGGCGCCCGTCGTCACGTAGATGATGCCGGCTGGGGTCGTGACGGTCTCGCCGTCGAAGGACGTGTCGACCGTGAAGGTCCCGGGGACGAGGCGATGCCCGCTCCCGACGGCAGCCGCGGCGCCCGGGCCCGCGGGCGCAAAGGTGAAGGGGCGGGTCCGCTGATACACGTGCTCGTGGCCGGCGAGCACGAGCGACACGCCCATTCGCTCGAAGAGCGGCGAGAGCACACGCATGTGCTGCTCCCGATAGTGCGTGCGACCGACGTTGAAGGCGGGGTGGTGGTAGACGACGATCTTCCACCGCGCGTCGGTCGCCGCGAGGTCCTGCGTGATGAACTCGGTCCACCCCGGACTGGTCGGATCGACGTAGGTGTTGGAGTCGAGACAGAGGAAGTGCGCGTCGCCGTAGTCGAAGGAGTAGTTCCCCATCCGCGGATACCGCTCGCCCGCACAGGCCCGGAAGCCATCGGTGCCGCCCACGCCGCCCACGCCGCCCACGCCGCCCACGCCGCCCACGCCGCCCACGATCGGCGTCGGCTGGGTGGCGCGGCGGGCCCGTTCATCGGCAGGTGCAGGGCCGTGTAGTAGGCGAGCGCGTCGGGCGACGTGCCGAAGTCCGCGACCGGGTGCCCGTCACCGTCCTTGCCGTGCACGTCGTGGTTGGCGAGCACGGTGTAGAACGGCACGCTCCGCAGGAGCGGGGCACCGCTGGCAGGACTGCCGATGTCGGCGTTGTAGATCGGGAAGAAGTAGCGAATGTACTCGGAGTCGAGCCCGCTCTCGTACACGTTGTCGCCGGTGTTCATGACGAAGTCGGGACGCGACCGGTAGGCGTGCCAGGCAACCGCGCGCTGGCCGGGGTCGCCGTACGAGTTGTCGCCGAAGGCGACGAAGCGGATCGGCATGCCGCGCGGCTTCCGGGTCGTGACGTACCCTTCGACCACCGTGCGCGCACCCTCGCGCACGCGGTACCGATAGGTGCGCCCCAGATCGAGGCGTGACATCGTGGCGGCGTAACAGCGCCGATCGGCGATGCCGGCCGGGCCGGGGCGGGTCACGGAGGTGACCGGCGCACGCTGCCCGTAGCGCGTGGTCGGTCCGTACTCCACGGTGAACTCGGCGGGCCGCGACTCCGTCTGCCACGCGATCACCATCGACTCGGCGCCGGGCACGAGGGCGCTGCCCGGGCCCGGCTGAATGTAGGGGAGCGCCGTGAACAGGAGCGGCTCGCGGCTGGCGGTCGCCGGCTGGCCGCCCGCCGCATCGCGGGCCGGCGTCGGGCCGGAAACGGCGTCGACCGTGGCCGGCAGGACGAACGGGAAGGCGTGAAGACCGGTCGGGACGAGCGCCAGAAAGGTGGCGCCGCCGGCCGCGCGCAGGAGCTCGCGGCGCGAGATGTCGTGCGACATGGCGGAGAGTGGTGGGCGGGAGGGTCGTGGGGGGAGGGGGGAGGGGGGAGGGGG
>JAJPIS010000073.1 GCA_021324635.1 Gemmatimonadota bacterium
ACGACCGGCGGGATGATGGTGCCGTCGTGGGCCCAGGGCGACGTGCGCGCCCCGTAGGGGCGGCATTCATGCCGCCCGCTCCTTGCATCCCGCACCGATGCCTGGCCCGGCATTTCGCGCGGGCCCCGCGTCCCGCGGCCACCCGGGCAAACGTGGATACGGCGACGCCGGGAACGGCAACGGCGGCGGCGGGATCACGGGCCGCCGTCGCCTGTGGGCGCCGGGAACGCCAATGGCCGGCGTGGTGACGGCCCGTCGTGGCCACACGAGTCCCTTTCGTCAGATCGCGAGGTCGGGACGGAGGACCTCGGCGGCGCCCAGGTAGACGTGCTCGATGCCGGCCCGCGAGCGCGACGACTCGACGTGGAGGAGCACGCGGATGCAGCGGCCGAGCGCGCCGGGGACCGGAATCTCCATCGTGCAGAGGAGGGGGACATCGAGCCACCCCATCTGGCGGGCCGCCAGGGCTGGGAACGCGCTGGTCAGGTCCGGCGTGACGGTGAAGATCACACTGATGATGTCATCGGCTTCGATCGCGTTACGCGACACGATCGTCGACAGGAGGTCGCGGGTCGCCCGGTAGATCGCCTCCGGCTCGTCGTGGTCGACGGTGACGGCGCCACGAATCGCGCGCAGTTGTCGGGCGGCTGCCCCTCGATGGGGGGGCGGTGAAGTGCCCGCCGACGTGGCGGGCGGAGGCGTTGGAGCCATGCACGCGGACCCAGGCATAGGAGAACGACCGGGAGCACCCCCCGGCCCGCGGTTGCGTGGGTCCCTGCCGCCGGCCGGCGGTGGGGCGCAACGCGGTGCAACAAGTTACCGCGTCGCCGTGCGGCGGCCGAGCCCTCGGTCCCCCATTCGGCCAATGCCGTGGCGGACGCCCGGGGCATAGCCTGCGTCCAGGCTCGCGACCGCACGCGCGCGCGGCGGGCGGAGACCCGGAACGCCGCGCCCGAAGGGGTGCGCCCGACGGGGCGCTGCCCCACGAGCACCCACGCCCCACGCCGGACCACGCGATCGGAGGAATCGATGGACGAGCACTCGAAGGTCATCGGGGACCCGGTCGGAGGCGGTGACACTCCATCGGCCGTCGCCGCCGGCGAGCCGGACTCCGCGATTCTCGACGCCTACTCGAAGGCGGTGATCGCCGCCGCCGAGCGCGTGAGCCCGGCGGTCGTGAAAATCGACGTGCGTGGGCCGCGCGCCGGCGGCTCGGGCCGGCGCGGGCGGGGGATGGGGAGCGGTTCGGGGTTCCTGTTCACCCCGGACGGGTTGATCCTCACCAACAGCCACGTCGTGCACGGCGCGACGCGGATCGACGTCGCGCTCTCGGACGGGCGCGAGGTCGACGCGACGCTCGTCGGCGATGATCCGCCGACCGACCTGGCGGTGATCCGCATCGGCGCGCCCGGTCTCGCGGCCGCGGCGTTCGGCGACTCGGCCGCACTGCGGCCCGGACAGCTCGTGATCGCGATCGGCAACCCGTACGGGTTCCAGTACACGGTCACCGCCGGTGTCGTGAGCGCGCTCGGCCGCTCGTTGCGCTCGGCCTCGGGGCGCATCATCGACAACGTCATCCAGACCGACGCCGCGCTCAACCCCGGGAACTCCGGCGGACCCCTGGTCGACTCGCGTGGACGGGTCGTCGGCGTCAATAGCGCCGTCATCGTGCCCGCGCAGGGAATCTGCTTCGCCATTCCAGGGAACACGGCCCGCGAAGTGGCGGCGGGACTCATCCGCGACGGGCACATCGCGCGGAGCTATCTGGGCATCGGTGGTCAGACCGTCCGGCTCGGGCGGCGCACGGTGCACGATTTCCAGTTGACGGCGGCGAGCGGCGTCCTGGTCACCGCCGTCGAGCCGTCGAGCCCGGCGGAACAGGCAGGGCTCGGGAGTGGCGACGTGATCGTCGCGATCGAGGACCTTCCGGTCGCCGACGTGGACGACCTGCATCGGGCGCTGACGGCCGAGCGCATCGGGACGGCGACGCGACTGGCGATCATCCGGCGCGGCGCGAAGCGTACCGTTCCGGTCGTTCCCGCCGCGATGCCTCGCGAGCATAGCTGACCCGGGCCGGCGACGGCTGGCTCACCGTCGACCGGCCCCGTCTGGGGCGCAGATGTGACGCCCCGTCCCGGTCGTGCGCATGCCACGCACGACGTGTCGGCCGCCGCGCCCCGCATCGCCGGGCGGTATCCGAGCGTGGCCCTCCGCGCTCGGGCCCTTCGGACCCGGGTTGCGCGGCCGGCGGCCGTAGCAGGCCCCTCGCGCCATGTCAGGCACTCCGGCATGCGCGATGCTGAGTGCGCGCCGTCATGAGCGGGCTCGAGCCGTGGGTCGGCGTTCGGCAGGCGACGTGGCGTGTCCCCGCGCTCCGCTGGCCGTACGCGGTCACCGTGCGCCTTCCGCACGTCGCGCTGGTCGCGGTGTCGATCATCGCCGCCGGAGTCACGGTCCGTGCGGCCGGGTACCTGTCGAACTGGTCGCTCTTCATCGACGATGCGCGGCTTGGCATCAACATCGGCTGGCATTCCCTGGCCGAGCTCACGCGACCACTGGCGTTCGAGCAGACCGCGCCGGTGCCGCTGCTGTGGGCCGACCGGGTGATCACGCGCGTGGCGGGGATGAGCGAGTACGCGCTGCGCGCCCTCCCCTTCGTCGCCGGTGTGCTGCTGCTCCCGGCGCTGTGGGTCGTCGCTCGGCGGCTGCTCGGCGCGCGTGAGGCACTCATCGCGGTGCTGCTCGCCGCCGCGTCACCACTGCTCATCCAGTACGCCGGATACTCCGCCAAACCGTACGGGATCGATGCGTTCGTCACCGTGCTCCTGATCGGAGTAGCCGGATCGTCGCTCGCGACGCGAGGCGATACGCCCGCACGGCGCGCGGTCGTCATCGCCGCCGGCGCCGGTGCACTCTGGCTTTCCCAGCCGGCGGCGTTCGTCGTTGGCGGGGTCGGCGTGGCGCTCCTCATTCGTCGCGGGGCGCGCGCCTGGGTCGGCGGGGCGGTGGCTGCCTGGTTGCTGGTCTTTGGCGCCCTGTATGTGACCTCGTACCACCCGGTCGCGGGCAATGCGTATCTCGGGTGGTTCTGGCAGGGAGGTTTCATCCGGCCGGGCGCACCCGGCTGGAAGTGGCACGCGGCGCGCGCCGTTCTGGAGACGTGGAGCGGTGTCCCGCTGGTCCCCGGGGGCAGAGCGACGCATGCGCTCCTGCTGATCGTCGCCGTGATACTCGTGGGCGGGCTCGCCGCGCTCTGGCATCGAGCGGGTCCGGCCACGGCGACGGCGATCGGGCTGCCGTACGTCCTCCTCATCGGCGCCTCCTGCGCCGGTCTGTATCCGCTCGCCGGCCGGGTCGACCTGTTCGTGACGCCGCTCCTGATCCTCATCCTGGCCGCTGCCGCCGTTGCGTTGGTGGATCACATGCCCGTCAGGCGCCGGGGCCAGGCGCACGCGGCGCTGGTGGTCGCGGTTCTGCTCGCCGGCGCGCACAGCGCACGCGACTGGTTCGCTCGGGTGCAACCCGCATACGAGCCGACCCGGGATCTCGCGCGGGTCGTGACGGCCGCACCGCCCGAGGAGCCGGTGTACGTCTACGCCGCGGCGCTCCCGGCCTGGATCTATTACAGCACGGATTGGCGGGCGCCCGACACGGCTCGCCTCCGATGGTTGGCGGCCGTCGCCGGCGCGTCCGGTCCGGCGTTCGAGAATGCGCAGTCGCGCCCACGACTCCTCGGCCACGACGCCGACTCACTGATGTACGTCGAGCGCGGCCGGACGACGGTGATCGGGATCGGGAGCGGCGTTGCGTACGACTACTATGCCGACGCTCCCCGAGCGGCGGCGCCCGATCCCGGGTGGTCGGACGCCGAGATGCGGCGCCTCCGCGCAGCCTCACATCCCGCCGGCTGGCTGCTGGCGTCGCACTATGGATCTCGCGCGCCGGCGATCGCCGGGACCGAGATCGGCGCGCTCCTCTCGGCGGCGCGGGCGCTGGGGGGCGTCGTCACCTGTGCAACCGTGTTGCCGACCACCTCGCTCTTCCGCATCGAGTTTGTTGCGACCGGAGTCCGCGACCGCGCCGGCGCCGCAATACCGGGCTGTCGCGAGTCGGGCGCCGACGCCCCCTGGACAGCCAGCACCGCGACCGCCTCAGGAGGGGAGCGACAAGGGCAGACGACCCGTGTGGGTCATCTGCCCCCGTTTTCCGTCCGGTGCCGTAAGCGGCTATCGGATAGCGACGTGCCGGGCCCTCTCACGATAGCCCTTATCACCAGTTCGAGATAGCAAGGGATCACCTCCTCGTCAGCGGGTTGGACATCGGCGCCAACGCCGGAAAGATAATCGGAGCGCGGCGGCGCTCAGCGGGGCGCGAGCACCCAGCGGACGGTGGCGGTGGCGACCAGGTCGCCCGCGGGGTCGCGAACCGTGGCCGTGACCGGGTGCTCGATCCGGTCGACCACCTCGGGCACGACGCACTGGCATTCGGCCGTCAACGTCCCCCGTGCCTTCTTCGTGTACTCGATCGTGATGCCCACGACGATGCCCCGCACCGTGTGCGGCAGCGCGGCCGTGAGCGCGAGACCGCTCGTGACTTCGGCGAGGTTGGCGAGCGCAATCGCATGGACGGAGCCGAGGTGGTTCCTGACCCGGCGGCGGTCACGCATGCGGACCCGCGCGGCGCCGGGGTCGAGGGCGACGACATAGGGGCGGATCGACCCGGTGTAGGGGATGCGCCGTCCGAGCAGCAGGCTGAAGAGAGTGCGGCCGCCCGGCCAGGGGCGCAGGATGCGCCACGCGCGCCGGATCGCCGCCGCCGGGTCGGGACGGGCACCGAGTCGGCGCCCCGGTGGCGGCCCGCCGAGCGGCGCCGACGGCGGACGCTGGGCCGTCGACGCCGCGGGCGCGACAGCGCCGGGGCCCTGAATTGACAACGAGTTACGTTGCATGTGGCGACCGGATCGGTTAACCTTGGCTCCAACATATGTCCCCGCGGGCGTGCGCGCTCGCCGATCTCCCCTCACCAGTGTCTCTATGGCGAAGCAAGAAGCAATTGAGCTCGAGGGCACGGTGGCCGAAGTGCTGCCGAATGCCACCTTCCGCGTCGTGATGGACAATGGACACGACGTGCTGACGACGCTCGGCGGGAACATGCGGCGGTTCCGCATCCGCGTGCTGGCCGGCGATCGTGTGAAGATCGAAGTCTCCCCGTACGATCTGACGCGGGGTCGCATCACCTACCGCCACAAGGCGTAGCACACCATCAGGGGCGCTCCGCGCGACGGCCCTCACGCCGTGCGCCAGATCAGCGTCGGCGCCGCACTCTGGCTCGCCTGCGCGAGTGTTCCGCCCGCGCTGTGCGCGCAGGCATCATCGCTCGACCACCCACTCGACAGCGCCGCCGGCGCACTCGTGCTGCACGCGCGAGCGCTGGACCGGGCGAGTGCCCTCGACAGCGCGCGGTCCGCGTACGAGCTCGCCGCCCGGCGCATCCCCATCATCGCCGATTGGTTGCGACTCCGCGCCGCCGGCGTGACGGCGGACAGCGCGGCCCGGCTGCATGACTACGCGGACGTCACCACGCCGGCGGCACGGGCACGGATTCCCTGGACCGAGGCCCTCGCCCGCGAGCGAACGGGCGACCTCGCCGGTGCTGCGCGCGCTTATCTCGCCGTGGGTGCTCCGATCGACGCCCTGCGCGATAGCGTGGCCGCGGCCGCCGCGAGCCGCGACACGGCCGGGCGCGCCGCGCTGCGCGAGGCTCTCGTTCGCCGAGTCACGGTCGATGCGGGAACTCCGGCCGCGCGCACCGCGGGCGAGCTGCTCGACCGGTTCTTCGCGCCCCTCACGATACCCGAGGAGCGCGCCGTCGCCCGAAGTGCTGCCCTGACCGGCCCGGCCGCTCGGGTCGCGAGCGCGTTCGATCGGATCGTGGCCGGAGGCGGCGCCGACTCGCTGACGCCGCCCGATCGGTTCGCCTACGGTCTGGCGCTGGTCCGACTGCACCGGGACACCGAAGCCGCGCACCTCTTCGCGTCGGTCGTCGACGCCGGCGAACCCGCCACCGCGGCGCAGCGGGGTTCCGGCGCGCGGCTGCGACGTGGGGCGGTCGCGCGGACGAGCGATGCGACGCGGCGCCCCGCCGCATCCACCCTGCGACCCGCGACCGCCGAGCCCCTGCGATCGGCGCCCCCGGCGGCCGACCTCACGCGGGATGCTCTTTACGAGGAAGGGCGGGCGCTGGTCGCGGCCGGCGACAAGGCGGGCGGCCGCCGGGTGCTCCGGTCCCTCGTGCGGCGGGCGCGGCGCGACTCGGCCACTGCCAACGGCCTGATGCTGCTCGCGGACCTGGCGACCGACGACCGCAACGACGCGGCGGCGCGGCGGGCCTTCCTCCAGGCGGCCCGCGTCCTGCCCGCGAGCCCCCTCGCGTCGCGGGCGCGGTTTCGCGCGGCGCTCATCGCCTACATCGCCGGCGATCCGCGCGGCGCGGCGCGCGAGTGGGACGCGCTGGTCGCCCGCGCTCCCGGGGCCGACGACGCCAGCGCCGCGCGCTACTGGAGCGGCCGGGCCTGGGCGCGGGCCGGGAAGCATGCGAGCGCGGCCGCCCGGTGGCGCGCCGTGCTCGCCACGGACCCGCTCTCCTACTACGCGTCACTCAGCGCACGCCGGCTGCACCTGGCGCCGCCGCTCGCGGCCGCTGCCGGCGACCCGAGCACGGCGGCGCTGCCGCCCGCCGTCGACAGCGCCCTCCAGCGGATCGCCGCGCTGGAGCGTGTCGGGCTGGCGGTCGAAGCGCGCGACGAGGCCGAGTGGGTGGTGCGGGCCGTGGGCACGGCGCCGCGCATGTTGCTGGCGGCCGGGAGCGCGCTCACCGGCGTCGGGGCGGCGCCCCGGGCAGTGGCCCTCGGCTGGCACCTCGTCGCGCGAACGGACAGCGCCTGGCGCGACCCACAGGTGCTGCGGCTTGTCTACCCGCTCCTGTACGGCGACACGATCGTCGCCGCCGCGCGCCGGCACGCGCTCGACCCGGCGCTGGTCGCGGCCATCGTCCGGCAGGAATCGGCGTTCGACCCGCGCGCCACCTCCGCCGTGGGCGCCCGCGGCCTCATGCAGCTCATGCCCGGTGTCGCCCGCGGCCTGGTGGCCGCCCGCGGAGTGGCGCCGTGGGACGCCGGACTGCTCGACGAGCCGGCGCTCAACATCGAGCTCGGGGTGACGCATTTCGCGACCTTTCTCGCCCAGCAGCACGGCGACATCATCCGCACGCTGGCCGCCTACAACGCCGGTCCGAGCCGTGTCGTCACCTGGTCGGCCAAACGGGGCGCGAGCGATCCGGAGGTGTTCATCGAGCGGATCCCGTTCGCCGAAACGCGCGACTATGTCCGGGCGATCGTCCACGGCCGCGATGTCTACGCGGCGTTGTACCCGAGCCTGCGATAGGCTCGACCGGACCGCGAGTCAGTCGGGTGCGATCGAGGGCTGAGCGCCGACACAGAGTGCGTTCCAGGCGAGACCCCCGAACGCCGCGCCGACGCAGTCGCTTGGCCAGTGGGCACCCAGGTAGACGCGCGAGAGCCCGACGAGCACGACGAACGCGGTGACGGCACTCAGCGCGACCGTGCGGGTGCGGGCCGACGATCGCCGCGTCAGGAACCAGGCGCCGAGCCCGAAGATGATCACGGCCAGCATCGTATGGCCGGACGGGAAGCTGTACCAGCCGGCGTCGGTCAACTTGGGTGAGATGCCGACCGGGCGCGGGTGGTGCACGAGCCGCTTCAGCGCGAGCATCAACACCTCACCGCCGGCGCAGGCGCCGACGTACAGCGCCGCGAGCGCGGGCCGGGCCAGTCGGTAGAGGGCGGCCGCGGCGAGCAGGGCCAGCGGCACGGCGACCCACCCGTTGGCGACCGCCGATGCGGCCTGCATGATGGCGGTCAGGGCGGGAGAGGCGACACGGCGCACCGCGAGGATCTCCTGCGTATCGACGCGCCGCAGGTCGTCGAGGGAGACGAGGACGGCGACGAGCGCAAAGAGGGCTGCGGAGGCAGCCGCGAGGGCCAGCTCGGTCCGCCGACCCGCGGCTGGCGGGACCGGCCGGTCAGCAGCCGACGCGCTCCGCGTCGACGCGCTCGCGGTCACCGGTAGCCGGCCGCCTGCATCTGGAAGAGCTCGGCGTAGAGCCCACCCCGCTCGATCAACTGGTCGTGTGTGCCCTCTTCGACCACGTGACCGCCCTCCGGCCCGGCCAACAACACGATGATGCGATCGGCCATGCGCACGGTGGAGAACCGGTGCGAGATCAGGACGGCCATCCGGCCGCTCACCAGCTCGGAGAACCGCAGGAACACTTCGTATTCGGCGCGCGCGTCGAGGGCCGCGGTGGGCTCGTCCAGGATGAGAACCTGCGCGTCCCGGAGGTACGCGCGGGCGAGCGCGATCTTCTGCCACTCTCCGCCGGAGAGATCGACCCCTCCCTGGAAGCGACGGCCGAGCATCTGACGGTATCCGAGCGGGAGACGCGCGAGCAGGCTGGCGGCGAGCGACTGCTCGGCGGCGCGTGCGATCGGCGGGTAGGGCGGGACGGGGTTCGTGGGGCCGGTGCCGTCCGGTGCGGACGACGTGGCCGATGCGACCGCCGAGCCGTTGGCCCCGTGACGCCGCGATGCGCCCGACCTGCGCCCGACCGGGCCGGAGCCTCGCCCGTCGCGCGTCGGGCCGCCGATCGTCTCGCCGGCCCGGCGGTTCTCGTACGCGCTCATCGTCTCCTCGGCCTGGTCGAGGTAGGCCCGTGTGTCCTCGATCTGGCCGACGCCGATGTTCTCGTCGAACGGGAAGTCGTAGCGAACGAAGTCCTGGAAGATGACGGCGACATTCTGGCGCACCGACTCGAGCTCGTAGTCGCGGAGGTCGAGACCATCGAGCAGAATGCGCCCCTCGGTCGGGTCGTAGAGCCGCGCGAGCAGCTTCGTGAGTGTCGTCTTCCCTGCGCCGTTCTCGCCGACCAGCGCGACGCGTTCGCCGGGCCGCAGGGTCAGATTGATGTGGCGTACGGCCCACCGCTCGGATCCCGGGTAGCGGAACCCGACATCCTCGAACACGAATCCGGTACGCACGGGCCGGGGGAAGGGCCGTGCGCCCGGTCGGGAGATCATCGTGGGCTTGATCTCGAAGAAGAGGAACAGGTCCCGCAGGTAGAGCGCCTGCTCGTAGACGTCACCCGCCTGGAGCAGCAATCGCTGCATCAGGTCCCGGCTCTGATAGAACGTCGCATTGAGGAACCCGAAGGTGCCGATCGTGAGCTTGCCCTTCGCGGCCTGGATGGTCACGAGCGCGTAGCCCGCGAAGTAGCCGAGCGTGCCGAGGAGCGAGAGCACCGCGCTGACAGCGGCTCGCCGCACCGACAGCGCACGGTTCGCCTCGTAGAAGCGGTGGGCGAGCGTCCGGTACCGGTCGGTGAGCCAGGAGGCGAGCCCGAAGCTCTGAATCTCCTTGGCCGTCCGATCGCTGGCGGCGAGCAGCCGCAAGTAGTCGAGCAACCGACGCTCGGGGGTCCAGCGGAAGAGCAGGGAATACCCGAGCGCCGCGAAGTGCGTCTGCCCGAGGAAGCTGGGCACGATCGAAGCCGCCAGCAGGAGCACCAGCCACGGGTTGAAGACGACCAGGGCGCTGACCAGGGTGGCAAGGGTCAGCGCGTCCTGCGCCATGGACAGGATCTGGGTGAGGAGCCCGATGCGTCCGACCGTCTCCCGGCGCGCCCGCTCGAGCAGGTCGTAAAACGTGGGGTCCTCGAACTGAGCCAGGTCGAGCGTCGACGCGTGCTCCATGATGCGCACGCTGATCCGGTTCGAGAACAGGTCGCCGAGGAGGCTCTCGAGCAGGATCGACCCTCGCGCGATGAGATCCTGGAGTCCCACGACCACGAACTCCAGCGCCACCAGTTGCCAGATGAGAAGCCAGTTGGGCTTCCCGGTCCGGATCGCCTGCTCGACCGCGTCCGTGACGAGGCGGATGATCCACAGCGTGATCACGGGCGTGAACGCCCGCGCGAGCCGCAGGACCATGCTCGTCGCCGTGAACACGCGGCTGGTCGACCATACGAGCTTGATCAACGGCGGGACGTAGCGAAGCGCCGCCAAGCGCTCCGCCCACGTCGGCGACCGGTCACCGCTCTGGGTAGATGCCATATTGGATCGAGGGAGAAACTAAGCGTCCTCGTCCACAGTGGGCGACATCTTGCGTGCTGTCGTCCCTGATGCGGTCACGAGTACCCTACAGGAGGGGGCCATGTCTGTCCGTCGTGCGCCGATCGTCTCAGTGCCAACCACGTGCCCGAGTCCGCGCCGTCTCGCCGACCTTGGCCGTCAGTGCAGGGCGCTCGCCACCGCCGTGACGTGCGTCCTCGGCATCGCCGGGATCCTCACCGTCACGATCGCGGGCCCGGCGTGGGCGCAAGGGGGCGGCGGGGCGGCCGGGCCGGGGCCGACGGGGAGCCAGGGCGCCGCCGGCACGGTCGTACGCGACGGCGGGGCGGGTGGGCCGCCGCGGGCGGGAGGAAGCGCCCAGACCGTGGAGACAATGAGAAGCGATCTCCGAAAGCTAGTGAGCGCCAACGAAGTCTTCCATGCGAAGTCCGGCCGGTACTCCAACAGCATCGGCCCGCTCAGCGGCTATCACCCCTCGCCGGGCGTGACCGTCTCGATCACGAACGCGAGCGCGAACGGCTGGTCGGCCGAGGCCCGCGCAGAGTCGCTGGCAGGCAAGAGCTGCGTGATCTACGTGGGCTCGGTGCCGAGTATCCCGCGGACCGCGGCGGACGGGCGGCCGGCGTCCGAAGCGGTCGCCGTGTGCGATCATCCCTGACGCCGGTCCCGGCGTCGGTGCGGGCGTCGGCGGGCGTCGATGCCGGCGGTGTGGGGCGCTGGGCTTGCGCCCGCCGTCGGCGGCCACCTGTGGCGCCCGCCCAACGGTTCGCTGCGCTGAGTGCACCGGGGGATGGCGACGGGGGGTAAACGGGCTCGTTGTGCCGCTCCCGAGGCGCCCGCGGCGCGCCGGAGGGCGGCGGCGGCCCAGGCGAGCGGCCGCGCGTGGAGGCCACAGGTGGCACAGGTCTCGCTCAGGCAGGTGCTCCGGATGCGGTCGGCGGGTGCAGCGACGCGTTGCACCGCTGGCCGCATCGACTTCCGTTGCCATCCAGCCACCGCGTTCGGGCAGATTCGCCCGGCAGCGGCGGCACCGACGCGTTGACGACACACGAGCCGTGGAGATTCAGATGACGGGTTCCGACTTCGAGGCGCAGGTCGCCGAGCTCACCCGCCAGTGGGGCGAAGAGGGGGGAAGAGGGGCGGCAGGCAAGGGCCAGGGGCGCTGGCGCGGCATTCGGCGTGACTACTCGGCGGCGGACGTGGTGCGGCTTCGGGGCTCGCTCCGGATCGAGCACACGCTCGCGCGGCGTGGCGCCGAGCGCCTGTGGGATCTGCTGACCTCGACCGACTACGTGCACACCTTCGGCGCGCTCACCGGCGCCCAGGCGGTGCAGATGGTCAAGGCCGGGCTACAGGCGATCTATCTCAGCGGCTGGCAGGTGGCGGCCGACGCCAACCTTTCGGCGCAGACCTATCCGGATCAGAGTCTCTATCCGTCGACGAGCGTGCCGGCGCTGGTGAAGCGGCTCAACAACGCGTTGCTGCGCGCGGACCAGATCGAGTGGAGCGAGCGGGGACCCGCCGGCCGGGACCGCGGAGACGGGACACGGCCGCCGCGCGAGTGGATGGCGCCGATCGTCGCGGACGCCGAGGCGGGGTTCGGCGGGCCGATCCACGCGTTCGAGCTGATGAAAGGCATGATCGAGGCGGGAGCGGCGGGCGTGCACTTCGAGGACCAGCTCGCGTCGGAGAAGAAGTGCGGCCACATGGGCGGCAAGGTGCTCGTGCCGACGGCCCAGTTCATCCGCACCCTGACGGCCGCACGGCTGGCGGCCGACGTACTCGGCGTGCCGACGGTGCTGGTCGCCCGGACCGACGCGCTCGCGGCGACGCTGCTCACGAGTGACGTCGATCCGCGCGACCACGCGGCGATGACGGGCGAGCGCACGGCCGAGGGATACTTCGTGGTGCAGGGCTCGCTCGAGAGCGCGATCGCGCGCGCCAACGCGTATGCGCCCTACGCCGACGTGCTCTGGTGCGAGACCTCCCGGCCCGATCTCGACGAGGCGCGGCGGTTCGCCCAGGGAGTGCACGCCGTGCACCCGGGGAAGTTGCTCGCGTACAACTGCTCGCCGTCGTTCAACTGGCAGCGCAATCTCGATCGGGAGTCGATCGCGCGCTTTCAGCGCGAGCTCGCGGCTCTCGGGTACAAGTTTCAGTTCATCACGCTGGCCGGGTGGCACCTCATCAACCTCGAGACCTTCGAGCTGGCCGCGGCGTACCGGCAGGAGGGGATGCCGGCCTACGTGCGAGTACAGGAGCGCGAGTTCGCGCGTGAGCGCGACGGGTACACGGCGACCAAGCATCAGCGCGAAGCGGGCACCGGCTACTTCGACCAGGTGCTCCAGGTCGTCACCGGCGGCCAGGCATCGACCGGCGCGCTCGCCGGATCGACGGAGGAAGAGCAGTTCCACGGCGACGGGACCCCGCCCGCGAGCCCGCGCACGGCGGCGAGCGCCGGCGCCGGGGTCGGCGGGTAGCGCTGGCCTGCCGCGTCCTCGCCGCCGCTAGACGCGAGCGGCGGCGAGGGGACGGGTCGCGTCGCGGACGTGGGGGCGCGGCACGGCGGCGCTGAGCGCGGCGACGATGGCGGCGCCGAAGGCCGGCAGGTCGGCGGGCACGCGGGCGCTGACCACATTGCCATCCACGACGACCGGAGCGTCGGTCCAGATGCCGCCGGCATTGACCACGTCATCGCGAATGCCCACCGTCGATGTGATCTGACGGCCGCGAACGATACCGGCGGAGATCAGAATCCAGGGCCCGTGACAGATCGTCGCCACGAGTTTCCCGGCGGCGTCGACATCGCGCACGAGCCGCAAGACATCACGGTCGCGGCGGAGCTTGTCGGGCGCCCACCCGCCCGGGGCGAGAACGCCGGCCAGGGCGCTGGCCTGGAAGTCCCGCACGTGCCCGTCGACGGCACACGGGTAGCCGTGCTTGCCCCGGTACGTCGGCTCGCCCATCCCCGCGAGCACGGTCGCGTACCCCGCCTCCTCGACGCGGAGCTTCGGGTACCAGACCTCGAGGTCCTCGTACTCGGGGCCGACCAGGATCAGGAATGTACCGCTTGGCATGGTGGCCACCTGTGAGGGACGTTTGGCGTGATCCCAGCCGCGGCAAGGCCTTGACGCCACGCGCCCCATCGCGTTGGTATACCATACTCAACCTGTCACATCGTGCTCGCCGGCGCGAGCGGCGTGACTCCGCGGGCCGGCGCGTCGTACCCTTACGTGGTGTCGAAACCAAATCCCTCGTGGCCGCGCTCGTCCACACGGGCATCGACGCGGAACCGCTCAGCTCGGCATGCGCCGGTCGCTGTCCTGGTGGCGGTCGCCCTCACGGCGTGCGCACCCCGGGTGCTCGTCCAACGGCCCGCGAATCCGGGGCCACTGGTCGTCACCGACATCGCCTACCGGGGCGACCCGTTCCTGGCGGACGTCGAGACGCGAACGTTTGACTATTTCTGGCGCACGACCGACGCGCGCACGGGGCTGACGCCCGACCGGAGCCCGTCCCCCTCGTTCTCGAGTATCGCCGCCGTCGGCTTCGCCCTCACGGCGTATCCGGTCGGGGTGGCCGAGGGATACGTCTCGCGTGAACAGGCGGCCGAGCGCACGTACACCACGCTCCGGTACCTGTACCAACTGCCGCAGGGGCCCGGTGACACGGGCGTGGCGGGGTACAAGGGGTTCTTCTACCATTTCCTCGACATGGACAGCGGCCACCGGTTCGCGCGGGTGGAGCTGTCCACGATCGATACCTCGATCCTGCTGGCCGGCGCGCTCTTCTGTGCCGAATACTTCGACGGGCCGTCGAGAACCGAGGCGGGGATCCGGGCCTACGCCGACTCCCTGTACCGGCGCGTCGACTGGACGTGGGCGGCCCCGAACGCCCCCGCGGTCGCCCTCGGATGGACTCCGGACAGCGGGTTCATCCAGTACGACTGGCGCGGGTACAACGAGGGCATGCTCCTGTACGTCCTGGCGCTCGGGTCGCCGACCCATCCGCTGGGCGACAGCGCCTGGAGCGAGTACACGCGGACCTATCGGTGGGAGGAGTGGTTCGGGGAGCACTACCTCAATTTCGGCCCCGCGTTCGGGCACGCGTACTCGCAGATCTGGATCGATTTCCGCGGTATCCAGGACCCGTTCATGCGGGCGCACGGGATCGACTACTTCGAGAACTCGCGTCGCGCGGCGTACGCCCAGCGCGCGTATGCGATCTACAACCCGATGGGATGGCTGGGGTACGGGCCCGACGGGTGGGGCTTCAGCGCCTGTGACGGCCCGGCCGATACCGGGATCGCCCTCAACGGCGTGTACCGGACCTTCCGCTCGTACTGGGCCCGGGGGACGGCGTTCACCCGGATCGCCGACGATGGGACGCTCACGCCGTCGGCGGCCGGCGGGATGATTCCGTTCGCCCCCGAGATCGCCGTGCCGGCGCTCAAATCGATGCGGGCGACCTACGGAAATCTCGTCTACTCCACGTACGGCTTCGTCGATGCCTTCAACCCCACCTTCACCGTGCCGATCCGGACGCCACTCGGCCGCGTCGACGGCGCGCGCGGGTGGTTCGACACCGACTTCCTGGGGATCGACGAGGGGCCGATCCTGTCGATGATCGAGAACTACCGGACGGAGCTCATCTGGACGACCATGCGACGCAACCCGTACATCACGCGCGGCCTTCAACGGGCGGGCTTCACCGGCGGCTGGCTCGATCATCTCCTCACCGCCCGGTGACGCGCGGGGGTGCGCCGTGACGCGCCGGGAGGGCGTCCGCGGGTTGGCGGTCGGTCTCGCCGCCGCCCTGAGTGCGTGCGGCCACGGCGCCCGGCGACCGGCGGGGGCAGCGACGCCGATCACGCTCCGATTCTGGGCGTTCGGGCGCGAGGGAGAGGTCGTCCAGCAGCTCATCCCCGAGTTCGAGCGGACACACCCGGCGATCCGCGTCCGCCTCCAGCAGATCCCGTTCACGGCGGCGCACGAGAAGCTGCTGACGGCCGTGGTCGGGGAGGCGGCGCCCGATGTGGCGCAGCTCGGCAACACGTGGATTCCGGAGCTGGTGGCGCTGCGGGCACTGCTCCCCCTCGACTCGCTCGTGCGGCGCTCGCCGGTCGTCGTGCCGGAGGACTACTTCCCGGGCATCTGGGACACCAACCGGCTGGGTGATACGACGTACGGCGTGCCCTGGTACGTCGACACGCGGGTCCTGTTCTATCGCTCCGACATGCTGGCCGATGCCGGCTACCGGTCACCCCCCGCCACCTGGTCGACCTGGCGCGCCGCGATGGCCCGGATCCGCGCCCGTAGCGGTGGCCGCACGTACGGCGTGCTGCTCCCCGTGAACGAGTGGGCGCAGCCGATCGCTCTCGGGCTGGCCGCCGGCGCGCCGCTCCTCCGCGATGGAGATCGCTACGGCGACTTCACGGAGCCCCGCTTCCGCGCCGCGTTCACGTTCTACATCGACCTGTATCGCGACAGCCTGAGCGCGCCGGTCAGCAACACCCAGGTGGCCAACCGCTACCAGGCGTTCGCGGCCGGCGAGTTCGCCATGTTCATCTCCGGTCCGTGGGACGTGGGGGAGTGCCTGCGGCGGCTGCCGGACTCGCTGCGTGGCCGCTGGATGACGGCGCCGATGCCCGCGGCCGACGCCGTGCCCGACGTACCGGCGACGCTGCCGCTGCGGGGGGCGACGGACACGACAGTGCCGGGCGCGTCCCTGGCCGGCGGCTCGAGCCTCGTCATCTTCCGCGACTCTCCGCATCCGGCCGCCGCCTGGGCGTTCCTGGAGTACCTCTCGGCGCCCGCCCAGCAGGCGGCCTTCTACCGGGTGAGCGAGGATCTGCCGGCGCGGCGGTCGGCGTGGGAGGATCCGTCGATCGCGCGGAACCCCTACGTGCGGGCGTTCGGGCGCCAGCTCCAGTCCGTGCGCCCCACGCCACCGGTCCCGGAGTGGGAGCAGATCGCGACCCTCGTGGCCACGCACGGGGAGGCGGCGGCGCGGGGCGCCGTCACGCCGGACGCCGCCCTGTCGGCCCTCGACGCGGACGTCGACCGAGCGCTCGAGAAGCGACGCTGGCTCCTCGCGCGCCAGGGGGCCGGCGCCACCGGCACGGGCCGATGACCACCGCCGGCCGCGGCGGCCCGGGCGCGCAGGCGGCTCGCCGGGCGGCCCTCCTCCTCCTTGCTCCCGGACTGCTGCTCATCACGGTCACGTTTCTGTTGCCGGCCGCCGCGTCGCTCCTGCTGAGTCTCAGCGACTTCGACCTCTACGCGGTCGCCGTGCCCGCCGACGCGCGCGTCGTCTGGCTGCGCAACTATGTGACGCTCGTCGAGAGTCCTCTCTTCTGGGCGGCCTTCCGCAACACGCTGTACTTCGTGCTCGTGGGAGGGCCGCTCTCGGTCCTCGTGTCGCTCGGCGCCGCGCTGATGCTGAGTGCCGACGGAGTCCGACTCCGAACCCTCTTCCGAACCGTCTACTTTGCGCCGGTCGTCACGACGCTGGTCGCGGTGGCAGTCGTCTGGAAATACATCTACGCCCCGCAGATCGGGTTGCTCGACACGGGCCTCCGCTGGCTTGGCGTGGCACCCGTCGATTGGCTGGGGTCGGCGGCGTGGGCGATGCCGTCACTCATCGTGATGAACGTCTGGAAGAATTTCGGCTACAACATGATCATCTTCGTCGCCGGGCTCCAGGCCGTCCCGACGGAGCTGTACGACGCCGCGCGGGTCGACGGGGCCGGCGCCTGGCAACGCTTCTGGCACGTCACGCTGCCATCCCTCGCCCCGACGTTTCTCTTCGTCAGCATCACGACCATGATCGGCGCGCTCCAACTGTTCGCCGAGCCGTACGTGATGACGCAGGGCGGGCCCCTGCACGCCACCCTGAGCCTCGTCCTGTACATGTTCGATCAGGGGTTCGCCTTCTGGCACATCGGCTACGCCGCCGGGATCGCCGTGGTGCTGTTTCTGCTCACGCTGGCCGGCGCGGCGGTGCAGCTTCGCGCGCGCCGAGCGCCGGCCGCGATCTGATGCCGCGCCTGGCGGTGCGGCCCGCGACCCTGGTCCTGCACGCCGCGCTCGTGGCGGTCGCGGGACTCACCGTCGCGCCGCTCGCCTGGATGGTCTCGGCGTCGCTCATGCCGACCGGCAGCGCCACGACCTACCCGCCCGCGCTGCTGCCGCATCCGGTGACGCTCGTCCACTATCGCGAGCTGTTCACGCGGCTCGACGTGGCCCGCGAGCTGGCAAACAGCACGCTGATTGCGGGGCTGATCACGGCATCGTCGCTGCTCATCAACTCGATGGCGGGGTACGCGTTCGCGAAGCTGCGCTTCCCCGGGCGCGATCGGCTGTTCGGGTTCATCCTGCTCGGCCTCTTCATTCCCCCGCAGGTCGCGATGCTTCCGCTCTTCGTCATGATGCGCGAGGCGCACCTCGTGAACAGCTACGCGGCCGTGATCCTGCCGAGCATGGCGAGCGTCTTCGGCATCTTCCTCGTACGGCAGTATGTGCTCGGGATCCCCGACGAGCTGCTCGACGCGGCGCGGGTCGACGGGGCCGGGGAGCTGCGGATCTACTGGTCGATCATCGTTCCGCTCTGCGCGCCGGTGCTCGTGACGCTCGCCGTGTTCGTCTTCATGAGCGCCTGGAACGACTTCATGTGGCCCCTGATCGTCCTCACCGACGGCGCGAAGTATACCCTGCCGGTCGGGCTGGCGAACCTGGCGCGGGAGCACGTGCAGGATGCGGAGCTCATGATGGCCGCGTCGGTCGTGACGCTGCTGCCGGTGCTGGCGCTCTTCGTCGCGCTCCAGCGCTACTACGTCCGCGGCATCACCGCCGGCGCCGTCAAGGGGTGAGGCAGCGCCCGTTCGTTCGCGCGATGTCGGCGTAGAGGGCGCCGCTGGCCTTGACCGTGCGCCGCTGGGTGGCGAAGTCGACGTGGACCAGACCGAAGCGTTTGCTGTACCCGTGGCTCCACTCGAAGTTGTCGAGAAGCGACCAGGCGAAGTACCCGCGAACGTCGACGCCGGACGCGATCGCATCGAGCGTGGCGCCGACGTGAGCCCTGAGGTAGGCGACGCGAAGGGGATCCTCGACCCGGTCCCCGACGGCGGTCGGTGGATCGTAGAACGCCGCCCCGTTCTCGGTGACGTAGATCGGGATCGCGCCGTAGCGCGCGCGCACCCAGCGGAGAACGTCCGTGAGCCCGGCCGGGTAGACCTCCCATCCGGTTTCCGTTCGCGTCTGTCGCGGCGACCGCACCGTCCGCGCGCGCAGCGGGGCGTGGCGTCGGTCCGCGCGGGTGACGCCCCGGGTGTAGTAATTGACGCCGAGAAAGTCGATCGGGCGCGAGATCGCCTCCAGCTCGGCGGCCGCGTGATCCGGCCAGGCGGCTCCGAAGATCGTCCGCAGCTCGGTCGGGTAGGTCCCGAGCAGCACCGGGTCGAGGTACTGGCGGTTCATGTACGCGTCGGCACGCGTCGTCGCCTCGACGTCGGCGGGCCGATCGGACGCCGGGTACTTGGGCTCGAGGTTGACCACGAGGCCGATCCGATGACGTCCCAGCGCCCGATACACGTCGACCGCGGCGCCGTGGGCGCGGAGCAGGTTGTGAGTCACGAGCGGCGGCTCGTAGAGGCTCCGATGGCCGGGCGCCAGCGTGCCGTGCAGGTAGCCGCCGTCGGCCACGACCCACGGCTCGTTGAGCGTGGTCCACATCGCCACCCGGTCGTCGAGGGCTCGGACGACCGCCTGCGCGTAGTCGGCGAACCATCCCGCGCTGTCGGGGTTGAGCCATCCGCCGCGGTCGTCCAGCGCGGCCGGGAGATCCCAGTGGAACAGGGTCACCACCGGCTGTATGTTAGACCGGAGCAGTCCATCGACGAGCCGGTCGTAGAACGCCAGCCCGGCCGGATTGAGGCGGCCCACTCCGGCGGGGAAGATGCGGCCCCACGCGATGCTGAAGCGGTACGCGTTGAGTCCGAGCGTGTGCAGGAGCCGGACGTCCTGCTCGGCGCGGTGGTAGTGGTCGCATGCAACGTCGCCGGTGTCGCCGCCACGCACCATCCCCGGCGTGTGCGCGAAGCGGTGCCACGTGCTGGGTCCCGCTCCATCGGCGAGCGGAGAGCCTTCGATCTGATATGCCGATGTCGCGGCACCCCAGAGGAAGCCGTCGGGAAATCGGCGCGCGACCGGAGCGCTCAATGAGTCGGACGCGGTGGACGGCGGAGACGGGACGGTCATGCGACGCCAGGTGAGCGCCGCCCGGCGGCTGGCTGCGGCCGGCGGCGCGCGCTGAGGCTCCGCGACGAGTGGCGCGCGTCACACTCGATCGGGTACGGAAGGTGTACGAGGACTCGGGACTCGTCGCCGTTCACGACATCGACCTCGACGTCGCGGATGGCGAGCTGGTCGTCCTGGTCGGGCCGTCCGGGTGCGGCAAGTCGACGACGCTGCGGATGATTGCCGGGCTGGAGTCCATCTCGTCGGGCCGGCTGGCCATCGGCGATCGCGTGGTCAACGATCTGCCGCCCAAGGAGCGCGACATCGCCATGGTCTTCCAGGGTTACGCGCTCTACCCGCACATGACGGTGTACGAGAATATGGCTTTCGCCCTGACCCTGCGCAACCGACCGCGCAGCGAGATCGCCGCGCGCGTGCACCGCGCGGCCGACATGCTCGGCCTGCGCGATGTGCTCGCGCGCCGCCCGCGCCATCTCTCGGGCGGGCAACGGCAACGGGTCGCGATCGGACGCGCGATCGTCCGCGAGCCGCAGCTCTTCCTCTTCGATGAGCCGCTCTCGAATCTCGATGCGCAGCTCAGGGGGGAGATGCGTCGCGAGATCGGCGCGCTCCAGCGCGCGCTGCGGACGACGACCATCTACGTGACGCATGACCAGATCGAGGCGATGACACTCGGCGATCGGATCGTGGTGCTGGACGCGGGCCGCGTGCAGCAGATCGACGCACCGCTCGTCCTCTACCGATCCCCGCGCAACGTGTTCGTCGCGTCGTTCATCGGCAGCCCGCCGATGAATCTCATCCCGGGACACCTGGGGCCGGCCGCCCAGGCCGATGGCGGGCCATCGTTCCGATCGACCGACGGCGCCATCACGCTCGCGCTCCCGGCCACCTTCCTCCGCGACCGCGACCCGACGGGATGGCGCGATCGCCCGGTCACGCTCGGGATCCGGCCAGAGCATCTGAGCGTGACCGTCGCCGGGACTCAGGCGGGCGAGCAGGGACTCGTCCGCGCCCATGTCGAGGGGATCGAGCCGCTCGGATACGACGCGATCGTCCACCTTGGGGTCGGGAGCACGCGGCTCGTCGCCCGGACCACCGCGTTGCCGAAGACGGCCATCGGCGCGATGGTGGATGTGCGCGCGGACATCGCGGGGCTGCACCTCTTCGACGCGGCGAGTGGCGAGGCGATCGGCGATCCGCGATCTCCCACACGCGTGCCAAGCGAGCACTCCCACGGAGATGGCCGTCAGGGCGTGTACCGCACGGCGAGATAGCCCCGGAGCTTGTACTTGAAGGGAGCGCTGGCCGAGTAGCCGGCGCCGGCCAGGGCCGACACCGACGGGACGGCCAGAAAGGGCACCGCCGGCAACCCGGCGCGCAGCTCGGCGCCGTACACATCGTGGTGGGCGCTCCGATCGGCGGGGCTCGTGAGGCGCTCGTAATAGAGCGTGAACGGGCCGGTATCGTCCTCGAGCCGCTGGTCCGTGAGCTCCCGGCCGGCGACGACGCCGAGCGGGAGCGCCGGCACCGCGATGCGCTGAGAGAGGAGGGCCGTGTCGGTCAGGGGCGGCGTCTCACCCCCGGCGATCGGCCGCTCGAACACGGGGGCGCCTCGGTCGACCGTCGCGTACCCCACCGTGTATCGGATCCTGGCGCCGCCCGTTCCGACGATGAGGCCCCCGCGCGCGAGGAGCCGCCGCCAGGGGGTCCCGTCGGTACGACCCGCCGTTCCCATCGCCGCGACGCCGGCCAGGAGGGCGATCGGGCCGCGCGAGAAGTCTCCCGTTCCCGCGTACGACGCGAAGAGAAGCTCGCGGCCGTGCCCCGGCCGGCCGGCGACGGCGAGTCGGCCGGCGGACCCGCCGACGCGCGCGGTGCTCGACCAGAAGCTCCCGTAGCGCCTGCCGCCGGCCGACAGGACCGCGCCGCGATATCCCACGTCGAGCGAGGGGCTCACGAAGCTGCCGACGCCCTCGCGCGAGGGGTACTGGGTCAGAGCGAACGCGCTCGCGGTCACGGCGACCGGCAGTCGACGCCAGATCGCGGCCGCCGCTCCGCCTCGCCACGCGCCGGGGTCGCCGAGGGCGCCCTGGAGCGTCCATCCGAGCCGGCCGACCGGGTCGCTGCTCCCCACCAGCAGCGTGGCGTACCGTCCCGCCGGCCCGAACGCTCCGCCCGGCAGATATCGATACTCGCGGGGGCCGACCAGGTACCTGGTGGGCGGCTGGACGGCCACCGGCGGGAACGAGTCGAACTGTGCCGCCGGCCCGGGAACGGCCGCCGGGGCGAGCGCCGGCGGGAGGACCGGCGGCGCGATCGGGCGTGCCGCGGCGAGGTGGACCATGTGCAGGTCGCGGCCGCGCGCGGACTGACTCAGGAACAGGACCGTCGAGTCGCTGGTCCCCGCATCGGGTGCGAGCAGGCTTCCGGTCGTGAGCGCGAGTGGCCGGGTCCCGCCCGACGCGAGGTCCACGACCTCCAGATGCCGCGTCCCACCCAGCTCCGACACGGTGACGAGGGCCGTCCCGGCGGCCACGTACGTCGCACCGTAACGGCTCGCCCCATCGGGCGGACCGACCGCGTGCGGCTCGCCCGCCCGTCCGTCGGCGAGAGGGAGGACCTCGAGGTGCCACCGATCGTCGCCGTGCACCGCCACGACGAGCGATCCTCCGTCGGGCGCGATGCGGGGACGGTAGAACTGGCGTGTCGGCGACCCGGCCAGGAGCGTCCGAACGGTCCCGCTCGGGATGTCGATCCGGACGAGATCGCAGATGCCGCTCAGGCAGCGGACGCCGGCGGCCCAATGCCCATCGGGCGCAGGATCGGCGCTGCGCACCGCCGCGTGCCGGGTGAGGCGCGTCACGCGCCCGGTTCGCAGGTGCCAGATGTAGAGATCGGGCCGGAACGCGCCGTCGGGGAGCGGCTCGTCGTGGGTGACGAGCACGCGATCGCCTCGGGCAAAGAACCGCGGCGCATCGTACCCGAGCCGACGCGACGCCTCGAGCACGGCGACCGGGCGGCGCGGTGGGGGATAGATCGCCACCGCCGGGACGTCCTCGGGGTCGGCCGCCACGAGGCGCGCCCGCGCGGCGGCGATCGCCGAGTCGACCCCGGGCTGCGGCTCCGTCGACCAGACGACGATCCGGGCCGGCCGGACGGGCGAGCGCACGGGGACGGCGACCAGCCGGCCGTCGCGCGAGACGGCGGGGTCACCCGTGTACCAGGTGAGATGTTGAAAGGTCGTGCCCGTATCGAGTCCCGCGGCAGCGATGCTGTCGGCCGCGTCCCGTGCCTTGACCGTGAGATCGGCCACGAACCGCCCGTACAGCGCCGCGGGCACGTCACCGAAGACGCCGAGGAAGGCACCCGCGAAGTCGCGGTTCCGGCGCGCGGTCATCCGGCGCCAGAGGTGCGGCAGGCTCGACTCACCGGAGCGGGCGACGAGCCACTCGAGGAACGCCGAGCCCACGAGGTACGGCATGTCGCCGCCGAGAAATCGCCCGCTTCCGTTCAGCTCTGCGTAGCTCGGCATCTGCCCTTCGATGGCGAGCTCGCGCAGGATCGCGGCGCGCGCGACGCCGTGCGGTCGCCCACTGCCGGTCAGCAAGCCCTCGACGTAGGTCGCGTAGCCCTCGATGACCCACCGCGGCGCCCGCCAGGCGATCGGGCTCAGATCGACCGGGAGGATGCTCCAGAGCGTGCGCTCGACGGGGTTGCGCGTCGGGCGCGTGAGGTGGGCGATGTGCGTGAACTCGTGGACCGTCAGGACCTCGGCCCAGTCGGGGGCCGGCCCGACGTCCTCGGTGGGGTCGGGCGGCGTCGGCCAGAGCACGATGGTCGGGGCGTGGAGCACGGGGAGCGCCGCCCCGTTGGACACGTTGTACGGGTCGTCGATGACCACCGTCACGCGGTGCGCCGGTGCGCTCCCGACGGCGTGGATGACCGCTCCGCGCACCGCCTCGAGCCGGCCCGCCACATCGATGGCCCACGGCCGCATCGCACGCGGGAAGTGGACATCGAAGTTGGGGGTGTGAATCGTCTCCCAGGGCTGCGCCGGCAGCGTGAAGAGCTGTGCCAGGGCCGGGGAGGGGGGCGCCGCGATCGTGATCGCCAGGAAGACGAGGCCACGCCGAGCGGCGCGCATGCTGTCCCCCCGATGGATCGCTACTCGCGCGGCTTGCCGATCCCGAGCTTCTCGAGGAGCCAGGTTACAGGGATCACGAAGAGGGGGGTCAGGAACATCGGCAGCAGCGTGTTGAGCCAGATGAGCGCCGTGAAGAACGCTCCGATCGCCACCCCTACCCAGAGCACCGCCAGCGGACCTTCGGAGTTCACAACTCGCCTCGTGTTCGGAGTCCGTCGATCGGCGCGCGCCCCGCCGATCCGAGCGCGACCGCCCGGGGGCGCCGGGATCGCTCGCGCGCGATAGCTGGTACAATGTCCTAACGATATGCGACCCGCGGGAGATACACCAGCCGCGCCCATGGGCGCCGAGGCGGCGGCGGCGATCGAGGCGGCGGCGATCGAGGCCGCGGTCAGCCGCACGCTCCGAGCGCGGGGGCCGGTGGTGCTCGCGGTGTCGGGTGGGCGCGACTCGATGGCACTGCTCCACGCCGCGGGGCGGTGCGACCCTGCGTCGGTCGCGGTCGTGGCGACCTTCGATCATCGCACCGGGCCGCACGCGTGCCGAGCGCTGGCGCTCGCCGCGCAGTCGGCGGCGCGGGTCGGGGTGCGATTCGCCGCCGGCCGAGCCGGTCCGCATGTGCCGCCGACGGAAGCGGGGTGGCGCGAGGCGCGGTGGAGGTTCCTGCGAGAGGCCGCCGCGGCCGCGGGCGCGACGGTCGTCGTGACCGCCCACACGCGTGACGACCAGGTGGAGACGGTCGCCATGCGCATCCTGCGCCGCGCGGGCGCCCGCGGGCTTGCGGGGCTCGACGTCGACGGGGACATCGCTCGACCCTGGCTGTCGTTCGCCCGGAGCGCCGTCGCGCGGTACGGCGACCGGCACGGGGTCGAGTACGTCGAGGACCCGACGAACCAGTCGCGCGCGCATCTGCGGAACCGCGTGCGCCTCGATCTGCTCCCGGCGCTCCGGCGGGTGCAGCCTGCCATCGACGACTGCTTGCTGGCCATCGGCGCCGACGCCGCGGCGTGGCGGCGGCGGGTGGAGCGAGTGGTGCGCGACGCGCACCCCGTGCGGCGTGAGGGCGACGGCTGCTCGATTGCGGTCAGTGCCCTGGCCGTCTATGATGCGCCATCGCTCGCCGTCGTGTGGCCGGTGCTGGCGGCGGAGATCGGCATCACGCTCGACCGTCGCGGCGTGACGCGCCTGGCGCAGTTCACCCGGGCCGCGCGCACCGGAAGCCGGATGCAACTCTCGGGAGGGGTCGAGGTGCTGCGCTCGCGATTCAGCTTCGTGCTCCAGTGCGGGCCTGCGGCGGGCTCCGCGGTCCGCAGCAGGACGCCGTGAGCGCGGCGGGCCGCGACGCCGAGTCACCGCGGAGCGCGTCCACCCCCGGGCCCGCCGCAGCGCCCGCGGCAGCGCCCGGGACGGGGCCTGACCCCCGGCTCGGGGGGCGCGCGCTGCGACGCGTCGTCTACACCGCCGACGTGATCGCCCGGCGGGTCCGCGAACTCGGGGCGGAGATCACGGATTGCTACCCGGACGGCGAGTTGTTGGTGTTCGGGTTGCTGAAGGGGAGCGTCATCTTCGTCAGCGACCTCGTGCGGGCGATCGAGCGGCCGCTGCAGGTCGATTTCGTCGTGGCATCGAGCTACGGCATGGGGACCGAGTCCAGCGGTACGGTCCACCTCGCCTACGACGCCGCGACCCGCCTGGAGGGCCGGCACATTCTGGTCGTCGAGGACATCGTCGACTCGGGCAGAACGCTCGCTCGCCTCTCGAGTGTGCTGCGGGGACGGCAGCCGCGGTCGCTGGAAGTCTGCGCGTTGCTGCACAAGCGGATCGCCACCGCGTTGCTGGAGCCGGTCCGATTCGTCGGGTTTGACGCGCCATCGGAGTTCCTGGTCGGGTACGGTCTGGACCACGCCGAGAACTACCGCCACCTCCCCTACATCGGATCGATCTGAGCCGGGAGGCGCGGAGCGGGGCACAGGTCGGTACATTTCAGGCACCGGCGAGGGGCGCCGCGGCGGGACGTCGGGAGGGTGGGGATCGGAGGGCCGGGAGGGAAGCGGGTACGGAAGGGGAGGCCGGGCGCCGGGTCGGGTGACCTGGCGCCGTCCGAGTCACGTGTAGGGCTGGCCACGGAGCCGGCCCCGTAGGGGTTGCAATGCCAGTGTTGCCATCGCCGTCGTCTGGGAACAACAAGAAGGGCAATTGGGGGCGGATCTCCAAGACGGTCGCGTTCTGGATCCTCATCATCGTCATCCCCGTCCTGTTCTTCGAGCTCTCCAGCACCCGGTCCGACCAGGCCGTGCCGGTCATCTATTCGACCTACGACCAGCAGCTCGCCCAGGACAACGTCAAGCGGGTCACCATCCAGGCCGGCCGACAGCTCACCGGCGAGTTCAAGCAGCGGATCCCGGTGAACGGCAAGGAGATCCAGAAGTTCACGGTCAAGCTCCCGGTCGAGAACTCGGACGATGAGCTCAACCGCCTCCGGGCGCACAACGTCGAGATCGAAGCCAAGGAACAGAGCCAGACGCTCGGGACCGTGGTGACGTTGCTGCCGTATCTCTTCCTGATCGGTCTGTGGGTGTTCCTGCTCCGGCAGATGCAGGCCGGGGGGGCCAAGGCGTTCTCGTTCGGCAAGTCCAAGGCGAAGCTGTTGACGGGTGACACGCCCAAGGTGACCTTCGCCGACGTCGCGGGCGCCGACGAGGCCAAGGTGGAGCTCCAGGAGATCATCGAATTCCTGAAGGATCCACAGAAATTCACCAAGCTCGGTGGGCGCCTGCCCAAGGGCGCGCTGTTGGTGGGGCCGCCCGGGACTGGCAAGACGCTGCTCGCCAAGGCCGTGGCCGGTGAAGCCGGGCGCCCCTTCTTCTCCATGTCGGGGTCCGACTTCGTCGAGATGTTCGTCGGTGTGGGCGCGAGTCGCGTGCGCGACCTGTTCGAGCAGGGTAAGGCGCACGCGCCGTGCATCATCTTCATCGACGAGATCGACGCGGTCGGCCGGCACCGGGGTGCCGGACTGGGTGGCGGACACGACGAGCGCGAGCAGACGCTGAATCAGCTCCTCGTCGAGATGGACGGCTTCGAGTCCAACGACGGCGTGATCCTCATCGCGGCGACGAACCGGCCCGATGTGCTCGACCCGGCGCTGCTGCGCCCCGGTCGTTTCGACCGACAGATCGTCGTCGACGCGCCGGATCTGCGCGGCCGGGAAGGCATCCTGCGTGTCCACCTCCGGAACAAGCCGGTGGCGGACGACGTCGATATCACGACGCTCGCGCGCGGGACGCCGGGCATGGCGGGCGCGGACCTGGCCAATCTCGTGAACGAGGGCGCCCTGCTCGCCGCCCGGCGCAACCACGACAAGGTCTACATGGCCGACCTCGAGGAAGCGAAGGACAAGGTCATGCTCGGGGCCGAGCGGAAGTCGATGGTCATGAAGGACGAGGAGAAGCGCCTCACGGCGTATCACGAGGCGGGACACGCCGTGTGCGCGATGACCGTCGCCGGCAACGATCCGCTCCACAAGGTCACGATCGTGCCGCGGGGACGGGCGTTGGGCGTGGCCTTCACGCTGCCGGAAGACGATCGGGTCTCGGTGACGCGACAGCAGCTCGAGGCTCGGCTCGCGATGGCCTACGGAGGCCGCGTCGCGGAGGAGCTGATCTTCGGCCGCGATCGCGTGACGACCGGGGCGGCGAGCGACATCCAGCAGGCGACGGGAATCGCCCGACGGTACGTCTCCCAGTGGGGGCTGTCCGACGCGATCGGGCCGGTTCTCGTCGGGGACAACGAGCAGGAGCTGTTCCTCGGGCGCGAGCTCCAGCACCGGCGTGAGGTCTCGGAGAAGACCGCACAGCTCGTCGACACCGAAGTCTCGCGCGTCATCGCCGACGCCTACGCCTGCGCCAAGAAGGCGCTGACCGAGCACCTGACGCTGCTGCACGCGGTCGCCGGCGCGTTGCTCGAGCGCGAGACGCTGACGCGGGAGGACATCGGTGTGCTCATGCGAGGCGAGAAGCTTCCGCCGCGAGTGCCGATCCCGCCGGCGAGTGTGCCGGCGGCGACGCCGGTGACCCCGGTGCCGGTGCCCGAGCCCCGCCGCTCGCCACCGCTCCTCGGCGGGCCCGAGGTCGCGCCGGCGTGATGCCCGCGTGAGCTGGCGGGTGCGTGGCGGTCGAGTGCCCCTCGACCGGCCCGTGGTTCTCGGGATCGTCAACGTCACCCCCGACAGCTTCAGCGACGGGGGTGACTTTTTTTTGCCGGCCGACGCGCTCGCGCACGCCGAGCAGCTCGTTGCCGCCGGTGCGGACGTGCTCGACGTGGGAGGCGAGTCCACTCGGCCGCAGGGGGCGTCCGCCGTGCCAGCCGCCGAGGAGCTGCGTCGCGTGCTCCCGGTCGTCCGGGCGTTGCGCGAGCGATTCCCGGCGCTCCCCATCTCCGTCGACACGGTGAAGGCCGACGTCGCCGCGGCGGCGATCGACGCCGGCGCCTCCATCGTCAACGACGTGTCCGGCCTGCGCCTGGATCCCGGGATCGGAGATGTCTGCGCCGCGTCCGGGGCAGGGCTCATCCTGATGCACTCACGCGGTACCGTGCGCGACATGGCGACCTACGCGCACGCCGAGTACGGCTCCGACGTCACCGGCGCGGTGGTCTCGGAGCTGGCCGCCCAGGTGGCGACCGCCCGGTCGGCCGGCGTCGACCCGTCAGCGATCGTGCTGGACCCCGGGGTCGGGTTCAGCAAGCGGACGGAGCATTCGCTGACCGTGCTGGCGGAGTTGCCTCGCATCGTGGCGCTCGGTTATCCGGTGCTCGTGGGTGTATCGCGAAAGCGTTTCATTGGAGAGATTACCGGCGTGCGGGTCGCCGCGGATCGAGTGCTTGGAACGGTGGGGGCGAGCGTCGCGGCCCTCGCGCGCGGCGCGCGGCTCTTCCGGGTCCACGACGTCCGTCCGGCGCGCGAGGGGCTCGACGCGGCGTGGGCCGTCCTCTCGCGTGTGCCGGAGCTGGCGGCGGGACCGCGCGGCGCCGCACCCGGCGGGTCGCGCTGAGATGCCGGTGCCGCAGGCGATCCGGGAGCTGAGATTCGGGCTGCGCGATGCGCTTCAGATCGCGCTCGTCGCCTACGTTCTGTATCGGGCGCTCCTGCTCATCCGCGGCACGCGCGCCGTTCAGATGCTGACCGGCATCGTCGTGCTGGTCATCGTCTACGGCATCGCGCTCGCGGCGCAGCTCACGATGATCACGGACCTGCTGCGGGTCCTCTTCACCTACGGTGCGTTGGCCGGCGTCATCATCTTCCAGCCCGAGCTGCGCCAGGCGCTCGCCCATCTGGGCCAGTCGCGCGTCACCCGGCTGCTGCGCCGGATGGGCGAGAGCGAGGTGGCCGAGGAGATCGTGGAAGCGGTGGAGCGGCTGAGCCAGTCGGGAATCGGCGCCATCGTTGCCGTCGAGCGCGAGATGGCACTGGGGGAGTATGTGCAGTCAGGATCCCCGCTCCAGGCCAAGGTCTCGGCCGATCTCCTCACGACGATCTTCACCCCCTACTCCCCCCTCCACGACGGCGCGGTCATCATCCGGGGCGACACCGTGATCGGCGCGGGGTGCATCCTGCCGCTCTCACAGGCCCAGATCAGCGACCGCTCACTCGGGACGCGGCATCGCGCGGCGTTGGGGTTGGCCGAGGAGACGGACGCGATCGTGCTGGTCGTCTCCGAGGAGACCGCGACCGTCTCCCTGGCCACCGACGGGCGGTTGACGCGCGCGGCGACGCCGGCGCTGATCCGCAACGTCCTCTCCGGCCGCTCCCCGCGACCATCGGCGGAGGTCGAGATGCGGGTGGCGGGCGCTGACGCCGGCTAGGGATGCCGGCCGGGCATGCGTCCGGTCCTTGCGACCGGCTGTAACTCTCGATATTTTCGCGTGTTATGCATTTTCCCGAGCTGCCCGACCGGGTGGCGGAGGTGCGTCAACGGATCGCGGCGGCGGTGGCGCGCGGGGGGCACGGACAGCGGGTGACGCTGATCGCCGTGACCAAGACGTTCGGCGTCGAGGCAGTGCAGGCCGCGTGGGATGTAGGCATCCACGACGTCGGGGAGAATCGCGTGCAGGAAGCCCTGCCCAAGATCGACGCGGCGAGCGTGCCCGTCCGGTGGCACCTGATCGGCCACTTGCAACGGAACAAGGCCAGGGCGGCCGACTCGTTCGAGTTGGTGCACTCGATGGACAGCGCCCGCCTCGCCGACGCGCTCCACGCCCGCGGACTGGCCAGGGGGCGCGCGATCGATGTGCTCCTTCAGGTCAACGTCGTGGGTGAGGCGTCAAAGGCCGGATGGGCGCCGGAGTCGGTACCGGCGGAGGCGGAGCGGTTGACCGGCCTGGCTGGTGTGCGGGTGCGGGGGGTGATGGCGATGGCGCCGCTCGACGCATCGGAGGCCGTCCTGCGGACGACCTTTCACGGGGCGCGCGCCGCGAGGACGGTGCTGGAGGCGGCGGGGCATCCGGCGGCGGAATTGTCGATGGGCATGTCGAGCGACTACGAGATTGCCGTCGAGGAGGGGGCGACCATGGTTCGACTGGGGACCGTGCTCTTCGGCAGCCGGGCGGCCACGGCCGCGGGACACGCGCATGATTGACGAATCGTTCCATCTCACGCCGCTCGACGTGCGGCGCACCGAGTTTCCCGCGGCGCTTCGTGGGTACGACAAGGCCCGGGTCGACGAGTTCCGCGAGCGGGTCGCGAACGAGCTGGAGCGACTGACCCGTCTCAACCAGGATCTCGACGCCAAGGCCAAGGGCTTCCACGAGCAGTTGCGCGCCTTCCGCGAGCGGGACAAGGCCCTCAACGAAGCCCTCGTGTCGGCGCAGCAGCTTCGGGCGGAGGTGCGGATGCAGGCCGAGCGCGAGGCGGAGCTGCTGCGCCGCGAGGCGCGGGCGGAGGGGGAGCGCGTCATCGACGGCGCACGGGCGGACATGCGGCGCCTGGCGGGAGAGATCGAGGCGCTGGAACGCTCCCGCCGCGCCTACCTCGCGCAACTCCGGGCGATGGTCGCCCGACAACTCGCCGAGCTGGAGGCGATTCCCGAGGTTCTTGCGCCGCGGCCCGAGCCATCGCTCCGCGACGCCGGTGCCGGCGCGGGACCCGACGGTGCCGGCGCATCCTCGGCGCCCGCCACCTCGCCGGCGCCTGCGCGGCCCCCGGATCCCTCGCCGGACGAGGCGGCGGCGAGTGGACCGGTGCGCGCCGAGGCGCGGACGGTGCTCCCGCCCGCGCCGGCACCGCCGGTGCTTCCGCCCACCGGGACTCCCGACGGCACTCGGCACCCAGCCCCGACGCCTGCCTGGCTGAAAACCGTCCCCGCGGAATGACGGTCGTCGATTCCGGCGCTCACCCCGCGGCCGTCTCGGCGCGGGAGTCCGGCGCCGGGCTGCACACGCACCCGCGCATTGCGGCGGCGGCGCGGGCGGTCCAGGCCAGGTTCGAGACGCGGCCGCGAGTCGCACTGATCCTGGGCTCGGGGCTCGGTGGGCTCGCCGACGCCATGCGGGTCGACGTCGCGATCGAGTATGGCGAGATCCCGGGGTTTCCCCTGTCGACTGTCGAGTCGCACAGCGGGCGGCTCCTCTGCGGAAGCCTGGCGGGTCGGCCCACCGTCGCCATGCAGGGGCGCTTCCACCGCTACGAAGGCTACTCGCTCCAGCAGGTGACATTCCCGGTGCGCGTCCTGCGCGCCCTGGGCGCCGATACGCTGATCGTGTCGAACGCCTGCGGCGGCATGCGACCGGACTGGTCGCCCGGGGATCTGATGCTGATCGCCGACCACATCAACCTGCTCGGTGACAATCCGCTCGTCGGGCCCAACGACGAGGGACTCGGGCCGCGCTTCCCCGACATGTCGGCTCCGTATGACGAGGAGCTGCGGCAACTCGCGCGGCGGGTGGCGGTCGAGCGCGGCCTGACGCTGCGAGAGGGAGTCTACGTGGCCGTCACCGGGCCCAACCTCGAGACGCGCGCCGAGTACCGGTTCCTGCGCGCGATGGGGGCGGATGTCGTGGGCATGTCGACCGTCCCCGAAGTGATCGTCGCCGTGCATGGCGGCTTTCGGGTGCTGGGCATCTCGGTCATCACGGACCAGTGCGTGCCGGAGACGCTCGAGCCGGCGACGCTGGAGCGCATCCTCGCCGTCGCGGCTCGCGCCGAGCCGGCGCTGACCGCGATCGTCACCGGAGTCGTGGGCCGGCTGTGAGCGAGGTGGCGCAGGCCGTGCCGGTGAGTCGACCCGACCGGCGGTACCGATTGTTGCCCGCGAGCCGAGTCACGCTCGAGGAGGAGATGCTGACGCAGTGGGAGACCGAGCATCTCTTCCGGCAGACGCTCGCCGCCTCGGCCGGGCGGCCCCCGTTTGTCTTCTATGAGGGGCCGCCGACGGCGAACGGCCGGCCCGGCATTCACCACGTCTTTTCGCGAACGCTCAAGGATCTCATCTGCCGGCACCGGTCGATGCGGGGACGACATGTGGCCCGCAAGGCCGGATGGGACACGCACGGCCTCCCCGTCGAGATCGAAGTCGAGAAGACGTTGGGCATTACCGCCAAGGCGCAGATCGAGGCCCTCGGCGTCGATCGCTTCAACACGCTCTGCCGGGAGAGCGTCTGGCAGTACCGGGCGGAGTGGGAGCGCCTCAGTCATCGCATCGGCTACTGGCTCGACTACAGCGACCCCTACGTCACCTACGAGCCACGGTACGTGGAGAGCGTGTGGTGGGCCCTGGCGACGCTGTGGCGGCGCGGGCTCCTCTACTCCGGGCACAAGGTGCTGCCGTACTGCCCGCGCTGCGAGACCGCGCTCTCGAGCCACGAGCTGTCGCTCGGGTATCGTGACGTGCAGGACCCGAGCGTGTACGTGGCCTTCGAGCTCGCGGGCGCCGAGCGGCGCATCCTGGTCTGGACGACGACTCCGTGGACGCTCGTCTCGAACGTCGCGCTCGCCGTGCATCCGGATCTGGAGTACGTGGAGCTCCGGCCGCGGGCGGGCGCGGATCGGCGGACGCTGATCCTCGCGGCCAGCCGGGCGGCCGCCGTGCTGGGGCCCGACTACGAGGAGAGCTGGGAGCTGGTGCGGCGGACGCCGGGGTCGGCGCTGGTCGGCCTCCGATACCGGCGCCCGCTGGACTGGGTTGCGTATCCGCCGGACGCCGGCCCGCACGAGCTGATCATTGCCGAGCCGTTCGTGACGGCCGAGGACGGGAGCGGCGTGGTCCACATGGCTCCTGCCTTCGGGGCCGATGACTATGCGGCCGGGCAGCGACACGGCCTCGCGTTCCTTCAGCCGGTCACGAGTCGGGGCGAGTTCGCGAGCGGCATCCCGGTCGTGGGAGGACACTTCGTCAAAGAAGCCGACCCGGCGATCGTGGCGCACCTGCGGGAGGCCGGGTCGCTCTGGCGCGCCGAGCGCGTGCAGCACTCCTACCCACACTGCTGGCGGTGTGGGACGCCGCTCCTGTACTACGCTCGGTCGTCGTGGTTCGTGCGCACCACCGCCGTGCGCGACGACATGGTTCGCCGGAACGCGCGGATCGACTGGCACCCGCCCGAGGTCGGCGCCGGGCGCTTCGGGGAATGGCTCGCCGGCAACATCGACTGGGCGATCTCACGGGATCGGTACTGGGGAACGCCGCTCCCGGTATGGATCTGCGACGCCGACGCCAGCCATGTGGACGTGGTCGACAGCTTCCGGACGCTGGAATCGCGTATTGGGAGCCCGCTGAGCGCGGAGTTCGACCCCCACAAGCCACACGTCGACCGACTGCACTGGCCGTGCATCGCGTGCACCGCGGCTGGCCGCACGCCTCCGGGGACGATGCGCCGCGTGCCGGAGGTGATCGACACCTGGTTCGACTCGGGCTCGATGCCGTTCGCGCAGTGGCACTATCCCTTCGAGGGGCGGGATCGCGTCGATCATCTGTACCCGGCCGATTTCATCTGCGAGGGCATCGATCAGACGCGTGGCTGGTTCTACTCGCTCCTGGCGATCGCCACGGCGCTGGGCGACACGCTTCCGCACAACGCCCCGAGCGCCGCCGCGCCCTATCGGAGCGTGATCGTGAACGACCTCGTGCTCGACGCGAGCGGCCAGAAGATGTCGAAGAGCCGGGGCAACGCCGTCGACCCGTGGGCCGTGATCGGCCGGCACGGCGTCGACGCCGTTCGGATGTTCCTGATCGAGGCCAGCCAGGTCTGGGTGCCGCGCCGGTTTGACGAGCAGGCCATCCGGGAATCGGCGGGGCAGTTCCTGGTGACACTCCAGAACACCTACGACGGCATCTTCGCGACCTACGCGAATTTCGGGTGGTCGCCGTCGTCGCGTGATCCGGCGCCGGCCGACCGGGCGCCGCTCGACCGGTGGATCCTGTCGCGACTGGCGCGCGTGGAACGCGATGCGGACGAACTGCTCGAGCGCTATGAGCCGACCCTCGCGGTCCGCGCGGTCCGGCAGTTCGTCGTCGACGACGTCTCCAAGTGGTACGTCCGCCTCTCGCGGGCGCGATTCTACGACGTGGACACCTCGGACAGTCGAGCGGCGTTCGCGACGCTGCACCAGGTCCTGACGGTCACCGCACGGCTCCTCGCGCCCGTCATGCCCTTCGTGACCGACTGGCTCCATCGCGAGCTGACCGGGACATCGGTGCATCTCGCGCCGTATCGCCGGCCGGACGCCGGCGCCGACCTGGACGATGCGCTCGAGGCTGCCATGGCGGACATCCGGCGGCTCGCCGCCCTCGCCCGCGCGGCGCGCGAGGATGCGGCGATCAGGACTCGGCAGCCACTGGCGAGGCTCGTCTGCGTCGTCCCGGGAGACCGGGGCGGGGGCGGGGCGGGGGACGCGATGGGCGCCGGGGCGGCGGGTGCGCGCGGGCGGCTGCTCGACGCGCTGGCCCCGCTGCTCCAGGCGGAGCTCAACGTCAAGTCGGTCGAGTGGCTGACGTCGGGGGACTCGTTGGTCACGCTCACGGCCAAGGCTAACTTTCGGACGCTCGGGAAAAAGTTCGGCAAGCTGACCCCGAAAGTGGCGGATGCCGTGACACGGATCCCGGGAGACGCACTCCGCGCCTTCGAGCGGGGTGGGGGGGGCGAGCTCGCCGTGGTGGTCGACGGCGAGCGGCGATTGCTGGAGCGCGAGGACGTCGTCATCACGCATGCGCGCGCGGGCGACCTGGTGGTGCAGGAAGACTCGGGCTACCTGGCCGCGATCGACCCGCAGTTGACGCCCGAGCTCCTGTCGGAGGGGGTGGCGCGGGAGCTGATCAGTGCCGTGCAGCGGGCGCGGAAGGAAGCGGGGTTGGCCGTGAGCGACCGGATCCGACTCGTCCTCGTCGCCGATCCGGCCGTCGAGGCGGCGGCCCGGGCGCATCGCGACTGGATTGCCCGCGAGGTGCTCGCCCGCGAGGTGACCGTTGGTGGCCCGCGCGCGCCGCTCCCTGCGGACACGCTCGGAGGGGAGCACCCGGCGGCGGGAACGCCGGGCGGTCCGAACGGATTTGACGCGGTGCGCACGTTCGACCTCGACGGCCGGACTGTGCGCGTCGCCCTCACCAGGGAAGTGGACCCATGATGTCACCGACCGACGTGAACACCGGCGCGAAGTTCAAGCCGATGTCGAAGAAGATGCTGACGCACTTCGAGAAGCGTCTGCTCGAAGAGCGGAAGCGGGTGCTGAAGGAGCTCGGGAACTACACCGAGACCTTCGGCGCGACCCCGCAGAACGCCGACGGTGACCTCAGCTCGTACTCGTTCCACATGGCGGACCAGGGGACCGACGCCATGGAGCGTGAAAAAGCCTTCCTGTTCGCCAGCCAGGAGGGACGGTTCCTCTGGCACATCGACGAGGCGTTGCGGCGGCTGTACCGCGCTCCGGAGACCTTCGGCCGGTGTCACAACTGCGGGCAGGAGATCGCCTTCGAACGACTCGACGCCCTGCCGCACGCCCGCTACTGCATCGCCTGCAAGCAGCGCGAAGAGGATGGCAAGCGGTGACCATGGCCGACGGCGCGCGCGCGGTCCCGGGCCCGATGGACGAGACGCGAGGGTCCATGCGGGGCCGCGTCTTCTGGACGACGGCGGCCACCGTCGTGGCGTGTGATATCGCGACCAAAGCGGCCGCCGTCGCGTCGTTGACACTCGGCGTGCCCCGCGACGTCGTCGGCGGGGCCGTCCGGCTGGCGCTGGTGTACAATCCCGGCGCGGCGTTCGGGATCAATTTCGGCCCCCTCTCGCGGTGGATCTTTCTCGCGCTCACCGTCGGCGCGCTGGCGATCCTCGGCCGCCTGTACCTGGCGACGCGAGCCGGTGACCTGGCGCGCACGATGGCGATCGGCCTGGTCGCGGGCGGCGCCGTCGGCAACCTGATCGACCGGGTCCGGTCTTCGGTGGGCGTGGTCGACTTCATCGACGTCGGCTTCGGGTTCCATCGCTGGCCGACCTTCAACGTCGCCGACATGGCGGTCACGACGGGCGCGTGTCTGCTCGCGTGGGTCTTGTGGGAGGAGGACCGGGCGCGCGATCGGCACGCGGCGCCAGTCCCCGAGATGTAGCCACGCCAGACGGATCCGGCGGCCGGCGCTTCGAGTTCGACAGTCCGGCTGACGCCCAGCGACTCGACACACTGGTCGCCCAGGAGGGTGGCCTGTCGCGGACGCAGGCGGCAACGCTGATCGCCACCGGTGCGGTGACGGTCGAGGGACGCCGGGAGCGGGCGAGCTACCGCCCCCGCCGGGGCGAACGGGTGGCCGTTCAGGTCCCGCCGCCGGTGGGCCGTGACATCGTCCCGGAGTCGGTCCCACTTCGGATCGCGTACGAGGACGCGTGGCTGCTCGTGGTCGACAAGCCGGCGGGGATGGTCGTGCACCCGGCTCCCGGCCACTGGAGCGGCACGCTGGTGAACGCGCTCATGGGACGTGCGGGCGGGGCTGGGCGTCCAGGGGAGGCGGATCGGGCCGGCCTCGTGCACCGGCTCGACAAGGAGACCTCCGGGTTACTGCTCGTTGCCAAGACGGACGAATCCCATCGCCGTCTGACGGCGGCCCTCGCGCAGCGGCGGATCCGGCGCCGATACGTCGCCCTCGCGTGGGGTCACCTCGACGAGGACCACCTCACGGTCGACCGACCGATCGGCCGCGATCCGCGAGACCGAAAGCGGATGGCGATCGTCAGTAATGGCCGGCCCGCACGGACGGACTTCGTGCGGCTGGCGCGCTTTGACTCGGTGGACCTGCTCGCGGCACGGCTGCTCACGGGACGGACGCACCAGATTCGGGTGCATCTGGCCTCGGTGGGCCACCCGGTCGTCGGGGACGACACCTATGGAGGTGGGGGCGGGCGTCGGCTGGTTGCACTGCCGCCGCACCGACACTTCCTCCATGCGGCGTGGTTGAGACTGGAACATCCGATGACCGATCAGTTGCTGGACGTGCGATCCCCGCTGCCGGCCGAGCTGCGGGCGTCGCTCGCGGCAGTGTCGGACGACGGAGGCTCGTGGAGCTCGGGACCGGACCTGACGGGAGACGCGCTGGACGATGTGGGCTTCTACCGGATCGACGATTGAGGGTGCGTCACCAGATGTGTCACCGGGTGCGTCGCGGGATAGCGATGCGGCCGACGCGCTGCGTGCGCTCGACAGCTCGCCCGACGCCCCGCGCCTGCTCGTGTTCACGGCGGCTGGCCGCACCTGCGCCTGCGAGCTGACCGCGATCCGCGAGATCATCCCCTGTCGTCGCGCGACGCGGCTGCCCGGAGCACCGCCGTTCGTCACGGGCCTCATCAACCTGCGCGGCTCGATCGTCACGGTGCTCGACCTCGGCGCGCGGCTCGGTGGAACGCCGGTGGACCCGGAGCGCGGGTCGATCATCCTGGCCGAGAGCGGACCGAAGGTCGTGGGCCTCGCGGTCGACGAGCTCCGGGACGTCCAACGCGTGGTGCGGGAGGCGATCGAACCGGCGGAGGCCGAGACCGGGCCCGACGGGCTGGTCGCGGGAGTCCTGCATATCGGGGCCGAGGTTGCCGTGCTGCTCGACGTCGGCCGCATCATCACGCTGGCGCTCGTCTAGTCCGCCCGGATGCGCCCCACACGGGAGCCGCCCACGCGGCTGCGGCCCACGCGGCTGCGGCCCACCGGACAGCCGGCCGCACAGCGCAGTTCGCCCACGGAATCCAGCCTGGAGCCACGGTGAGTCACACGGTTCTGATTTGCGACGACGCGATCTTCATGCGCACGATGGTCGGCGACATCCTCCAGCAAGCCGGATTCGATATCGTCGGTGAGGCCGAGACCGGCGTGCAGGCGGTCGAGAAGTACCGGCAACTGCGCCCGGATCTGGTGACGATGGATATCGTCATGCCCGACATGGGCGGCATCGACGCCGTGCGTGAGATCACGAAGTTCGATCCGCAGGCCAAGATCCTCATGTGCAGCGCGATGGGACAGCAGGCGCTGGTCGTCGAGGCGATTCAGGCCGGCGCGCGGGACTTCGTCGTCAAGCCGTTTCAGCCGAGCCGCGTGCTGGAAGCCGTCCAGCGCGTGCTCGGGTAGCCCGGGCCTCACCGCCGCGACGCCCGCGGCCTCCGAGCGCCCCGGCGCCGCCCCCGTGGACCCTGCGCGGTACGCCGAGCTGTTCCTGACGGAGAGTCGGGAGCATCTGTCGGCCATCAATCAAGCCCTCCTCGAGCTCGAGCGGGCCGCGCGCGCGGGCGCGAAGGGGGGGCGGACCGGAGCACGGGCGGCGGGTGGGGACACCGACGTGCAGGCGGCGGTGGGATCGCTGTTCCGCGCCGTGCACACCGTCAAGGGGATGAGCGCCACCATGGGGTACTCGGCCGTGGCGGCGCTCTCGCACGAGATGGAAGCACTTCTGGACGGCGTGCGGTCCGCCGGCCGTGACGTCGACGCGCCGCTCATGGACCTGCTGTTCGAGGCGGCCGACGCGCTCGAATCCTCGATCGAGCGGGCCGTCTCGGATGAGGAGAGCGACCCCCGGGCCGCCGATGTGACGCAACGGCTCCGCGATCTCCTGACGCCGGCCCACCCCCCCGCGGCGCCCGCACCCGAGTCCTCGGGCGATCGGCCGACGCGTCGCCGCAAGACCGCCACGGGTCGGACGCGTCGGAGCCGCGCCCACCCGGAGCCGGACGCGCCGCACGGTGGTCGGGCGGAGGCGAATCGGCCGGAGATGAGTCGCCCGCCCGCCGCCCCGGGAACCGCGATCCGGATCCTCTTCGACCCCGACGCCCCCCTCCGGGGGGCGCGGGCGGCGATGGCGGTGGCCCGGGCGCACGAGCTGGGCGAGGTGACGGCTGTCCAGCCTGCGCCCGAGCGCTTCGCGGATCCCGAGTTCGGGCACGAGCTCTGGCTTCGCGTGGTGACGACCGCGCCGACGCCGGAGATCGAGCGCCGGCTCGGCGGCGTGGGGGACGTGACCCGCGTCGACGTCGAGCGAGATGAGACCACGCCTGCCGCCCGCGAGTCGAGCGCGCCCCGCGAGCCCAGCGCGACCCGCGGGTCCAACGGGCAGCCGGCGGCCCCCGGCGGGTCGGCATCGCTCCAGGTCGATCATGGCCCGAAGGCGCGGCACGTCCGCATCGACCTGCGGCGGCTGGACGCGCTCATGAACCTGATCGGCGAGCTGGTGATCGCCCGCGGACGCCTGGTCGAGCTGACGGCCGGGAGCGACGATGCGGCGCTGGTCGAGACGATGGATCTCGCGTCTCGCCTGATCGGCGACCTGCAAGATGAGATCATGACCTGCCGGATGGTCCCGGTCTGGCAGGTCTTCGATCGATTCCCGCGCCTCGTGCGCGATGCCGCCCGGGCCCTGGGCAAGCAGGTTGAGCTCGAGGTGGAGGGGAAGGAGATCGAGCTCGATCGGTCGATGCTCGACGAGATCGGCGATCCGATCGTGCACCTGCTCCGCAACGCCCTGGATCACGGGATCGAGAGCCCGGAGGAACGAGCGGCGTCCGGGAAGCCGCCCGAAGGCCGGCTGACGCTGAGCGCGATGCGGGACCGGTCGGCCGTCCTCATCCGCGTCGCCGACGACGGCCGGGGGATCGACCGCGGCAAAGTGCTCGCGCGGGCGCTCGACGCCGGGCTCGTCGATGCCGGCACGACGGCGCTCACGGACGAGGAAGTCATCCACCTCATCGCCCGGCCCGGCTTCACGACCGCCGAGCGCGTGACCAGTCTCTCCGGCCGGGGCGTCGGGATCGACGCCGTCCAGGCGCGCGTCCGGGCCCTGGGCGGCGCGGTCGACATCAGGAGCGTACCGGGCCAGGGCACGACGGTCACGGCGCGCCTCCCCCTCACGCTCGCGATCATGCGCGCCCTGCTGGCCCGCGTCGCGGGTGAGACCTACGCCTTCCCGATGGCCCACATCGACGAGACGGTGGCGGTCACGGGGGCGTCGTTCGCCGCTGTCCGCGGCCAGCCGGTCCTGCTCCTTCGGGGGGAGGCGGTCCCGTACGTCCAGCTCCGAAGTCTGATCGGGCTGGGATCCGCGGCCGCCCCGGACGGCAGCGGGGGTAACGGCGCGGCTTACGGCACCGGACCCGGGTCGGGGGCCGGCGGGCCGGCCGCTGACCCGGAGCAGCACATCCTGGTCGTCGAATCGGCGGGCCGGCGCGCCGCGATCGCCGTCGACGAGCTCACCGGCCAGCAGGACATCGTGGTCAAACAGTTCGATGCCGCCCGGGGCGGGGCGGCGCTGTTCAGCGGCGCGACGATCCTCGGGGACGGAGCGCCCGCCTTGATCGTCGATGTAAGCACCCTCTGTTGATCCCGACGAACCGGCCCAACCACCCAGCCATGGAAGACATCCGCTCGCTCAAGGCGAACCAGCTCGATGCGCTTCGCGAGGTGGCCAACATCGGTGCCGGCCACGCGGCGACCGCCCTGTCCCAGATGATCGGCGGGACGATCATGATCAGCGTGCCGACGATCAACATCGCCCGGCTGGAGGACGTGCCGCCGCAGGTCTCGGCGCCGGAGGAGCCGGTGGCCGCCGTGCTCATGAACATGCTGGGTGATCTGACCGGTCGGACACTCCTGGTGCTCCCACGGCAGACGGCCGTGAAGCTGGCGGGCATCATGTTGCGGCGGCAGATGGGCTCGGACTCCGAGCTCGGCCAGGTCGAGCAATCGGCCATCAAGGAAGCCGGGAACATCCTGAGCGGCGCCTACCTCAATGCGCTCAGTGACTTCATGGGACTGATGCTCCTTCCCTCGCCGCCGAGCCTCGCCGTCGACATGTCGAGCGCCGTCCTGACGACGGCCTACCTCCAGTTCGGCACCGACCGGGATTACGTCTTCTGCGTCGAGACCGAGTTCTTCATGCAGGAAGTCGGCGAGCATCTGCGCGGCTTCTTCCTGCTCCTGCCGGACGTCGCCTCGCTCCACGCGATCCTGCGCGCGGTGCGCGTCGCCTAGCGGCGGAGCGGCACGGTGGGCGACGGGACGGCACCCAGCGCGACCAGTCTCGTCTCGGAGCGGGACCGGGAGGTCTTGCGCTCCTTCACGCGACGAATCGACCCCTCGGACGCGGGCGCCCACAACAACCTCGGCGTCCTCTACTACCACAAGGGACTCTACGAGGAGGCGGTCGGGGCATTCACGCGTGCCCTCGAGCTGGACCCGAAGATGCAGGTCGCACAACGCAACCTCGAGGTCGCGTACTTCGGGACGGGATACTACGACCGGCGCGTCGCCCTGCTCCACGATCAGCTCCGCACGTCTCCGGGCGATCGCGAGGCACGCTGGGAGCTCGGCCGGGCCTACAGCCTGCTCGGGCGCAACGCCGAGGCGGTCGCCGAGTTCACGGCGCTGCTCGAGCATCACCCAGACGATGTCGGGGCGCTGGTGCAGCTCGGGCTGGCGGAAAAGGCGTCCGGGGACCTGGAAGAGGCCCAACGGTGGTTCGAGCGGGCGCTCGCGCTCGATCCGCAGAGCCCGATCGTCCAGTTCTACATCGGGGAGGTCCTGTACAACCGCGGCCTGAACGAGCAGGCGCTGGCGGCGCTGGAGCGGGCGATCGCCCTGCATCCCGACCACCCGGACGCCCATTACCTGATGGGGTTCGTCCTGGGCGACATGGGCCGGCACGAAGAGGCGCAGCAGGCGACGAAGCGGGCCGTGCACCTGAATCCCACGCTGTCGCGGGCGCAGACGAACCTCTCGCTCGACCAATCCCCGCTGGGCCGTGCCGGCCTCGCCGCGACGCCACCCCTCTCCGCGCCCGCGCCCGTGCCGGAGCGACACGCATCGGGGATCATGGGCGTCGCCGACGAGGGAGCGCTCGCGCACTTCAACCTGGGTCTCGCCTTCCGCCAGAAGGGGTACTACGCCGAGGCCCTCCGCGAGTACGCGCTCGCCCTCGAGCGTGGGGAGGAACGGAGCCTCGTCCAGCAGGCGATCGCCGAAGTCCACCTGCTCCGCAAGGATGTCGCCGGTGCGGTCGCGGCCTACGACGCCCTGCTCGCCGAGCAGCCGGCCAGCCCGAAGCTCTGGAACGAGCGTGGCGTCGCGCTCCACCAGGACGGGCGCTACTCCGACGCGGCCGCGAGCTATCGGCGTGCGATCGACGCCGACCCGAACTACGCCCTGGCGCACAACAACGTGGGGGTCGCGCAGTACCACGCGGGCGACATCCCGGCGGCGAACGCCGCGTTCGAGCGCGCGCTCGACCTGGCGCCCACGTTCGTGCAGGCCCGGCTCAACCTCGCGCTGCTCCACTTCAAGTCGAAGCGACTCCAGTCGAGCCTCGAGGCGTACCGTCGCGTGCTCACCGACGCGCCCGAGCACCCCGGCGCCTGGAACGGCGTCGGCCTCGTCCTCACCGAGCTCCGGCGATTCGAAGAAGCGCGCAACGCCTTCGCCCGCGCGGTGCAGGGCCGGCCGGACTATGCCGAAGCCCACTACAATCTGAGCTTCGCGCTCTCCAACCTGGGCGACTTCGAGGGCGCGCTGCGCGAGACCAAGCGGGCGCTCGAGCTCGATCCGTACTACGTCCCGCAGAAGTTCGAGCTCGCGATCGACTTCCAGTACGAGCACCCCGAGCTCTCGATCGTCCCCGATCTCGTCGGGAGCGCGCAGCCGACCGATGCCGGCGTGACCGAGTTCGCGTTCGATACGGCGCTCCTCGACTCGCTGTTCAGCGAGTTGTCGCCCGGCGGGGGAGCGGCACCTGGCGCCGCCGAGCCGCCGCCGGCCGCCGATCCGGATCCGTACGGCATCGCGGTCGACTATCTCGCCAAGGGGCTGTACGAGCGGGCCGCGGCCGAGGCGAGTCGCTCGCTCCAGCGCGGCGCCGATCGGGCCCAGGGCCTCACGTTGCTGGGCGACATCTTCGCGCGCCAGGGGCTGCACGGCGAGGCCCTCGAGCGGTACCGCGACGCGCGGCGGACCGACGGGCGACCGTTGCGCGCGCTCATCGGAGAAGTGCGGGCCCTCGTGGCCCTCGGCCAATCGGCGGACGCGCAGCCGGCCGCGGAGACCCTGCTCGCCGAGGGAGCGACCGATGCCGACGCGCTGGTCGTGGTTGCCTCCGCCCGGACATCGGCCGGAGACCCGGCCGGCGCACTGGCGGTGCTCGAGCATGCCCGCGCCATTGCCCCCGGCCGGGCGGACGTCCTGCACGCGATCGGCGACGTGAACCGCCGGATGGGCGACGACGCGCGGGCGCTCGAGGCCTACCGGGACGCCCTGGCGATCGACCCCGACCGCGCCGTCGTCCGGTACGAGCTGGCGACGCTGTTGGTCGGCGCCGGGCGCGCGGCGGAAGCCGAAGCCGAGTTGCTCGAGGCGCTCGATCGGGTGCCGACCTATGCCGCCGCGACGCTCGCGCTCGCGCGGCTCTGGCGCACCCTCGGCCGCACGCAGGCGGCCATGGGGCTGCTCATCGACCTGCTCGAGCGCGACGTCTCGCACGTGCCGGCGTTGCTCGCGCTCGGCGAGCTGCTCTTCGACGACGGCCGGCGCCGCGACGCGGCGCGCGTCTTCGCACGACTCCTGATCGTCCAGCCGGGGCATCCGGGCGCGCTGTACTACGAGGGGGCGGCGCTCGCCGAGCAGCACCGGTACCGAGACGCGATCGAGCGGTGGGAGGCGGTGATTGCGGCCGATCCCGAGGGGCCCTTTGGCGGTCGCGCCCGCCGCGATTGTCGGACGGCTCGCGATCTCGCGGCGATCTTCGTCCGCCGCGCCGCGGCCGCCCCGGTGCCGTTCGGGTCGGCGGCCCTCCGCGCGGCCACCGCGCCCGCGGCGCCGTCGCACGCCGGGTTGCGGAGGGCCGGCTGATGCCGATCGAGGGGGCCCTCCGCGAGCTCGGGATCCACGACGTCTTCCAGATGCTGGACCTCAGCCGGAAGACCGGCGCCCTCCGGGTCACGTCGGAGCTGCGCGACAACGAGGGAACGGTGCTCTTCGACCACGGCCGGGTCGTGTCCGCGAGCGTCCGGACCAACCCCGCGCCGCTCGGTACGCTCCTCGTGCGCGCGGGTCGCGTGACCGAGGCCGAGCTGGCCGAGGCGCGCGCGCGGCAGGGCGGCCCGGACCGGCGGCGGCTGGGGGATATCCTCCTGTCAATGGGTGTGCTCGGCTCGCGAGAGCTCGAGCATCACGTTCGGCTGCAAATCGAGACCGTCGTCTTCGAGCTCATGTCGTGGCGCGACGGATTCTTCTCCTTCCAGGAATGCGACATCGACCCGACCGTGCTGGAAGCGGCGGTCTCCGTGTCGACCGAATCGCTCCTCATGGAGGGCGCGCGCCGCATCGATGAATGGTCGCGCATCGGCCACAAGGTCCCGAGCCTCGATGTCGTCCCGGTGCTGGCCACCGTGGCCGACGACCACGCCACGCTGCTCGACCTGCTCCCCAGCGAATGGGAAGTGCTGGCCCGCATCGATGGGGACACCGACCTGCGCGGGATCGCGACCTCCCTCGGGCGCAGCGAGTTCGATGTGGCGAAGGTCGTCTACGGGCTGCTGACCACGGGTGTGGTGCAACTGCGCGACGCGGGGGCCCGGAACGGCAGTCGCTCTCCGGGAGCGGCGGACGCGGACCCGCGGCGGTTGCTCGACACGGCGCGGGCGGCGCTGGCCGCGGGGCGGCTCGACGACGCCCTGACGGCGGCGCGCCTCGCCATCGGCGCGGAGCCCGGCGGGATCGACGCGCGGCTGACGGCGGCCCGTGCCCTGCGCCGGCTCGGGCGCTTCGGCGATGCCGCCGAGGAGCTCCGTCGGGCCGCCGAGATCGCGCCGGAGCACCCGGGGATCGCCCTGGAGCTCGGGTTCACCGCCCTCAGCAAGGGCGACCTGGACTCGACCGTCGCGAGCTGGAAACGCTACCTCGGCATCGCGCCGTCCACGGCCCCCGAGGCCCAGACCGTCCGCGATGCGCTGGCGTCCGCCTGCCACCTGCGTGGGCTCCTCGAGGCGGTGCCCGTTGGCTGACGACATCGAGCGCTGGAGCGGCGAGCTCGCGCGGGATCCGGCGAGCATGGTCTTCATCCCGCTGGCCGACACGCTCCGCCGGCGGGGGCAGCTCGACCTCGCGCTCAGAGTGGCGACGCGTGGACTCGCGCGGCATCCCTACGATGGCGATGCGCACGATCTGCTCGCCCGCATCTGGATCGATCGCGACGACCCGCAGCGCGCGATGGACGAATGGGCGATGGCGTTGCGCTGCGCGCCCGGCCACCCGGGGGCCCTCAAGGGGATGGGCTTCGCGGCGTTCCGGGCGGGCCGGACGGCCGAGGCGGTGGAGTACCTCGAGCAGGCCGCGGCCGCCGATCCGGGCGATCGGTCGATTCGCGTCGCTCTCGACCGCGTCCGCGAGGCGGCGGCGACGACGGCGCACGCCCCCGAGGACCGGGCCCTCGCCTCGCCGCCACCCGGGGCGGTGACCGACGACGAGCCCGCGGAGGCCGGGCACACCGGAACCGGGGATGCGGCGTCCACCGCCGGCGACGCGGGCATCGAGGGCAACGGGTCGGACGAGGATCCGTCGCCGGCGGCCGATCGCGTGCTGGCCGGGGAAGATCCGCGCGCGCTGTTCACCGATCTACTCACGGAGCCCGAGCTGGCGGCGCTCCTGCTCGACGTCGGGGGGCTCGTGCTCGCAGGCCACTACGTGCTGGCGGACGGCCGCGACGTGGCCCAGGACGTTGGCGGCGCCCTCACCGGCGTGAGCGACGAGGCCCGACGGGCGATGCGGCACCTGGGACTGGGGGCCTGGTCGTCGCTCATCTTCGAGACCGATATCGCGGCCATGGCGCTCGCACCGCTGGGGGCGGGGGAGGCGGACCAGGGGACCGCGCTTGTCGCCGCCGGTCGGTCGGTGCCGCTCGGGCTCGTGCGCCGGCTCGTCCGTCGGGTCGCGGCGCGCGGCGCGGCGTGGCTCGCCGCCTCGGACGGAGCGGGGCCGTGAGCACGCCGTTCGATGACGTGCTGGAGGGGCTCGTCCGCCAGCGCGGCGTGCGAGGCGGGCTGATCGTGAGCGAGCGTGACGGCATCCTCGTGGACGCGCACGTGCAGATCGGCGTGCGCGGGCCGGTCATTGCCGCGCTCGCGGCGTCGATGTACCGGAAGGCGCGCCTGTCGGCCGGTGCGGCGGGGCTCGGGGATGTCGTCTACGTCGAGCTGGTGGCGGCGCGTGGGCGGCTGTGCATGGCGGGGCGCGAAGACCTGCTGATCGTTCTCGTGACCGACGCGCGAGCGAGCGTCGCCCTCCTGCGCGCGGCCGTGCTGCGGGCGACCGAGGTGTTGCAATGACCCTCGCCGTCGTGGAGCACTGGATCGAGGAGCCGTTGCGTCACTTCCTCGATGACGCGCAGGTGCTGCTCGCGCTGGTGCTGACGCCGAGCGGCCAGGTGCTGGCGCAGCACGGCTTCACCCGGGCGGTCGACGTCATGTCGGCCTGCGCGCTCGCGGCTGCCATCCAGGCTTCATCGGCGGAGCTCGGTCGGCAACTTCAGGACCGGCCGTTCGGGGCCCTGCATCACGCCGGGTGCGCGCGTCAGCTCTTTCTCGCGAGCGCCGACACGCCGCGGGGCCCGCTGCTCGTCGTCAGCGTGTTCGACGACGCGACCTCGATCGGGCTCGTCCAACTGTACTTCGAGGAGTTGCGGGGCCGCCTCGCGGCGAGCGCACCGCCGGCCCATGCCACGCCGCCCGCCCCTCTCGCCGACACGTTCGAGCGGGACCTCGATCGCAACCTCGCGCTTCTTTTCCGCAGGTAGCCGCCGTGCCGCTCGTCAACTACGCCACGCGTGAGATCACGTGCAAGATCGTCTACTACGGGCCGGGGCGGTCCGGCAAGACGACGAACCTGCACTACATCTACGGTCAGGTCCCGAGCGATCGGAAGGGGCGCATGGTGTCGTTGGCGACCCAGACGGACCGGACGCTCTTCTTCGACTTCCTGCCGCTCGATCTCGGGACGATCTCCGGGTTCACGACGAAGATGCAGCTCTACACGGTGCCCGGGCAGGTGTACTACCAGGCCACGCGTCGCCTCGTGCTCCAGGGCGCGGACGGCGTCGTGTTCGTGGCCGACAGTCAGCGGCGTCAGCTCGACGAGAACGTGGAAAGCCTCCAGGATCTGCACAGCAACCTGGCGGAGCACGGCATCGATGCCCGGACGGTGCCGGTCGTCTTGCAGTACAACAAGCAGAATCTTCCGCCGGAGCTCATTCTCGATGTGCCGACGCTCGAGGACGTGCTCAACTTCCGCAACGTGCCCTCCTACGCGGCCGACGCCCTGCACGGGGACGGCGTGTTCGAGACACTGCGGGGCATCTCGGAGCTCGTGCTCCGGCGGTTGAGCGGATCGGGTGTGGCTGCGGCCGCCGGGGCTGGCGGCCAGCATCCGCGCTGAGACGGGGCGCCCGGTGCCCGCGGACGGCCGGTACCGCTTCGAGACGTACGTCGTCGGCCCCACGAACCGCGGCGCGACCGAGATGGCGCGCGCGGTCGCCGAGGCGCCCGGCGCGTCGAGCAACCCCCTCGTGATCTGCGGAGCCCCCGGCGTCGGCAAGACCCACCTGCTCGGCGCCATCGCCGCCCACGCGCTCGCCATCCATCCGACGCTGGCCGTCGTGTCGGTCGCTGCCGAGGCGCTCGCCCGGCCGGCGCTGGCCAGCCCTGACGGTGCCCGCCATGCGTTCACCGCCCGGTGCCTGGGCGCCGACCTCCTCATCGTCGACGACCTTCAGGCGCTGGCGGGGCGACCCGAGGCACAGGCCGACCTGCTGCGAATCTGTCGCGGACTGCACCAGGCCGGGCGCCAGATCGTGGTCGCATGCGATCGGCCACTCGCGGCTCTCCCGGGGATGGACCCGTCCCTCGTGGAGTGCCTGTCCAGCGGAACGACGGCGACCATCGGGGCACCGGAGATCGCTCCCCTGGCCGGTGCACGGCCGCGCGTGAGCGCGCCCGCGGCGGCGAGCGCGGCGAGCGCGGCGAGCGCGGCCACCGCGGCCAGCGCGGCCACCGGACCGGGTGTGGCGGCGCCCGGCGCGCCGCGACGTGGCCGGCAGCCAGGCCGGAACGGGATGGGATACCAGGATTTCGTCTCCGACGTCGCCGATGCCGTGGCGCGCCATGTCGAGCCGTGGCGAAGCCGGCTCGCGGAAGCCGTCGCGGTATGGGCCGCGAACGGGTACGAAGTCCGCGTGCTCGAGCGCGGACTCCGATGCCAGACCGACCCTGGCACCGATGCGCTCCTTCGCGCCTACGGGGCCGCGGTCGAGCACCTGCGCGCGCTGGAGGCGCAAGCCGAGGCCGACGGAACGCGAGTCGACGATCCCGCCGTGTTTCGAGATCCGGAGCGGGTGCAGGAAGCCGAGGCGGCCGTGGCTCGGACGGCCCGGCCGCCGGCCGCCCGGCCCGCGGCATCCCCGACGGGCGCGGCTGGCGTGAAGCCGCCCGCGCCCGACCTCGACCGGTACTTCCTCGATCCCGAGAAGGTCGTGCTGGACTGGCCTGATCCGGCCGGCCGCCTGATCGAGGAGTGGCGCTGATGGCGATCCGCGGCAGTCTTCGGGAGGCGAGCCTTCCCGACGTGCTCCAGTTGCTGGCGATGGGCAAGAAGACGGGGTGCCTGAGCGTCACCCACCGGAGCAACTTCGGCTACATCTACTTCGAGCGTGGCCGCATCGCATATGCATCGATCGTCAATCGTCGGGACCGGTTGGGGGATCTGCTCGTCAACGCCGGGCTGGTCACGCGGGAGCAGCTGGAGATGGCCATCGAGGCGCAGCGGACGGAGCCCAATCGGCGGCTGGGCGATCTGCTCATCAGCCGGGGCATCGTGACGCGCGAGGCACTGCACGAGCAAGTGCGCGTCCAGATCGAGGAGGCGGTCTTCTCCCTCTTCACCTGGTCGCAGGGGACCTTCAACTTCGAGCCGGACATTCGGCCCGAGGACCAGGCCTTCATCGTCTCGATCAGCCCGGAGTCCTTGCTGCTGGAGGGGGCGCGGCGGGTCGACGAATGGGGCGTGATCGAGGAGACGATCCCGAGCTTCGACATCGTCTTCGAGGTCGACGCCGAGCGCGTCCGGCAGCACGGGGCGGCGCTCACGCCGGCCCAGGACCTGATCCTCGGCCTGCTCGACGGACGCCGCGACGTGCGGGCGCTCATCGACGAGTCGGGGCTCAGCGAGTTCGATGCCGGGAAGGCGCTCTGCGCGCTGGCCGCGGCCGGGATCGCGCGCCGCGTGGGTCGCACGCGGACCGAGCCGGAGGTCTCGGACGCCCGCGTCGAGGAGCACCGCAACCTCGGCGTCGCGTTCTACAAGACCGGGATGTTCGACGAGGCGCTCCGCGAGTTCCGGCGAGTGATGGAGCTGCGTCCCGCCGACGCCGCCGCGCCGTTCTACCTCGGGCTGGTGCTGATCCGCCAGGGGCAGTGGGCGGGGGCCGTCGAGGCCTACACGGCCGCGGCGGCATCGCCGGGCGCACACGCCGTCGTGCTGCACAACCTCGCCTTTGCCCTCGAGCGACTGGGACGCCTGGACGACGCGGCGGCCGTTCTGGACCAGGCGGCGGCGCGGGCCGGCGACGACCCGCGGGTCCGGACCTCGTTGGGGGCACTGGCCCTCCGTCGCGGCGAGGTACGGGATGCCGATGCCCTGCTGACCGCCGCCCGGCCGCTCTGGGGCACCCGCGCGCCCGCGCCGGCCTGGTTTCATTTCGCCGGGCTCGCGGCCGCGCTACTCGGCGACCTCGACCGGGCAGCGGCGATCCTCACGGAAGGCACGGCACGCCACCCGCGGGCCGCGGCGCTGCACAACAACCTCGCCGTGGTGCAGGAGCGCGTCGGCAGCTTCGGGGACGCCGCGGCGTCCCTGGAGCGTGCCCTCCAGGAAGACGCGACGGTCCCACAGGTGCACAAGAACACCGGTGACCTGGCGTACCGGACCGCGCGGTATGATGAGGCGCTGGACGCCTATGCGCGCGCGACGCGCATCAACCCGACACTCGGACCGGATGCGTTCCTGAGGATGGGCAACATTCGCTACCGCCGCGGAGAGGCCACGGAAGCGATCACCTGCTGGCAGTCGGCGCTCGCGCTCGATCCGACCAACGGGATCGCGCGCAGCAACATCGAGGCGGCGGAGCGCGCCGCACGGGCGCGGCCATGAGCGGAACGCCGAGCGATGCGCTGGGCGACCAGGCGTTCGCCGATCTGCTCGCCAAGATCGCGCGCGACCGGCAGTTCCAATGCCGGAGCTACAAGGAGAAGTGCCTCCGCCGGCGCATCGCCGTCCGGCTCCGTGCGCGCGGCGTCGCGACCTACGGCGAGTATGCCGATCTACTCGACCGGGATGCGCGCGAGTACGACAAGCTGCTCGACGCGCTCACCATCAACGTCACCAAGCTGTTCCGCAACTGGGAGACCTACGCCGCCATTCAGCGCCTCGTGGTACCGACCCTGTGGACGCTGCCGGCTCCGGCGCTGCACGTCTGGAGCGCGGGATGTGCCTCGGGCGAGGAGGCCTACTCACTCGCGATCCTCTTTCACCGCCACGCGACGGCCGCCGGCCAGGCGTCGAGCGTCAGTCGGGTGCGTGTCCTCGGCACCGACATCGACCGGGAAAGCCTCCTCGCCGCGGACCGCGCGAGCTACGGCGAGGCGGCCTTCGCCGACACCCCCGCCGAGATCCGTGACCGCTATTTCTCGCCGGGGCTGCCGGCGCAGCTCGATCCGTCGGTGCGGAGCCTCGTCCGCTTCGCGCGGCAGGACCTCATCCGGACGGCGCCGCCGCCGGGGCAGCACCTGATCGCCTGCCGCAACGTGATCATCTATTTCGACCGCGAGACGCAGGAGGAGCTCTTCCAGCGCTTCCACGCGGCACTCGTCCCGCGCGGGTTCCTCGTCCTCGGGAAAGTGGAGACGCTCCTGGGCGAGGCCCGCAATCGCTTCATCCCGGTCGATGCGCGCGAGCGCATCTTCCAGCGCGCATGAGCGACCAGATCCGCGTCCGGGTCGCGGACTACGCGGTCGCCCGCGGCTCGACCGTCATCGCGACGTTGGGGCTCGGCTCCTGTGTCGCGATCGCCCTCTACGACGCGGGGGCGCGCGTGGGCGGGTTGGCGCACGTGCTGCTGCCGAGCGAGAGCATGTCGCGTGACCGCGGCAATCGCGCGAAGTTCCCGTCGACTGCCGTGCCGCTGCTGCTCGAGGAGATGGAGAAGCTCGGCGCCCAGGGGCCGTTCACGGCCAAGCTCGCCGGCGGGGCCAGCATGTTCGGCGCCCTGCTCCCCGCCGGCGGGATCAACATGGGACTCCGCAACGTCGAGTCGGCGCGGCGCGCGTTGACCCAGGCCGGGGTTGCGATCGTCGCGCAGGACATCGGCGGCGGCTACGGCCGCAGCGTCTTTCTGCACGTCGCCGACGGTCGGGTCGTCATCAAATCCTTGGCGAATGGCGAGCACGTTCTCTGACCCCGGGGGTCGCCGCCGCGCCCCACGCACGGTGCTGGTGGTCGACGACAGCGCCTTCATGCGGCGCGTGGTGAGCGACATCGTGATGTCGGTCCCGGAGGAATTTCGCGTCGTCGGCACGGCCCGGGACGGCCTCGATGCGCTGCGGCAGATCCACGCCCTGGCGCCCGACATCGTCACGCTCGACATCGAGATGCCCGAGCTCGACGGGCTCCAGGCACTCGGCTACATCATGTCGGAGATGCCGCGGCCGGTCGTGATGTTGAGTGCCGCCGGCGGGCCCGACGCGGCCACCCTCACGCTCCGCGCGCTGGAGCTCGGGGCGGTGGATTTCGTCCGCAAGCCGACGGGGCCGGTGCAGGCGGATTTTTCGCCGGTGCGCGACCGGTTGCTCTCCGCGCTCCGCGGCGCCGCGGTCATGAACCTGGGTGGCGTGCGCGTCCTCGCCCGGCCGTCGCTCGCCGGGGGTGCGCACGGGCGGGATGGCCCGATCGAGGGGCGCGAGGAGCCGCTCCACAGCGGCGCGCACTGGGCAGTGGTGATCGCGGCGTCCACCGGCGGACCGCGCGCGCTGACGGAGATCATCCCGCACCTGCCGGTCGATCTCGGGGCGGCGGTGCTCGTCGTGCAGCACATGCCCGGCGGGTTCACCGCTAGCCTGGCCCAGCGCCTGGATCAGATGAGCGTCCTCCGGGTCACCGAGGCCGTCGACCAGGAGCCGGTGCTCGACAACCGCGTCTATATCGCACGCGGGGGCGCCCACATGCGCGTCCACTCGAGCGGCGGCCGGGTTCGACTGGCGTTGGACGGCAGTCCTGCGATCTGGGGCGTCCGTCCGGCTGCCGACCCACTGTTTCGATCCGCCGCCCAGACCTTCGGCGAGCGTCTGGTCGGCGTCGTCCTGACGGGGATGGGGCGCGACGGGGCCGAGGGCCTCCGGGCCGTCCGAGACGCCGGGGGGCAGGGGGTCGTCCAAGATCAGATGACCTCGATCATTTATGGGATGCCCCATGCGGCGCTCACGACTGCCGGGGCGGATCGGGTTGCTGCCCTCCCCGCGGTCGCCACCGCCATCGTGGAACTGCTCGAGCTGGGGCGCCGACAGACCGCCGGGGCGGGGCGCTGAGGCTCCAATGGCCGGCGTCCCCCACGTGAGCCCGTCGAGCGACGAGTGCGGCTCGGGCGTCGCCGCGCCCGTCTCGGCCTCCGCCGGCGTGCCGGCGCCTGGCGAGGACGTGCTCGTCTTCCGGGCCGGCGCCGAATCGTTCGCCATCGCGGCGAGCGCGGTCGAGGCGATCGTCGAATTGCCGTCCCTTCAGCCGCTCCCCGGGATGCCGGCCAGGATGCTCGGGATCGCGAAACTCCGAGGTCGACTCGTGCCCGTGTACTCGCCCGCCAGCGTGCTCAATGTCTCGCTCGTCGATCCCGGGGCCGCCCTGATCGCGCGGGTGCGGGCCCGGCGAGGCGGGAGCGCGGTCGCCGTCGGCGCCGCCGATGACCCGGCGGCGGATCCGGCCGGGGATCTCGGCCGGCGCGTCGCCGTCGCGATCGCCGGGGCGACCGGCGTCGTGACCTACGATCCGATGGCGTGGAGCGGCGTGGGCGGGGCGGCGCCGCGGAGCGGACTCGTGCGGGGTGTCGCGACGATCGAGCGGTCGTTGACCACGCTGCTCGACGCGGGGGTCTTCCTGTCCGAGTGCACGACCTCCGGGAACCCGGAACCGGCCTGATGTCACCGACCGCGCGGACTGCACCGGCGGCCGCCTTCGTGCCAGGCGCCGCCCCCCCGGCGCCGGCCGACCGGGGCACGATCCAGATCGTCACCTTTCGGTTGGGTGACGACCTGTTCGCCGCCGACGTGCGGGCGGTCGAGCGGGTGCTCCGCTATCGGGAGCCGAGGCCAGTCCCCGACGTTCCGCCATGGATCAGCGGAGTCATCGAGTACCAGAAGCGCGTCGTGCCGGTGATCGATCTGCGGCTGCGCTTCGAGCTGGCGGCGGCCGCTCCCACCGGCGAGGCGCGGATCCTGGTGTTCAACGCTGCCGCCGGATGGGTGGCCGGCGTCGTGGACGCCGTGCTGGATGTGAGCGCGCATGCGCAGGCGCAGGTCGAGGCAGCGCCGGCGCTCTTCAGGGGTCTGGCGGCGGAGTATCTCCACGGCATCGTCCGGCGGGACGGCGGCCTGGTGCTGGTCGTCGACGCCGAGCGCCTCGTGCAGGCGACCGATCGCGTGCTGGTCCAACGCGTGGCCGCGGCCGGAGCGCCTCGTGGCTGACGCCGTGGCGGCAGGCGCACGACATGCCGAGCTCCGCGCGCGCTATGCCGCGATCGACGAGCAGCTCGACGCCGTCGGCGCGGACGGTGCCGCGCGGGCCCGCATCAAAGCCGAGATCATCGCCCTCTACCGGACGGTGGACCAGCAGCTGACCGACCTCGCCGCCCTCAAGGAGGACGTCCGGCGTCTGGTCGACAAGTGGAAGGCCGCGCAGCCCGCCGACGTCGCCACCAACGCGCCGCAGTTCAGTGGCGAGCGCCCGATGGTCCGCGCGGATCATATCGGCGCCTCGACCTTTGTCGAGAAGGGGTGGAGCCGCATCTCCCTCGGCGACTACGAGGGGGCCGAGGCGTCCCTCAAGAAGGCCCTGGAGCTCTCACCCAATGATCCCCAGTCCGAGTCGCTGCTCGGGTGGGCCCAGATGCTCCAGGAGAAGTACGACGACGCACTGCTGAACTTTCAGCGGGTGTTGATGCGGCAGCCGGCGAACGCGCTGGCCCGGATCAATGTCGGCTACATCTGTCTCAAGAAGCGGATCTTCGGCGAAGCGATCGAGCACCTGTCCAAGGCCATCCGGCTCGACAACGACCGGAAGGCGACGCTGTACGCGCACTTCTACCTGGGCCTCGTGTACCTCGAGCGCGAGATGTTCGAGGACGCACAGACCTTCTTCGAGAAGACGATCGCTCTCGGACCGAACCTGATCGAGGCGTACTACGAGCTGGGCCGCGCCCGCTGGTTCGGCGGCAATCGGGACGGCGCCGTCGAGACGTGGCGTGCCGGCTACGCGGCGAACAAGTTCAATCCATGGGGGAAGCGCTGCGCCGATGCGCTGGAGCTCGTGGCTGCTGGAGGCGAGCCCCCCCGGGCCGCCTGACCGCGCGCGTCGGGCGCGCGCCCGGCGTGCTGGCGCTCGTCGCGCTGGCGGCGGGTGGGGCCGCGGCGCAGCCAGAGCAGTCCGATCTGCTGCGGATCGACGCGGGGCGCTTCTCGGTCCTCGCGGCCCCTCAGGACACCCGCCTGGCACGCGGACTCCTTCGTGTCGCGGCCGCGGACGACAGCTTCCCCGGCTTGCCGCGACCCGTCTCCCACGTGACGATTCGGATCGCCCCGGACGCCGCCCGCTTTCACGCCTGGATCGGCCGCTCCGCACCGGAATGGGGCGCGGCGGTCGCCATCCCCGAGTCGCAGGAGCTGATCGTCCAGGGGTCGGGGGCCGGATCGCAAGCCGGCGACCCCGCGGCCACCCTGCGCCACGAGCTTGCGCACCTCGCGCTGCACGAGTACCTGGACGACCTGCCTCCGCGTTGGTTCGATGAGGGGTATGCGAGCTACGCCGCCCATGAGTCCGGCCGGGACGAGGTGCTGGCCGCCAACGTGGCGCTGGCCCTCCGCGGGGTCCCGACGCTCGACGCGCTGGACACGGGCCTCGTCGGGCACGAGGGGGAGGCCGCGGTGAGCTACGCGCTGGCGCGCCGGGCCGTCGCCGACCTCGCGGGGCTCGACCGGAGTCACGGGTTGACCCTCCTGTTTCGGTACTGGAAGGAGTCGGGGTCGCTCGACGTCGCGGTTCGGCGGGCGTACGGGGAGCCGCTCGACGTCTTCGAGCAGCACTGGCGGTCGCGCACCCGGCGGCGGTACGGCGCGCTCGCGCTGGTCTCCGATCTGGCGTTCGCCACGGTCGTGTTTCTCGCGATCCTGGCACCGCTGTACGCCGCGCGACGCCGTCGGGACCGCGCGCGACTCGCCGCGCTCCGGGCTCGGGAGGCCGCGGAAGATGCGCTCGTGACCGCACAGGTGATGGCGATCCTCGGCGAGACGGCGCCCGACGACCCGCTCGACCGCCGCGCCGACCCGGGCGGAAACGTCCGGGGTCAGAGCGCCTGAGCGCTGTCACAGTCGCTTGACACCGTTTTGCGGGCGGCCTAGTCTAACTGCGTGCCAGAACGGAATAATTATTCAGCAGCGCAGACGCCGCCGGTGCGGCCGCGTTGGTCGCGCTCGCTCGGATGGTGGGCGGTCGCGGCCGCAGCTATCATTCTCGGATACGTCGATTTGGCCAGGGGCGGCGAGACGCTGGCGCCCATCCTGCTCATAGCAGGCTATTGCGTTTTCGTACCCATCGCGATCCTCTGGTAACGCTCGACCCGACGGCCGGCTCGCGCGGCGGCGCGGGCGGGCGGCGCGTGTCGTTTCGTCACCAGGGGCGGATGGGCGAATAGCTCAGTTGGTCAGAGCGCCTGCCTTACACGCAGGAAGTCGGGGGTTCGAGTCCCTCTTCGCCCATCGCGAAGTTGGCAGAGATGCTGATGCAGGTGCCCGACCGAACAGATGCTCACCGCTGGGGTATTGTGATCACACAATCTGGAGGCTCGATCTGTGAAGGGTAGTTCTCGTCTCGCGTCCCCGTCCGCCTGGGGTGCGCGGGCGGTTGCCGCGCTTGCCCTCTGCGTCGGCCCGGCCCTCGGTGCCCAGACGACACAGGTCGCCAAAGGTCCCGAGCCCGGCGCCACGGAGCTCCTGGTCGTCCCGGCGTTCTCGAGTCAGGACAAGAAACTGGGCTGCGATGCCGCCAACGAGGTTCGAGACCGGCTCGACGGCGATGCGAATACCAAGCAGTTGTACGTCATCCCGGGCCACAACATCGAGGAGACGCTCAAGGCGTCGGGGTTCCCGGTCTGTCAGCCGATCTCCTCGACCGATGACAAGCAACTGACCCAGCAACTGCGCGGCGATGCCTATCTCGACGGCACCGCGTCCAAGACGCCGACCGGCATCCGGCTGGATGCGAAGCTCGTGCTCGCCCGCGATGCCTCGGCGGCGCAGCCGCTGCCCCCCGCCGAGGGCGCCAAGCTGGGCGACGTTGCCAAGCAGGTGTCGCACGACGTCCAGGCGGCGATCAAGCAGTTGTCCGGCGAGCGCGCGTGCTTCGACTCGGCGCGGGCCGGCAAGTACCCGAGCGCGATCGCGGCCGCCCAGAAGGCCATCGCCGCCTACCCCCAGGCCGCCCTCGCCCGGCTCTGCATCGCGAACACCCTCGTGGCGATGAAGGCGCCGCCGGACTCGATCATTCAGGTGGCGAACCAGATCCTCGCCAACGACCCACACAACCATCGGGCGCTCGAGCTCGCGTCGCAGGCGTACTACGACAGGAAGGACTACGACAACGCGGTGAAGGACTGGAGTCAGTTGATCGCCTCCGATCCCTCCAATACCGTGCTGGTCGAGGACGTCGTGACCAAGATCGTGCAGAGTGGCCACGCGGACGCGGCCCTTCCGATCGTCGCCCAGGCCGTCAAGGACAATCCCGAGGACCCGAAGCTCAAGGCGATTCAGTACCGGCTGCTCTTCCTGACGAAGCACTACAAGGACGCGGCCGCCGCCGGCGAGGAGGCCGTCAAGGCCGACACGGCGTTCGCCGACACGTTGTTCTTCCAGCGGCAGACGATCTCGTACCTGGCCGACAGTCAACCGCAAAAGGCGGCCGAAACGGCTGCCAAGGGACTCGCGAAGTTCGCCAGCAACGGGACGCTCCAGCAGCTCCAGGTCCAGGCGTTCCTCGCAGCCGGTCAGACGCAGCAGGCGGTCGAGGCGCTGCGGAAGATCCTGGCGGCGAACCCCAAGGCACCGGCCGCCTGGGAGCAACTCTATGCGGCCGACGTCTCGCTGAACCAACCCGACAGTGCGCTCGCGGCGTTGCACGGCGCGGTGGCGAACGGCGACTCGGCGAACAAGGTCGCGCCCTTCGCGCTGTCGCAGGCGAACACGTACTTCAAGAAGGGCCAGGCGAGCAAGAACGCCGACACGCTCGGCCTCGCGATCCGCTTCGCCAAGTACGCGGACTCGCTCGCGGCCAACCCCGCCGCGAAGTTCATCGCCGGGGCCTCGGAGTTCCAGATCGGTGCCGCTGCCGAGCAGGCGGCAGCCAAGACCAAGGACTGCCCGGGCGTGAAGGTCGCCGACGCGAACTGGAGCGCCGCGAACATCGACCTCCACGGCGGAGGATCGACGGCGCCGGCGGCGGCAGCGCAGATGCTCCAGTACGTCACGCAGTACCTCCCCTCGATCGAGAAGCAAGTCAAGCTCTGGTGTAAGTAGTCGAGGGTCGAGCGAGCGTGGTGGAGCCGGCCGGGGCGTGGGACAGTGCGTACCACGCCCCGGTGCTCGTTGGGGATATCCTGGCGGCGCTCGCGGCCGCGCCGGTCGTGCTCGACGGCACGCTCGGTGGCGGGGGACACAGCGCCGCCCTGCTGGCCGAGGGCCACCGCGTCTACGCGGTCGATCGCGACCCGGACGCGGTCGCCGCCGCTGGCGAGCGCCTCGCCGAGGAGGCGGGGACTGGACGGTTCCGGGCCTTCGTCGCCAACTTCGCTGCGCTCGACGCCGTGCCCGAGCTTCGCGCGGTCCGCTTCGATGGCATACTGCTCGACCTTGGAGTCTCGTCACATCAGCTGGATGATCTCGCCCGCGGCTTCTCCTTCCGTCCTGGTGCCCCGCTCGACATGCGAATGGGCGGCGGTGAGGACGCGGCGGGGCTCCTCGCCGAGGCTCAGGAGGCCGAGCTCGCCGCGGTCTTTCGTGAGTACGGCGACGAGCCCCGCGCTGCGCGGGTCGCGCGCGAGATCGTCCGGCGGCGTGCACGGCGGCCGTTCGTCACCAGCGATGACCTCGTGGCCGCCATCCGCGGTGCACTGGGGCCGCGGAGCGGCCCGGGGGACTTTGCGCGACTCTTTCAGGCGGTTCGCATCGCCGTCAACGATGAGCTTCGCGGGCTCGACGCCGCGCTCCCTGACCTCCGGGAGCGGCTGTCGCCGGGTGGGCGGCTGGCGATCGTCGCGTATCACTCGGGGGAGGATCGCATCGTCAAGCGGGCGTTTCGTGACTGGAGCCTCGCCTGCCGCTGTCCGCCGCGCCAGCCGCTGTGCTCGTGTGGCGGCCGCGCCCTCGGGACGCTGGTGACGCGGAGGCCCGTCGTGCCGGACGGGGCCGAGGTGGCCCGCAACCCGCGGGCGCGGAGCGCGAAGCTTCGCGTGTGGCAGAGGGCAGCGTGAGGGCGCGGCAGGCCCGCTCGCCGCGCTCGCCCTCGCGGCCGCGTCGGGGGCGATCGGTCGTCGCGCTCGTGCTCGTCGGCTTTGTGCTCGTGGCGGCAGCCGTCATCTGGCGACGCGGGTACGGGATGGCCCGTGGCATGGAGCTGCGGGAGCTCGACCGCCATCGCGTGCAGCTGGTCGCCCAGCGCGCGTCGCTCGAGCGCGAGCTGGAAGAGTTGACCGGGCGGGCGCGGTTGGGCGCGATCGCCGAGCAGCAGCTCGGGATGCACGTGCCCGCCGACAGCCAGATGATCGTCCTCCCCGCGCCGCCCGTCGACCCGGCGCCGCCCGGCTCGGCTCCCCCGCCGCCGCCAACCGCCCATGGTGCGCCCTAGTCGCTCCGGGCTCGTTCACGTGGCGCTGATCGCGTTCGCTGCCACGCTGGTCGGGCGTGCCGCGTTCGTCGAGCTCTGGCAGGGACGGGTGTGGGCGGCGCGCGCCGCGCGCCAGCACATGGCCCCGGCGCCGGTCGCTGCCTCACGCGGGCCCATCCTCGACGCCGCGGGAACGCCACTGATCGTCAGCCGGGACGTGGTCGAGCTGAGCGTGGCCCCGCGCGAGGTGCGGGACCGTCCGGCACTCGCGCGGGCGCTGCTCCGGGCCGGGGTCCCGGCTGGGTGGGTGCAGCGAGCAACCGACCCGACCCGTGCCTGGGTTCCGATCCCGACCCGCCTCATGCCCGGTCCGGCGGCGTCAGCCAGCGCGATCCGCGGCGTCTACTCCGACCAGACACCGGAACGGGTGGGCCTCGGCGCATCGGGGCTTTCGGCCGTCCTGGGCCACGTCGGCGCCAATGGCCGAGGGCTCGACGGACTCGAGGCCGCGCTGGACACGCTCCTCCGCGGCGACGGCCGCGCGGGGTCGGTCATGCACGACGCCTTGGGGCGGGTGATCGAATCCCCGGCGGCGCCGGAGGCGTCCGGCCACGCCGGGGACGTGGTCGTGCTGACGATCAATCGGAGCCTTCAGGAGATCTGCGCGCGCGCACTCGACGAGGCGGTCGACCGCATGGGCGCGACCGGAGGTGACATCGTCGTTCTCGATCCGCACGATGGCTCCATCCTCGCGCTGGCGAGTCGGCGGGCCGGCGTCGGCGATGCTGCGGCGACGACGTTGACCGAGCCGTTCGAGCCCGGCTCGACGCTCAAGCCGTTCATTGCCGCCGCCCTCCTGTCGCGGCACCGGGTCCAGCCGACCGACGTCGTGGACACGCGCGCCGGGCGGATCGAGATCAACGGTCGCATCCTCACCGACACGCACCGGGCGCCGGAGATGACCCTGCGCGACGTCGTCCGGTGGTCGAGCAACGTGGGGATCGCGCAGTTCGTGCAGCGCCTCTCGACGCCAGAGGAGTTCCAGGCCCTGCGGGATGCGGGGTTCGGCTCACCGACGGGACTCCCGTTCCCTGGCGAGGCGTCGGGAACCCTGCGGGATCCCGCTCGCTGGTCGAAACAGTCGCCGGTCTCGCTGGCCATTGGCTACGAGCTGGCCGTGACCCCCATCCAGCTGGCGCTGGCGTACGGCGCGATCGCCAACGGCGGCGAGCTGCTCGAGCCCGCCCTCGTCCGCGAGATCCGCACGGCGGACGGCGCCGTCGTGTATCGGGGCGCGCGGCGTGTGGTACGCCGGATCATGTCGCCCGAGATCGCGGCCCAGCTCCGGGACATTCTGATCGAGACCGTGGCGCGGGGGACGGCAAGCGAGGCGAGCATGCCGTCCTTTGCCGTGGCGGGCAAGACCGGCACGGCCCGGCGGGTCCAGTACGGCGCCGGCTATGGCCGCAACGAATACACCGCCTCGTTCGTCGGATTGTTCCCGGGACGTGATCCTCAATACGTGATTCTCGTGAAGATGGACAACCCGAAGGGCAGCTACTTCGGCGGCAAGACGGCGGCGCCGGTGTCCAGGAGCATCCTCGAAGCCGCGGTTGCGGCGAGAGATGCGGCGCTGGATCGCGGTGCCCTCGCCTCCGACCGTCTGGTGGCGTTGGTCGACACGGCGGTCGACCGACCGGCCGTGACGGGCCCGATCGACTCGGACGCCGCCGGGACCGGTGGCGCCGGTGGCGCGGGCGGGGACGCGACGGTGACGCTGGCGGCGCTGGCCAGCGGCCCGGGCCGACAGGTCGCCGCGGCCGGTCATGGGCACGGGGGGCGGGAAGTGGTCACCGTGCCGGACGTCCGCGGGCTGCCGCTCCGGGCCGCGGTCCGCGCGCTGCACCGGGCCGGCCTGCGGGTCGAGGTCGTGACGGGCAGTGGGTCGAGCATGGCGCCCGCCCCGGGCACGCCGGTCACCACCGGGACGCTCGTTCGCCTCGGTGACGGAACGTGACGCAGCGCACGCCGGACCCGCATCCCGATGCCCCCGACGTTGGCCTGCGGCCCGGCGGGACCTTCCCCGCCTGGGTCGTCGCCGACGCGCTGGCGGAGGCAGGGCTCCTGGCCGCGGAGCACGGGCCAATGCCGGCCCACTTCTCTGGGATCGCCGACGACAGCCGGCACGTCGCACCCGGGACGCTCTTCGTCGCCGTCCGCGGGACCGCACGCGACGGGCACGAGTTCCTTGGCGCGGCGGCTCGCGCCGGCGCGACTGCGGCCGTCGTCGAGACGCCGGACGTCACGGCGCTGCCATCGTTCATCGTCCGCGACGGACGGGCCGCCGTGGCGGTCGCTGCCGCCGCTGCCTACGGTCACCCGGCCCGGTCGCTCGACCGCGCCGTCGCCGTCACGGGGACGAACGGAAAGAGCACGACCGTCGGCATCCTGCGCCACCTCCTCGACGACGCGGCGGCGCCCGCCGGGTCCATCGGAACGATCGGCGTCTTCGTAGGGTCGGCGGGAGAGCCCCTCGCCGACGCCGCGGTGTCGGGCGGGTTGACGACACCCGGTCCGATCGAGTTGCAGCGCATCCTCCGGACACTGGTCGACCGAGGCGTGCGCACCGTGGCGCTCGAGGCCTCCTCGCACAGCCTCGACCAGCGCCGGATCGGCGAGCTGTCGTTCGACGCGGTCATCTTCACCAATCTGACCCGCGACCACCTCGACTATCACGGCACGACCGAGGCGTACTTCGAGGCCAAGGCGCGCCTCCTGACCTATCTCCGCCCGGGTGGCGTGAGCGTCATCAATGCGGATGACCCCGCATGGCGACGGCTGCCGCCGGGGGCGCACACCGTCCGGTTCTCGGCCACTGGGAACCCGGCCGACGTCCGCGCCGTCAACGTCCGGTACGGGGCGCGCGGCAGCGATTGGGAGCTGGCCGTTCGCGACCAGGGCTGCTTCCCGGTCCACCTGCCACTGATCGGAGACTTCAACGTCGCCAATGCCCTTGGCGGCGCGGCGGCGGCCTGGGCGCTGGGGGTGGCGCCGGCCCGGCTGGCCGAGCGACTGGCGTCGCTCCCGCAGGTGCCGGGGCGACTCGAGGTGATTCACGAGCATCCGACCGTCCTGCGTGACTACGCGCACACCCCCGACGCGCTCGATCGCGCCCTACGTGCAGTCCGCCCATTCACCGCCGGCCGGCTCATCGTCGTCTTCGGCGCCGGCGGCGATCGCGATCGGGGTAAGCGGCCGCAGATGGGCGCGATCGCCGACCAGCTCGCCGACATTACGATCCTGACGAGTGACAATCCCCGCACGGAGGATCCGGAGCGCATCCTGGACGATATCGAGCAGGGGATGACGCGCCCACGGGAACGCATCGAGGATCGGGAGCAGGCGGTACGACGGGCGCTGGCGCTGGCCGGCCCTCGCGATCTCGTGTTGCTCGCCGGGAAGGGTCACGAGACGTACCAGGTCCGCGGCACCACGAACCAGCCGTTCGACGAGCGGGAGATCGTGCTGCGGGCGCTCGCGAGCCGGTGACCGACGAGCTGCTTCGCCCGGCGGGCAGCCCCGGGTTCTGGACCCTCGAACGGGTCGCGAGCGCGCTCGCCGGCGGCCCCTCGGGCGCGCACGGCGCGCGCGCGACCGCGCGGAGCGGGCTGGGCCTCGTCGGTGTCGGCGATGTGAGTGGGCGGGCCGCCATCCGCGGCGTCGCGACCGATAGTCGCACCGTGGGCCCGGGGGACCTGTTCGTCGCCCTCACCGGCGATCGGTTCGACGGCCATGACTTTCTCCTGGCTTCGGTCGGTCGAGGCGCGGCCGCGGTCGTCGTCTCACGAGCGGAGCGCGCGGGCGGTCTCGGGGTACCCGTCTTCGTGGTGCCGGATACCCTCGACGCGCTGTCGGCCCTGGCTCGATACCGCCGCCGCGCCTGGGGCGGAGGGAAGCCCATCGTTGCGGTCGCCGGGTCGAACGGGAAGACGAGCACGAAGGAGCTGCTGCGCGCGGCGCTGGGGTCGATGTTGGAGGTGCACGCGACGGAAGGGAATTACAACAACCAGATCGGCGTCCCCCTGACCCTCCTGGCAACGCCCGACGCCGCCGACATCGCCGTCGTCGAGTTGGGGACGAACGCGCCGGGGGAGATCGCGCGGTTGCGGGCGGTGGCGGAGCCGGACGTGGCGGTCGTGACCTCGATCGGTGAAGAGCACCTGGAAGGCTTCGGCTCGTTGGCCGGCGTGCTCGCCGAGGAGGCCGCCGTGTTCGCCGACGTGGGACTGGCGGTCGTGCCGGCGTCGGAACCGGCCCTCGTCGAGGCCGCGCGGGCCCGGGCGCAGCGGGTCGTGACCGCGGGACTCGGGGCGGGAGATGTCCACGCCACGAGCTGGTGCCTGGGGCCGGACGGGCGCGGTGAGGTCGTGGTCGAGGGCGTGGCCATCTCGGTGCCCCTGCTCGGGACGCACAACCTGCGCAACGCGCTCCTGGCGCTGGCGGTGGCGCGGGCGTGCGGCATCCCGATCGCGGCGGCCGCGGCAGGAGTCGAAGCGGCGGCTCCTCCCCCGATGCGGTCGGCGAGAGTCACACTCGGCCGGGCGACGCTCCTCAACGACGCCTACAACGCCAACCCGGCCTCCGTGCGGGCGGCGCTCGATCTGCTCGACGCCGTGGGTGCGGGACGCCAGCGGGTCGCGGTCCTGGGGACGATGCGCGAGCTCGGCGCCACCGGCCCCGAGCTACACGCCGACATTGCCCGCCGGGCACTCCGGTCGTCGTTCGATGTGATCGCGGGCGTCGGGGAGTTCGCGACGGCGCTCGACGCCGCCGCCGGCGGCACCGACCCCCGGGTCGTGACCGCGCCCGACGTCGAGACGCTCTGGCCGCGGCTCCGGCCGCGGCTCGCCCCCGACGCCGTGATCCTCCTCAAGGGCTCGCGGAGCATGCGCCTGGAGCGACTCGTTCCCTCGTTGACGGATTGGGCGGGCCCACCGTGCTGACGCTCCTGCTGCTGCCGCTGACCCGCTCGGTCAAGCTGTTCAACCTCTTCAACTACATCACGTTCCGGGCAGCCGGGGCGTTCGTGACGTCGCTGCTCGTGGCGTTCGTGCTCGGGCCGGCGATCGTGCGCCGCCTGCGCGCGATGGCCGTCAACCAGGTTGTTCGCGAGGGCACACCGGACACGCATCAGTGCAAGCAGAGCACGCCGACCATGGGTGGGCTCATCATCCTGGCGGCGACGATCATCCCGACGCTGCTCTGGGCGAAGCTCACCAACCGCTACGTCGACCTCGCCCTCGGCGTCATGGTCTGGATGGGGGCCATCGGGTTCCTGGACGACTATCTGAAGCTGCGCCAGCGACGCAAGGGCGAGAAGAACCGCGGGCTCGTGGAGCGATACAAGCTCGCCGGCCAGATCACGATCGGGGTCGCGTTGGGGTGGTACCTGTGGCAGTTCCCCATCTCCACCCTGCCCGGCGCCTCGACCACGCTCCCGTTCTTCAAGTACGTGCTCGTCGTCCCGGTGGCCGCATCGCTGGCCTGGCTCTACGTGCCGTTCGTCACGTTCGTGCTCACGGGGGTCAGTAACGCCGTCAACCTCACCGATGGCCTCGACGGTCTGGCCGCGGGGCTCACGGCCGTCGCCGCCCTCACCTTCGCCGTGTTCGCCTACCTGATCGGCCGCATCGACGCCAGCACATATCTCGGGATCTATTATCTTCGCGGGGCCGGGGAGCTGGCCGTCTTCTGCGCGGCCATCTTCGGCGCGACGATGGGGTTCCTGTGGTACAATGCGCACCCGGCACAGGTGTTCATGGGGGATACCGGATCGTTGGCCCTGGGCGGCGCGCTGGGCGCGATCGCGATCCTGCTCAAGTCGGAGTTTTTGCTCCTGCTCATCGGTGGCGTCTTCGTGGCCGAAACCCTGTCGGTCATCGTGCAGCGTGGCGCCTTCAAGTATCGGCGGCGGCGGTATGGCCTCGAGTACGCGAGGACACACCGCGTCTTCCGACGCGCACCGCTCCACCACCACTTCGAGATGCTCGGATGGCCGGAAACGATGGTCGTCGTGCGCTTCTGGATCCTGGGCATCCTCTTCGCCACCCTCGCGCTCAGCACGCTCAAGCTGCGGTGACGCCCGGTGACGCCTGGTGACGCGCAGCGTCGCGCGGTGGAACGACCGGTGGAGCGACCGGTGAGCGAGCGGTGAGCCGCGGGGCGCGTGGCGAGGTCGCCGTCATCGGGCTGGGGGCGAGTGGTCGGGCGGCCGCGCTGCTGCTCGCTCGGGACGGCGTCGGCGTGTACGCGTCGGACGGCGGCGAGAGCCCGGCCACCCACGCCGCGGCCGCCGATCTCCGCGCGGTGGGCGTGACGGTCGACCTCGGCCGACACGACCTCGATCGCATCGCCCGCGCCAGGCTCGCCGTGCTGAGTCCCGGCGTGCCACCCACCGCCGCCGCCGTGCGGGCGGCCCGTGACGCGGGGGTGCCGGTGGTCTCGGAAATCGAGATCGGGCTCGCGCACCTCCCGGGCGTGCCCTACATCGCGGTCACCGGGACCAACGGCAAGACGACGACCACCGCGCTCGTCGGGCACCTGCTGCGCGCGCTGGGCCACCACGCGATCGATGCGGGCAACATCGGGCTTCCGCTCTCTGCCGTCGCGATGGACGCGGGGCCGGCGGGACGTCGGCCGGACTGGATCGCGCTCGAGCTCTCGTCATTCCAACTGCACGACACGCCGAGTGTCGCGCCGGTCGTGGCCGTGCTGACGAACCTGAGCCCGGACCACCTCGATCGCTATCCGTCGGCGGCGGCCTATTACGCGGACAAGGCGCGACTGTTCGCGAATGCCGGGCCCGACTCGATCATCGTCAGCAACGCCGACGATCCCGCCGTGCAGGCGATGGTCGCCGCCGTGCCGGGCCGCCGCTTCACGTTCTCGGCCGCGGGCGGCGCCGGAGTCAGCGGCGGGAGCGCGGCGGTGTACCGGCGCCCTCCGGCCGGGGCGCCCGACAGGGCGGTGGAGGGCACGGGTGACGGTGGATGGCTCGACCTCCTCGGGGTGCCGCTGCTCCAGCGGTCGCAGTTCCCGCTGCTCGGGGATCACAACGTCGCCAACGCCCTGGCGGCCGTCCTGAGCGTGGCGCTCGCGCACCCGTCGCACGCCACGCCGGAAGCGCGCGCGCGACTCGCCAGTGGACTCCGATCCTTTCGCGCGTTGCCGCACCGGCTGCAATTGGTCGGGGAGTACGGCGGCGTCCAGTGGATCGACGACTCCAAGGCGACGAACGTGAGCTCGGCCCGAGTCGCGCTGGAGAGCATGGTCCGACCCACGATCGCGTTGCTCGGCGGCCGCCACAAGGGTGAGCCGTACACGAGCCTCGGCCCGCCCCTCAGGCAGATCGGCAAGGTGGTGCTGGCCTACGGCGAGGCCGCGCCGATGATCGATCAGGATCTTGGGGGGGTGATTCCCGTCGAGCGCCTCGGGTCGGATTTCGCGGCCGTCATGGCGCGGGCCCATGCCCACGCGGCGGCGGGCGACGCGGTCCTGCTCGCCCCGGCCTGCTCGAGCTTCGACATGTTTCGCAACTACGAGGAGCGCGGAGCGACCTTCGCACGGCTGGCCGCGGCCCGATCGTGACGCGATCGGCGGCCGAGGTGGCGGATCGCGGCCGGCGCGCCCCGCCACACGTGCGCGAGCGCTGGCGGATGGGCGTCGACGCCCGGGCGCTGCTGCTGGTGTCCGCGATCCTCGTCGCGTTCGGGCTCGCCGTGATGTACAGCGCGAGCGCGATCGTGGCCGTCGACCAGGGCCATGGGAGCGCCTTCTATCTGCTGCGGCAACTGGCGGGGATCGGAGCAGGCATCGTCGCGTTCGCGGTGGCGGCCAAGATCGACGCCGAGCGGTGGGCGGGGTGGGCGTGGCCCCTCATGATTCTCGCGATCGTGCTGATGGTGATCGTGATCCTGCCGTTCACCGAATCCATCGCCCCGCGCATTCACGGCTCCCGGCGATTCCTGTTCGGGGCGTCGGTCCAGCCCTCCGAGCTCGCGAAGCTGGCCGTGATCGTGTGGACGGCGATGCTGGTGGTTCGCAAGGGACCGGCGCTGCGCGGATTGACGAAAGGGGTGCTCCCGTTCGTGGTCGTGATCGGGATGCTCGATGTGCTGGCGGCGGTCGAGCCCGACCTGTCGACGGCCATGCTGTACACCCTGCTGATGGCGATCGTGCTCTTTGTCGGCGGTGTGCGGATCGGTCACTTCCTCGTGCTCGGCATCCTGGCCGTCCCGCTCCTCTGGCACGAGGCCGAGCGCCTCCACTACGTCCTGTTGCGTACCGTGTCATTCTTCGACCCGGGGGCGGCGCCGAGCCAAGTCGGGTACCAGCTCCGCCAGTCGTTGATCGCTGTCGGCTCGGGGCGGCTCTTCGGTGTCGGGTTCGGGCAAGGGCGGCAGCAGTATGGCTTCCTCCCGTTTCCGTTCAACGACTTCATCGCCAGCAACATCGGCGAGGAGTGGGGCTTCGTGGGGATGACGGCGCTCGTCCTCGCGTTCGCGGTGTACGGGTGGCTCGGCTTCCGGATCGCCCGGAGCGCGCGGACGCCCTTTCAGCGGCTCCTCGCCGTCGGGCTGACGGCCACCACCCTCGTGACGGCGTACCTTCACATCGGGGTCGTGATCGGGCTCCTCCCGACGACCGGCCTCACCCTGCCGTTCATCTCTTATGGGCGCTCCAACCTCGTCCTGTCCCTCCTCATGACGGGCATGCTCGTGAACATCGGCAGTGTGCGCGAGCGGGTGATCGGCGCGCACGCGACCGACCCACTCGTTCGCGCCGCGTCCCCGGAGTCGTGATCGCGCCGCCCCGGCCCGCGCGGCGCACGTGACCGCTGCACCGCGCAGCGCCGTGGCGGCCGACGGCGCGACCATCTTCTTCGCCGGTGGAGGGACCGGGGGCCACCTCTACCCGGGGCTGGCGATCGCCCGGACGCTGGGCCGCATCGCTCCGCAGGTTCGCGCGGTGTTCGTGGGCGCTCGGCGCGGCATCGAGCGCACGATCCTTCCCGAGCAGTCCGTCCCGTTCGCGTTGCTCGACCTGCACCCCCTCTACCGCCCGGCGGTGTGGCGGAATTGGCGGACCCTGCGCGGAGCGGTCGGCGCCTGGCGCGAGCTCGGTGCGCTGGTGGCGCGTGAGAAGCCACGGCTGGTGGTCGGGACGGGCGGATATGCGTCGGGGCTCACGCTGGCCTACGCGATCCGCCACGGCGTGCCGATCGTCCAGCAGATCGCCGACAGCCATCCGGGGCTGACCGCCCGATGGTTCACGCGCTTCTGCCGCGAGGCGTACCTGGGGTATCCCGAGGCGGCGGCGCTGCTTCCGCACGGCGCGGCGACCGCGCTGCTGGACACCGGCAATCCGATCGAGCCGCCGCCGGTACCCCGGCCTGACGCGATCCGCGCGCGGGTGCGCTGGGAGTTCCCCTCCGATGTCGCGATGGTGCTCCTCGTCTTCGGCGGCAGCCAGGGTGCCCGCGCGCTCAACGAGGCGGTGAGCGCGTGGATCGCTCACCGTCCCGAGGGGGTCGGTGTCATCTGGGCGACCGGACAGGCGACCTACGAGGTGTACGCGCGGCACGAGGGCCCGTACGTCCGGGTGCGGCCGTACCTGGCGCCGATCGCCGAGGCCTACGCGGCGGCCGACGTTGCCGTCACGCGTGCGGGGGCGATGACGACGGCGGAGCTCTGTGCGTGGGGCATTCCGATGGTGCTCGTGCCGCTGCCCACGGCGGCCGCCGATCATCAATCCGAGAACGCGCGGGCGCTCGCCCGCGCCGGGGCCGCGATTCATCTTCCCCAGGCCACCCTGAGCCCTGCGCGCATAGGTCAGACGGTGGCGTCGCTGATCGCCGAGCCGGAGCGTCGCGCGCGGCTCGCGGCAGCGGCGCGGGACCGGGCGCGCCCGGCCGCGGCGGAGACCATTGCTCGGCGGATACTTAGCCTGTTGGATCTCAGGTGATTTAGCCTTGAGAGGGTCGTCGGCGGGACCTATATTCTCCCCGCCAACTCATGCCACTCATCGATCCTGCCGATCCGCGTCCGCTCCACTTCATGGGAATCGCTGGCGCCGGCATGAGCGCGCTCGCGGAGTTGGCCGTGCGGCGTGGCGCGCGGGTCACGGGGTGCGACAGCGTCGCCGACCCGACCGGGGACCTGACACGCCTTGGCATCGCCGTCGCCCGCGGGCACGATCCGGCGCACCTCGCCGGTGCGCGGGCGCTGGTCGTGACGTCTGCTGTCCCGCGTGATCATGCGGAAGTCACGCGGGCGCGGGACCTCGGGCTTCCCGTCGTCCGTCGAGCCGAGGCGTTGGCGCAGGCCGTGGCGGGCGGCACTCTCGTCGCGATCGCGGGGACGCATGGCAAGACGACCACGACCGTCATGACGACGGACGCGCTGGCCGCAGCCGGTATGGATCCGACGGGACTGGCGGGCGGCCGGGTCGGCGCCTGGGGTGGGAACCTCCGCGCCGGCGCCGAGCGGATCTTCGTCGTCGAGGCCGACGAGTACGATCGGTCGTTCCTGGCGCTCACCCCGACCGTAGCGGTGGTGACGAACATCGAGGCCGATCACCTCGACATCTACACGGATCTGGCCGACATTCGAGCGGCATTCGGCACATTCGTTGGCCCGGCGTCCTCGATCATCCTCTCGGCGGACGACGAGGGCGCGCGCAGCCTTCCCGTGCCGCCGACCGCCCAGGTGCTCCGCTTCGGGACCGGCTCGCCCGATGCGCGGCTGGTGGCGCGAGAGATCCGGACCACGGCGACCGGGACGCGGTTCGTGGTCGTGTTCGACGGGGAACAGCTCGGCGAGGTGGGGTTGCGTGTCCCGGGGCTCCACAACGTACGGAATGCGCTGGCTGCGATCGCCGTCGGGATCGTCCTGGACGTGCCACTCGCGAGCCTGGCGCCGGGGCTCGAGCGGTTCACCGGCGTCGAGCGTCGATTCCAGCGGCTCGGGGAGCGCGGGGGCGTGACCGTGATCGACGATTACGCTCACCACCCCACGGAGATCCGGGCGACGCTCGACGCCGCCCGTGCGGCGTTTCCGGGGCGGCGATTGGTGATCGCGTTCCAGCCGCACCTGTATACGCGGACGCGGGACTTCGCGACCGGATTCGCCGACGCGCTGGGTGCCGCCGATGTGGTATTCCTCACCGACATCTATCCGGCTCGTGAACGCGCGATCCCCGGCGTTTCCGCCGACCTCATTGCCGTGCCGCTCGGCCGAGCGGGGCGCCCGGCCGCGTGGCAGGGCCCGCGGGACGGATTGGCGGCTGCGTTGGCCGGCGCGGCGCGGCCCGGCGATGTCGTGCTGACCGTCGGCGCCGGTGACATCACGCGGACCGGTCCCGAGCTGCTGGAGCGCCTGGGGTCCGGATCGGGTGTCGACGCGAGACGGTCGGCGTGAGCGTCGCGGGCCTTTCGGGACACACGCTGCGGCGGGGTGCCGTGGCGGCCGCCTCCGTCGCCGCCGTCGCCGCCGGCGCGTCTGCCCCCTGGTGGGGGCGGCGCGCGCTGGCCGGCCTGGCGTTCTTCCGGGTTCGGGCGGTGGAGGTCGACGGCACGCGGTATCTGTCGCCGGGCGATGTCGTCGCGCGGCTCGGCATCGACACGACGGCGTCGGTGTGGGACGACGCCCGGCCCCTGGAGGCTCGGGTGCGGGCCCACCCCCAGGTCCGGAGCGCGACCATCGGCCGGAAGCTCCCCGGCACACTCGTCGTTCGAATCGTGGAGCGAACCCCGGTGGCCCTGGCGCCGACACCTGACGGGCTGCGAGCATATGATGCCTCGGGCGCCATGCTCCCCATCGACTTGACCCGCGTGGACCTCGATCTTCCCATCGTGATGCGACCGGATCCGCGGACCCTGGCGTTGCTCGCTGCGCTCCGCGAGCGCTCGCCGACGCTCTTCGGCCAGATCAGCGAGGTCCGGCGCGCCGCGACCGGCGATCTCCTCCTCCGGCTTCCGGCAACCGAGATCGTCGCTCCCGCCGACGCGGACGCCGCGCGGCTCGCGATGGTCGTGCCCGTCCAGGCCGACCTCGCGCGGCGGCATCTCCGGGCCGAGACGCTCGACCTGCGGTACCGCGACCAAGTCGTCGCCCGACTCCCGTGAGCCGGTGGTGCGCAGTGGGGCGTGGTCGTCCCGGCGGGGCGAACCCGAGGTGGCGCGCATGACGGCGAGGGGTATCGTGCCCGACCGGCTCGTCGCCGGGCTCGACATCGGGTCGGCGAAGACGACCGCCATCATTGCCGAAGTGGCCGGCGAGCTGCCGCGCAACCCTCGCCTCCGCGTCCTCGGCGTCGGCCAGGCGCGAACGACGGGACTGCGGCGCGGCGTCGTGGCTGACATCGAGGAGACCACGCGGTCGATCCGGAAGTCGCTCGAGGACGCGGAGCGGATGGCCGGGGCGCATGTGACCGAGGTCTATGCCGGGATCGCCGGGGCTCACGTGCAGGCGATGACGAGCACGGGGGTGGTCGCCGTCAACGGTGATGAGATCACGCGGGCGGACGTCGACCGGGCCAACGATGTCGCGCGGGCCCAGGCCATCCCGACCGACCGCGAGCTCCTCCACGCCATTCCGCAGGAGTACACGGTCGACCGCAACCGCGGCATCCGCGACCCGGTGGGGATGATCGGCACGCGGCTCGAGACCGAGATGTACCTGGTCACCATCGGCGGCTCGCCGGCGGTCAATCTGCGCAAGGCGGTCGAGCGCGCCGGCTATCGCGTCCGCGAGCTCGTGCTCGAGCCGCTCGCGAGCGCGCTCAGCGTGTTGACCGAAGATGAAAAGGAGCTCGGCGTGGCGCTCGTGGAGCTGGGCGCCGGGACGACCGATCTCGCCATCTTCCACGAGGGGAAGATCCGGCAGCTCGCGAGCGTGAACTTCGGCGGCAACAGCGTCACCAACGATATCGTGCTCGGCCTCAAGGTCACGCCCGACGATGCCGACCGCCTGAAGGAGCGCTACGGCTGCGCCTACGAGCCACTCGCCGACCCCGACCTGGCGATCCCGCTCCCCGGGACGGCCGCGCAGGGCGAGCGCGTCATCGATCATCCGTCGCTCGCGCACATCATCCACCAGCGCATGGACGAGGTGTTCGAGCTCGTCCAGCGTGAGATCACCGAGGCCGGGTATGCGCGACGCCTGAGCGCCGGCGTCGTCCTCACCGGCGGCGCCGCGGGGATGCGAGGCATGCGGGAGCTCGCCACCGACGTTTTCGGCATCGGCGTGCGCATCGGATCGCCGGCGGACAATATCGGTGGCCTGAGCGATTCTGTCGAGGCACCGCGCTTCGCGACCGTGGTCGGCCTCGCCCAGTACGGCGCGCATCGGCTCGCGTTGACGGACGCGGCGGGCGCGGCGGGCCGCCGGCTGCATCTGTCGGCGCCCGGCATGGATCGATGGATCGAGCGCGTCCGCATCTGGCTTCAGGATTTTTTCTGAGCGGCGCCCGTCGATTCTCATAAACGTGATCGCGCGGTCGCGAACTGTGGATAAGTTCTTCGCGATCGCGCGTTCTGTTTCGCATCGTCGCTCGTCGGGAGAGTGGTCGATGTCCGGAAAAATGTTATATTGCCGCGTCCAAAACGCGGCCGGTCAGAGCCTCAAATCTCCTTCACACGCAGTGGAGCTCCGCTCGCCATGATCTTCGAATTCGAAGAGAGCGCGTCGCAGAACGCCCGCATGAAAGTCGTGGGCGTGGGCGGCGGGGGCGGCAACGCGGTGAACCGAATGATCGAGGAGCACCTCGAGGGCGTGGAGTTCATCTCGGTCAACACGGACGCGCAGGCGCTGCTGAACTCGAAGTCGGACGTGAAGATCCAGATCGGCAAGAAGCTCACGCGGGGACTGGGGGCGGGTGCGAGGCCGGACATCGGCCGCCAGGCGATCGAGGAGAATCGAGAGGAAGTGGCGCGGGTGCTGACGGGCGCCGATCTGGTGTTCATCACGTGCGGGATGGGGGGCGGCACCGGGACGGGTGCCGCCCCTGTCGCCTGCGAGCTCGCCCGCGAGGCGGGCGCCCTCACGGTCGGCATCGTCACGAAGCCGTTCCTGTTCGAGGGACGGAAGCGGATGCGGCAGGCGGAGATCGGCATCTCGGAGATGCGCAAGCACGTCGACACGATGATCGTCGTGCCCAACGAGCGGCTGCTGGCCGTCGTCGGGAAGGGGATCCCCTTCCAGGACGCGCTCAAGAAGGCGGACGAGGTGCTGCTCCACGCCACCCAGGGCATCTCCTCGCTCATCAGTGTGACCGGGCTCGTGAACGTCGACTTCGCCGACGTGCGGACGGTGATGCAGGCCGGCGGGAGCGCTCTCATGGGGACGGGGATCGGCCGGGGGGAGAACCGCGCGATGGAAGCGGCCCAGCAGGCGATCTCGTCCCCGCTGCTCGACAACGTGTCGATCTCGGGGGCGACCGGCGTGCTGGTCAACATCACCGGCGGCGCGGACCTCACGCTGGGTGAGGTCCATCAGATCAACGAGATCATCCATGACGCGGTCGGCGACGACGCGGAGATCATCTTCGGCGCCGTCCACGAGCCGGCGATGCAGGGCGAGATCCGGGTCACCGTCATTGCCACGGGGTTCGACCGTCCGTCGCAGGCGCCGTCGGTCGCGCCGACCGTCGATGCCGGCAAAGGGCCGCCGGTGATCCCGTTCCCCTCCCAACGGCAGCAACGCGTGACCGGGCTACCGCGCGCCGGCGGCTCGCCCGACGTCCGCCGCCTTCCTAGCCAGCCGGCGGCGGTGACGGACCGGGGGGGCGGCGCGATCGGCGGCCCCGGCGGGAGCGCCGGGGGCGGCGTGCAGGATCTCAGCGACATGGAGATCCCGACGTTCATTCGGAGACAGATGGATTGACGGCCGCGAGCGCTCGCGCCGTCACCTACTCGGCGGTCGCTGCGCTCGCGCTATTCACTGCGGCCTCCGCGGCACCGGCGCGACCGAGTGCGCCACGGGCGCGGTCGGCATCCGTGCCGCCGTGGGTTCAGCCTCCGGCGGGGCTCCCACGGCTGCGTCCGGTCGTCGTCCAGCCACACACGGCAACGGACACGGTCGTCGTGGCCGGGCGGATCGCCAGCAACCTGTACACGGCCCTCGACTCCTGCGCGGCCGCGACCTTCGCACAGCGGACCCGGTGGGGGCTCGCCTGGTCGATCGCCGACATCTTCGAGTACCGGATCGATATGAGTCGGGACCTGCGGGTCGGGGACTCCTTCCGGGCGCTCGTCGAGCGCATCTCCCTCCCCGACGGAAGCGAACGGGTGGGCAGCGTGCTGGCCGTGCGGTTCGTGCTGTCCCAAGACACGATGACGGCGATCCGGTTCGTGGGGCACGGTACGCTCGCCCCGGGCGTCCCGACGGCGGCTGGCTACTACGATCTCAGGGGCCGCTCGCTCCGGGCGGCCTTCCTCCGGGCGCCGCTGGAGTTTCGTCGAATCTCCAGCGGATTCGGCATGCGCAAGCACCCGATCCTCGGCATCTGGCGGGCGCACAAGGGCACCGATTACGTGGCGGCGTTCGGCACGCCCGTCCGGGCCATTGGTGACGGCGTCGTGACCTTCGCCGGGTGGCGAGGGGGGTACGGGAATCTCGTCGAGCTGCGCCACCGCAATGGCTACGTCACTCGCTACGGCCATCTCTCCCGGTTCGCCCGCGGCACACGGCCCGGCGCGCGGGTGACGATCGGGAAGACGATCGCCTACGTCGGCATGACGGGGCTGGCCACGGCGCCGCACCTGCACTTCGAGGTGCTCGTTGGCGGCGTGCAGCGCGACCCGCGGCGCGCGCTCCGCGATCGCGGCGCCGGCGACCCGATCCCGGCCGGCGAGCGGGACGCGTTTCAGCGCCGCGCGACAACCCTCCTGGCCGCGATGACCGGCCAGGAGCGGTCGACGCCTCCCATCGCCGCGCGCTGACGTCGGCGCTCCGCAGTGCTGGCTGCCGGCGGCGCCGGGGCGCGCCATCGGTACATTACGACCATGCTGTTGTGGCTCGTGGCCGCTGCCGTCGGCCTCGCGGCTGCCGCTCTCCAGTACGGGCGCGGTGGCGGCGGCGGCTGGCTGCCGGCCGTCCTCCGCGTGCTCGCGGTCGCCGTGCTGATCGGCCTCTGGGTCGATGCACCGATCGGCCGCGGGGCACGACTCCGCCCGGAGGCGGCACTGGACGTCTCGGCGAGCTGGCTCCGCAGTGGCGACACGTCGGCCTATCGGGCGGCCATCGGCGCGGTGACGAGCGCCGGCGCCGACTCCGTGTTTCTCGTTGGCGACTCGCTCCGGGCGGGACGGCCGCCGGCGGTGCCGAACGACGTGCGGACCCGCATCCGCCCCGCCGTCGAGCACGCCCTGGCCGCCGGTCGGTCGCTGGTTCTGGTGACCGACGGAGAGCTGGACGACCCGGATGCGCTGGCCGAGCTTCCCGCCGGATCCCGTATCGTCGTCGTGCCCCACCGGCCGGCCCTCGACGGGGGGCTCGGTACGCTCGACGCGCCCCGCGCGGCCGTCGCCGGCGACACGATCGAGCTGCGCGCGACGGTGGTTGCGGGCCCGGCGGGCGCACCCGCAGGCACGGTGGCGTTCAACTTCGAGGGGCACCCCGCAACGCCGTCCACATCGGTCAGCGTCGACGCGCTGGCGCCGCGCGGCGAGCGCAGTGTGAGCGTCCGGGCGCCGGTCCCCGCCGGCGATGGGGCGCACCTGATCCGCGCCGTGTGGTCCGCGGCCGGAGACACCGACGGGCGCAATGACACGCTGGCGATCGCGATCGACGTCTCGCCCGCGGCCGGGGCCGTCTTCGTCAGCACATCACCCGATGAGGACGCCCGCTATGCGCTCGCCGTGTTGCGCGGGGCGCTGGCGCTGCCGACGCGAGGGTTCTTCCGGGTCGCGACCGGGCAGTGGCGCCTCGATGGCGGGCTCGCGCCCGTGGCCGAGGCCGACGTTCGACGCGCGGTCGCGACCGCGCCGCTCGTCGTGCTCCACGGGGACACCGCCATCTTCGGCCCGCCCCGGACGGCGAGCCGGGGTTCCCTCGCGCTCCTCGTCTCGCCGGGCGGACCGTCGGCCCCGACGGCGGCCGACGAGTGGTATGCGACCGGCGCGCCCCCGTCGCCGCTGGCGGCCGGATTGGCCGGCATCCCGTGGGACAGCCTCCCGCCGATCGACGTCGCGCCGACGGCGGCCACCGGCGAGTGGCAGGGGCTCGAGGCGAAGCGCACGCGGCGGTACGAGCGACGGGTGCCCGTGGTCGGAAGCACGATCGGGAACCGCCGGCTGGTCGTGGTGACCGCCAGCGGGTTGTGGCGGTGGCGGTTCCGTGGGGGGGTGAGCGCGGATGCCTATGCCGCCCTCTGGGGCGGGATCTTCGACTGGCTCGCCGCCGAGCGGCGCGATCTCCGCCCGGCGATCCCCGCAGACGCGCTCGTGCGCGAGGGCGACCCGATCCGCTGGCGGCGTGGCGCCGGGCTCGACTCCGTCGTGTCGCTCGTGCTCGCGAAGCGCGCGCGCGGAGCCCACCCCGACACCCTCGCGGTGCGCTTCCCGCCTGGGAGCGCCACGTCGGAGACGCCGCCGCTCGCCGCGGGCGTCTACGATATCCGGACGTCGGGTGGCCCGGCGCTGCTGGTCGTCAACGCGTCGCGCGAGTGGCTCCCGCGGGCTCCGACGACCCGCAGCGGCCGCACGGCGGGGATCGCACTGGCCGGTGCGTCCCTCCACCTCCGCTCGATCCCCTGGGCGTACGTGCTCGTGGTCGTCGTGCTCTGCGCCGAGTGGCTCTGGCGGCGTCGCGTGGGACTGCGGTAACGCACATGGGGCGACTCTTTCAACGAACGACCGAGGCGCCGCGGCGGTCGCTGTGGCAGCGCATCAAGGATCTCGCCCTGACCGATGTTGGCGTGGCGATGCGGGGCGGCGTCACCGCCGGGTCGCTCGAGCAACTCGAGGAGCTACTGCTGGAGGCGGACTTCGGCGTCCCCACGACCACCCGCCTCGTTGCCGACGTCGAGCGCGACGCGCGGGAAGGGACGGTTCGAACGGAAGAGGAGTTCCTGGCGGCCCTTCGGCGCGGCGTCGAATCCGCCCTTCGATCGGGCCGGAGCGATCCGGCGCTCCACTTCGGTGCCGACCCACCGGCCGTGATTCTCGTCATCGGCGTCAACGGGGCGGGAAAGACCACCTTCATCGGGAAGCTCGCCGCTCGGCTGCGCGCCGAGGGGAAGCGAGTGCTGGTCGCCGCGGCGGACACATTTCGGGCGGGAGCCGTCGACCAACTGCGGATCTGGGCCGACCGGACCGGGGCCCAGTTCGTCGGCGGTGCGGCGGGGCGCGATCCCGCGGCGGTGGCAGTGGATGCGATCGAGGCCGCGGTGGCCTCGCGCGCCGACGTGGTCCTGATCGACACCGCCGGCCGGCTCCATACGAGTGGCGCGCTCCTGGAGGAGCTGAAGAAAATCGCCCGCGTTGTCGCCAAGCGGCGGCCCGGTGCGCCACAGGAGACCCTGCTCGTCCTCGACGCGACGATCGGGCAGAATGCGATCGCCCAGGGCCGAACCTTCGCCGCCGCCGTGCCGGTGACCGGGCTGGTACTCACCAAGGTGGACGGCACGGCCAAGGGCGGCGTGGTCGTCGCGGTGCACGAGGCGTTGGATGTGCCGGTCAAGTTCATCGGGATCGGTGAGTCGGCGGACGACCTCCTCCCCTTCGACGCCGGCGCGTTCGCGCGGCAGTTGCTCGAGCCGTGATGGTGTCGCCCGTAGCCAGGCCCGCAACGCCCGATGGGCGCGAGTAAGGGCGCGGGCGGCCGATCGTCCCGGTGAGCGCGGAGCGCGGCGCCGGGGTCGGTGCGACGCGCTCACGCGTGACGCTCGACACGCCCGTCACGTACCTCAAGGGCGTCGGCGAGCGTCGGGCGCTGCTCCTGCGGAAGCTGGGAATCGTCACCGCGGGGGACCTGGTCCGCCACATCCCCCACCGCTACGAAGATGCGAGCACGATCTCGCCGATCGCCTCGCTCGCGACCGGGATGGACGCGACGGTCATCGGGACGGTGATCTCCAAGGGCGTGCTGCCGACGCGGCGGGGCCTCAGGATCTTTCAGGTCGTCGTGCGGGATGCGACTGGTATGATCGAGGTGTCGTGGCCCGGCCAACCGTACCTGGACCGGGTGATCGAGAAGCAGGACGTGCTGCTCATCACGGGCACGGTCCGGTTCTTCCACGGCCGGCAGCTGCAGGCGCGGGAGTTCGTGAACCTGGGCGAGGGGGCGGAGGGGGCCGCGCAGGGGCGCGTGCTGGCGGTGTATCCCACGACCGAGGGTCTCTCGGTCAAGGTATTGCGGTCGCTCGTGGAGCGCCATCTGGACGTGCTGCTCCCCCTCGCGACCGACCCCCTGCCGCCGGAGATGCTCTCGGCGGCCGGCGTGCCGCCGCTCGGGGATGCTCTCCGGATGGTGCACCGGCCGGCCTCGATCGCCGAGGCGGCACTGGGTCGCTCCCGGTTGGCGTTCGAGGAGCTGCTCTTCGTCCAGCTGCTCCACCGGCGCGCCAATGCGCTCGCCCGGACCCGACGGACGGGCATCGCCTTCGAGAGCCGTCGCACCCTGACGAGCGCCCTCAGGGCCGCGCTGCCGTACGAGCTGACCGGCGCGCAGGTGCGCGCCGTGCGCGAGATCGTCGCCGACATGTGCAGCGACGCGCGGATGCACCGTCTGCTCCAGGGGGACGTCGGGAGCGGCAAGACGGTGGTCGCGCTCTTTGCGGCGCTGCTGGCGATGGAGAACGGATATCAGGCCGCGCTGATGGCGCCAACCGAGCTGCTGGCGGAGCAGCACTGCACGACGATCACGGGACTGCTGGCGCCGCTCGGCATCCGCCCGCTGCTGCTCACCGGGAGCCTGTCGACCGGCGAGCGGCGTGCGGTCGCGGCGCGGCTCGCCACACCGGAGCCGGCGATCGTGATCGGCACCCACGCCCTCGTCCAGGACGCGACAGCGTTCGCCCGGCTGGGCCTCGCGATCATCGACGAGCAGCACCGGTTCGGCGTCGAGCAGCGCAAGGCGCTGGGGTCCAAGGGCGAGCACCCGGACGTGCTGCTCCTGAGCGCGACGCCCATTCCGCGCTCGCTCGCGCTCACCGCGTACGGTGACCTGGATGTGAGCGTGCTCGACGAGCGTCCGCCGGGGCGCCAGCCGGTGACGACGGCCATTCGGCCGGAGTCGGCGCGCGCACGGGTGCTCGCGTTCGTCGCCGGGCAGGTCGCCGCGGGGCGGCAGGCGTACATCGTCTACCCGGTGATCGATGAGTCCGAGCGCGCCGAGCTCAAGTCCGCCACCGCGATGTTCGCGGCCCTGACGGGCGCCGGGGACGGGAGGGAGGGGGAGAGGGAGGGGGAGGGGGACAGGGAGGGGGAGGGGGACAGGGAGGTGCAGGGGGACAGGGAGGTGCGGGGGGGCTGGCAGGGCGTGTTTCACGACCGGCGGGTCGCGTTGCTGCACGGGCGCCTGCCGGCGGAGGAGCGTGAGCGGGTCATGCGGGCCTTTCGCGATGGCGCGCTCGATGTGCTCGTGGCGACGACGGTGATCGAAGTGGGCATCGACGTGCGCAATGCGACCGTGATGGTGATCGAGCACCCGGAGCGATTCGGGTTGTCGCAGCTCCATCAACTGCGCGGCCGGGTCGGGCGCGGCGCCGAGGAGTCCTACTGTATCCTGCTCGGCGACGTCGCGCCGGAGGCCGCCGAGCGCCTCCAGATCTTTGCGGCCACCGATGACGGGTTCGCGATCGCGCGCGCCGATCTCCGTTTGCGCGGGATGGGGGATCTCTTCGGCGAGCAGCAGAGTGGGGCCGTGATGTTCCGGGTCGCCGACCCGCTGCGTGACGAGGAGCTCAATGAGCGCTCGCGCACGATCGCCGACCGGGTGCTCGCGAGCGACCCCGAGCTCACCGCGCCGGCGCATGCCGGCATCCGTCGCGCCCTGCGCGAACGCTACGCCCGGGCCCTCGAGCTGTTTCGCGTCGGCTGAGCGGACGACCCGCGGCACGAAATGCCGCCCCCGAGATGGGCACGGAATGCCGCACGCGGGTGGCACCCCGTGCCGGCCGGCATCGGTGCGGGATGCCGGGCACGTGCCCCGTAGGGGCGGCATTCATGCCGCCCGCTGCTCCCATGTCGCACCGATGTCTGGCCCGGCATGTCACGCCGTTCGCCGTTGCCGTTCGGCAATACACGGCGCCCGGCGCAGGCGCGGAATGCCACACCGGGGGCGGCATCGCGGGTCGGGCGGCATCGGTGCGGGATGCGAATCGCGGGCGGCATCCCAGGCGGCCAGGCATCGGTGTGGGATGCGATCGGCGGGCGGCATGAATGCCGCCCCTACGCGCGGGGCGCGGGACGCGGCGCGGCATGATGCGCCGAACGGCGAACGGCATGAATGCCGCCCCGACGCGAGGCGGCCTGCCGGCCGCCCCCTACGGTTTCGGGGCGGCGAGCCGCTTCTTGATGCGGTCCAGCTCCTGGGTCGTCTCGGTGAGCTGCGCGTCGACCTTGTCGAGCGAATCGCGAAGGCGCTGGACCTCCTCGTCCTTGGTCCGCTCGCGTGAGGCGCGGGCCACCCGGAGACTATCGGCGGTCGTGCGCACCGAGTCCTCCCGCGTCCGCGCGGAGTCGGCCTCCGACGTCGCTTGCTCGGTCGCCTGGCGCAACGCCGTCATCGCGACGGCCGTCCGCCGCAGGATGCCCGCCTCGATGTCGTGCTGCCGCGGCGGCGGGGAGGCGAGATACGCATCCAGGTCGCGGGCCGCGTCGCTCCCGGAGCGGCGGTCGTTGTGCGGATCCAGCGCGATCAGCGCCCGCCAGTAGTCGGCCTCGCCCGCCTCCCGCGTTCCCGTGTACCGGCTCGCGAACGCGAGGAGCGCGGAGTCCGCCGGCCCGTATCGCCCGCCGGCCGCGGCGTCCTTGGCGAAGGCGAGAGTCGCCGGCCAGACGCGTGCCGGTCCGGAGCGATGCAGGAGCGGGTGCCCGGCGCACGCCGCGGCCGCCGCCAGACTGGCCACGGCGAGGGGCGCCCACCCCCTCACCCGGCAGTCCTCGCCAGCGCCGCCGGATCTCGCCGGGACGTGCTCACGAGCGGCCGGTGCCTCCGCGGAGACGGGGCAGCGGTGGGCCCGAGCCTCGCCGGGATCGTGATCGAGAACGTCGTCCCGACGCCCGGTGTGCTGTCGACGGCGATCCGACCCCCATGCGCCTCGACTATGTTCTTGGCGATCGCCAAGCCGAGGCCGGTGCCGTCGGCCGAGGCGGGCTGATTGTCCGCGCGATAGAACTTGTCGAAGATGCGCGGCAACTGCTCGGCCGGAATGCCGGCCCCGGTATCGCGGACGCACATCTGGAGCTGCTCTCCGGCCGCACTGGCCGCGAGCAGGACGCGGCCGCCGCGCGGCGTGTACTTGAACGCGTTCGACAGGAGGTTCCCGAGGACCTCGCTGATACGGTCGGGGTCCCACACGACCGTCTCCGGCAGATCCGGCCCGCGAGCGACGACGAAGTCCACGCCCCGCTGGAGCGCGAGCACCTGGAACGAGGCCTCGAGCTCGTCGAAGAACTCCCCGAGCGCGAACGCCCGCGGCTCGAGCTTCCCGCCACCGGCCTCGAACCGACTCACATCGAGGAGCTGCTTCACCAGCCGGCCAATCGACTGGCACTGGGCCTCAAGGGTGGCGCAGACCTCACGCTGGCGCTCCGTCAACTCGCCGTAGACGCCGTCCTGGAGGAGCTGGAGGTACCCGAGCAGTACATTGACGGGCGTCTTGAGCTCGTGAGACGCCACCGATACGAACTCCGCCTTGAGCTTGTCCAGCTCGGCCAACTGTCGAGCCATCGTCGCGTAGCTCGCCGCCAGCCGGCCGAACTCGTCGCGGCGGCTCGGGGCGATGGGCAGGCGATGCGAGAAGTCGCCGCCGGCGACGGCCTCCATGCCGGTCTCGAGGTCCTGCACGGGACCGCTCACCGAGTGCGTCAGCCAGACGGCGATCCCGGTCGCGAGCACGGCCGCGAAGAGGAGCACTGCCCCCGCGAACTGGCGGGCCCGCTCGGCGGAATCACCAGCCGCGACCACCCGGTCCCGGGTGCGCTCGCGCAGAGACCGCTCGGCGGCACCGATCCACCGCTCCATCTCCGAGATCGCCGGCCGCACGCCGTTCGCCGACAGACTGTCGGCCCGGGCTGCCTTCCGAGCGAGGGCCGCGCCGTATTCGCGCGCCGCGTAGCTCGAGACCACCGTCACGGCCCCCCGCAGGTTCCTGGCGGCGCTGTCGAGGGCATAGGCATCGAGCGAGTCGGCCATCGCGCCCAACGCCGTCACCTGGCGGGCCATCCGACGCTCGCTGGCGGAGTCGTGGACGAAGAGCACCGCGTTCTCGGCCGCGCGCAGGTCCTCCGTCCCGACCCGGATCCGCCCGAGCAGGAGCGATGCCGCGAACTCCGTATTTCGGAGCTGGAGCGCGGACTGATGCAGGTGCTCGAGCGACCGCAGCGCCAGGCCCAGAGGAACGACAAGAACGACCGCGATGGCCAGAAGACCCGCGGCCAACCTGGCGCGGAGCGTCATACCGGAAGATTAATGTACAGACGACCCCGCCGTCAGATGCGGGCCTGCGCCGTTCGTTGACACGACTCCGGCACCGGCCTAGCTTGCCGCGCCATCGCCCCGGCCCGCCATCTCGTGTGATGCCAACCGCTTCTCCCCACACTACCGCCTCGCGCCCGACCGCGCCGTCCGTGCCGATCCGGCGCCTCGGGCAGCATGTCGGTGAGGTCGTGACCGTGCGCGGGTGGGTCACCCATCTGCGCTCCTCCGGGAAGGTGGCGTTCGTGGTCGCCCGCGACGGACACGGTAGCGTCCAGGCGGTCCTCGTCAAGGCCGATGTGACACCGGAGACCTGGGACGTGTTCGCCCGGCTGACTCAGGAGAGCGCAGTGGCCCTGACCGGGACGGTCCGCGCCGATGCGCGGGCGCCGGGAGGATTCGAGCTTCAGCTCCGAGATCTGACGCTCACCGGTCCGAGTCCGGTCGACTACCCGATCCAGCCGAAGGAGCACGGCGTCGATTTCCTCCTGGATCACCGCCATCTCTGGCTCCGGAGTGCCCGCCAGGCGGCGATTCTCCGGGTTCGCAGTGAGATCGAGCAGGGGATTCACGACTTCTTTTACGCGCGAGACTTCGTCCGAGTCGATACACCCATCCTGACTGCCGCGATCGGCGAGCGCAGCGGGCTCTTCTCGACCGCCTACTTCGACGAGGGCGAGGCCTACCTGGCACAGACCGGCCAGCTCTACGGCGAGGCGGCGGCCGCGGCCCTGGGCCGCATTTATACGTTCGGGCCCACGTTTCGCGCCGAGAAGTCCAAGACCCGTCGACACCTCGCCGAGTTCTGGATGATCGAGCCGGAGGTCGCCTTCGCGGACTCGGCCGACAACATGCGCCTCCAGGAGTCACTGGTCGTCGAGCTGGTGGCTCGGGTGCTCGACCGCCGGCGACCCGAGCTGGAGGAGCTGGAGCGCGATGCCGGCGCGCTCGAGCGGGTCGTCGCCCCCTTTCCGCGCATCGAGTACACCGATGCGGTGCGAACGCTCCAGTCGCGAGGCAGCAACATCACATGGGGCGACGACCTCGGCGCGGAAGACGAGGCGCTGCTCGTCGCCGGGGCGGAGCGGCCTGTCTTCGTCTGCAACTACCCCAAGGAGGCGAAGGCGTTCTACATGAAGGAGAACCCGGCCGACCCGCGGACCGTTCTCTGCGACGATTGCCTCGCCCCGGAAGGCTACGGCGAGATCATCGGCGGCTCGCAGCGCGAGGACGACCACGACAAGCTGGAGCAGCGGATCCGGGCAGAGGGGCTCCCGCTCGACGCCTACCAGTGGTATCTCGACCTGCGGCGGTACGGCACCTTCGTCCACTCGGGGTTCGGGCTCGGGCTGGAGCGGACGATCGCCTGGATCTGCGGACTTCAGCACCTGCGCGAGGCGATCCCCTTCCCGCGGATGATGAATCGCCTCCGGCCCTGAGCGTGCGGACGCGGCACCGTCCGAGCGCTGCGCCCTTGGGCCCGTCCCGGGCCTCCTACCCCGTCCCGTGTGCGGCGCGCCGCTCGCCGGCCTTCACCTCGTCCCACATCCCATCGAGGACCTCCAGCGGGACCTGGCCGATGATGAGGCCGCGCTCGCGGGCGAGGCGCTCCACCGCCTGGAAGCGACGCGCGAACTTGGCGTTGGCGCGGTCCAGGGCGATCGCCGCGTGAACGCCGGCCTTGCGGCTGAGATTCACGCACGCGAACAACAGGTCCCCGAGCTCGTCGGTCAATTGCTCGTGCACCGCACTGGCCACCGGTGCGCCGCTCGGCCCCGCCTGCGGCGGATGCTCGGCGACGGCCTGACGGACCTCCGTCAGCTCCTCGGCCACCTTATCGAGTGGCCCCTCCACTCCCGGCCAGTCGAACTGGACGCCGGCCGCCCGTTCCTGGAGCCGATGCGCACGAACGAGCGGTGGGAGCGCGATCGGCAGCCCATCGACGATGGACGTGCGCCGCTTGGCTTTCATCCGCTCCCAGGGTTCCTTGACACCGTCGCCGTACAGGTGCGGGTGGCGACCTTTCATCTTCATTACCAGCGTCTCGACGACGGCGCCCGCGTCGAAGGCGCCGCGCTCCTCCGCGAGCACCGAGTGGAAGAGCACCTGGAGCAGCAAGTCGCCCAGCTCCTCCCGCAAGAGCCGCTCATCGCCAGCGCGGATCGCGTCGTCGACCTCGTGTGCCTCCTCGAGCAGGTACGGCCGCAGCGACTCGTGCGACTGGGCCGCGTCCCAGTCGCAGCGGGCCCGCAGGTCGCGCATGAGCGCGACGGCATCGTCGAACGAGGGGGAAGGGGACGGCATGGGCGGCTCGGGGGTCGAGACGAGGAGGACGCGAAGTGTATCGGGGCGGCGTGGGGGATGCCACGTGCCACCTGACCACGTACCTGACCAGCTGACTGACGGCGCGTCCGAGCGCGTGTCCGACCGCTTGCACGCATGGGTCGAGATCGACCTGGGCGCCCTCGTGCGCAACGCCCGACGCATCGCTGCCCGCGCCGGCGTCCCCGTGCTGCCGATGATCAAGGCCGACGCGTACGGCCTGGGCGCCGTCCGGGTCGCCCGGGCACTCGAGATCGTCCATCCGTGGGGCTATGGCGTCGCGACGGTCGAGGAAGGGGCGGAGCTCCGGCGCGCGGGTATCACACGCCCGATCCTCCTCGCGACCCCGCTGCTGCCGGTCGGGATCGAGGCCGCGCATGCCGCACGGCTGACCCCCGGGCTGGGCGATCCGGACGTGATCGAGGCCTGGGTCGCGGCGACCGGGAACGCACCCTGGCATCTCGCCATCGACACCGGGATGAGTCGCAACGGGATCCGGTGGGATGCCGTTGGGGAGATCGGGCCGCTCCTGCGGCGCGCGCCCCCGGCGGGCGCGTACACACACTTCCTCGCCGCCGAGGCCGACGACGCATCGGTTGCGTCGCAAACGGCGCGCTTCACGGCGGCGGTCGGGGCGCTGCCGGCCCGGCCGCCGATCCTCCACGCCGAGAACAGCGCTGCCGTCGAGCGGCTGTCGGGCACGTCGAGCTGGAGCCTCGTACGTCCGGGGATCGTGCTCTACGGAGTCGGCACGCGCGAGCGCGACATCGCGGATGGCCCGGAACCCGTGGTGGCTCTCCACGCCCGTGTGGTCGAAGTGCGGACGATCCGGGCCGGCGAGACCGTCAGCTATGGCGGAAGCTTCCGGGCGGCCGGGCCGATGCGGATCGCCACGGTCGCGGCGGGGTACGCGGACGGATATCGTCGGGCGTTCAGCAACGTCGGGCAGGCCATCATCCAAGGGCGGCGCACGCGCGTGGTGGGGATCGTGACGATGGACATGACGATGCTCGACGTCAGCGATGTGGCGTGCGCGGTCGGGGATGTCGTGACGCTGCTCGGCACACCCCCCGCCGAGGGGCGCGCCGCCGGTCGTGGCGTGGCCGCCGGCATCGACATCCGCGCCGCGGCCCGAGCGGCTGGCCTGCTCCCGTACGAAGTGCTCACCGGGTTGCGGCATCGGCTGCGACGCGTGTACCTGGACCCGCCCCCTGGGTAGATTGCGCCCCGTGCAACACCGTCGATTGATCGCCATGGCCGCCGCCGCGGGACTCTACGCGTTGGCGTCGGCCTGCTCGGAGAGCTTGCCCGAGGGGCACGCCTGCCCGGTTCTGTGCCCCAATCAGAACATCCCGGTGCACGACACCGTGCTGGATGGGCTGACGGCGATCGTGGTCGACACGACCGTCGTCGGGTATCCGCTGCTCGGCACGGAGCCGGAGCTGCTCGTCGCGACCAGTGACTCCGTCGATGTGCGGGCCGCCATCCGGTTCGACTCGGTCCCGTTCCTCTTCCGTCCGAGCCCGTCCGACACGCTGCGGCCCACTGCCCGCGTCTTCCGCCCATACCTGCGCCTCGTCTTCGACTCCACCACGATCCGCCCGCGGGGCAACGCGGCCGCCGGGCAGATCTCGGTCTACGATATCGACACGGCCGGGACCGACACATCGGTCGCCGTTCTGAGCTCGCTCTTCCGTCCGGACCGGTTCCTCGGTGCGGCCACGATCGTGCCGACGATCGACTCGGTGCGGATCGGACTCGATACGGCCCGGATCCGGGCCCACGTGGCGGGCGACCATCTGATCCGCCTCGGACTCCGCCTGAGCGGCGCGGTCGGAGGGGCATTCACCGGGCGAGTGGCGATCCTCAACGCCGGGAGCGGGACGCCGCCCGTCTTCTCGTACGCGGCGGACACCGACACGGTGCACGTCGCGCCGTTCACGTCGGTTCCGCGCTCGACGTCGCCGAGGAGTGATTCGACCCTGCTCAACCGCCTCCGCGCGTATCCCATCATCGTTCAGGGGTCGTCCCCGCCCCTCGGCGAGCGGCTCGACATCGGTGGCATGCCGGCGCGACGCGTGTACGTGCGGTTCGCCATTCCCTCCCGCATCATCGACTCGGCGACGGTCATTCGGGCGACACTCACCCTGACGCTGGTCCCGGGTGGGCTGCGGGGGTTTTTCTCGGCGCCGCCGGACACGCTGAAGCTCCTGCCGCAGGCGCTGGTGTCGGCGCCCACGGTCGAGGATCCGACGCGGGCTGCCGGGTTCCTCGCGCCGGCCGCCGTCGTGCCGATCGACACCAGCCGCGCCGTGGCGGCGCTCGGGGACTCGGTGAACATCGAGTTCGCCACCGCCGTCCGCCACTGGTCGCGCCGGGCGATCGACACCGTCGCGCGGGCGATCGTCATTCAGGCGTTCGACGAGGGCGCCACCCCGCTGCAAACGAGCTTCTTCCCGGCGCTCCCCAGTGTCCCCGCGGCCCAGCGGCCGCACGTCCATCTGTCGTATATCCCTCGGGTCGGGTTCGGGCTTCCATGACGACGCGCCGGCGCCCACAGCGAGCGGTCCACCCGCGGACGGCCGCGGCCGCGGTCCTCGTCCTCGGCGCGGGGCTGCTTGCCGTGCCAGGGTCCGCGGCGGCGCAGGGAAACCTCAGCACGCAAGGGTTCGGGTATCCACCCGGTCAACTCAGCACCGCGTCGCTGGCGGTCGGCGGCGCGCTTGCGGAGCTCGACCCGCTCTCGGCGATCAATCCGGCAGCGCTGGCCGGCGAGCGGCGGGCCGCGATTCACCTCCAGTATGCCCCGGAGCTGCGGACCGTGTCGACGCCCCAGGGGACCGAGCACACGACCACGACCCGGTTCCCCGTGATCTCGGCCAGTCTCCCGCTCGGCGCTCGACTGGCGCTGGGTCTGTCCTTCTCGACGCTGCTCGACCGGACGTGGGAGAGCGCGCAAACCGGCCCGGTCGCGGTAGGGGATACGGTCCTGCCATCGACCGAGACGTTCAAGAGCACGGGCGGGATCGAGGACATCCAGGTGGACGCGGGGTGGAGCGCCACCTCCTGGCTCCACGCCGGACTCGGATTGCACCTGTTCACGGGTCAGAACCAGATCACGGCGGCCCGCGCGTTCCCGGACACGACCGTGATCAAGCCGGTCCCGTTTTCCGAGACGGCGACGTACAACTATTTCGGGACGGGCATCTCCGGCGGCGTGACCATTCGGGCGTCACCGCTGTTCATGCTCGCGGGGTCGGCTCGGCTCGGAGGGCAACTGCGCGTCCGCCGCGGGGATACCCTCCAATCCAAGGGCACGGTCCCGCCGCGGGTCGGAGCGGCCGTCCAATTCTCGGGCGTGCCCGGCGTGTCGCTCGCCGCCCGCGTCGACTGGGAGGGCTGGTCACACATGAGCGGGCTCGGCTCGCCCGCCCTCCAGCCGCGGGACGCCTGGGGGTACGGGATCGGCGCCGACATCGTCGGCCCCCGGGTCGGGACCGATCGGAACCTGGCCCTCCGGGTCGGCGGCCAGACCCGGACCCTGCCGTTCCTGGCCGACGGGGCCGTCGTGCGCGAGAATGATATCAGCGGGGGATTCGGGTTCCCCTTCAGCTTCGACCGTGCATCGCTCGATTTCACCGCCGTGCGCGCGTTTCGGAGTGCGTCGCAGCCGCCCGGTGTCTCGGAGGGGGCGTGGATTCTGAGCGTGGGCTTCACCGTTCGACCCTGACGCCGGCCCCGGTCGTTTCGCGGGCCGGCGGTTCCGATGCCCGCCCCGCCGACGGCGAGAGTGCCCTCATCCTCGTCGCCGACGATGTCCCTGCCAATGTCGAGCTGTTGTTCGACCAGCTGCACGCCCTCGGGTACCGCACCGTCGCGGCCCAGGACGGCCCGTCGGCGCTCGCCACCGCGTTCCGGCATCGGCCGGATCTGTGCATTCTCGACGTCTCCATGCCGTCGGGTGACCTCGGATGCGAGGACCGGGCGACCGGATTCGAGGTCTGCCGCCGCATCAAGCGGGACCCGCGCACGGCCCGGATTCCCGTCGTCTTCGTGACCGCCCTCAACGATACGACCGACCGGGTGCGAGCGATCGAGGCGGGTGGCGATGATTTCCTCACGAAGCCGCACAACCGGCTGGTGCTCGGCGCCCGCGTCCGCAGCCTCCTCAAACTCAAGGCCGCGACCGACGCCCTCGAGGAGAGCTTCCGCAAGCTCCGCGAGCTCGAGAAGGTGCGCGACGACCTGATGAAGATGATCGTGCACGACCTCAAGACTCCCCTGACGTCGGTGCTCGCCACGCTCGAGCTGCTGCTCGATGGCGACTTCGGCTCACTGAGTGTGACCCAGCAGCAGGTGATCTCGGACGCGGAGGGCAAGGCCGAAGACCTCCTGCGGCTGATCGAGGACCTGCTGGAGATCGCGAAGCTCGAGGAGACGACCCTCCCGCTCACGCTCGAGCCGATCGTGCCCGGGGCCCTCCTGAACGAAGTCGTCCACGAGTGGGGCGTGCGCTTCCAACAGGAGGGGGCGCATGCCGCGGTCGACGTTGCCGACGACGCGCCGGCGTTCCACGCTGACCGCGCGCTCCTCAAACGGGTGTTCGCCAATCTCATTCAGAACGCGCTGACGCATTCGGCGCACGCGGTGGGCATCCGACTCAGCGCCCGCCGCGACCCCGCTGGCGTGCTGCTCACGGTGGCCGACACCGGGCCGGGTATCCCGCCCGAGTACCACGAGCTGATCTTCCGCAAGTTCGAGCAGGTGCGGACTCGGCACGCGCCGCGCGTCCGCAGCTCGGGGCTGGGTCTCGCCTTCTGCCGACTCGTCGTCGAGCGGCACGGCGGGCGGATCTGGGTCCAGAGCAGCGAGGGAGCGGGGAGCGCATTCCACATGCTCCTCCCGCTCGAGCCGCCAGCCGCTGATTCCCGCGGCGCGGCGTGACCGGGACCGAGCCCGCCATTACATTAGGCGGGATGTCTCCGACCGAACGGCCGACCGTCTACGTCGAGACGTACGGGTGCCAGATGAACGCCAGCGACTCCGAGCTCATGCTCGGCACGTTCGCGGCGCGCGGCTATACGCCGGTCGACCGTCCGGACGGGGCCGACGTGATTCTGGTCAACACGTGCGCGATCCGCGAGCATGCGGAACAGCGGGTGTTCGGTCGGCTGGGCGAGCTCAAGCGGCACATGGCGCGCGATACCATCCTGGGCGTGACCGGCTGCATGGCGCAGCGCCTCGGGGCCGACCTGCTCCGCCGCGCACCGCATGTGAGCCTGGTCGTGGGACCCGACGGCTACCGTGCACTGCCGGCGCTGGTCGACGGCGCTCGCGCCGGGGCCCGCGCCGTGGACACCGCGTTCCACCCGGACGAGCACTACGAAGACGTGCGCCCGCGCCGCGCCGCCGGCGTGAAGGCGTGGATTCCCGTCCAGCGCGGGTGTGACTACCGGTGCACCTACTGCATCGTCCCCACGACCCGGGGACCCGAGCGAAGCCGGCGACTGGCCGATGTCGTGCAGGAGGTCCGCGACGCCGTCGCGGCCGGGATGACCGAGGTCGTGCTCCTCGGGCAGACGGTGAACTCGTATCACGATGGCACCGCCGACTTCGCGGCGCTGCTCCGCGCCGTGGGGGCCGTCCCCGGTCTGCGGCGGCTTCGCTTCACGAGCCCGCACCCGAACGACTTCAGCACCCGCGTGCTGGCGGCGATGGCCGACACGGCCGCGGTGTGCGAGCACGTGCATCTCCCGATGCAATCGGGCTCGACGCGGACGCTCCGGCGCATGCTCCGGCGCTACACCCGCGAGGAGTACTTGCGCTGCGTCGATCGACTCCGGACGGCGATCCCGGGCCTGGCGTTGACGACCGATGTCATCGTCGGCTTCCCTGGCGAGACGGACGAGGACTTTCAGGAGACCCTATCGGCCGTCGACGTGGTCGGCTTCGACGACGCGTACACGTTCAAGTTCTCGCCCCGCGCGGGAACGCCCGCGACCCGGCTGCCGGCCGAGGAGACGGTGCCGGACGACGTCGCGAGCGGCCGTCTGACCGAGCTCATCGCCGCGGTCCGCCGCCGGGGGCGTGCCCGAAACGTGCAACTGCTTGGGACGCGCCACGAGGTCCTGGTCGAGAAGCGGGCGAGGCGCGGCGATGCGCTCCAGGCCCGGACGCGTGACTTCAAGACCGTCCTGCTGGGCCCCGATGCCGCCGCGGTCGGCCAGTACTGTACCGTGGCGCTCACGGGAACGACCGGCTCGACCTTCACCGGTGTCGTAGTGGACTCGGGTGCGGCCCGCCGCCGCACCGCCTTGCCGCTCGCTGCGGGCTGAGCGTGCCGCGGTCAACGCGATGGAGGAGCTGAACCATGGTCCATCACACTGACGTCTCCGTCGTCACGATCGAGCGGTTCATCATCGAGCAGGAGAAGCGGCACGCGCCCCAGGCGACCGGCGAGCTGTCGGGTATTCTGTACGACCTCGCGCTGGCGGCGAAGATGATCGCCAACAAGGTGCGGAGCGCCGGGCTCGCCGACGTCCTCGGGGCGACCGCCGGCACCAACGTGCACGGCGAGACGCAGCAGAAGCTCGATGTGCTGGCGAACGACATCATGATCAAGGCGCTGGATCACGGTGGACGGTTGTGCGCGATGGCGTCGGAGGAGGAGCCCGACATCATCCCGATTCCGGAAGGGTTCCGGACGGGCAAGTACTGCCTGCTCTTCGATCCGCTCGACGGGTCGTCGAACATCGACGTCAACGTGCCCGTGGGCACCATCTTCTCGGTGCTCAAGAAGGTGACGCCGGGACCGCAGGGCGAGCTGGAGGACATGCTTCAGTCGGGGCGCCAGCAGGTGGCGGCCGGATACGTCATCTACGGGTCGAGCACGATGCTCGTGTACACGACCGGGCAGGGCGTCCACGGGTTCACGCTCGACCCGTCGATCGGCGAGTTCCTGCTCTCGCACTCCAATATCCGCACGCCGCCGCGTGGGCGGTACCTGTCGGTCAACGACGCCTACGCGGGCGACTGGGACGAGTCGCTCCACTCGCTCATGCGTCGTTACCGCGGGCTCGAGGGCTCGCGCAAGCCGCTCAGCGTGCGGTACGTGGGGTCACTGGTCGCCGATTTTCACCGGAACCTGCTTGGCGGGGGGCTGTTCGCCTACCCCGCGAACCGGCAGAACCGTCGTGGAAAGCTGCGCCTGCTGTACGAGGCCAACCCGCTGGCCTTCATTGCCGAGCAGGCGGGCGGGGGCGCGATCGACGGGACGATGCCCGTGCTCGACATCGTCCCGACCGAGCTGCATCAGCGAACACCCCTCTTCATCGGGAGCGCCGAGGACGTGGAGCTGGCGCGCACCGTGCTCGCGCCGGCGCTGAGCGGCGTGGGGGCGTGACCGCGTCAGCGCCCCACCGGACGCGGGAGAGTCGCGGGACGGAGCACCGCTCCCCGTCGGGCGTCCCGATCGCCCCCGTCTATCGGCCGGCCGACGTTGCGAGCGAGTACGGGCGGGATCTCGGCGATCCCGGGATGTTTCCGTTCACGCGCGGCATCCAGCCGACGATGTACCGCGGCCGCCTCTGGACGATGCGACAGTACGCGGGATTCGGGACGGCAGCCGAGACGAACGCCCGCTTCCGCCACCTGCTGGACGCCGGGCAGACCGGACTGTCGGTTGCCTTCGATCTGCCGACCCAGATGGGCCTCGACTCGGACTCGCCGCGCGCGGCCGGGGAAGTGGGACGGGTGGGCGTCGCCGTCGACACGGTCGAGGACATGCACGTCCTGCTCGCGGAGATTCCGCTCGATCGCGTCTCGACGTCGATGACGATCAACGCGACCGCGGCGACGCTGCTCGCGATGTATCTGGTCGTCGCCGAGGAGCGCGGAGTGCCGTGGCGCGCCGTCAGCGGGACGATTCAGAACGACATCCTCAAGGAGTACGTGGCCCGCGGCACGTACATCTACCCGCCGGCGCCCAGCCTCGCGCTCGTGGCCGACGTCTTCCGCTTCTGTGCCGACGAGGTCCCGGGATGGTTTCCGATCTCGATCTCGGGATACCACATCCGGGAGGCCGGGGCGACCGCCGTGCAGGAGCTGGCGTTCACGTTCGCGAACGCCGAGGCGTACGTGCGGGGGGCGCTGGCTGCCGGGATCGAGATCGAACGCTTCGCCCCCCGGCTGTCGTTCTTCTTTGCGGCCCACAGCGACCTCTTCGAGGAGGTAGCGAAGTTCCGGGCGGCGCGGCGCATGTATGCCCGACTGATGCGGGATCGCTTCGGCGCGAGCGATCAGAGCTGTCGATTGCGCTTTCACACGCAGACGGGCGGCGTGACGCTCACCGCGCAGCAACCCCTCAACAATGTCGTTCGCGTTGCCGTCCAGACGCTGGCGGCGACGCTGGGCGGCACCCAGTCGTTGCACACCAACGGGTACGACGAGGCATTGGCCCTTCCGACGGCCGAGGCGGCGACGCTTGCGCTCCGCACACAGCAGGTGATCGCGCTGGAATCGGGAGTCGCCAGCACGGCGGATCCCCTGGCCGGCAGCTACTACGTCGAGCACCTGACGGAGGAGCTGGAACGGCAGGCAGGGGCGCTGTTGGCCGCCGTGGACGCCCGCGGCGGCGCACTGGCGGCGATCGAGGCGGGGTTCGTGCAGGAGGAGATCGCGCGGAGCGCCTACGAGTTCCAGCTGCGTGTCGAGCGAGGCGACACGCCCATCGTCGGGGTGAACTGCTTCACCGATGGTGCACGGCCGCCGGCGATCGAGACGCCGGACTATTCGGCGCTCGAGCGCGGCCAGATCGACCGGCTGCGCGCAGTCCGGGCGCGCCGCGACGCCCGCGCGGTCGCCCGCGCGCTCGCCGCGCTGCGCGCGGCGGCCGAGATGGTGGGAGCCCGGAGCAGCGGGGGCGCGACCGCGGCCGGCGGGCCCGCGACGCAGGAGTCCGGGCCGCGGCTCATGACCCTCATCCTGGGCGCGGTGCGCGCGCGCGCCACGGTCGGGGAGATCGCCGACTCGCTCGGCACCGCGTGGGGGGCGTACCGGCCGGGTCGCTAGTCCGATAAGTTACCCCGAGATGCCGACTTACGAGTATCGCTGCCCGCACGGGCACGAGTTCGATTTGTTCCGAAAGATGAGCGAGGCCGAACCGACGTGGCCCTGTCCGGTCTGCGCCGCACCGGCCGAGCGCCGCATCTCGGCCGGCGCCGGGCTCCTGTTCAAGGGGTCGGGCTTCTACATCACGGACTACGGCAAGGACGGGAAGAAGGACCAGCGGGCCGCGCCCAAGGGGAGCGGAGGCGGTGACCGCGGCGCCGGGGGCGCGGGGGAGGAGAAGGGGAAGAAGGGGGACGGGGAGGGGACGGGCGACGGGGGCGGGCCCGAGGCCGGCGGAGGCCGCGACAGCGTGAAAAAGGAGGCCGGACAGACGGGCGCGTCCGGGGGCGGTGAGGGTGGCGCGACCGGAGGGGCCGGTGGTGGGGCCGCCTCCGGGTCAGGCGGCTCGGGCGCGCTCAAGGGGAAGTCGAGCGGCTCGGCCGGTCCGACGCACTCCGAATGACCGTGCCGGATCTTCTGCGGGCCGAGCTGATTCGCGCGGCCCAGGAGCTTGGCGCGCCCGAGCCGGTCGACCCCGTCCTCGAGCGCCCGCGCGACGCCTCGTTCGGCGACTGGACCACCAACCTCGCGATGGTGCTGGCGCGGCCGATGGGCCGGAAGCCTCGCGAGCTGGCGGATGCGATCGTGGGACGCCTGGCGCTCCACGACGTCGGGATGCGGGATGCGCGGATCGCCGGGCCGGGATTCATCAACTTCTGGGCCGAGCCGGCCCGGGTCACCGAGCGACTGCGCGCGGTGGTGGCCGATCGGGCGGCGTACGGGACGGCCGGCGTCGGGCAGGGGCGCCCGGCCGTCGTCGAGTTCGTGTCGGCGAACCCGACGGGTCCCCTCCACGTGGGCCACGGGCGGCAGGCCGCGTTGGGAGACGCGATCGCCGCGCTTCTGGCCGCCACCGGATGGCGGGTTGCGCGCGAGTTCTACTACAACGACGCCGGCGTGCAGATCCAGAATCTCGCGGCGAGCGTCCAGGCCCGGATCGCGGAGACGGTGAGCCGGCCCGCCGTCATTCCAGAGGGAGGATACCACGGCGAGTACATCCGCGAGATCGCGGAGCGGTACGTTGCCGAGCACCCGGGGGATCGGTCGGGTGCGGACATCGATCGCATCCGCGAGTTTGCCGTCGCCGAGCTGCGCCGCGAGCAGGATCGGGATCTCCAGGCCTTCGGCGTCCGCTTCGACACCTACTACCTCGAGACGTCGCTCTACACCGATGGCCTGGTCGACGAGATCGTGGCCACGCTCGCCCGCGCCGACCACGCGTACGAGCGCGATGGCGCGCTCTGGCTCCGAACGACGGCGTTCGGAGACGACAAGGACCGTGTGATGCGCAAACGCGACGGGACGTTCACGTACTTCGTCCCGGACATCGCCTACCACGTCACCAAGTGGCGGCGCGGGTACGCGCGCGCGATCAACGTCCAGGGAGCCGATCACCACAGCACGGTCACCCGGGTACGTGCCGGGCTCCAGGCGCTGGGCATGGACATTCCCCCGGGGTATCCGGAGTACGTGCTCCACCAGATGGTGACCGTGATGCGTGGCGGCGACGAGGTGAAGATCTCCAAGCGCGCCGGCAGCTATGTGACGGTACGCGATCTCATCGACGAAGTGGGTCGCGACGCGGTGCGGTACTTCTTTCTGATGCGGCGCGGCGAGTCCCACCTGTCGTTCGACATCGATCTCGCCCGGACGCAGTCGGACGAGAATCCGGTGTACTACGTGCAGATGGCCCACGCGCGGATGTCGGGCATCTTCCGGGTCGGCGGGATCGATCCGGCGACGGTCACCGGCGACGGCGTCGACCTGTCCCTGCTCGCCGCACCCGAGGAACTGGCGCTGACCAACGCCCTGCTCGACTATCCCGCGCTCGTGCTCGGCGCGGCCGAGGCGCTCGAGCCGCACCGGGTCACGACGTACCTGCACGACCTGGCCGAGCTCGCGCACCGGTGGTACCACCGGCACCACGTGCTGGGCGAGGCGCCGGCGCTGACCCGTGCACGGCTCGTGCTGGCGCGAGCCACCCAGATCGTGCTCCGCAACGGGCTCGCCCTGCTCGGCATCTCGGCGCCGGAGCGGATGTGAGCGCCCTGCGAGCGCTCTGCGAGCGCCCTGCGAGCGCCCTGTGGGCGTCCTGTGGGCGTCCTGTGAGTACCCTGTGAGGGTCCTGTGACAGTACTCGTCGTGGGCTCGGTGGCGATCGATTCCGTCGAGACGCCGTTCGGCCGGGCCGACCGGGTCGTCGGCGGCTCGGCGACATTCTTCGCGTCGGCCGCCTGCCACCTGACGCCGGTGCAGTTGGTGGGCGTGATCGGCGAGGACTATCCCGTCGAGCGACTTGCGCCGCTCGCGGACCATGGGGTCGACCTCTCGGGCCTGGAGCGCGCGCCGGGGGAGTCCTTCCACTGGCGCGGCCGCTACCGCCACGACCTCAACCAGGCCGAGACGCTCGAGACGCGGCTCGGCGTCTTTTCGCATTTCCGGCCCAAGATCCCGCCCGCGTTCCGCCGTGCGCCGTTCGTGTTCCTCGCCAACATCGATCCGCGACTTCAGCTCGAGGTCCTGGCACAGGTCGAGGCGCCGCGGCTCGTCGCCTGCGACACGATGAACTTCTGGATCGAGAGCCGGCGCGGCGACCTCATCTCGTTGCTCGGCCGCGTCGACCTGATCACGCTGAACGACGGTGAAGCGCGACAACTGACGGAGCGCTCGAACCTCGTACACGCAGCGCGATGGATCCTCGAGCGCGGCCCCCGGTACGTGATCATCAAGAAGGGGGAGAACGGGGCGTTCATGTTCACGCGCGATTCGACGTTCTTCGCGCCCGCCTATCCCCTCGAGACGATCTTCGATCCCACCGGTGCCGGCGATTCCTTCGCCGGCGGGTTCATGGGATACCTCGCGCGGACCGGGGATCTCAGCGACGCCAACCTCCGCCGCGCCGTCATCGTCGGCTCGGCGATGGGCTCGTTCGCCGTCGAGCGCTTCTCCAACGAGCGGTTGCTGGCGCTCACGCCCGACGATCTCGAGCGGCGGGTGGGCGCCTTTCGCGAGCTGGTGGCGGTCGAGGGCGGCGCGGCGCTCTGGCGGCAGGCACCGACGCTCGCGCGCGCGGCCGGCGGCACCCCCCGACCCGAGACGCAGCCGGACGCGGAGCGGCGGTGAGCGAGAGCGGGCCGGGCGACGCCGGCGCGGGCGCACGCTCGGCGCCGCAGCCGGGGCGGCTCGACTACCGGGGCGCCGGCGTCGACATCGACGCCGCGGACGAGGCGAAGCACCGAATCAAGCGGCTCGTCGAGTCCACGTTCACACCCGGTGTCGTGGGCGGGTTCGGGGGATTCGGCGGCGTGTTTCGCCTGCCCGGTCGGGCCGCCGGCGCGGCGACAACGCTGCTCGTGGCCAGCGCCGATGGCGTCGGCACCAAGGTGAAGGTGGCGATCGACGCCGGCCGGCACGACACGGTCGGGCACGACCTCGTCAATCACTGCGTCAACGACATCCTCGTACAGGGGGCCGTTCCCGCGTTTTTCCTCGACTACGTCGCCTTCGGTAGGCTCGACCCCACGGTCGCCGAGGCAGTCGTCGCCGGTGTGGCTGCGGGCTGCCGCGAGAATGAGTGCGCCCTCATCGGCGGCGAGACGGCCGAGATGCCCGGCGTCTACACGCCACCGGATTACGATTTGGCCGGGTTCATCGTCGGGATGGTAGCCGAAGGGTGCGTGCTCGGTCCGCATCGGGTCGCGCTCGGCGACGCCGTCGTCGGGCTGGCGAGCAGCGGACTGCACACGAACGGCTATTCCCTCGCGCGCCGCGTGGTGGCCGATCGGTTGCGCCTCGGCGTGCACGACCCATTTCCGCGCGCCGGCGCGTCCGTCGCCGACGTGCTGCTCCGGGTCCATCGCTCGTACCTGGCCGCTCTTCGGCCCGTGCTCGGGTTTGTGCATGCGATGGCGCACATTACGGGCGGCGGATTGCCCGGGAACGTGGCGCGGTCGCTGCCGCCGGCCGCCGACGCCGTCATCGATACCACTCGGTGGGCGGTGCCGCCGGAGTTCCTCGTCCTGGCGGATGCGGGCGGCATCGACCGCGAGGAAATGTTTCGCGCGTTCAACATGGGCGTCGGAATGGTGATCATCTGCGCCCCGGAGGCTGCGGGGACGATCCTGGACAGCGCGCGGGCCGCCGGCGTGGCCGGCTGGACCATCGGCGCGATCGTCCGGGGGGAGGGGCGCGCTATCCTCACGTGAGATGGGAGAGATCACCATATGGGACGGAAGGGCTCACCGGGCCTCCATGTGCCGCGCACGATCGCCGGAGTCGCTCTGGCCGGGTCGGTCATCGTCTGGCCAGCGCGCGCATCGGCGCAGGGAACGTTGTCCGCCGGGTGCCAGACGGCGTCGGTCCTGTACCAGGATGCCTGCCAGAAGACGGTCGACGTCTTCGCCTACCTGGCGCCACAACTGGCGACCGCGATCGCCGGCGGCAACGCGACGCTCGGGCAGGGCGGCACACTGGGGGGGCTTGGTCACTTCACGATCGGCGTGCGCGCCAACGCCGTCGACGGCGACGTTCCCAAGATCGACAATACGGCGATCAGCACGACCGGCGCGGTCGCCGATACGCTGGCGGTCAAGCGGGTTGCCGTGCCGATGGTCACCGCCGACCTCGGGATCGGCCTCTTCAAGGGCCTGCCGCTCGGTGTGACGCGCGTCCTCGGCGTCGACGCCCTCGTGAGCGCCCTCTACGTCCCGACTTACAACAGCAACAGCGTCGACGTCCGTCCCGATCATCCCCTGAAGCTCGGGTTGGGCGGTCGGCTCGGGATCCTCGGCGAATCGGGGTTCCTGCCGGGCATCTCGTTCACATACCTCGTCCGTGACCTTCCGCAGACTTCGATCATCGCGACCTCGGGGACCGACTCGCTGCGCGTTCAGAACCTCGACGTGAGCACGCGCGCCTGGCGGGTGGTCGCCGGGAAGCACCTGCTCTTTCTCGGGATCGCGGCGGGCGTGGGGCAGGACCACTATCGCGCGAGCACGAGCGTCGGCGCGGAGGTCAACGGGTTCTCGAGCGCCGGCTCGCTGGCGTCGCCCAGCCTCTCGCTCACCCGCACGAACTATTTCGGCGACCTGTCGTTCAATCTGCCGGTAGTGACCATCGCCGCCGAGGTTGGCCGCATCGCGGGTGGCGTGCTGCCCACGTACAACGCCTTCGCCGGGAAGCCTGCCGGCGCGGGGCGCCTCTACGGCTCGGCCGGGGTGCGCATTAGAATCTAGCGTGGCCCTCGATGACGGCGCGTACATGCGCCGAGCCCTCGACCTCGCCCGTCTCGGATGGGGACACACGGCGCCGAACCCGATGGTCGGCGCCGTGCTCGTTCGCGACGGAGCGATCGTCGGCGAGGGCTATCACGCCCGGCTCGGCGGCGACCACGCCGAAGTCGTTGCCCTCCGGGCGGCCGGGGCGCGGGCAGCAGGCGCGACCCTCTACGTGACGTTGGAGCCCTGCGCCCACGAGGGCCGAACACCTCCCTGCGTCGACGCGGTCATCGCAGCCGGCGTACGGCGGGTCGTCGTCGCGGCGCGGGACCCGCATCCGGTAGCGCGCGGAGGGCTCGAGCGGCTCGCCGCCGCAGGGATCGAGACGACGACCGGCCTCGAAGCCGCGGCCGCCCGTGAGCTGAACGCGCCGTTCTTTTTCGGGCTGGATGCCGATCGTCCCTGGGTGACCCTCAAGCTCGCCCTCTCGATCGACGGTGCCGTCGGCGACGCGACCCGCGCCCCGGCGCGCCTCACCGGTCCCGCGGCAGGCCGTGAGGTGCACCGGCTCCGGGCGGGAGCCAGTGCCGTCGCGATCGGCCTTGGCACCGCGCTCACGGACGATCCGCTCCTCACCGTCCGTGACGCCCCGGCGCCTCGCGTCGCACCGATGCGCGTCGTCTTCGACCGGACCGCGCGCCTTCCACTGGAGAGCCGGTTGATCCGGACGGTCGCCGAGGCCCCGGTCACGGTCGTGAGCACCGCGCCGGACCCGGGTCGCGCGTCGGCGCTCGAGCGGGCCGGGGCGGCGGTCGTCGTGGCGCCGACCGTGGTGGAGGCGCTCCGCGCCCTGCGGACCCGGGGGGTCCGGTCGCTGCTGCTCGAGGGGGGACCGCGGCTCGTGGGGGCGTTTCTCGACGCGTGCGTCGTGGATCGCCTCGTTATCTTTCAGGCACCGGTCCTGTTGGGCAGCGGCGCCGAGCCCGCCTTTGCGTTCGCACCCCCTGCGACGGCCGCTGCGGCCCCTCGCCGTCCTGTACTCGAGCACCGATCGGTCGGAGGGGACTGGATGACCGTGTACGCTCTCTCGACGCTCTGAGGCTGCACAATGTTCTCTGGCCTGGTCGACGACATCGGCACGATCGAGGCCGTCGAACGTACCCCGGCCGGCCGCACGTTCCGTGTGCGATGCCGGTACGAGGACCTGTCGCCGGGAGAGAGCATTGCCCTCAACGGCGCGTGCCTCACGGTGCGCGAGCGGGGGCCGGGGTGGTTCACGGCTGCGGCCGTGCGCACCACGCTCGAGCGGACGGCGATGAGCGGCTGGGAGGCGGGGACGCGCATCAACCTCGAACGCGCCCTCCGCCTCGGCGATCGCCTGGGGGGCCACCTCGTCCAGGGACACGTCGACGGCGTGGGTGACGTGCGCGACGTGACGCGGTCGGGAGACGTCATGCTCGTCGACGTCGGCGTTCCCCCTGACCTCGTGGAGCTGCTGGTCCCACACGGGTCGATCACGATCGACGGCGTGAGCCTGACCGTCAACGACCTGCCGGCGCCGGACGTCGTCCAGGTCGCCCTCGTCGACTATACCCTCCGCCACACGACCCTCGGCGGTCTCGAGGCAGGGTCGATCGTGCACATCGAGGGAGACGTGATCGGCAAGTACGTGCGGCGTCTGGCGGCGCCGTACCTCATCGGGGAGTCTGCCGCCCGTGCCCTTCGGAACGATTGAGCAGGCGATCGCCGACGTTCGCGCCGGCAAGTTCATCGTCGTCGCGGACGACGAGGATCGCGAGAACGAGGGTGACCTGATCTGCGCCGCCGAGCAGGTCTCGCCGGCGATGGTCAACTTCATGCTGCGGGAAGCGCGGGGGCTGATCTGCGTGGCGCTGACGGCGGAGCGCGCCGACGAGCTGGACCTGCCGCCTCAGGTCGAGAGCAACGCCGAGGCGCTCCAGACCGCGTTCACGGTCACGATCGATGCGGCCCCCCGGTTCGGGGTGACGACCGGCGTGAGCGCGTCCGATCGCGCGGCCACGATCCGCGTCGCCGCCGACCCGACGTCATCGGCTCGCGACCTGCGCCGCCCGGGGCACATCTCGCCGCTTCGCGCCCGTGACGGCGGCGTGCTCCGCCGCGTGGGGCACACGGAGGCGGCGGTCGATTTCGCCCGGCTCGCGGGTCAGTGGCCCGCCGGCGTGATGTGCGAGATCATGAACGAAGATGGCACGATGGCCAAGCGGCCCGAGCTCGAGCGGTTCGCCGCCCGACACGATCTCACCTTCGTCACGATTGCCCAACTCGTCGCCTACCGGCTCCAGACCGAGCGACTCGTGCATCGGGTCGCCGAGGCGAGGCTGCCGACGGAGTTCGGGGAGTGGCAGATCCTCGGCTATCGCAACGATGTCGACGCCCGTGAGCACGTGGCCCTCGTCTTCGGCGATGTGTCGGGAGGGGAGCGCGTCCTCGTCCGCATACACTCCAAGTGCCTCACGGGCGACGTCTTTCACTCGCAGCGCTGCGACTGCGGGTGGCAACTGCACCGGGCGATGGAGCTGATCGCCGAGGCAGGGCAGGGTGTCGTCGTCTACCTCGACCAGGAGGGGCGCGGGATCGGGCTCCTCAACAAGCTCAAGGCGTACGCGCTCCAGGATCAGGGTGCCGACACCGTCGAAGCGAACGAGCGGCTCGGTTTCAAGCCCGATCTGCGGGAGTACGGGATCGGCGCGCAGATTCTCCTCGACCTCGGGCTCCGGTCGATCCGCGTGCTGACCAACAACCCGACGAAGCTCGTCGGGCTCGAAGGGTACGGACTACGGATCGAGGACGGCGTGCGCCTGGAGGCGCCGCCGACGTCGGAGAACGCCGGATACCTGCGGACCAAGCGGTCCAAGCTTGGCCATCTGCTCGCGTCCTAGAGGACGACCGTGGCGGAATTCGAAGGAGTACCGGCCGGACGGGGTCGCCGCGTCGCTGTGGTCGTGAGCCGCTTCAACGAGGGGATCACTCAGCGGCTCGAGGCCGGCGCGGTCGAGGCGTTGCTCCGGGCGGGCGTGGCGGACGACGATCTGGACGTGATTCGCGTGCCTGGCGCCTGGGAGCTGCCGGCGGCTGCGCGGGCCGCGCTGGCGACGGAGCGCTACGACGCGCTCGTCGCCGTCGGAGCCGTGATCCGGGGTGAGACGCCGCATTTCGACTACGTCGCCGGCGCGGCGGCGCAGGGGTTGGCGGCGGTCGGAGCCGAGTACGAGGTTCCGGTGGGCTTCGGGGTCCTCACGTGCGACACGGTGGCGCAGGCAGAGGCCCGGGCGGGTGGCACGCACGGCAACAAGGGCGCGGATGCGGCTCGTGCGGCGCTGGAGATGGTGGATCTGGTCGCCCGGCTCGATGTCGACATCGGTGCGGCCGCCGAGATGCGTCCGGACGAAGATGCGATCGCCGAAAGTGTCCGTGCGGAGTGACCGCCCCGCGGCCGGCGATGGAACGCGACCGGCCGGGCGAAGCGGGAGTCGGCGAGTCGGTCGGCGCGGCCGAGCCACCCATGGGCGCATCGAATCACGGGCGCGGGCCCGGGTGCTTCAGGCGCTCTACGCCTGGGATGTGCGGCGCGGAGGACGACCGGGCGAGCGGATCGACCGGGTCGGTGACGGAGAGGGCGCGGCCGAGCTGCCGCGGGTGGCGGCGCAGGTCTGGGACGACCTCTCGGTTGCGCCCGGCGAGCGCCGCCTCGCGGCGCGGCTCGTGGACACAGTCGCGCAGCACATGCCGGACCTCGACCGCGAGCTCTCCGCGGCGACGACCAACTGGCGCCTCGATCGGCTCGGCGTGATCGAGCGGTCCATTCTGCGACTCGCCGCCGCCGAGTTGGCCTGGGAGGCGACCCCGCCCCGGGTGGTCATCCACGAGGCCGTCCGACTCGCCGAGCGGTACGGATCGCTCGAGAGCGCCCGCTTCGTGAACGGCGTGCTCGATGCGGTCGGGCGACGCGCGGGACGGTTGTGAGCCGGCGCGGGCCGTCCGCGCGGTGCGATCGGGCGACTCGACGCCTCGCCTGACGCCCCGGTGCGCATCCTCGTCGTCAACTGGCAGGACCGCGAAAACCCGCAGGCGGGGGGCGCCGAGGGGCACCTCCACGAGATCTTCGGGCGGCTGGCGTCTCGTGGCCATGAGCTCAGCCTGCTCTGCGGCGGCTGGCCCGGCGCTCCGCCGACGGCGACACTCGACGGTATCGCGGTGCACCGCGTCGGCACCCGGTACACCTTTCCGCTCCTCGCCTACCGGGCCTACCGCGCCGGCGTCGCCGGCCGACAGCACGATGTGCTGGTCGAGGACCTCAACAAGCTCCCGCTCCTGACCCCGATGTGGGATCGGCGCCGCGCCGCCGCGCCGCGCGTCGTCGGTCTCGTGCATCACCTCTTCGGTGCGACGGCGTTTCAGGAGCTGTCGCTGCCCCTGGCGACGGCCGTCTGGTTGGGGGAGCGGCCGCTCGGGTACGTGTACGGCACGACGCCCTTCCAGGCCGTCAGTGTGAGCACGGCCGACGACCTCGTGGCGCGAGGGATCGCACGATCACAGGTGGAGGTGATCTACCAGGGTGTCGATACCGAGGCGTACACTCCGGACGCGTGCCTCCGCTCGCCGACGCCACTCTTCGCGTACCTCGGCCGGTTGAAGCGGTACAAGGGCGTCCAGCTCGTGATTCGGGCCTTCGCCCGCGCCGCCATGCCGGAGGCACGCCTCGCGATCGCCGGCGCCGGCGACTATCGGCCGCATCTCGAGGCGCTCGTCCGTTCGCTTGACCTCGGCGATCGCGTTCGGTTTCTTGGACGGGTCTCCGAGGCGGAGAAGCGACAGTTGCTCCGGCAGGCGTGGGCGCTGGCGCTCGCGTCGCCCAAGGAGGGGTGGGGTATCACGAACCTCGAAGCGGCCGCGTCGGGCACGCCGGTGGTGGCCTCGAACTCGCCCGGGATCCGGGAGTCGGTGGTCGACGGCCGCACGGGGTTCCTCGTGCCGCACGGGGACACCGCGGCATTCGCGGCCTGTCTCGAGCGGTTCGCGCGCGACCCGGGACTGGTGGCCCGGATGGGCGCCGCGGCCCGATGCTTCGCCGAGACGCTCAACTGGGATCGCGCGGCCAGCGCGACCGAGGCGCACCTGGCGTCAGTGGCCGGCGGGCACGGCGTCCCGTGACGACCCGCGTCGCGGCCCGGACGGTCACCGTTGCGGCGCTGGTCGACCTGCTGCGCGACACGCTGTCGCTCGAGTACGTCCGGCCACCGGCGGGCGGCGAGGCGCAGGCCGACGCCGCCCTCGAGCGGGAGGTGACGAGCCCCGAGATCTCGAGCCCGGGGCTCGTGCTCGCCGGATACGTTGATCGCTTCGTCGGACATCGGCTCCAGGTGCTCGGCGAGACCGAGGTGACATACCTCGTCTCACTCCCGACCGCCGAGCGGGAGCGGGTGCTACGGCAGTTCTTCAGCTTCGACATTCCGGCGCTGTTCATCACCAAGGGACAGGAGGCGCCGCCCGGGCTGGCGGCGGCGGCCGCCGCGGCGGGGGTGCCGATCCTCCGCTCTCCGCTCAAGACCAACGAGTTCTACCGCCGGATCAAGCCGGTGCTCGAGGATCAGTTTGCTCCGAGCACCACACTACACGGGTCGCTGGCGGACGTCTTCGGGGTGGGCCTCCTCTTCACGGGCAAGAGCGGCATCGGCAAGTCGGAGTGCGTGCTCGACCTCGTCGAGCGCGGGCACCGGCTCGTCGCCGACGATCTGGTGATCGCCTCCCGGCGCGGCACCGACGTGCTCGTGGGCCGGGGGCACGAGCTCCAGCGCCATTTCATGGAAGTCCGTGGGATCGGCCTGATCGACGTGCGCGCGATCTTCGGCGTTCGCGCGGTCCGACAGCAGAAGCGGATCGAGGTCGTCGTGCACCTCGAGGAGTGGAACCAGGAGGCGGTGGTCGAGCGCACGGGGCTGGACGGGGTGACCGTGTCGATCCTCGACGTCCCGGTCCCGAAGATCACCGTGCCGCTCAATCCCGGGAAGAACATCACCGTCGTCGCGGAGGTGATCGCGATGAACCATCTGCTCCGGTACAGCGGTGTCGACGCGGCCGAGCAATTCAACGAGCGGCTGATCGAGCACATGAGCCGGGCGCGCGTGCAGCGGGCCCTCGTCCAGCAATATCTGCGAGAAGACGATGAGTGAGACCGGCGAGGTCCTCGCCCCGCGGGCGCTCGTCGTCGGCCATGGCGATTTCGCGACCGGCGTCGTCTCCGCCGTCGACCAGATCACCGGCCGGGGAGGTGTGCTGGTGCCTCTCACCAACCGGGGGCTCGGCGGCGACGAGATCGTCCGGACGCTGCGCGACGCGGTGGCGGCGATCGGCGCCCGTGTGATCTTCACTGACCTGCCCGCCGGGAGCTGGACGATCGCCGCTCGTCGCATTCAGCGCGAGCGTCCGGAGCTCGTCGTGGTCACCGGCGCGAACCTGCCGGCGCTGCTCGACTTCGTGTTCCAGACCGACTGCGCATCGAGCGTCGCCGCGCGCCACGCCGCCGACAAGGGCCGCGGTGCGCTCGGAGTGCTGGGCGGGGCAAGCGTGGGGGGTGGGAGCAGCGGTGCCGATTGAGCTGTACCGCATCGACGATCGCCTCATTCACGGGCAGGTGGTGGTGGGCTGGGGACAACCGCTCGATCTCCGCTTCATTGTGCTGGTGGACGACGACGTGGCGGCGTCGGAGTGGGAGCAGGAGCTCTACCGACTCGGCGTGCCGCCGGGCATCGAGGTCCACTTCGACACCGTCGACACCGCAGCGCTCTCCCTCGCCGGCTATGGCAAGGACAGCCGACGCGGCATCCTCCTGACGAAGGACATCGAGACCATGGACCGTCTCGCCGCCCGTGCCCCGACGATCCGCGAGATCAACCTCGGTGGGCTGCACTACCGCGCCGGCCGCGTGCAGAAGCTGCGCTACGTCTTCCTCGCCGCCGACGAGGAGCAGGTGCTCCGGACGCTCGCGGGGCGCGGCATCACGATCACCGCCCAGGACGTCCCCGCCGCGCGACCCGTCCCGCTCGACGACCTGCTCGGTGGCCGGAGTCATTGATGTCCGGATCACCGATGCCCGGTGTCGTTCCCCTGCTACCGTTCGCCCTGCTCGGCGCCGTGTGCGGGCTCGACGTCGTGAGCTTCCCACAGGCTATGATCTCTCGACCGCTCGTGGCCGCGACGGCGGCGGGCGCGCTGGCCGGGAACGTGGAGATGGGGCTCCTGGTCGGCGCCGCCGTCGAGCTGATCGCGCTGGAAACCCTCCCGGTGGGCGCCTCCCGGTACCCCGAGTGGGGCTCGGCGTCGGTCGCCGCGGGGACACTCGCGGCGGCCGCGCCGCGGCACAGTCCGGGGACCATCCCGGTCGCGATCCTGGCCGCGTTGGCGACCGCCTGGGTCGGCGGGTGGACGATGACCGTGCTCCGGCGGTGGAACGCCGCTCGGGCGCGCCGGCACGTCGCCGCGCTCGACCAGGGCATGCAGTCCGCCGTCGACGGGCTTCAGCTCCTGGGGCTGACGGCCGATTTCGCGCGGGGGTTCGGGCTCACACTGCTGGCGATCGTCGCCCTCCGCCCGGTGCTCGACGCCGCCGCCAGCCACTGGGCGGTCGACCCGCGGACCTCACGGGCCCTCGTCGTCGGCCTGGCGGCGGCCGTCGCCGTGGCTGCCGTCTGGAAGCTCTTTCATGCCGCCTCGCTGGCGCGGTGGTTGTTCCTGGCGGGCCTCGGGACGGGCGTGGCGCTGCTGGTGTGGTCATGACCGACACACGGCTGGGCGGAGGCGCGGGCGCCGCACCGGACGCCCAGGTGGCCGGGCGGCCCGGCCCTGCGGGCGTCGGGCCCGTGCCGCGGGTCCCCATCGGCACGCGGATGAGTGTCTTCACGCGGCTTTTCGCGATCCAGGCGTCATGGAATTACGAGCTGTTGATGGGGACGGGCATCGGCTTCTGCGTCGAGCCCGTGCTGCGGCTCCTCCCCGGCGGTGCCCACGGCGCGGCGTACCGCGACGCGCTCGCGCGCGAGTCCCGCTACTTCAACGCGCACCCGTATCTGGCCGCGGTCGCCGTCGGCGCGCTCGCGCGCGCGGAGCTGGACGGCGTCCCCGGGGACCGCATCGAGCGGTTCCGAACCGCGCTCTGCGGACCCCTGGGCAGCGTCGGTGACCGGCTCGTCTGGGCCGGGTGGCTCCCGGTGTGCTCCCTCCTCGCGCTCGCGGCGTTCGGGCTCGGGGCCGGCGCCGCGGTGGTGCTGGCGATCTTCCTCGGCGCGTACAACGCCGGTCATCTCGGGCTCCGCGCATGGGGGGTCGACGCGGGGTGGCGCTCCGGTCTGCGGGTCGCGCCGGCGCTGAGCGGCCGGCTGTTTCGCGTCGGGCCCGGCTACCTTGCCCGCACGGGGGCATACCTGTCCGGCGTGGCGCTGCCCATCGCGCTCGGGCGGGTGATCGGGCCCGGCGCCGAGCGGGGGCCGATCGTCGGCGTGGTGGCGGCGACCGTCGTCGGGGGCGCCCTGTTGGTTCGGATGCACGGACGTGCCGAAGGGTGGCGGATCGCGATCGTGGTGCTGGCGGCATTCGTCTTCTACGCGACGGTGGCTCGGCATGGCTGAAAAGGTCGTGGTAATCGCCAACAAGAACGGCCTGCACGCGCGGCCGGCCGCCGAGATCGTCAAGACGGCGGCGCGGTTCGCGAGCGACATCGTGATCGTCCGCGACGATCTGGAGGTGAATGGGAAGAGCATCATGGGCGTGCTGATGCTCGCGGCCGAGTGCGGGTCGACCATCACCCTGCGGGCGTCGGGGCCCGACGAGTCGGCGGCGGTGGACGCCATCGCGACACTGATCTCCGGCCGGTTCGGGGAGAAGTAGCGCCCCGTGGACCGCACCTTCGTCGGCGTGCCGGCCTCGCCCGGGATCGTGGTGGGCCCGGTGCGCCTGCTGCGGTGGGAGGTCCCGGACGTTCGGCACCGCATCATCCAGGACGACGCGATCGTGGACGAGATCGCGCGGTTCCACGCCGCGATCGGCGCCGCCAAGGAACGGCTCCGGCACGTGCGCGCCCGCGCCGAGCAGACGGCCGGCGCCGAGGAGGCGGCCATCTTCGATGCCCAGATCCTGATCCTCGATGACGAGATGCTGCTCGCCGAGGTGGAGTCGAACATCCGGCAGAACTACGCGGCCGAGAAGGCGTTCGACCTGGTGATGCTGGAGCACCGGCAGCAATTCGCGCGGCACGCGCAGCCGATGCTCCGCGAGCGCGCGAACGACCTCACCGATGTGCACATCCGCGTGCTCACGCTTCTCCTCGGGTTGCCCGACCACGACCCCGTGGATGTGCCCAAGGGCGCGAACGCGATTCTCGTCACCCACGATCTGACCCCGAGCCTCACCGTCCAGCTCGATCGGGACGCCATCATCGGGATCGCGACCGACGCCGGCACGCGCACTTCGCACGTCGCCATCCTGGCCCGCTCTCTCGGGCTCCCGGCCGTCCTGGGGTTGCGGGACGCCACCACCCGATTGACGGGATCCGAGCGGGCGGTGCTCGACGGGACGGCCGGGGTGCTGGCGGTCAATCCGACCGAGCCGGAAGTCGAGGCCTATCGCCGGCGGGCACGGCGCGAAGCCGAAGCGCAGGCACAGCTCCGGGAGTTCGCGACCGCCGAGCCGGTCACGCTCGACGGGGTCCGCGTCCGCATCTACGCCAACGTCGACCTGCCCGAGGAGGCGGAGGCGGCAGCACGGAGCGGGGCGGAGGGCGTCGGCCTCATGCGGACCGAGTTCCTGATCGTCGGCCGGGCCACCATGCCGGACGAAGACGAGCAGTACCGGGCGTATAGGCGGGTGGTGGAAGCCTTCGGCGGCCGTCCGGTCGTGATCCGGACCTTCGACATCGGCGGCGACAAGCTGCCTGCGGTCGGCTATCCGTCGGAGCCCAATCCGTTTCTGGGGTGGCGCGCGATTCGCATGTGTCTGGACGAGCCCGAGCTGTTCAAGGTGCAACTCAGGGCGCTGTTGCGGGCGGGGGCGCACGGCGACGTGCGCATCATGCTCCCGCTGGTGGTGAGCCTGGACGAAGTGCGGCAGGCGCGCACGCTCCTCACCGAGGCCTGTGAAGAGCTGGCGGAGCGCGGCGCGCCGTTCCGTGCCGACCTGCCGCTCGGCGTGATGATCGAGACGCCGGCGGCGGCTGTCGCGGCCGACAGCTTCGGACGGGACGTCTCCTTTTTCAGCATCGGCACCAACGACCTCGTGCAGTACACCCTGGCAGTCGATCGCGGGAACGCCAATCTCACGTCGCGCTTCACGCCCCTGCATCCGGCCGTGTTGCGGCTGATTCGCACCATCGCTGATGCGGCGCGGGCCGGCGGGCTCGAGGTCAGCGTCTGTGGTGAGATGGCCTCCGATCCGCTCATGGCGTTCGCGCTCATCGGACTGGGGCTTCGGGTGTTGAGCGTTGCACCGCGCTCGGTCGCGCTGGTGAAGCGGATCGTGCGCGGGATCACGGCCGACGGCGCCTCGCAGGCCGCGCTCGAGGCAGTGGACGCGCCGACCGCGGCGATGGCGGAGCAGGGGTTGCGTCGCCGCTTCGTCGCCGCGCTCGGGGACGCGCCGTTCCTTCGAGGCGGGTTGCCGGGGCTCGCGTAGCCGGGTTAAGATCCCTTACCATGTCCTCACGCCCGCCCAGCACCGAATACCGACGGCTATTCACGTCGGAATCGGTCACCGAAGGCCACCCCGACAAGGTCGCCGACCAGATCTCCGACGCGGTCCTCGACGCCATCATCGGTGACGATCCCATGGCGCGCGTCGCCTGTGAGACGCTCGTCACGACCGGGCTGGCCTGCGTGGTCGGCGAGATCACGACCGACACGTACGTCCACATCCCCGACATCGTTCGGGCGACGATCGAACGGATCGGCTATACCGACGCGACGTTCGGCTTCGACACGAAAACATGTGCGGTCGTGAGCAGCATCGACCGCCAATCGCCGGACATTGCGATGGGGGTCGATCCGGGTGGCGCCGGCGATCAGGGCATGATGTTCGGCTACGCGACGGACGAGACGGCGGAGCTCATGCCGATGCCGATCCTCCTCGCGCACCGGCTGACCCAGGCACTGGCCGACTGCCGGAAGGATGGGACGCTTCCCTGGCTCCGCCCGGATGGCAAGGCGCAGGTCACGGTCGTGTACGAGGCCGACCGGCCCGTTGCCGTCGACACGATCGTCGTCTCCGCCCAGCACGCCGCATCGGTATCGCCGACCCGGCTCAAGCAGGGGATCATGTCCGAGGTCATCGAACCGACCATCCCGCAAGAGCTTAGGCCGCGGAATGTGAAGTATCACGTGAATCCCACGGGGCGCTTCGTGGTCGGTGGGCCGCAGGGCGACGCGGGGCTGACCGGGCGGAAGATCATCGTCGACACCTACGGCGGTATGGGGCGGCACGGGGGCGGGGCGTTCAGTGGGAAGGACCCGTCCAAGGTGGACCGCTCGGCGTGCTACGCCGCGCGCTGGGTGGCGAAGAACGTGGTCCAGGCCGGCCTGGCCCGGCGCTGCGAGGTGCAGTTCGCGTACGCAATCGGGGTCGCCCAGCCGGTGTCGGTCGCGGTGGACACGTTCGGGACGGCGAGCGTCCCCGACTGGGCCATCATGCGGGCGATCGGCGAGGTCTTCGATCTGACCCCCAAGGGGATCATCGCGGCGCTCGACCTGCGCAAGCCGATCTACAGCGCCACCGCGGCCTACGGACACTTCGGGCGCTCGCCCGAGAAGATCGGCTCCGGCAAGAGCGGTCGGACGCTCTTCTCCTGGGAGCGCACGGACCGGGCGCCGGCGTTGCAGCGCGCGGTGCGTGAGCAATTGCGCGAGGCGCCCCCTGCCGCGCGCGCCAATGGCAAGCGCCGCGGATCCGCCGCGGACGCATCGTACGTCGTCGCCGCACTCGAGGACCCTGCCAATGCCGACCGCTGAAACCGCCCGGACCCGCGGCGCCGAGCGGGCGGCCGCGTCGGAGGTCACCGAGCACGATGTGAAGAGCCTCGCCCTCGCCGACACCGGGCGGGCGCGCACTGAATGGGCGGAACGGGCGATGCCCGTGCTCCGGCAGATTCGCGAGCGGTTCGCCGCCGAGCGGCCGCTCGCCGGGCGCCGGGTGGGCGCGTGCCTGCACGTGACGACCGAGACGGCCAACCTCATGGTGACGCTCAAGGCGGGCGGCGCGGAGATCGCGCTCTGTGCGTCCAACCCGCTGTCGACGCAGGATGACGTGGCCGCACACCTCGTCCGTGACCACGGCATCCGGGTCTTCGCCGTCAAGGGCGAAGACACGGAGCGCTACTACGACCACGTCCGGGCGGTGATCGCCTTCGGCCCCGACCTCACGATGGACGACGGAGCCGACGTCGTGGGCGCGCTGCACATGATCGCGCTCAACCGCCTGGACGATCTGCCGCCGCCGGTGCGCCGCTATGTCGAAGGGTTGACGGCGGCGGAGCGCAAGGCGCTCCTGGCGCGGGTCACGGGGAGCACCGAAGAGACGACCACCGGCGTCATCCGCCTGCGGGCGATGGCGCGTGATGGCGTCCTCCAGTTCCCGGTCATCTCCGTGAACGACTCGTTCACCAAGCATCTGTTCGACAACCGGTACGGGACGGGTCAGTCGACGATCGACGGGATCATCCGCGCCACCAACACGCTCCTCGCGGGCTCGACCTTCGTCGTCGCTGGCTACGGCTGGTGCGGCCGCGGCGTCGCCTCGCGCGCGCGCGGCGCCGGCGCAAACGTGGTCGTGACGGAGATCGACCCGCTCAAGGCGCTCGAGGCCACGATGGACGGCTTCCGGGTGATGACGATGGCCGACGCGGCACCGATCGGCGACATCTTCTGCACCCTCACCGGCAACATCCACGTCATCCGGGCCGAGCATTTCCGTACGATGAAGGATGGCGCGATCGTGTGCAACTCGGGACACTTCAACGTCGAGCTCGACCTGGGCGCGCTGGCCGACCTCGCCGAGCGGCCGGCCCGCCCGGTGCGCGAGTTCGTCGACGAGTTCGTGGTCGCCGGGAAGCGCGTCTTCGTGCTGGGGGAAGGGCGGCTGATCAATCTGGCGGCCGCCGAGGGACACCCGGCGTCGGTGATGGACATGAGCTTCGCGAACCAATCGCTCGCTGCGGAGTATCTAGTGCAGCACGCGGCCACACTGTCCCCGACGGTGCATCGCGTGCCGGAGGTCGTGGATCGCGAGATCGCGCGGCTCAAGCTGGCGGCGATGGGCGTCGGCGTCGACACGTTGACCGCCGAGCAGCAGCGCTATCTCGCGTCGTGGGACATGGGTACCTGACGGCCGCATCCGACGGGTGCCGCTCCCGGCCGATGCACCGGCCCCGGGGGCACGAGCGGACGGCGGCGAGGCGTCATCATGGTCGAAGTCTTCGTTGAGAAGCTGGGTCTCGATAGCTCGACGAACAGCCACGTGGTGATCCTGCGGGAGAAGGGTGGCACGCGCATCCTGCCCATCTGGATCGGACAGCCGGAGGCGGACTCGATCGTGATGGAGATGAAGAGCGTGCGCCGCGAGCGGCCGCTCACCCACGATCTCTGCAAGAGCCTCATCGTCGGCCTGGGTGGCTCGCTCCGTCGGGTCCAGATCACCAAGGTGCAGAAGAGCACGTACTACGCGGAGCTGCACGTCGTCCGCGCCGATGGCGTGGTGCACATCGACGCCCGACCGTCCGACAGCATCGCGATCGCGCTTCGCATGTCGGCCCCGATCTTCGCCCCCGAGGCGCTGCTGACGTCGATGGCCGAAGACGACGGTGCGGAGGACTTCTCATCCGCGGGGGCGGGCGGGCTGTCGCCGGAGGAGCTCACGTCCGACCAGCTGAAGGCCTATCTCGAGACGCTCCGTCCTGAAGACTTCGGCAAGTTCAATCTCTGAGTCGCGCCGGGGCCGCCGCCGACGGTCGGCCGCGCTCGCACGCCTGACGGCCGTCTGCCTCGCCAGCGCGGGGATCGTCGCTGCGCCGACCGGCGCCGCCGCCGGCGGCCGGCAGCACCAGCCCTCGCCCGCTCCGGGCACTCCCCTTCGACGCGTCGTCGGCCGGGTCGTGCACCCGGAGAAGGGCGGACAGCGACTCGCCCCCGTGACCGGGGAATGGGTGACCCTGCACCGGGTCGGCACCGACACGGCCGGGCCAATGGATTCCGTCCGGACCGACGCCCAGGGGCGCTACACGTTCACGTACCGCCCGTGGGGCGCGCGCGATGCGGTCTACTTCGTCTCGGCGACCTACGACGGGATCGCCTACTTCTCGCAGCCGCTGGCGCAGCCGGTCGTCCGCGGCGCCGAGTCGGAGATCACGGTCTACGACACGACGGCGCACGCCGTCCCGCTCCGCATGCGGGGTCGGCATCTCGTCGTGTCGGCGCCCACGGCGGCAGGCTATCGGTCGGTGATCGAAGTGTTCGAGCTCTCGAATGACAGCTCGGTGACGCTCGTGCCCGGCGGGCCGCGGGCCGAGCGGCCCTCGTGGTCGCTCGCCCTGCCGGCGGGGACACAACGGTTTCAGGTCGGTCAGGGCGATGTCTCGGCGGCGGCGGTGACGGTCGACCGCGGCATCGCGGAAGTGTTTGCGCCGATCGCGCCCGGGCTCAAGCAGATCTCCTTCTCCTACGCACTCCCGCCGACCGCCTTCCCGTTGACACGCGCGCTCCCGACGGGCGCGATCGTGCTCGAGGTGCTGGTGGAGGAGCCGAGCGCCCGCGTCATCGCGCCGCGGCTGCACGAAGTCCAGCCGGTGAGTGTCGAGGGGCGCACCTTTCGCCGGTTCCTGGGGCAGGACGTTCCCGCCGGCGCGACTCTCCGCGTCACCGTGCCGGTGACGCTGGGCAATCGCCGGGCCCTGTACTTCGCGGTCGTGGCGATCGTGATCGGCGCCGCGATGCTCGCCTCGCTCGCCCTCGCCTTTCGCCGCCGCCCGACCATCCCGGCATCGCTTGCCAGTCACGCGAGCCGAGGGTAGATTCGCTCGCACAATCGATTTGTTCGCGGGTGAGGGGACCGGAAGCCGGTGCAATACCGGCGCGGCCCCGCCACTGTAACGGGCAGGATGCACGTCCGGATTGGCCACTGGTGCGCATTGCATCGGGAAGGCGGACGCAGCAGCCCGGAGCCAGGAGACGACCCTCGCCCGCGCCACAGTGACAGTTTCTCGGGGGAGAGCTGCGTGGCAACGCTTGCCCGGTGTCCAGCCAGCCGCGATCGCGTGCGGCTGTCCGGCGCCGGGTCGAGGGCAGCGGTCACGTCGGGAGGGGTCCGACGCTGGCGCTGCCGGCGTCGTCCGGGCGTTCTCCTTCGGGGAGGACGCCCGTTCGCTTGCCCCGCACGACTCGATCGACCGCACTCGCGCTCTGCCTCATCGCCGTGCCGGCGGCCGCCGGCTGCCGCGACGCCGGCTCGCACGGCTCACCGCCCACCGCGGCTCCCGCGACCCGCTCGGCGACGAGCGACGCGACGCGAGGCGTGCTGCGCGACGACTTCGGCGACTCGGTCATCGTCGCGGCCACGCCGCCCGAGCGGATCGTCTCGCTCGTGCCGGCGACGACGGAGATGCTCTACGCCATTGGCGCCGGCGCCCGCCTCGTCGGGCGTACCCGCTGGGACGACTACCCGCCGGCCGTGCGGCGCGTGCCGGACGTGGGCGACGCGCTCCGGCCGAACGTCGAGGCCGTGCTCGCGCGCCGCCCCGACCTCGTGCTGCTCTACGCCAGCGCCGACGACCGCGACGCGGCCCTCCGGCTGCGTGCCGCGGGTGTGGCGACGCTGAGCCTGCGCATCGATCGCGTCGCCGATTTCCGCCGCGCGCTCGCCGTGCTCGGGTCGGCACTCCACGACTCGGCGCGGGCGGCCGCCGTCGCCGATTCCGTCCTCGGCACGCTGGCGCGAGTGCGGGCGGCGACGGCGGGCGCGAGCCGCGTGTCGGTCGTGTGGCAGGTCGAGATCACGCCGGTCATCGTCATCGGCGGCGGGAGCTTCCTCGACGAGTTGCTTCGTGATGCCGGCGGCCGGAACCTCTATGGCGAGGTCACCGTGCCCGCGCCGCAGGTCTCGCTCGAGGACCTGCTCGACCGGGCGCCCGAGGTCGTGCTGACGAGCCCCGCCGGGGCGCGTGCGATCCGTGTCGATCCCCGCTGGGGCTCCTGGCTCTCGATGCCGGGGCACCGGCTGCTCGTGCCCGACACGGCGGTCGTGGGACTGCCGTCCGTTCGCATGGGAGAGGCGGCGGTCGAGCTGGCGACGCTGCTGCATCCCGAGCTGCGCGGCCGGATCGCGCCCGGCGGCTGAGCGCATGCACACGCGGTTCTGGATTGGCGCGCTCGTCGCGCTCGTCGGCGCGGCGATCCTCGGGATCGCGCTGGGGCCGGTCGGGTTGTCGCCGGCCCAGCTCTGGAGCGCGGTCGCGGGCCACGCCGACCCGGCGATCCGCGGGATCGTCCGCACGGTCCGCGTGCCACGCGTGGCGCTTGCGCTCCTCGTAGGAGCCGGGCTCGGGATGAGCGGGGCGGCGATGCAGGGAACCCTGCGGAACGCGCTCGCCGAGCCCTACCTGCTGGGGGTCTCCGGCGGAGCCGCCGTCGGGGCGGTGATCGCCGTCGCGCTCCACGGCAGCACGGCGGTCGTGGTACCGATCGCGGCCTTCGCCGGCAGCGCGGTGGCCGCCGGACTCGTGCTGGGGACTGCGCGGGTCGCCGGCGCGGGGGTGATGGGCGGCGGTCGCGCGGACGGACGCCTCCTGCTCATGGCTGGCGTCGTCGTCGGGGCGTTCGCCAACGCGGCGATCATGGTGGCCTTTGCGGTTGCCCCGCCCGACACCGTGCGCGGGGCGCTCTGGTGGATGATGGGCTCCGTCGATGCCGGCGACTGGTCGCGGGTCGCGTGGCTCGGGCTCTACGTCGCTGCCGGCGGGGCGGCGCTGCTGCTCTGGGCCCGCGACATCGACGCCCTCGCGCTCGGCGAAGAGGCGGCGGCCGCGCTCGGCGTGGACGTGGAGGGCGCGAGCCGACGCACCTACCTCGGCGCCGCCCTGCTCGCCGCCGCGACCGTTGCGGCGGCCGGGCTCGTCGGTTTCGTCGGGCTCATCGTGCCGCACATCGTGCGGGCGGCCGGGATCCGGCGGCACCGGACGCTCGTGGCCGGGGGCGCGGTCGTGGGCGGCGCGCTCGTCGTCGCCGCGGATGTCATCGCCCGGACGATTCACCCACCCGCGGAGCTGCCGCTCGGAGCGGTGACGGCGCTCGTCGGGGTGCCGTTCTTCCTCATTCAACTGCGGCGGATCGCGGTGAGCGAGTGACGGTGATCGCCTTCAGCGATGTCCGGATCCGGTACCCGCGCGCCGCGCGCGATGCGATCGCCGGGGTGAGCTTCGCCGCCGAGCGAGGAGTCGTGACCGCGGTCACCGGACCGAACGGCAGCGGGAAGAGCACCCTCGTGCGGGCGCTGCTGCGGCGGGTGCCGCTCGCCGGCGGGAGGCTCCTGCTCGATGACGTTCCGCTCTCCACCCTTCCGCCCCGCGCCGTCGCCCGACGCATCGCCGTCGTCCCGCAACGGGAGGACCCGCTGTTCCCGCTCGCGGTCCGGGAGTACATCGCGCTCGGTCGGTTCCCCCACAGCCGCGCATGGCAGGGGGAGAGGCGCGCTGACGCGGCGCAGATCGCGGCCGCGTCCGACCGCGCGGGCGTCCAGGACCTGCTCCGGCGCCACACGGACGAGCTCTCGGGCGGCGAATGGCAACGGGTCCGCATCGCTCGCGCGCTGGCCCAGGGCGGGGAAGCGCTCGTGCTCGATGAGCCGACGACGTTCCTCGACGTCGCGCACGAGATGGCCGTGTTCGAGCTCGTCGCCGAGCTCGCGCGCGAGGGGATGACCGTGCTGCTGATCACCCATCAGCTCAACCTCGTGGCCCGCTTCGCCGCCCGCGTCGTTCTGTTGCACGTGGGGACAGTCGCCGCCGCCGGGACGCCCGCCGAGGTCATGACCGGTCCCATCCTGGAGCGCGTCTACGAGTGGCCGCTCGTGGTCGGGCGGGATCCGGCCGTTGGCGCTCCGATGCTGATCCCCCTCCGCGCTCGGCCGCACCACTCACCGTATCACTCACCTCTTTCCTCCCCGAGGCAATGAACTCCGTTCGTCCTGCTGCCCCATCGATCGACTCCCTGCCGACGATCCGCTCGCGCCGCATCGGGCGCAGCCGACTCTGCCTCGGCGCCCTCCTCGCGGTGGCACTCGGGACCGCCCGCGCGGAACGCCTCGGCGCGCAAGTCGTGGACGATACCGCCTCGCTCCCGCGCGTCGTCGTGACGGCCACGCGGGTGCCGTTCTCGCAGGCGGTGTCGACGACCTCGACGACCGTGATCACCGGCGACGATCTCCGCGCCAGGGGCATCCTCACGGTGGGAGATGCGCTGCGGGACGCGCCCGGGATCGCGCTCGTCCAGACCGGGTCGGTCGGCGGCCTGACGTCGCTCTTCCTCCGGGGCGGCGAGAGCGGGTACACCAAGGTGCTGCTCGACGGGATCCCGCTCAACGAGCCGGGCGGCACGTTCTACTTTCAGAACCTGACCGCGGCGGACATCGACCGGATCGAGATCGTTCGCGGACCGACGAGCGTGCTTTACGGGTCGGACGCGGTCAGCGGCACTGTCCAGATCTTCACCAAGGAGGGAGCGGGCGCCGTCCAGGGCGCGCTCACGGCTCGGGGCGGGAACTACAAGACGGCCGACGGCGCGCTGGATGTGAGCGGGGCCGCGGGCCCCCTGGGCTTCTCCCTCGGTGGGACACGGGAGACGACGGCCGGCGTGCTGCCGTTCAACAACCAGCTCACGAACGGCGAGCTGGCCGGTCGCCTCGACGTGGGCCACGGCTCGCCGTCCTCGGCGTCGCTCGTCGCCCGCTATCACACGGCCGACTATCATTTTCCGACCCTGGGCAGCGGGATCCCCGTCGACCACAACCAGCAACGGCGGGATGAGGGGGCATCGCTCGGGGTGAGCGGCCAGCACGCGATCACCTCGCGGGTCGACGCGCACCTGGCCCTGACGACGACCGCGCAGGACGCCGCCAATATCAACCCGCCCGACGGGCCCGCGGACACAGTCGGCACGTTCTCGACGTTCAATCGCGACGCCTTCCGGCGCGACGCGGCCGACGTGCACCTCGACGCACACGTCGGCGCGGCGGCGGTCGCGACAGTCGGCGGGAGCCTGGAGGGGCAGATCGATCGGACGCGGTCCTTCGACCGGTTCAACTTCCCGGGACCCGGTGGGGCCGCAGGGTCCGACACGGTCGCGCCGGCGGCGTACTTCCGCCGGGTCGGCGCAGCATACGCGCAGGTCGTCGGCAACATCGGCCCGTCGGCGTCGTACACGGCGGGAGCCCGCCTCGACGACAACAGCGCCTTCGGGACTTTTCCGACCTATCGCCTCGGCGTCGGCTACGCGCTCGGGTTCGGCGCGCAGCTCCACGCGAACGTGGGGACCGCGTTCAAGGAGCCGACCGTCGAGCAGAACTTCTCCCGCGTGGCGTTCGACGTCGGGAACCCCTCGCTCCGCCCGGAGCACTCCGTCGGGTGGGAGGTCGGCGTCGCGGAATCACCCTTCGGCCCCGGGCTGACCCTGTCCGCCACGTACTTCAATCAGCGATTCCACGACATCATCGACTACTCGTTCGCCGGATTTCCCGTTCGGGCCCATCCCGGTGATACGACCAACTTCGTCAACATTGCGGGCGCGATCGCCAACGGCATCGAGACGGGCCTCATCGTCGGACCGGTGTCCGGCACCTCGCTCGAGCTGACCTACACGGGCCTCCTCACCCGCGTCACCAACAACGGCGTCGACCAGAGCGGCTACTCGCAGTTCCGGGTCGGGACGCGCCTCATCCGCCGACCGGCCCACGAGGGGAGTGGCACGTTCCGCTCCGCGGTCGGACGGCGCGGGTCTCTGGCCACGACGGTCCGCTACATCGGGGCGCGCGACGACATCAACTTCGGTGCCCTCTCCGGCGGCACGGCCCGCGTGGTGCTCCCCGGCTTCACGACCGTGGACCTCGCTGGGGACTACGTTCTGCTGAGCGGCGGGGCCACCGGCCCGACGCTGAGCCTCACCGCGCGCGTGACGAACCTGCTCGCCCGACGCTACGAGGAGGTGTACTCGTACGCCGCGCCGGGTCGCACGGTGCTGGTGGGCGGACGGCTCGCGATCCATCGCTGATGGCGACGCGGGGACGGGCGGCCGGAGGGCGGCGGCTATCTTACGATCATGGCCTTCCTGGTCACCGATGCGGTCGTGCTCCACGCGCTCGACTACCTGGAAACGTCGCGCATCTATCGACTGCTGACCCGTGAGGCCGGAGTCCAATCCGTGCTCGCGCGCGGGGCGCGGCGGCCCCGCTCGCGATTCGGTTCGGCGGTCGATCTGTTCGCCGAAGGCGAAGCGCAACTCTCGGTGCGCCCCACCCGCGACCTCCAGACTCTGACGGCGTTCGATGTCACGCGCGCGAGGCCGCACCTGGCAGCCTCGCTCGAGCGGTTCACCGGTGCGGCCATGCTCGCCGAGCTTGCCCTCTGCTTCGCACGGGACGATGCCCAGCCACTGCTGTACGACGCGGTGCGCAGCGGACTGGACGCGATCGCGGCCGCCGACGACGCGCCCGGCGCCGCCCGCGAGGCCGCGCTGGCGGGGGCGTGGCACGTGGTCGCGCAGCTCGGCTTTGCGCCGACGGTCGATGTCTGTTGCTCCTGTCGCGCGGTGGTGCCCCTCGCCGACCGGGTGCCGTTCAGCCACCCCGCCGGGGGCGTGCTCTGTGACGTCTGCGCGAGGCTGGAGCGTGCGAGCCGGTCGCTTCCGGCATCGGCCCGGCATGCGCTGGGACACTGGCTTCGTGGCCATCCGGCGCCGGTGCCGGCGGGAGAGCTGGATGCGCGGGCGCACCAGCGGCTGCTCCGCGAGTTTCTGGGCGAGCACCTGACGGAGGGACGAACGACGCGCGCCTTCCAGGTGTGGGAGCGGGGGATGGCATGATCCTCGGCACGGCCGGCCACATCGACCACGGGAAGACCGCCCTGGTCAGAGCGCTGACCGGTGTCGACACCGACCGTCTGCCCGAGGAGCGCCGGCGCGGGATCACGATCGAGCTCGGGTTCGCGCCGCTCACGCTCGCGCTCGATGGAGCCGGGGCGGGGGCGGCGAGCGCCCTGACGATCGGGGTGGTCGACGTGCCGGGTCACGAGGATTTCGTGCGCACCATGCTCGCGGGCGCGAGCGGGATCGATGCCGCGCTGCTCGTCGTGGCGGCCGACGAGGGCGTGATGCCGCAGACGCGGGAGCATCTGGCGATCCTGGAGCTGCTGGGGATCCGGGCCGGCGTGGTTGCGCTGACCAAGGCCGATCTCGTGGACGCCGAATGGCTGGCGCTCGTGCAGGAGGATGTCGAACGCCTGCTGGCCGGCACGGCGCTGGCGGGGTCGCGGCAGATCCCCGTCTCGTCGCCCACGGGGACCGGGCTGGACGCGCTGCGGGCGGCGATCGCCGAGCTGGCGGCGGGCGCCCGGCCGCGGCACGAGGCGGACCTCTTCCGACTGCCGATCGACCGCGCCTTCACGGTCAAAGGCACAGGCACGGTCGTGACCGGCACGGTGTGGACCGGGCGGCTGCGGCGGGACGAGACGGTTCGCATTCTGCCCGGCGGGATCACCGCGCGCGTTCGCAGCTTGCAGTCGCACGGCGCCGCGATCGACGCCGCGGGACCCGGGATCCGCGCCGCGGTGGGATTGAGCGGTGTGGACGTGGCTGCCGTGCCGCGCGGCTCGACCCTGGTGACCCAGGGCAGCTGGGAGCCGACGACGCTGGTGCGCGCCGATGTCGTGCTCCTCCCCGATGCCCCGCCGATCGGGCCGCGGGCGCACGTGCGCTTCCACCTCGGGACCCGGGAGGTCGAGGCCCGGATCATCGCCCGCGGCGGCGTCGTGCGGCCGCCGGTCGGCGCCGCCCTCCCGCTCCAGCGTGCGCCCCGCATGCCCGTGCGGATCGTGCTCCAGGAGCCGATCGTGGCCCGCGGCGGCGACCGATTCGTGCTCCGCACCGGCTCCCCGGCCGCCACGATCGGTGGCGGCGTGGTGACCGACGCGGCGCCCGGGCACCGGCGGGCCAAACCGTGGCCGCAGCCTGGCGGCACGGCAAGCGAGCGACTGGTCCGGCTTACCGCCGATAGTGGGCTGCGCGGCCTGTCCGAGGCGAGTGCCGCCATCCGGGCGGGTCTTCAGCCCGCGCAGATCACCGAGGCGGCGAACGCGGCGGCGGACCGGATCGAGATGCTCGAGGGGGTGCTCTACGACCGTGCGGCGTTGGCGGCGCTCGCGGAGCGCATGACCGAGACCGTGGACCTGCATCATCAGCGTGCGCCGCTCGAGGATGGGCTCTCGATCCAGGCGCTTCGGGCGCTGGCGGGTGGATCGCCGATCGTCGATCGGATGCTCCAGCGCCTCGTGGCCGCTGGCCGGCTCCTCGTCGCGCGCGGCCTCGCGAGCCGGCCGGGGTGGGCGGTTCGACCGTCACCGGTCCAGGAGTCGGCGATGGAGCGGCTGGCCGCCGCCATTCGGTGCGCCGGACGGGAGCCGCCCAGCACCAGCGAGTTGGCGACGAGCGGCATGGTGGGTGTATCGGACCCGGACGAGATCGTGACACTTCTCCGGGTGCTGGAGCGTAGGGGGATTGTGCGGCAGGTGGAACTGGACCGGTACTACAGCATCGAGGCACTCGATGGGCTCAGGACCGCGTTGCGCACCGGGATGTCCCCCGGCCGGGAGTACGGGCCGGCGGAACTTCGTGACCTGCTCGGGGTTTCGCGAAAGTATCTGATTCCGTTGCTGGAGCACTGCGATCGGGTCGGGCTCACCGAGCGCCGCACGGGAGGGCGCGTACGGGCCGACGGACGGCGCGGGACGCGTGGCCCAAAAGGCGCAGAGGAGATTCCCGATGAGGCGGCCTCGAGTCCGAGCCGAGGCGGCGGGGACAGAGTGACCGGTGAGAGTGGAGGCCAGGTCGATGCGTCTACCGGTAGGACACACCCCGACTCGTCTTGACAAGTACCTCCGGGGAGACCTAACGTTGCGCGCCGACCCAATCCCGTCGACCGTCGTCCAGGAGCCGTCTTTCGCCCTTCTCTCGTCAGCTCGGAGTGTGTGCATGAGGTTCCCCACGGGAACCAACACGCCCCGCTCGGGGCGTGCCTGTCGGGCGGGAGGCCAGACGCACCGCAGGTCAGGATTCGGGGCTCGGATCAGGGTGGTCGCGGCGCACGTGGCCGTCGCGGTGGCAGTGGTCGGGGCGGGAGCGGCGTTCGCGCCGTCGCGCGCGGGTGCGCAGACGTCGCAGCCGGGGACGCCACCGAGCGCCGTCAAGCACCAGGAGGGCGCGCTGCTCGCGCCGCTGGGGCAGAACTACCCCAACCCGTTCAGCCCGGCGACTCGCATCCCCTTCACGGTCGGTAATCCGCCGGCCTGCACGGGCGCAGGCCGCCAGTTCCGGGTCAGCCTCAAGATCTACAACCTGCTTGCGCAGCTGGTCGCCGTCCCGGTCATGGCCGACGGCCTGTCGGCGACATCGGTCGGGCAGCCCGTGGAGTCGCTCCAACTCCCCTGCGGGCAGTACATCGCGTACTGGAACGGCACGGCGCTGACCACCAACCGGGACGTTGCCCCGGGCCTCTACCTGTACCGCCTCGAGATCAACGGCAAGCCGGTCGCCGCGCGGAAGATGGTCATCCAGCGCTGACGCGCACCGTTGCGTAGCGCGCACAACCGGCTGCCGTAGTGCAAGTTACGTCTCCGACGTCCGGTAACGCATCAACTCTGTCGTCCTTCGGCGGATTGGTGCGTTTTATGGGGTAGGGCACGCCCTCGCTCGACCGCTCCCGGCGGGCAGTCGTGCCCGGACACACACGCCTGCGGGG